>JAYOYS010000001.1:0-165848 GCA_038153605.1 Flavobacteriaceae bacterium
TGACTTACGAGCCAAAATACATGGAATCGGTCTGGTGGCTCTTAAAACAGATTTATGATAAAGGACTCTTATACAAGGGCTACACCATTCAACCCTATTCCCCTAAAGCGGGAACGGGTTTAAGTTCTCATGAGCTGAATCAGCCCGGGACTTATCAAGATGTTACCGATACTACTGTTGTGGCCCAATTTAAAGCCATCGAAGAATCGTTACCAGAAAGTTTAAAAGGCTATAAAGAATTACATTTTTTGGCTTGGACGACAACACCTTGGACCTTACCGAGCAATACTGCCCTTACTGTGGGGCCGAAAATTAAATATGCAGTAGTCAAGACTTTCAATCAATATACCGGAGCGCCAGTACATGTAGTTTTAGCCGAGGCTCTGATATCAAAGGTGTTCTCAGGCAAGTTTGAGCTTGTTGACGAGATTCAAGATCATGAGGCACTTGAGCCTGCGGCTAAAAAAACCCCTTATTCTGTTGTGGCCCATTTGAGCGGAGTTGATTTAGTAGGTGCCCGCTATGAGCAATTGATGCCTTATGTATTGCCCCACAATAACCCTGAAAATGCCTTTAGAGTAATTGCCGGTGATTTTGTGACCACAGAAGATGGTACTGGTATTGTGCATACTGCTCCAACTTTTGGTGCCGATGATGCCAAGGTGGCCAAAGAGGCTAGTCCCGAAGTGCCTCCCATGTTGGTCAAAGACCAGGACGGACAATTAGTGCCACTGGTTGATTTACAGGGACGTTTCCGTGATGAGGTGAGTGATTTTGCCGGATATTATGTAAAGAACGAATATTATCCTGAAGGGGAAGCTCCAGAGAAAAGTGTCGATGTCGAAATTGCCATCAAACTTAAAATCGAAAACAAAGCCTTCAAGGTTGAAAAATACCTCCACAGTTACCCAAATTGCTGGCGTACGGACAAACCTATATTGTATTATCCACTAGACTCATGGTTTATTAAGGTCACTGATTTTAGAGACCGCATGCACGCCTTGAATCAGGATATTAATTGGAAGCCCAAAGCCACTGGAGAAGGACGTTTTGGCAACTGGCTCGCCAGCGCGAATGATTGGAACCTGTCTAGATCTAGATTTTGGGGAATCCCCTTGCCAATTTGGCGTACCGAAGACGGACGGGAAACCAAATGCATCGGCTCAATTAAGGAGCTGAAGGAGGCCATGGCAGAATCGGTCAAAGCAGGCCATATGACAGAGGATATTTTTGCCTCATTTGATCCTTCAGACTTTTCAGAGGAGAATTATGCAAAGGTAGATTTACACAAAAGTCATGTGGATAAAATCGTGTTGACTTCCTCTACTGGTGCCCCAATGTATCGTGAAAGTGATTTGATCGATGTTTGGTTTGATAGCGGAAGCATGCCTTATGCTCAATGGCATTACCCTTTTGAAAATAAAGAGAAGGTCGAGCAGACCTGGCGCAAGGCCGATTTTATTGCCGAAGGTGTGGATCAAACCCGTGGTTGGTTTTACACTTTGCACGCCATTGGCACCATGATTTTTGACGATATCGCATACAAGAATGTGGTGTCTAACGGATTAGTCCTGGATAAGAACGGTCAAAAAATGTCTAAGCGCTTGGGCAATGCGGTGGACCCTTTTGAGACTTTAGATACTTATGGCCCTGACGCAACACGTTGGTATATGATCAGTAATGCCAATCCTTGGGACAACCTGAAATTTGATTTGGAAGGAATCGCTGAGGTACGCAATAAATTCTTTGGCACACTCTATAATACCTATGGCTTTTTTGCTCTTTACGCCAATGTCGATGGCTTTACTTTTCAAGAAGCTGAGGTACCGCACGCTGAACGTCCCGAAATCGATCGATGGATTTTATCCGCATTAAATTCTTTGGTTCTCACCGTGGATGAAGCGTTTACCGCTTATGAACCCACACGCGCCGCACGGGCCATATCAGAATTTGTTCAAGAGCATTTGAGCAACTGGTTTGTGCGCCTGAGCCGCAGAAGATATTGGAAGGGGACTTATGGTCCGGACAAAATTTCGGCCTACCAGACGCTGTATCAATGTCTGGTGACCGTCGCCGAGTTAGGGGCTCCGATTGCGCCATTTTTTATGGACCGCCTCTATCGTGACTTGACCAATGTGGTTAATCCACAAAGTCCCATTTCAGTGCACTTGAGTGATTTTCCAAAAGCCAATACTACGCTGATTGATGCAGATTTAGAGCGAAAAATGAATAAGGCGCAGACGGTTTCTTCTTTAGTGCTTTCATTGCGTCAAAAAGAAAAAATTAAAGTACGTCAACCTTTGCAAACGATCATGATTCCCGTTTTGTGCGAGGCGCAAAGACAAGATATTCTGGCGGTGCAGGACTTAATCAAGCACGAGGTAAACGTAAAAGACATAAAGCTCATTAGTGAAGATTCAGGCATTTTAGTCAAACAAATTAAACCTGATTTCAAAAAACTTGGGCCTAGATTTGGGGCTGATATGAAGGCTGTAGCAGCCGCCATCGGCCAATTTGGTCCAGAGCAAATAAGCGCCTTGGAACAAAACGGAAATTTGAGTCTAGATTTAGCCGATAAAAGTATTACTTTAGAGCGGTCCGATGTGATTATAAGCTCACAAGATATCGAGGGTTGGCTCGTGGCTAGTGCAGATGGACTAACGGTAGCCCTTGATGTTACCATAACAGAATCTTTGAAATACGAAGGGATTTGTCGCGAACTGGTTAACCGCATTCAAAATTTGCGCAAAGACAGTGGACTCGAAGTGACAGATCGCATAGAAATTAGTCTTGTTGCGCATCCTGTGCTCAATGAAGCTTTACAGCATTTTGGTGACTATGTTTCTCAGGAGACTTTGGCCGATCAACTCAGCGTTGTAGACCAACTCGAAGGGGGACAGGTCATCGAATTTGATGATATAACAACCCAACTGAACATTAAAAAGTGTTAATTATGGCAAATGAAGAAAAGACACGCTACACAGACAAGGAGCTCGAGGAGTTCAGAGTATTGATTAATGAAAAGCTAGTAAAAGCCAAGGAGCAATTGGCTTTAATAGAAAGCGCCTACAAAAACGACAGTAATAACGGAACGGATGATACCTCACCCACATTTAAGGCCTTTGATGAAGGGAGTGAAGTGATGAGCAAGGAGGCGAATTCTCAATTGGCCATCAGACAAGAGAAATTTATTCGTGATTTAAAAAATGCATTGATCCGAATAGAGAATAAAACCTACGGAATCTGCCGTGTCACGGGCAAATTAATTAAGCCAGAGCGTCTGCGTATCGTGCCTCATGCTACTTTGAGCATTGAAGCAAAAAATATGCAGAAATAAGGGCGGAATATGAAGTCAACCCAAGCTATTTTATTGATCTTGATCATTCTCATCATTGATCAATGGTCAAAATTTTACATAAAGACCCATTTTGCCTTACACGACAGTGTCGCGGTTTTTTCGTGGTTCAAAATCTATTTTATAGAGAATGAAGGTATGGCTTGGGGGGCTAAAATTCCTGGGAATTACGGCAAACTAATTTTGACAGTTTTTAGGCTATTAGCCATTGTGGGCATTGGGTATTGGCTTTACGATGTCATTCGTAAACAGTCCTCGTGGGTGTTGACTTTGTCAATTTCTATGATTTTTGCCGGGGCTATGGGCAATATCATTGATTCTGTTTTCTACGGGGTGTTTTTTGAGCATAGCATGGGCCAAGTTGCTGAGTTTCTCCCTCAAGGCGGGGGTTATGGCCAATGGCTACATGGCAAGGTCGTAGATATGTTTTCCTTTTCCTTTTTTAACCCAGTATTCAATGTAGCCGATACTGCGATCAGTACGGGCGTGGGTCTTTTGATCCTTTTCAATAAAAAGGCTTTTCCAAAAACCCCAAGTCAGGAGTGATTTACTAACCTTTAAAAGGTGATTTTGAGCGACGAACCAACGCTGGTATTTGCACTGACGCTCAGTGCTCCCCCAAGTTGTTCAATCTGTAATTTAAGGGCATTAAAAGTCAATACACTGGCGTCCGAAAGGTTGTTGTCCGGTCTATAATCGGTTCTACTAAATTTAGCCAGAATACTGCCATCACTATTATCTTTAATCAAAAGTACATTACCCTCATGTTCTTGATATGAAAAAATATCAATAGCCGGTTTTCTGGTTTCGGGTGTATGGATGATGGCGTACTCAATAATAGACTTAAAAAAGGATTCAAGAAGTTTAGCGTTAAACGAAACCTCGGGCACTTCGGAGAAATCAGAGAAAATCTCTGCCTCTGATTCGTGTAAAAGGGCATTGAGTTGTCCCAAACTCCTGTGCAATGAGGAACTAATGGAGACATTTTCTTTCTGGTCCGGGCTCAGTTTCGAGCAATAAGACATTTGATTGAGCTGATCCACAGTTTGGTTCATGATCACTGATACATCTTGGATTTGACCGATAAGCTCTTGCCGTTCTTGTTCATCAGTGGTCTGTTGTAGGAGTTCTACTGTAAGTCCTAAGTTGCCGGTAACACTGCGTATTTGACGACACATATGTTCGGCAAATGCCAAAAGTTGCGCGTTTTGTTTATTGAGACGGACTAACTGATTCGCAACATCCTCAAGAGGCGACACAATACCTTGTTGGGCTTGGAACTGTCGATTAAAATAGTCAGGATTAACCTTGAATGATTCGGATTTCGCGGGGCTGTTAAATGCCGCTTGAGACCGTCTTTTGGTTGAAAGAAAGTTCATGTTTTATAAGTTTTGGGACCACTAATGTAATAAATATTACAAATTATCGGTTAAAAAACATTTAAAATCGATGAAATGCACTTGGGGTCACTACAAAATCTAAGGCTAAATCCCAGGGCTCACTGGGGATGAGGTCCGATTCTGGGTCAAAAAAGGAAAGCCCTACTTTTTTACAACTTTCAGGACACTGGGCTAAAAATCGATCGTAAAATCCCTTGCCATAGCCAAGGCGCATGCCTTTTTTGTCATAAGCCAATAGCGGAACAAAGACCACGTCCAATAAATCAGGGGAAACTTCTTGGCCGCTTTCTGGCTCTGGGATGCCAAATTTTGAGGTCATGATACGCGTGTTTTCGTCTAACAGAAAATGACGTAAACTACCCCGCTCAAAATTCGCCTTGGAGATTACAATTTGTTTATCACGGCCATGAAGAATGTCCAAAATGGGATGTGTGTCTACCTCGCCTTTTTGGGCCATGGTCAAAAACAGATGATAATAAGTGCCCTGCCAAATATCACAGCGCAATAATTGATTAGCAATAGCTAAACTCATCTCGTCCTGCTGCAGCGGAGTTAAAGATTTTCGGCGGGCCATCACCTCTTGTCTTATGGTTTTTTTGTCCTTCATCCGATTGCTTGTCCTTCGCGTATTATTTTCTTTCTGGGGTTATCTAATTTCTGTTGAAAGATGAAAAAGTGCATCGCCTTGATAAACAGTAGGCGCCTGATTCACATTGAACACGTATCCATCATTTGGTGCCATGACGGCAATCATTGACTGGCCATAGGGGTCTGAAATTTGACCTATTATCGCCCCTTTTTCAGCCCATTTGCCCACTTCAATTAATGGTTTAAACATGCCTGATGAACTGGCCCGCACCCACATACTATTCAATATCTCAACAGTCTTGTGTTTGGGCGCGCTTATTTTGAATTTAGGAGAGATCATGTCTAAATGATGGAGTAAACGTTTTACGCCATTAACCCCAGCATTGCTTACTGCTGTGTTTATATCGTTACTTTTACCTCCTTCAAAAAGTAAAAGGGGGATTCCTTTTTTATCGCAAGTCTGACGCAGTGATTTTGGCGTTGATTTGGCGTGAACTACAAAGGGGGCGCCAAATGTTTTGGCTTTGTTTAAGAGTTCAGCATCTAGACCACTCATTCGAATTTGCGGGGCATTAAATCGTTGGGCCCCACCGGTATGAAAATCGATGGCTAAATCGACATGTGGAATTACCCCTTGAGTGAGCTGATAAGCTATTTGGGCGGCTGAAGAGCCCGTTTTTTTACCCGGGAACGCCCGATTTAAATCTCGACCATCCGGTAGGTCTCTTTGATTGTGTACATAACCGATCACATTGACCACGGGGATACAAATTATGGTGCCTTTGCGGGGTCTAGTAATACCTTTGGCAATGCATTGGCGCAAGATCTCAATACCATTGACTTCATCTCCGTGAATCCCGGCAAGCAATAATACTGTGGGCCCTTCCTTTATGGCACGTTCTATAAACACAGGGACCTCGATAGCCGTGCGATTGTGCAAATGGGCTACCTGTAACAATGCCTGAGCACTCTTCCCCGGGAGCACCTCAGTCCCTAAGACATTAATGGACTTACTCTTGTTACTCATGAATTTCGGTTGCGCTCGATATAGCTAATTATTTTTTGGGCAACATTGATTCCTGTTGTTGTTTCTATGCCCTCAAGACCTGGCGTGGAATTAATTTCTAAAATTAGCGGTCCGCGTTCGCTTTGTAATATATCTACTCCGCAAACGCCGAGTTTCAAAGCCCGCGCAGCATTGACAGCAACATGCGTTTCTTCAGGACTTAGTGAATAGTCCACTGATTGTCCACCGCGATGTAGGTTAGATCTAAAATCTCCAGCTTTGCTCAAGCGCTTCATCGAGGCCACAACAGCGCCATCGATCACGATGGCTCGTAAGTCGCTTCCTTGAGATTCCGCAATAAATTCTTGAACTAAAAAACGAACTTTTGAGGCGGTAAGGGTTTCCATAATGCTTCTTGCAGAGGCCGTGCTTTCTGCTAAAATAACGCCTTGTCCATGGGTGCCTTGAAGAAGTTTAATTACTACTGGTCGTCCCTTAAAATGGATCAGTACATCATCTGGGTTTGTGGTATGCCCCAAAAAAGACATAGGAGTGGGAATATTGTGTTGGCTGAGAATTTGCTGACACGTCCATTTGTTGCGCGATTGTAATATCGCTTCGGCACTAACCGTACTAAAGACATTCATGCTTTCAAAGTGGCGTACTAATGAGGCACCAAAAAAGGTATTGGACGCGCCAATACGAGGAATTACCGCATCTAGGTCATCGACGAGTTCTGTGCCGTAATACAATACCGCTTTGTTGTCCTGTGTCCCTACATGACACAGAGTTGGATCCATAACCTCCATGTTATGGTGTTTTAAACCGCAGTCCAACAGGCTTTTGGTGGAGTACAGCTGCGCACTACGCGATAGGATGGCAATATTCATTTAATCCACTTTAATGCAAGGTATGAAAAATAATAACGCTGTTTTCTAAGATTGAGTTGATGTATCTTTGGGGTATGACAGAAGTTTCTAAAACACTTCAGATTGCTACACTTCCTGATTCGCCGGGGGTTTATCAGTTTTATGATAAGCAGGAGAAACTATTGTATATCGGTAAGGCGAAAAACTTGCAAAAACGGGTCCGTAGTTATTTCAATAAAGAGCATGACAATGCGCGCACCCGGATTATGGTCAAAAAAATCCACAACGTTCGTCATATAGTAGTCGATACAGAGACCGATGCCCTTTTATTGGAGAATAATCTTATTAAAAAATACCAGCCACGGTACAATGTCTTGCTGAAAGACGACAAGTCCTATCCTTGGATATGCGTCAAAAATGAGCCTTTTCCCCGGGTATTCATGACCCGTAAACTGATTAAAGATGGGAGTCAATATTACGGCCCATATACCCAAATGCGGACGGTTCAAACCCTCCTAGACCTAATCCGAGGATTGTATCCTTTGAGGACTTGCAATTATGATTTGTCGCAAGACAAAATAGAGTCGGGCAAGTACAAAGTATGTTTGGAATACCACATCGGCAATTGTCTCGGGGCATGCGAAGGCCATCAGAAATTTGATGATTACCAGCAGCAAATTGAGGCAATACATCAAATCTTAAAGGGAAACTTCAAGGCCTCTCTAGTTCAATTTAAGGCAAAAATGAACCGGCATGCCCAAAACCTTGAATTTGAAGCCGCCGCCACGATAAAAGAGAAAATAGACATTTTAGAAAATTATCAAGCCCGCTCCACAGTGGTGGGTCCAAAAATTGTTGATACCGAGGTATACAGTATTCGTTCAGATGAGGATTTTGCCTATGTTAATTTCCTACAAATAGCTTTTGGCAGCATAGTGCGTTCTCATACCATTGAGCTCAAGAAAAAGCTCGATGAGTCCGACAAATCACTTTTAGAGTTAGCTTTTGTAGAATTGCGACAGCGGTTTAATTTACAGGCTAAAAATATAATTGCGGGGCACAAAATCAGTGTGCCGGAAGGAGTGCAAGTAATTGTACCTAAACAGGGCGATAAGATGAAACTTCTTGAGCTTTCGTTGCGCAACGCCAAATACTTTAGATTAGATCGACTGAAGCAAGCCAAAATTGTTGATCCCGATCGTCATGAAAAGCGGATCATGACACAGATGAAAAAGGATTTGCGTCTTCCTGTTTTACCCGAGCACATTGAATGTTTTGATAACAGTAATTTTCAAGGGACCAATCCCGTCGCGGCTTGTGTGGTGTTCAAACGCGGAAAACCGTCTAAAAAGGAGTATCGAAAATTCAATATTAAAACCGTAACTGGCCCTGATGATTTTGCCTCTATGGAAGAAGTGGTCTATCGGCGTTACAAGCGTCTTCTAGAAGAGCAGCAGCCTTTGCCCAACCTGATATTGATCGATGGCGGTAAAGGTCAATTATCTTCAGCACTTAAGAGCTTGGCGCGCTTGGATCTTCGGGGTAAAATCAGCATTATCGGAATTGCTAAACGCCTTGAAGAATTGTACTATCCCGACGATCCCATCCCGTTGTATTTAGATAAGACCTCAGAAACCCTGAAATTGATTCAGCAACTGCGCAATGAGGCCCATCGCTTTGGCATTACATTCCACCGACAAAAACGAAGCACAGAGGCCATAGATTCTGTTTTGGAAAATATCCCCGGAGTAGGGCAGAAAACTGTTGAAACCTTACTTCAGACCTTTAAGAGCCCTGAGCGCCTTAAAAAAGCGACTTTTGATGAGGTAAGTGCTGTGGTTGGGGCCCATAAAGCCCAAAAGGTATTGGATTATTTTCAGAATTTTTCCTGAGTTTAGCTCAAAATTCTGAATAGTTTCAGCTTGTTTAATTCGAGTTATAAGGGTTTAAAGTCCCGGGATTTTTTTTCTTAATCATGGGATACTTAAAAGCGCATTTTATAGGTTAAATTATCTTAAGAAGCACAAAAAATCGTAATTTAGAGCAGCAAAAACAACGACACTACCACAAGTTAAATAATGTAATTGCCATGCCCTTTTATCACGCACTCGGAAAGATTCCCCCCAAACGACACACACAATTTCGCAAGCCCGATGGGAGTCTTTATTCGGAGCAGCTCTTCGGAACCATAGGGTTTGACGGAATGTATTCCAATATTTACCACGAGCATCGCCCCACTCAGGTCAAAGAAATTTTATCTCAAAAAAGCATCGCGCCAAAAATCGCTAAGGCAAACAACATTCAGTCCTACAGGCTCAAGGGTTTTGATGTAGCGTCTTGTGATGATTATCTAGAGAGCCGCACCCCTGTTTTGACCAATAGTGATTGTACGATAATTTTGGCAGCGCCCAGAAAATCGGTTACCGAATATTTCTACAAAAACACCGATGCCGATGAACTCATTTTTGTGCACAAAGGCTCGGGGAGGCTAAAGACTTTTTTAGGAAATATTCCGTTTGCTTTTGGAGATTACCTTTTGGTGCCGCGTGGGGTGATTTATCAGATGGAGTTTGATGGGCCTGATAACCGACTGTTTATTGTAGAGTCAAACCATCCCATTTACACGCCAAAGCGCTACCGGAATTGGTTTGGGCAACTTCTAGAGCATTCACCCTATTGTGAACGTGATATACGAAAACCACAGGCCTTGGAGACCCATGATGAAAAAGGGTCATTTTTAATGAAAGTCAAAAAGCAAAATGATTTAATCGACATGGTTTATGCCACCCATCCTTTTGATGTAGTGGGGTATGATGGCTACAACTATCCATATGCCTTTTCGATTCATGATTTTGAACCCATTACCGGGCGTATACATCAGCCACCACCAGTACATCAAACCTTTGAAACGGCAGCATTTGTGGTTTGTAGCTTTGTGCCGAGAAAGTATGATTATCATCCCTTGAGTATTCCTGCACCCTATAACCACAGTAATATCGACTCCGATGAGGTCATCTATTATGTCGATGGGGACTTTATGAGCCGAAATGATATTGCCCCAGGTCATATTTCTTTGCACCCTGCGGGCATTCCTCACGGACCACATCCCGGGGCAACAGAACGCAGTATCGGAAAAACAGAAACTGAAGAATTAGCCGTCATGGTGGACACCTTTAAACCACTTATGGTTACTGAACAAGGATTGGCTATCTCTGACGGAAATTATTACCAATCCTGGTTGGATTAAAATACCTCGAATACGATAATCATGGCAGAAATTAAAAACCTAGAGCACCTTCAAAATACGGAGTATTCGCTTAAAAAAATATTCGATGAAGCGGAAGATTTTTTACCCTTATTAGGCACGGATTACGTCGAGCTCTATGTGGGTAATGCCAAGCAATCCGCTCATTTTTATAAAACCGCATTTGGCTTTCAATCCGAGGCCTATGCAGGATTAGAAACCGGTGCTAAAGACAGAGTTTCTTATGTTTTAAAACAAGATAAAATACGGTTGGTCTTGACTACTCCTTTAAACCCTGATGGTCCCATTAATGCCCACACAAACAAACACGGGGATGGGGTAAAAGTGGTGGCTCTTTGGGTTGATGATGCGACTAAATCCTGGGTAGAGACCACTAAGCGTGGAGCGCGCACTTTTATGGAACCGACCGTTGAAGAAGATGATTTCGGTCACGTGGTGCGTTCAGGAATTTATACCTACGGAGAAACGGTTCATATTTTTGTGGAGCGTAAAAATTATAAAGGTATTTTTCTTCCCGGTTACAAACCTTGGCAATCTCATTACAATCCAGAACCTGTGGGGCTTAAGTTCATTGATCATATGGTGGGCAATGTGGATTGGCATGAAATGAATACCTGGTGTGAGTTTTATGGAAAGGTCATGGGATTTGCTCAAATCATCTCTTTTGACGACAAAGACATTTCTACAGATTACACGGCGCTTATGAGTAAGGTGATGAGTAATGGCAATGGACGTATTAAATTCCCGATAAATGAACCAGCCGAGGGTAAGAAAAAGTCTCAGATTGAGGAATATCTAGATTACTACAATGGCCCAGGAGTGCAGCATATTGCTGTGGCTACCGACGACATTGTGTCCACGGTTTCGGCCATGCGTGCGCGTGGGGTTGAGTTTTTGTACGTTCCTGAAACTTATTACGATGACCTTTTGGATCGTGTGGGTAAAATCGATGAAGATGTTTCGGTGCTAAAAAAACACGGAATTTTGATCGATCGTGATGAGGAAGGTTATTTGCTTCAACTCTTTACCAAACCCGTGGTAGATCGTCCGACTCTGTTTTTTGAAATCATTCAACGCAAAGGGGCTCAAAGTTTCGGAAAAGGGAATTTCAAGGCCTTATTTGAGGCCATAGAAAGAGAACAAGAGGCTCGAGGGACACTTTAATATGACTGCAGTTTCTTCGGCATTATTACTTCGATGGTCTTGCTTGACTGTTTTTCTGCTCTTGGCGCTGGGACTTAAAGGGCAAGAGGTTGATAGCGCCTATACCGATGGGGAATGGTGTAAATTTCGTGTACACTATGGCTTTGTTACAGCGGGTTATGCTTCGATAAAAGTCCAAGCGTCAACTCTGGACCAAAAGCCAGTTTATCACATTCAGGGAGAGGGACGAACTACAGGAATATCGCGATGGTTTTTTTATGTGGAGGACTATTATCAAACTTATGTGGATCGTTCTACTCAAATGCCACTGCGTTTCATACGAAAGATCGATGAAGGAGGTTATACCAAAGACGTACAAATTGATTTCAATCACAAGGCGCTTTCTGCGCGCATATGGAATAAAGAAAATAATGTCAAAGTCACTGCAGACATAACCCCATTGACTCAGGATTTGGTTTCCGCGTTTTATTACTTGCGTAATTCGGTTGATATCGATAAGATAAAAGAGGGGGAGTTTGTTGATTTAGATATGTTTTTTGACAAGGAAGGTTATAAGTTTCGCATGAAATTTTTGGGGCGTGAAGAACTGAAAACTAAATTCGGTAAGGTCAAAACCCTAAAGTTTCGCCCTTTTGTCGAAGGGGGAAGGGTTTTCAAAGAAAAGGAGAGTGTTACGGTTTGGGTTAGTGACGATCAAAATAAAATACCTTTGCTCATCAAAGCGGATTTAGCCGTAGGCTCATTAAAGGCTTCGTTACATGAATTCAAAGGCCTAAAGCACCCTTTTAAAATTTTGGAATTATAACAATGGCAAAAGATTTGACTTCGCGCGAGGTACTTTTGGGGGATCTCCAAAAAAAATACGATGCCATCGGCCAGCATCTCGACACTCATCTTTCGGGCTTACTCCAACAGGAGCCTTTGACCTATTGGGACTACATACAAGTCGACGCCCTGCTTGGCCTTCAAACTAAGCGGACTGTATTTCCTGATGAAATGGTTTTTATCATGTATCATCAGATCAATGAGCTCATTTTTAAAATGATTCTTTGGGAAATTGAGCAAGTGGCCCATCACAAGGCCCTGACTACGGCGTTTTTTACAGAACGATTATTAAGAATTTCGCGTTATTTTGATATGCTCACAACTTCTTTTGACATCATGACTCAAGGCATGGAGGTTGAGCAGTATATGAAATTTAGAAATTCATTGGCACCCGCTTCTGGGTTTCAAAGTGCGCAATACCGTAAAATTGAATTTGCCTCAACAGAGCTTATTAACTTAATTGACGCTCGTTTTCGCGCCACCATCGACCGTAATACCCCTTACGAGCACGCTCTGGATCACCTGTATTGGCAGGCCGCAGGCAAGGACCATACTACGGGTAAAAAGACTTACCTGCTGACGGCCTTTGAAAAGCGTTATAGAGACGAATTCTTGGCCTTTACTCAAGAATATAACACTATAAATTTGGCGGCAAAGTTTAAATCTTTACCGCTTGAAGATCAAAAAAATCCTGATTTGATTGAGGCTATGCGTCATTATGACTACACGGTAAATATTACCTGGGTTATGGCGCATTATCGCACCGCAGCGAAATATTTAAATATTGGGGCCAAGCAGGCCGAGGCAACAGGCGGTAGTGCTTGGGCCAAATACATGCATCCAAAATATCAAAAGCGTATATTTTTCCCGGAATTATGGAGTGATGAGGAACGTCAAAATTGGGGGCATGATTTATAGGAATGTTACAAAATTATTTTTTGGCATAACCGTTATTATTGCTTCACTACTCATGTCCTGTGTTGGAGAAAAAACAGATTCAGACTCAGAAGAAGTTGTTATCCCTATTGTTGAAGAATACGGGCTAATTCTCAACGATTTTACCGTAGTGCGTGATACGGTAATGTCAGGAGATACCTTTGGGGGTATATTGAGTAATCATGGGGTATCGCAAGCCAAAATATATGAGGTGGCTACCACATTTCGTGAGATTTTTGACGTGAGAAAAATTGTTGTTGGACGGCCCTATGTTTTACTAAAATCCAAGGATTCTTTGGCGGAGACCCAGTTTTTTGTTTACGAAAAAAATAGAATTGAATATGCTGTTATCGATTTTCGTGACAGTCTTCAGGTTTACCAAGAAAAAAAACCGGTAAGTCTTGTAGAGAAGACAGCCTCTGGAGTTATAACAAGTTCCCTAGCCGAAACATTATCTGCTCAAGAACTGTCTCCGTATTTGGCCGAAGCCATGTCTGATATTTATGCTTGGACCATTAACTTTTTCCAACTCCAAAAAGGGGATTATTTTAAAATCGTCTATGATGAAAGGGTGATTTCAGATACTATTCCTGGAGGTGTGGCTCGGATCAAGGCTGCTTATTTTTCGCACAAGGGAGAACCTTTTTATGCCTTCAGATTTTTACCGGAAGATGAGTCCTCGACAGTACCCGATTTTTACGATGAGGAATCAAATAATTTACGCCGCGCATTTTTAAAGGCGCCTGTAAAGTTCAGTCGGATTTCGTCTAGATATAATTTGAAACGCCGTATCGCGCATTACGGATACAAGGTCCGCCCGCACAAAGGAACCGACTTTGCAGCACCGGTTGGCACACCTATTTTGGCCACTGCAGATGGAGTAGTAACCAAAGCCGAACGCCGTGGCGGCAATGGTATTTACGTGAAAATCCGTCACAATGCAACCTACGAAACTCAATACTTGCACATGAAAAAATACAATGTGAAAAATGGCCAACGCGTGCGTCAGGGCGATGTGATCGGCTGGGTCGGCATGACTGGAAATACGAGTGGTCCCCATGTTTGCTATCGTTTTTGGAAAAATGGCCGACAGGTCGACCCCTTTAAAACTGATTTGCCCAAGGCTGAGCCTATGCCGTCAAAATTCAGGGTTGAATTTGCCGAGCTCATGTTGCCATTAAAAGATCAGCTAGACTGTATTGCTACTCCTTAACTTATTGTTAATAAACCTGTTGTTATCTTGAGTGGCCAAAAAACGGACTTTGAGAAAAAAGTCTTAACTTGGAGATATTCTAGAGATTGCATTTTGTTCACATTAACCCAAGGTCATCTCTTTGAAAAACGCTAATTTTGCGGAACCATATTACTAATTAATTAAAAAATTATGAGACAATTTTTACTTTTGTTGATGCTTCTAGGCGGATTTACTGCCTTTGCTCAGGGTACTGTAACTGGTGTGGTTACAGATCCAGAATTAGGAGGGCCACTTCCAGGAGCAAACGTTGTTGAAACAGGCACAAGCAACGGTGCGGTAACTGATTTCAACGGAAACTTCACGTTAGAAGTAAGCGGTAATTCAGGGTCTATCGATATCTCTTTCTTGGGATTTGTTGACCAAACTGTAAGCTTTACTTTGACAAACGGTTCAGCCAACTTAGGCACTGTAACCATGACTGCCGACGCAAACACACTTGCTGAGGTTGTTTTGATCGGTTCTGGAGTTGTGGATTTGGCTGAAGATCGTAAGACGCCAGTAGCAGTATCAACTATTACTGCAGCGCAAATCCAGTCTAAAACCGCTGGTAACCGTGAATTTGTTGAGGCGATTCAATACACGCCTTCTGTCTATGTATCTAACCAAGCTGGAGGTTTTGGGGATTCACAAGTATTCCTTCGTGGTTTTGACCAAGTAAACACTGCCTTCCTTTTGAACGGTCAGCCGATCAATGGTATGGAAGACGGTCGTATGTACTGGTCAAACTGGTCAGGTATGGCCGATGTGGCGAGTGCTGTTCAGGTGCAACGTGGTTTAGGTTCTTCTAAACTTGCCATCTCTTCTGTAGGGGGTACTGTGAACATCGTTTCTAAGTCTACTGAAAAGAAACAAGGTGGATTTGTCCGCATGATGGCAGGTAACGACAGCTACTTCAAAGGAACTGTAAGTTACGACACTGGTGTGAACGAAAATGGCTGGGCTTTTTCTGCCTTAGTTGACCACTGGCAAGCGCACAGAAAATTTGCTATCGGTACTGCAGGTCAAGGACAAAACTATTTGTTCTCTGTAGGATATAAGCCAAATGACAAGCATGCCTTCAACTTCTTGTTGACTGGGGCTCCACAATGGCACGATCAAAACTTCTCAGATTCTTTAGAGGACTACAAAGAATTGGGTGAAAAACAAAACTCAAACTCTGGTTTCTTCGAAGGTAGCCGTTACACTGAGCGTCGTAACTATTACCACAAGCCAGTAGCTAACTTGAACTGGGATTATAACATCAACGAAATGGCAGACTTGTCTACCGTACTTTACGCCTCTTGGGGTCGTGGAGGTGGAACAGGAAGCCTTGGTAGCAGCAGCCGTCGTATCCGTGTGGGTGGTGATGGCGACAATCAAGACGAAATTGACTTCGACGCGATTTACGCCAATAACGCCGCAGAGGGTGTAGGAAACTATGGTAACTCATACCACCGTCGTGCTTCTGTAAACAACCACAACTGGTATGGTGTTCTTTCTAACTTGAATTTAGATCTTTCTGACAGCTGGGATGTAAATCTTGGTATCGATGGAAGAACTTATACTGGAGATCACTTCCGTCAAGTAAACGACCTATTGGGTCTTACTTCTTACCAAGACAATTACGGAACTGATCGTCCAAGTGATTATACCTTCACAAACGAATACGAAGCTGACCCATGGGCTGCATTATTCAGTTCTGCTGGTGAAGAAGATCGTTATCAATATGACTATTCTGAAACCATCAACTATGTGGGTGGATTTGGACAAGCTGAGTACGCTTCAGATGGATTCTCTGCTTTTGTACAGGGGGCTGTTTCGACTCAGTCTTACCAGAGAGAAGGTCGTTTTGTTGGAACCAGCGGTGACGGTCTAGGAAAGTCTGAGAAAGTATCTAAAACAGGATACAACCTTAAAGGAGGTCTAGGACAAGAGATCGACAAGCAAAATTCATTGTTCTTCAATGCAGGGTTCTACTCACGTCAACCATTCTTGGATAATATTTTTAAAGATATCCGTAACTCAAACGTGTTAGCGTTCCCGTTTGTTGAGAACGAAGAGATCACTGGACTTGAAACAGGATACCGTTTACAAACGAATGAACTTCGTTTCAACGTAGATATGTACTACACTGAGTGGGGTAACCGTTTCTTGGCTATCAATGGTCCAGAATTAGAAAACGGGAACTTCTCGACTTACCGTATGACTGATGTAACTCAGTTGCACAAAGGTATCGAGGTAGACTTAGAGTACCGTCCAAAAGGCGCTTGCTACTCTTTGACTGCGTTTGGACAAACTGGACGTTGGGAGTATAGAGGAACTTCTCCTTACACCCTTCAGGATGATGAAACAAGTACATTCGTAGAAGAAGGTGAAATCAACTTAACTGGAGCTCGTGTGGGTAACGCCCCTCAAACTCAAGTAGGTGCTGGTTTGAACCTTGACCTAATGAAGAATGTAAGTGTGGATTTCAACTGGATCTACAACAAGGACTTGTATGAGTTCGTGGATCCATCTGATGTAGCTGAGGCTGCTTTCGCTGGTGTGAAGTACCAAAACGCTCGTTTGAATCCATATAGCTTATTTGATGGAGGTTTGACTTGGAACTTCAAATTCGGAGACCAAAAAGTTCAATTCCGTAGCAACGTTTACAACTTGTTCAACAATGGTTATGTAAACCAGAAAGATCCTTATGGATACTACCTAGGTATTCGTAGAACGTATAACGCTAGCTTGCGTTTGAACTTCTAATTCTTAGGAATCAATATCAAAACCGCCTCCTTGTGAGGCGGTTTTTTTTTGCTTTTAAACTATATTTGAGAAACCTAAAACAATAATTATGTATCCAACTGTACAAATGTTACACTCCCTGACGGCCTATGTCGTTTTGGTTTTGCTTTTTGTGGCCGTGCTTAACGCCGTAATGGCCTCAATCAAACAAAGTGACTTTTCGCCTCGTGATTTTAAATTGACGCTTTGGGCGCTAATTGCCACCCACCTTCAGGTCGTTTTAGGACTGGTATTGTATTTCATTTCTCCACTGGGGATAAAGTCCTTTAGCAGTAATGGAGCTCAGGTAATGAAAGACGCTACATTGCGCTTATTTGCCGTAGAGCACATCAGTGTTATGCTCATCGCCGCAGTCATTCTGACCATAGGTTATTCAAAACAAAAACGCACAGAAGAAAGTGCAGTGAAGTTTAAGCGCATTAGCATCTTCTATGGACTCGCCCTTATCCTTGTCTTGAGTCGAATTCCTTGGGTTCAGTGGCTGGACTAGGCGTTGAGCTACTTAGCGTAAAACCAAATGAGGATGCCGCTTATTATAGCGGCCAAAGCAATTACTAAAACGATTTTTCCTTTATTTTTCAGCTTTATGCCTGCAGGCATCGGCGTAAAACACTTTTTTTGGTAAGTGTAGACGCGTTCAATAGCATCATCCCAAGAGCCCGGATAAATCTCTTGACTGCAGTGTTGACAAAAGAGTTGCTCGTGAATCTCAGCTGAGGTTTTAATCAGCCAACTATTCTCTTTTTGGTTTTGGATAAAAGAAAAAACCATGCCTCTTGCTGAGAAACAATTTGGGCAGTGATTGTTAATGTCGGCCCTATGGATGACAAATTCTTTTGTTATCATTATGAAATTTCCGGAAGATTGATTTCAAGGGTACTTCCTTGATCTTTAATACTTTTCAAAACACGAATTTTACCGCGGTGATAATCCTCCACAATTCGGCGCGCCAGAGAGAGCCCAAGCCCCCACCCGCGTTTTTTGGTGGTAAAACCAGGCCGGAATATTTTGTTAAAATATTTCTTCGGAATGCCTTTGCCGCTATCGCTGATATGGAGCAGTACACGCTTGTTTTGAAGGCTGAGGTTAATGGAAATAGTCCCTTGACCACGCATGGCATCGATGCCGTTCTTAACCAAATTTTCCAGCGTCCAACTAAATAGCTCAGCATTCAAGGCAACTTGAATCGCATTTGAGGGTAAAGTGATCTCAAATTCAATCAAATTTGAACTGCGGCTTTTGAGATAATCGCAAGTTTCTCGGGTCAGCGCCACAATGTCCATTGGGACCAGGGTCGGTGTGGACCCGATTTTTGAAAATCGATCAGTGATTTTTTTTAATCGATTAATATCATTTTCGATTTCGGTGATGTAATTTTTTGGGATATCCTCGGCTTTCAATAATTCTGCCCAGCCCACTAATGAGGACAATGGTGTGCCAATTTGATGCGCCGTTTCTTTAGCCATTCCTGCCCAAAGTTTATTTTGCTCCGCGGATTTGGAGGTGTTATAGAAAAAAACCAAAGCCAAAAAAAACAAAAATAATATGATCAGTAAAACCAGAGGGTAGTACTTTATTTTTGTAATGGCAGGCGAATTTCCGTAGTAAATAGTTTGGAGTAATTCGTTGTTATATCGAATTTCGATCGGGTTAAATTCAGAGCTAAATTGATCAATAAGTGCCTTTGTTTTTACAGCGTCGGCCAGAATGTCCTCTGAAATATTGTTCACCGAATAAGCGTTTTCCTTATGGGTGTAGAGAATCATGGGAGTGGTGGTATTGCTCTGAAGAATATTGAGAATCAGCTTACTATTCCAATCTTTATTGGTAATGTCGACTTGCTGAAATTCTTCAAAAGCACCTGCCCATATGGACATCTTATGCCTTTCATTTTCCTTAAGTTGTGTAAAAAGTCGGTATGTATTCCAGGCTATAAGGGATACAATGAGGGCTGAGAGCACGACAAATAGCCAACGAGTAAAATCGCTAAGAGTTCGCATAAGGCTGAAATTCCCATTAAAGATAAGGCAATTATGTTAATATTAATAGGGGCTACTTTTTTAAGATTTACCCATTTAAACTACCTTTACAAGGATGATGCATTTAGATCCAAACGACTTGCAAACCGCAAAATTACACGGGTACCTTTTAGGAGCAATCGGCCCTCGGCCGATCTGTTTTGCCAGTACAGTAGATGAACTGGGGCAGGTCAATTTAGCGCCTTATAGTTTTTTTAATGTCTTTAGTGCAAACCCTCCAGTATTGATTTTCTCACCTGCTCGTCGCGTGCGTGATAATACGGTTAAGCACACCCTTGAAAATGTACAGGCAGTTCCCGAGGTGGTAATCAATGTTGTCAACTATGCCATGGTACAGCAAATGAGTTTAGCCTCAACGGAATACCCAAAAGGGGTTAATGAGTTTGTAAAAGCTGGATTTACAATGGAGGCCTCTGAATTAGTCACACCACCTCGTGTGAAGGAAGCGCCCGTGCAACTGGAATGTAAGGTAGTCAATGTGGTACCATTAGGGACCGAAGGTGGAGCCGGGAATTTGGTGATGGCTCAGGTTGTAAAATTACATATCGATGAGCAAATTCTCGATGAACAGGGTCAAATTAATCCCGAAAAAATAGATCTTGTCTCCCGTATGGGCGGCAACTGGTATTCTAGAGCCAAATTAGGTCTATTTGAAGTGGCTAAACCAAATAGTGACCCAGGGATAGGAATAGATGCTTTACCCAAGGCCATTAGACAAAGTACGGTGCTATCGGGCAATGATTTGGCGCAATTGGCTAATGTAAGTACTTTGCCAAATGGTGCTCAGGAGCATAGTGGTCAGAACATTGAGGCCCATAAAATAGCTAAAGCCTTAATTGAAAAAGGGGCTATACAGCAAGCATGGCAGTCTCTGATTAATAATTAATGAAAACATAATTAAATAGAATAAAATAGAATTAACATGGAAATACAAGGGACGGTAAAATTAGTAGGAACAACCCAGACTTTTGGGAGTAATGGATTTAGAAAGCGTGAATTAGTAGTTACCACACAGGAGCAGTATCCACAGCATTTAATGATAGAATTTGTACAAGACAAAACAGACTTGTTAAACACCGTAAGTGTCGGTCAAACCGTGAAGGTAGGGATTAATTTAAGAGGTCGAGAGTGGCTAAATCCGCAAGGAGAGACCAAGTATTTTAATTCTATTCAGGGGTGGCGTATCGAATTACTTGAAGCGGTAGGCCAAAACATGCCGCCGATGCCCCCAGAAGATGCATTTGAGCCTATCGGAGATCATCAGGATGATGAACACGATGATTTGCCCTTTTAATGCGGCTAACCCCAATCATAGAAAGCCTCTACAGACGGTTTCTACCGTCACCATTCTCTATTGCATTATTACTCACGGCCATGACATTTGTCTTGGCCTTGCTTTTTACTGAATCGCAATCTTCAGAGCCCTACTGGCTCAGTTTATTGGGTTATTGGGAGCAAGGAATTTGGCAAAAAGATCTTTTAGTTTTTGCCTATCAGATGATGCTCATTTTGGTATTGGGCCATATGCTCGTTTTGAGTCCTGTCATGAGTCGTTTTATTTCGGCAATGACTACAGGCATTAAGGGTACAACTCATGCTGTAATCTTGGTCTCAGTATTAACCATGTTAGTGTCTTTTTTTAACTGGGGTCTTGGTCTGATTTTTGGCGCTCTGATGGCGAGAAAAGTTGGGGAAGCGGCACGAGCCGGGGGCATAAGGATTAACTATCCACTGGTGGGTGCAGCGGCCTATTCAGGCATGATGATATGGCACGGAGGCATTAGTGGTTCAGCCCCAGCAAAGGTTGGTGAGCGTGGACACTTACAGTCATTGGTCAATGATGAGCTGGGCACTTTTTTGCCAGACTATATCGCTTATACTGATACTGTCCTAAGTTTTCAAAATATTTTGACCTTCATTTTGCTCTTGTTTTGTGTGCCACTGCTCTTGATTTGGCTTGGTCGTCAGGGCACCGACAAGGTCCCGGAAATTAATGGCCCCGCTGATAGTCATCCTGGCAAGCCAAAACAGGAGATTCAAGAGCCTTCTTCATTATACGAATCCAAGGTTTTGAAATTTAATTGGGATGAGTCAAAAATCTTGTCTTATGGTTTTGGTGTTGCTATAATTATCGCCTTTATATGTAACTATGGCTCAGCACTTAGCCGAGGAATTGTCACCCCGAATATGTTGAATTTCTTGATGCTCGGCTTGATTTTTTTATTACACGGCAACATCTCAAGTATTTTGCGTGCCGTGGATCAGGCTATCTCTGGAGCTTCTGGGATCTTGATTCAATTTCCCCTTTATTTTGGGATTATGGGGGTTATGCAAAACAGCGGACTGGTGTTTGCCATCGCTGATTATTTTGTCGCTATGTCTTCTCCAGAAACCCTCCCGATACTCACTTTTATTAGTGCTGCGATTGTTAACATATTTATTCCTTCCGGAGGAGGGCAATGGGCCATTCAGGGCCCTGTGATTCTCGAAGCGGCCATAGTCCTCAAAGTCCCTGTGCAGAAAGTCATTATGGCCTTAGCCTACGGGGATCAATTGACCAATATGTTGCAACCGTTTTGGGCATTGCCTTTATTAGGAATAACAAAACTAAAGGCCAGTGAACTTTTGCCCTATACTTTGTGGGTAATGCTTCTCGGAATGCTGGTGTTTATTGGGGCTTTAATTTTTTGGTAAGACATATTAAATGCCAGTTAAAGTTTTAGCCGTAAAAGCTTAAAACACCTTAAATCCACACCTGAAAATGATAGCTTAACCATTGGTTCAGGAGCGTTCAATGGTCAAAAACCGACTATATATATCACGCGCATTTTAATTATCTTGCTAAAAATATTTTTCTATGAATCACTTTTCCAAGATTGCTCTGGTTATCGGTGTTTTTATGACCTCATTGGTTTGGAGTCAAAACCTGCTGCCCAAAGGCTTAACACAATCTGAACAAATAAATTTAGGGCGTGTTTCATTTACCCAAAATAAGGTAACCGATCCCCCTACAGAGCCCGTTCGAACTATGGCTGAGTGGGAGGAAGTTGAGTATTTAGTCATCACTTGGGAGCCGAACTTCCAAAATATATTGCGCCAAATTGTTGCTGTGGCTGTTAACGAATGCAAAGTTATTATCACCACGCAGAACCAGTCTTCCGTGTCGAATTATTTGTCCGGTGCAGGGATTGATTTGAGTCAGGTGATTTTCATGAACGACAATTGGGACTCGATTTGGATTCGTGATTATGCAGGCAATACCGTATACAGCAATGATGTGGGAGAGCGGGCTATCACGGATTGGATTTATAATAGACCTCGCCCTAATGATGATGTTATGCCTTCGGCCCATGCGTCATTACTAAATCTACCGATTTACATCACCAATACCGGAACCAATGATTTGGTCAATACAGGGGGTAATTTTATGAGTGATGGCTTAGGGACCGCTTTTGCCTCCGACCTAATACTCGATGAAAACGCTCCTGGAAATCCATATGGTGTTAGCGCAAAAACAGAAGCTGAAATTGACGCCATTATGAATGCATACATGGGTATAGATCGCTATATAAAAATGCCAACCCTGCCCTATGATGTGATACATCATATTGATATGCATATGAAGTTATTAGATGAGGAGACTCTTCTGGTGAGTGAATATCCGCCTGGGGTTGCGGACGGTCCTCAAATAGAAGCCAATATACAAGAGGTTGTGGCGAATTATCCATCAGTTTTTGGGACTCCCTACAAGGTAGAGTGGATTCCAGCACCACCGAGCAGTTCCGGTTTGTATCCTGATAATGGGGGATATTATCGCACTTTTACAAATGCGGTTTTCATAAACAAGACAGTGATTGTCCCAACCTATCGCCCTGAGGTAGACGAGCCTGCATTGGCCCGTTGGCAAGAACTCTTACCAGGCTACAATATTGTAGGTATTGATGTCGATAATTCAGGGGAAAATTTAATTTCATTACTCGGGGCCATACACTGCATCACCCATACCATAGGAGTAGACGAGCCGCTTTGGATTGTCCATCAGCCTGTATATGAGGCTGCTCAAGCTGCGACAGTTACGATCGACGCCCGTATCGAGCATAGCTCAGGTATTCAAGAAGCCATAGTTTACTCGCGAGAGGCCTCAGGAGATTTTGTAGCAACACCGATGACTTTTATCGGGAATGAGGTATGGAGTGCTGATCTTACGATGCCCAATATGGCAAGTCAAGTGGATTACTATATTCAAGCCACGGCGAATTCTGGGAAAACCCTCGCGCGACCCTTGGTCGCGCCAGACGGGTATTGGACCATTAATGTGGGGAATTTATCTGTAGAGGATCTTGCATCAATGCACTTTATTTCTGCTGCAGTACCGAACCCGACTACAGGATCTGTGGAGTTCAGACTTAACCAGATTCACGAGTCGGTTAAAGTCAGCATTTATAACGTTTTGGGTCAAGAACTTTATCGCGGAATGATTCCACAAGGCCATGGTAATTATCGATTAGAATTAAACTCTACCTGGCAGGGGGTGTTGTGGGTTCAATTTGAAGGCAGCTTTGGACGGGTGCAACGACAGATCCTCAAGTTATAAACACTACATTTAAACGGACTCAGCCCCGAGAGAGGCCTCAAAAGCTTCAATACTCAAAGCATTGTCCACTGAAAAATTTCCAATAGCCGTGCGGCGCAATGCGGTTAAATGCGCACCGCTCTCTAGTGCCTGCCCATAATCATGAGCTAAGGAGCGAATATAGGTGCCTTTACTGCATCGTACGGCAAATTCCACCTCTGGCATAGAGATATGTGTTATTTGAAATTCCTCTATAGAAATTTCCCGCTCAGGAACTTCAGTAGTTTTACCCTCACGAGCTAGGGTATACAATCTTTTTCCGTCCTGCTTAATAGCCGAAAAAATAGGCGGTTTTTGCAAAATTTTACCAGTAAACTGCTCTGTAGTTGCGTGGAGCATATCGGTGTTGATATGCGCATATTCAAAGGTTTGGTCGACCTGTGTTTCTAAGTCATAACTTGGAGTGGTAGCCCCGAGTTTCAAACGCCCTGTATACTTTTTCTCTTGTCCCTGAAAACTTTCAATAGATTTGGTCATTGACCCAGTACATAGAATCAATAGTCCTGTGGCCAAAGGATCTAGTGTCCCTGCGTGGCCCACTTTTAGTTTTTTTAGCCCAAAATGCTTTCGGATGAGCCAGCGTACTTTATTGACAACCTGAAATGAAGTCCAATTCAGAGGTTTATCGATCAGGATGACTTGGCCTTGTACAAATGGGTTGTCTGTCATTAGACCAAACTCAAAGGATGAACAAAAAAGTGTAATGCCAGCAGCGTGATACCTATAATTACCCGATAATAACCAAATAATTTAAAGCCACTTCGACTCAAGTAATTGATAAATGATTTGATCGCGATAAGAGCTACAAGAAAACCGACGACGTTGCCCAAAATAAGCAGGTTAATATGTTCTTGGGTCAAAGAAAATCCTGCTTGATAATAGTCAAACGATTTTTTAGCCGTAGCACCTAACATAGTCGGGACAGCGAGAAAAAAAGAAAATTCTGCAGCGGCGGTCCTCGAAAGCTTTTGACTCATCCCGCCAACAATACTGGCCCCACTTCGCGAGACCCCTGGGATCATGGCGAGGCATTGAAAAAAACCAATAAGGAAGGCTGTTTTATAACTGATCTCGGAATCTGAACCTTGCCCAAACCATTGATCGACCTTAATGAGTATAGTGCCGCCGATGATCAAAGAAATGGCCACAGTTACTGGGCTCTCAAGGAGTTGATCAATCAGATCATTGAGCAGAAGTCCTAAAACAACTGCCGGTAAAAAAGCGACCAGTAATTTTTTATAAAAATCAAAGTATTGAAAAAACCGTTTGAAATAGAGCACTACGACACTGAGAATGGTTCCTAGTTGAATGGCTATGGTAAATAATTTGGTAAACTCCTCCTGAGCGATGCCAAAAAAAGAAGAGGCGATAATCATGTGTCCTGTAGAGGATACAGGTAAAAACTCGGTTAACCCCTCAATAATGGCCAGTATTATGGCTTCCCAGTAATTCATGACTCAGATTTGCCGTGGGGCTTAAGGATGGCATAGACTTCGAGTCCAAATCCTATCAGAATCAGGGCAGGGGCCAATCGAATTCTGCGCCAACTGTATATTTCTGGATTGAATACTTCAGGGTTGTCGCTTCCTCCCCCCGTCATGAGTATAAAGCCCAAGGCAATAAAGGCGCAACCGGCGAGCATGATTTTATAGTTGGTTTTATGAAAAACAAACGACGATTCAGCTTGTTCTTTTTTTCTTTTTTGTTCCCCCATAGTGGTCTAAAATTCTGCCTAAAGTACGCGCTGCTAAGTTACGTTTTTTCTTTTTTGCCTTAATAATACAATTCGTCGCTGCGCAAGTTTAAAAAGCGTCGTGTGGCAAAAAACGTACTTAAGCCGCTTATGACAATCCCTGACCCTAAAACAAAAAGCGCCAGCCAAAGGTGACCTTGCACATCTCCAATAATATCTAATTCAGGGAAATACTGATTCAAGGCCCAAAGGACGGCAAAAAGACCCATAATGGCGATAATGGCACCCAAAGTGCCAAACAAAATACTTTGGCGCACAAAAGGAGCGCGAATAAAACTTTTAGTAGCGCCTACAAGTTGCATAGTTTTAATGGTAAATCGTTTTGCGTAAACAGAAAGGCGTATAGAATTATTGATAAGGACTATGGCGATGACCAAAAATACACCACTAACAATGAGCACCCAAAAGCTGATTTTTTTGATATTGTCGTTTAAGAGTACAATAAGAGGCTTGTCATAATTCACCGATTCAACGAAACTGTTTTGGAGTAATTCGTTTTGGATGTTTTCAATATCCTCGGCGGTAACGAACTCTGCCAACAAGAAGACATCAATACTATTTTTGAGAGGATTGTCTCCGAGAAATTCCATAAAATTTTCGCCAATCAGGGCACTGTGCTCTTCTGCCGCTTGCTGTTTGGAGACAAAAACTGAATTTTTTGTATACGCAGCAAGTCCGATGGTTTGTTGTAATTGATCAATTTCTACACTACGCGCATCGTCTTTGAGAAAAATAGTCAATGCAATCTGCTCCTTAAAGTGGTCTGCCACTTTTTTAGAATTGATCAATATAAGACCCAAAAACCCCAATAGAAATAAAACCAGCCCGATACTCATGATCGCAGAGATATAAGAAGAAATCAAGCGTCTTTTTTGAAATTTTTCGAAGGAACGACTCATAGCACTGGCAGATTCACTGCTAAAATACGAGGAATTTTGGGATGACTCAATACCTCTGGATTAAACTTTTCTCTTTCGGTCAATAGGCGTAAATTTGAGGCCGATAAAACGGTCAAGGTTTTTATATCAGTACATTATGAGTAAGTATACATTTCGCTCTATTGAGGAAAAATGGCAGAGTTATTGGGCTCAGAACCAAACTTTTGCCGCCAGTAACAATGCTGGTGATCGACCCAAGTTTTATGTGCTGGATATGTTTCCTTATCCCTCCGGGGCCGGGCTTCACGTAGGCCATCCTTTAGGATATATTGCCAGTGATATCTACGCCCGTTACAAGCGCCATAAAGGATATAATGTTTTGCATCCTCAGGGTTATGACAGTTTTGGTTTGCCCGCAGAACAATACGCCATACAAACGGGACAGCATCCCAGTAAAACAACACAAGAAAATATAGCCCGCTATCGTCAGCAACTCGACCGTATGGGCTTTAGTTTTGATTGGCAGCGGGAAGTGCGTACTTCAAACTCCGACTATTACCGTTGGACTCAGTGGATTTTTATTCAACTCTTTGAGAGTTGGTATGACCCGCAGAAAGATCAGGCCAGACCCATTGCTGAATTAATCGAGATTTTTGAGCGCGACGGGAGCGAAGCTATGGGTCAAGAGTACCCTAGTTTTACTCCAGCTCAGTGGCAGGACTTTAGTCTAGAACAAAAAGAGGCGATTTTAAGTGAATTTCGCTTGACCTATTTGGCAGAGTCTGAGGTCAATTGGTGCCCCGCTTTAGGTACAGTTTTGGCCAATGATGAAATTGTTAATGGTGTTTCAGAACGTGGGGGCCACCCTGTAGTGCGCAAAAAAATGAAGCAGTGGAGTATGCGCATAACTGCATATGCTCAGCGTTTACTCGACGGTCTGGATAAAATCGATTGGCCTGAACCCCTAAAAGAATCTCAGAGACATTGGATTGGTCGCTCTGTCGGGGCTTCGGTCCGTTTTGACATCAAAGGTCACCAAGGACAAATCGAGGTGTTTACTACGCGTCCTGACACCATATTTGGCGTCAGCTTTTTGACTCTAGCCCCAGAGCATGAATTAGTTGTCGCGCTCACTACCCCTGAGCAAAAACAAGCCGTGGATAACTATGTGGCAGCGAGTGCTCAGCGAAGCGAGCGCGAGCGTATGGCCGATGTAAAAAGTATCAGCGGGGTATTCACAGGGGCTTACGCCATCCATCCCTTGAGCGGGGCGCAGGTCCCCATTTGGATTGGGGATTATGTTTTGGCCGGCTATGGCACGGGAGCCGTTATGGCGGTTCCTTGCGGAGATCAGCGAGATTTTGATTTTGCCAAACACTTTGATTTGCCTATTCCGAATATCTTTAAAGATGTTTCGATTGAAAACGAGGCCTACACCTTAAAAGATCCATGTGTTATAGATCAGAGCGACTTTCTCAGCGGATTAAACTATCAGGATGCCTGTGCCGCCGCCATAGAGGCGCTGGAACAATGTGGTCATGGTCAAGGGACGATTAATTATAGATTGCGCGATGCCGTATTTAGTCGTCAGCGCTACTGGGGGGAACCTTTCCCAGTTTATTATAAAAATGGTCTACCTCAAATGATTGATGCTGAGCATTTACCCATAGTTTTGCCAGAGGTAGATGCCTATTTGCCTACCGAAGATGGAGATCCACCATTGGGACGTGCCGATAAGTGGGCCTGGGATACGGCTCAAAATTGTGTTGTGGCCAATCAAAATATTGATTGCGATACGGTATTCCCCTTGGAGCTCAATACCATGCCGGGTTGGGCAGGCAGTAGCTGGTACTTTTTCCGCTATATGGATTCAAGCAATCAATCTGAGTTTGCGAGTTCCGAGGCCTTAAATTACTGGGGTTCTGTAGATTTATATATAGGGGGAAGCGAGCACGCTACCGGGCATTTGCTCTACAGTAGATTCTGGGTAAAATTCCTTTTTGACCGTGGATTTGTTGCAGTAGATGAGCCTTTTAAAAAGTTGATCAATCAGGGTATGATTCTGGGGGAAAGTGCTTTTGTTTATCGTACTGCTGATGGCAAACAATTGGTTTCAGTTGGTCGAATAAAAGATTATGAACCTCAGATGCTACAAAGTGTACATTGCGATGTTTCTATGGTGTCTTTGAGCAATGAATTAGATGTCGAGCAATTTGTGACTTGGCGCCCAGAATATAGCGCGGCTGAGGTGGTCACGGAGGCAGATGGCACTTTTAAGGTCAAAAGAGAGGTAGAAAAAATGTCAAAGTCCAAGTTCAACGTGGTCAACCCGGATGATATTTGCGATCAATATGGCGCTGACACCCTGCGCTTATACGAGATGTTTTTGGGGCCTCTAGAGCAGTCAAAACCTTGGAGTACAGCAGGAATTACTGGGGTGCACGGGTTTTTGAAAAAACTTTGGAAGCTATACCACAGTGGCGAGGCCGAGTCTTTTCATGTTTCTGAGCAGACCCCATCTGAAGAGGCATTGAAGGTTTTGCACAAAACCATAAAAAAGGTCAACGCCGATATTCAGGAGTTTAGTTTTAATACTTCGGTCAGCACTTTTATGATTGCCGTAAATGAATTAACGGCCCTTAAGGCCTATGAGCGGGATATCCTTGAATCTCTCGCAGTTTTAATTGCGCCTTATGCGCCACATATTGCCGAAGAACTTTGGGCGAAACTGGGTCATGATGAAAGTATAGCATCAGTGGTTTATCCGAAGTACGATCCAAAGTATTTGGTGGAATCCATCAAAACATACCCTATTTCATTTAATGGTAAAACCAGATTTACTCTTGAGCTGGCTACGGATCTGTCTAAAGAAGAAATTGAATCCGCAGTAATGGCCGATGAGCGTACTGCTGCCCAATTGCACGGAAGAACCCCTAAGAAAGTAATTGTGGTGCCGGGAAAAATCGTGAATATAGTCGGCTAGTTTTTTT
This sequence comes from Flavobacteriaceae bacterium, assembly GCA_038153605.1. Lineage (GTDB taxonomy): Bacteria > Bacteroidota > Bacteroidia > Flavobacteriales > Flavobacteriaceae > BACL21. The sequence goes on from JAYOYS010000001.1 coordinate 29,726, forward strand.
ACTGATCTTCCGTCAGAATGTCATATGAATAATATAATATTGTTTTGGCATTAGATTTGACACATTTTTTTTGAACCTTAAGATTTAAATTATGTCTGGATATTATCTTTTAGCAGGGCTAATTTTTTTGGCAAGCTGGTGGGTGAGCAATACCCTTAAAAAGAAATTTGCGCATTACAGTAAATTGCATTTGCGCAATGGAATGAGTGGAAAGGAAATCGCTGAGCAGATGCTTCAAGACAATGGAATCTATGATGTTCAGGTTATTTCTACACCAGGCCAACTCACGGATCATTACAATCCGATGAATAAAACCGTTAATCTCAGCGAATCTGTATATCATGAGCGCAATGCGGCGGCAGCGGCTGTTGCGGCGCATGAATGTGGACACGCGGTGCAACATGCTCAGGCATATTCATGGCTTACCATGCGTTCTTCGATTGTGCCTATGGTAGGTGTAGCCAGTAAGTTGTCCAATTTTGTCATTATGATGGGAATCATTCTATCGGCGACTGGATCAGCTCTTGGGAGTTCTTTATTTTTGTTGGGAATCTTGCTTTTTGCCACCACTACCGCATTTTCCGTAATCACTTTGCCCGTGGAATTCGATGCGAGCAAAAGGGCTTTGGTTTGGTTAAAAACCAAAAATATGGTGACCGCAGAAGAACTTCATGGTGCTGAAGACGCGCTTAATTGGGCCGCCAGAACTTATGTAGTCGCTGCGCTTGGGTCATTGGCTACCCTGATGTATTTCATCATGGTTTTTCTAGACCGACGATAAATCACATATTATCCTGCGACATTGTTTGGGTTATAACCCATATATGGGACGTGATGTTCCTGAAAAACAACACCATATTCTGCCAATTCTTCCAGGATTGGAGCGTATACCTCTTTGGTAATGGGTAATTGCACCCCAGGATTTTTAATCACACCATTCAGGATTTTAAGTGCAGCAATGGCCACGGGAAGCCCTACAGTTTTAGCCATGGCAGTATTGGTTTGATCCTCTCCTATGAGTACCATATTGCTGTCAATTTGTTTTTTAGTGCCATTGAGTTCGTAACCAAATTTGTGATACATCACGATCATATCCTTGTCATGAGGCTGAAGTGTCCATTGATCCATTAAAATTTTTTGTAGGGCCATAGCTGGGCTCGCATTGGGAATACCAATGGTTTTCTCGGTATTGAACAAATCGAGCTCTTCGAGTTTGCCCCACATAAGATCGTCTTGATCAATTTTCAAATTATGGCGTAACTTCAAAGCGACAGAATCTGTCGGGGAGTAGGGTAAAAATAAGTTGACAAACTCTTTATAGGTCAAGTTTTCAGAATTTGGAATACGATAACTGTCATCGGTCATCCCTAGTTGAACGAACATATTCCAGGCCTTGCTAAAACCAACGTGTCTGATAGTGCCACGATAAAGCGTTAAGATGTCTTCTAGTCCGTAAATAGAACGATATTTTAATGAATTTCTGTTCGCGTAGGCTTCAAATCGCCCATGCCCCTCTATATCCAAAAACTCAGTTCTTCTAAAAAGACGATGATAGGGAATGTATTTATAGGTCCCTTCTTGAATGAATTCTGCAGCCCCTCCTTGACCAGCCAAGACGACATTGCGTGGATTCCAAGTAAATTTATAGTGCCAAAGATTGGTGTCGCTTTCAGGAGCAATTAAACCCCCAGTAAAGGACTCAAATAGGAGCATATTACCCCCTTGAGCGCGAATGTCATCGATGATCTTCATGGCGCTCATGTGATCAATACCAGGATCTAAGCCACATTCGTTCATAAAGACCAAATTTTTTGCACGAACTTCAGAATCGAGTTGTTCCATAGCAGGACTGATATAGGAGGCAGTCACCATATGTTTACCATATGCCAAACAATCTCTAGCCACCTCCATATGCATATGAGCTGGAAGCATAGAAATGACTAGATCGTGCTTTTGAATCAAAGCTTGGCGCTGAGATTGATTGCTGACATCCAAAGCAATACCGCGAGTATGCCCCATGCCCATAATATTTTTATTAGCGGCCTCAAGGGATAAATCGGCTACGGTAATTTGCAATCGCTCATCCGCTGCTTTTTGTGCGAGATAATTAATTAGATTTGTGGCAGATCGTCCAGCACCGATGACTAAAATATGACGCATGTTCTAATTTTTGTTACTAAAGGTCTTCAGTTGTTTTGACGAATATAGAAAATAAGAATTGGACCAAATGCACCATAGAGATAAAATTCACGGACTGTTATTGAGCCTTTTGGGGGCATTCACAGTGGCATTAGGTGCTTGGGGCGCCCATGGATTACAAAATGCAATTACACCGGATGAATATAAGCGTTTCGAGATCGGTTTTTTCTATCAAGTCTTTCATCTTTTAGTGTTGATCACCACTTGGGCGAGTCATAAAATATCGAGTCGCATTAAGCCTTGGATTTTTCGACTTATGGGCCTAGGAATTCTGTGTTTTTCTGGATCTCTTTATCTTTTGTCTGCAGCGAGTTTACTAACATTTGATTTTAAATTTATCGGGCTTTTAACACCTATTGGTGGGTTTTTGTTAATCCTCGGCTGGTTTGCTTTGGGTTGGGGTGTATTGAAAAAAAGTCGCTGATAAAGTCTGTTAATTAAACTCCGATTCCGGAGAGGATTTTTTATTTTTGCAGATACAATCTAACGCAAGACCAATGCAGACGTCCGAAAATTCGAAATCGATTTCGCTCGATCAATATGGAATCGTAGGGGCCCAAATTCACTACCAGTTATCTCCAGAGGAACTTCAAAAAGCTACCATCGATAGAGGGATGGGGCTTGAGACCAATAATGGCACATTGGCAGTTAATACTGGCGAATTTACCGGTCGCTCTCCAAAGGACCGCTTCATTGTTAAGGATGAAATTACTCAAGACAAAGTTTGGTGGGGCCCTGTGAATATTCCCTTTGAGCCATCGGACTTTGATTCTCTTTATCAGCATGTTACCCAGTATCTCGGAGAAAAGGAATTATACGTTAGGGATGCTTATGCCTGTGCAGATCCTAATTATAAACTGAATATTCGCGTCATCAACGAATATCCTTGGAGCAATATGTTTGCCTCCAATATGTTTTTGCGTCCTGATCAAGATTCCTTGGATTCATTTACACCAGATTGGTTGATTGTCAATGCTCCAGGCTTTATGGCAGATCCTAAGCGCGATAAAACGAGGCAACACAATTTTGCGATTTTAAATTTTACCAGAAAAATCGCCTTGATCGGGGGAACAGGGTATACCGGTGAGATTAAGAAAGGCATTTTCTCTGCACTAAATTTCATATTGCCTGTCGAGCACAATACCCTGCCCATGCACTGTTCTGCCAATGTTGGCGAAGATGGAGATACTTCAATTTTCTTTGGACTCTCAGGAACCGGAAAAACAACTTTATCGGCAGATCCCCTACGTCGGTTAATTGGCGACGATGAGCACGGTTGGACTAAAGAAGATACAGTATTTAACTTTGAGGGAGGGTGTTATGCCAAAGTGATCAACTTGAGCCTTGACAATGAGCCAGATATTTATCGAGCCATAAAACCAGGAGCTATTCTGGAGAATGTAATTATGGATGATCATGGCGTTGTTGATTATGCTGACACCTCCATCACGCAAAATACGCGTGTAAGCTACCCCATAGAACACATTCCCAATATTCAGACGCCCTCAATAGGGCATCACCCAAAAAATATATTTTTCTTAACTGCAGATGCTTTTGGCGTTTTGCCGCCTATTTCAAAGCTCTCACCGGGTCAAGCTGCCTATCATTTTATCAGCGGTTATACCGCTAAGGTTGCGGGGACCGAAGCCGGGATTATAGAGCCAGTACCGAGTTTTTCGGCATGTTTTGGAGCGCCATTTATGCCTCTACACCCGACCGTGTATGCCGAAATGCTCAGTAATAAAATGCAGGCTGCTGGGGTTAACGTCTGGTTAGTAAACACTGGTTGGACCGGGGGTTCTTATGGCGTCGGAAAGCGCATGAAATTGAGTTATACTCGTGCGATGATTACTGCAGCAATGAATGGCTCACTCGAAGAGGCGAACAAGGGCAACTACCACATACACTCTATTTTTGGTGTGTCCCAACCACGTGTATGTCCTGGTGTACCTACAGAAGTTTTGAGTCCGAGAAAAACTTGGAATAACGACCAATCTTATTATAAGACGGCACACAAATTAGCCGATTCGTTTAAAGAGAACTTTAAAAAATTTGACTCCTACGCCAACGATGAAATTATGGCGGGAGGGCCTCTGGTCTAGCGCAACTTATTTCTTGTTATTTACGCTTTTAATATAGCGTTCAAGAGCCATAGTCATGGATGGAGTTTCCGGAGTTGGCGCCTGAATATCTACTCTTAGTCCCTTGTTTGTGGCCGCTTTGATTGTGGTGTTTCCGAAAACAGCAATGCGGGTATCATTCTGTTTAAAATCTGGGAAATTCTCAAATAAAGACTCGATGCCACTAGGACTAAAAAAGACTAAAATATCATAATAAACATCGCGCAAATCTGATAAATCACTAATAACAGTCTTGTAAAACGTGGCTTGTTTCCACTGCACCCCTAAATCATCCAATACGGTCGGCACCTCAGGCTTCAATTTATCAGAAGAGGGTAAAAGAAACTTCTCATTTTTGTATTTCTTAATCAGCGGAGAGAGTTCTGTAAAAGTTCGTTTACCTACATATATTTTACGCTTGCGATAGACGACATACTTTTGGAGATAGTAGGCTACTGCCTCGCTTTGGCAAAAATATTTCATGGTGTCCGGCACCTTGAATCTCAATTCTTCTGCGATACGAAAAAAGTGATCCACAGAATTGCGGCTGGTTAAAATAATCGCCGAATAATGACTTAAGTCCACTTTTTGAGTGCGAACATCCTTGCTCGATACCCCTTCCACATGGATAAATGGACGGAAGTCAATCTTGACTTTTTGTTTGTCGACTAGGTCGAAATATGGAGAATTTTCAACTTTTGGTTCGGGTTGGGACACTAAAATAGTTTTCACCTTCATAAGCCTCTAAGATTTATCCTCATGCCATAGCTGCCTGATACAGTAGGGCATATGGTGCTATTTCAAGTGCGCAAATGTACAAAATAAAATAGAAGAAGTTTGTAATTAGGGTCGTGGAATTACGTCTGACACTATAAAATAGTGTTACAAGTAGCCCAAAAATAACCCCTGTCAAAAATACAGGGGTTATCATTTCAAATGATGTTCGGCTAAAATATGCAGCGGTAAATAAAAATAATAGGACCAGGGAGATCAAGTGGTGAAAGCTCAGTCTTTGATATCGGTAAACTGATAAAATTTTCTGACAATTAAAAATGTATCCAACTGCCCAATCCAAACTATAGCGCAGAATTAAGTAGATGCTGACCATTAAAATTGCGCTCAAAAAGACTTCATAATCAATGGATTCAATGGAGGAACGCTCGATCATTATAAGGGCCGCAAGTATTAGTCCGAATGTAATGATTTGAATCACCAACATAACGAGATTAAAGGGGTGTCCAAGGCCTTTTTGCCTACCCTCTAAAGTGAAATACTTATCATTAATGGGAAGCAACATCAATTCCACCATGCGTCTGGGAAATTGATAACGCAAAATCCCTAAGATTACGAATGCCCCAATAAGCAATAGCGACAACCAATCTCGGTTTAAATCTGCCCTGAGTAAGTGTTCCATACAATTCCTAAAATTACGCTAATTTTTTAGTTTTTTAATCAGTCAAAAGGGCTTTGAGTAAGGCCCTGTGACGAAAAAAAAGTACCTTTGGACAAAGTTTTGAAATGGCCGAAGGTCTCATTATAATTCCAACTTTTAACGAATCAGAAAACATTGAAAAGCTTTTGCGCAATGTGTTTTCGCTCCAACGCATATTTTCGGTGCTGGTGGTGGATGATGGTTCTCCAGATGGCACCGCTGGTATCGTTGAAAAATTAATGTCGGAATTTCCCAATCATTTACATTTGCTTAAGCGCCCCGAGAAGTCAGGCCTGGGCCGCGCCTATCTTGCAGGATTTGAATGGGCATTAAGCAGAGATTATGACTTGATTTTTGAGATGGATGCTGATTTTTCGCACAACCCTAACGATTTGATAAGGCTATATAATGCCTGTACTAAAGATAACTATGATATGGCCATTGGCTCCCGTTATATTACAGGTGTAAATGTTGTGAATTGGCCTATGAGTCGAGTTTTACTCTCTTGGGGGGCTTCGAAATATGTGCAATGGATCACAGGAATGGATATAAAGGATACCACGGCAGGATTTGTATGTTATCAAAGACGAGTACTCGAATCTTTGGATTTAACCCGGATCCGTTTTGTAGGTTATGCCTTTCAAATAGAAATGAAATACAAAGCTTTTCTCAAAGGATTTAAGATTAAAGAAATACCGGTTATTTTCACAGACAGAACCAAAGGGGCTTCTAAAATGTCCAAAGGCATTATTTCTGAGGCTATTTTTGGGGTCCTAAACATGCGCTTTAAACAATTATTTAAAAGATTAGATCTATGAATCAATCCGTATTGATTAAGAATGCACAACTGGTGAATGAAGGCAAAATCGATACTTGTGACGTTTTGGTAGTCGGTGATCGCATACAAGAAATCGCATCAACCATAAGCGCAAAATCCCCTCATACTCGAGTTATCGATGCCGATGGGTTATATCTTATGCCCGGAATGATTGATGATCAAGTTCACTTCAGAGAGCCTGGATTGACCCACAAAGCAACAATAGAGTCCGAATCTAAGGCTGCTGTGGCCGGAGGCATTACGAGTTTTATCGAAATGCCCAATACCTTACCACAAGCCACAACGATGGAAAAAGTTGAAGAAAAGTTTGCTATTGCTGCGGGTAGTTCATGGGCGAACTATTCATTTATGCTCGGTGGGACCAATGATAATTTAGAAGATTTAATAAAGGCAGATGCAACCAAAGTAGCGGGAATTAAACTTTTTCTAGGGTCTTCTACAGGCAATATGCTGGTCGATGACCCACAAGTGCTGGAGGCTATTTTTAAAAATACTAAAATGGTTATTTCGGTGCATTGTGAGGATGAAGCGACTATTCGGAGAAATCTGGAGCTCCAGACTCAAAAATACGGTGATGATATTCCCATGGCCTTGCATCCGGTCATTCGATCCGAGCAAGCTTGCTATCTTTCGAGTTCTAAGGCGATAGAGTTGGCCAAAAAACAAGGGGCCCGTTTGCATGTTTTCCATTTATCTACAGCAAAAGAGACGGGCTTGTTTAAGGCCAATGCTGAGGTCACTAAAAAGAGTATTACCGCAGAGGTTTGTATTCACCACTTGTGGTTTAGTGATGCGGACTATGCTCGTTTGGGGTCTAAAATAAAATGGAATCCGGCAGTAAAAACTGATGCTGACCGTGCTGGTTTGCGCAAGGCCCTTTTAGAAGATCGTATCGATGTGATTGCCACAGACCACGCGCCTCATACTATCGAAGAAAAATCTAACAAATATACTAGCGCTCCATCGGGGGGGCCTCTCGTGCAACACGCTCTTGTCGCACTTATAGAACTTTATCACCAAGGAGTTATTTCGCTGGAGAAAATTGTCGAGAAATTTGCTCATAATCCGGCAAAACTTTTTGACATTAAAGATCGAGGGTTTGTACGTGAGGGCTACAAAGCAGATTTGGTTTTGGTGGACCTTAACGCCCCTTGGACAGTAAAAAAGTCTAATATTCTATATAAAAGCGGTTGGTCGCCTTTTGAGGGCAATGTGTTTCAAGCACGTGTGATGCATACACTTGTCAATGGACAATTGGTTTACACCGATGGACTGTTTCCTCAACGTACCTTCGGAGAGCGACTTTTATTCAATCGTTAATCCAAAATAATGGAATTCTTGAATAAGAAAATAAAAGTGATGTCCTTACCTCCAGCTACGAACCTAGTTGATTCAAAAGCATACCTTATTTTTTGCCTAAAGTATCTTTCATTGGTTCTGATTCTGGTCCAGCTTCTAGGTTGCCAAGATGTGGTTCGTCCTGAGCCGCCAAAGCAGATGATTCCGGAATCGCAAATGGTGGATATTTTGGTAGAGGCCTACATCGGTAATGCCGCTAGGAGTAATAACAATAGAGTCTTACGTATGGGCGGAGTCCAATTGGACTCCATTTTATATGCCAAATACGGTATCGACAGTTTGCAGTTTGCTCAAAATACCGCCTATTATTCTGCCCAAATTGATCCTTATATGCGGATTTTAGAGGGGGTAGAAAAGGAGCTTTCGATAGTAAAAAAATCTCTGGATTCAATTGCCTTAATTGACGCAGAACAACAAAAGAAAGACAAAGAGGCGATGCTGGATTCTGTCAAAAACAATGTGTTGAATCAGAATATTATTCCTGCGATCAGTCAAGAATAGTCGCCTTATTAATAGCCTTTTTTACTTGGATTTGGCGCGGGAAAAGTTGTTAATTCATTAGGCGATAGGGCGCTCGATCACATATCCTCTTAAGTGTTTGCTCGAGATTCGTATAATTGAGTTGTGTCTGCAGTTCAGCCGGCTTTCCATCGTATGAAGTAGGTTCAAACATGGCATCGATATAAGCTTTAGGCAATTTTTGAGGGGCACCCGTAACCCAAGCACGCACAAAATCCAAATAATGAGCCAGCACCCCGACCCATCGAGGAATAGCCCATTTTGGTGGTTTTTGTGATCCTAATGCACGCCCAATTTTTTGTAAAACATCGAAATAGCTCATATTGTGTCCAACCAAGATGAGGGATAAATTGTGTTTCGCCTCCTCCATGAGTTTTGTGGCGAATCTCACGACATCTTGAACATCTACAAATCCTGTACCTCCAGGAGGATACCATTTGGGTTCGGTACTGACAAACTTTAGTAGAAAACTACTTCCACTGCGCCAAAAACCCTCTCCCAATATGACGCCCGGTCTTAGAATGGTCACTTGCAGCCCTTCTTGCGCACCGCGCCAAACCTCCAATTCACCACCGTATTTGGTCAAGCCATAAGGATCTTTAATTATTCCTGGCTCAAAAGTGTCCTGCGGCTGATCATTTGACCTTTGGCCAAGAGCCGCGATACTGCTGATATAACATAGTTTTTTTACTTGGGCTTCTAGGCAACAGTCTACCAAATTCGCCGTTCCAATTGTGTTGGTGTTTTTTAGCTCACGATGTCTACGCCATTCAAAATTGATCAGACCGGCTACATGATAAACTTCTGATATGCCATGTAACGCTTCGGAAAGTGTGGTAATGTCATTTAAATCGCAACGAATCCACTCTATTTTGTCAAAAAAGACCGTTGGGTCATCAAAATAATATCCAAATACCTCGCGCACTTTTTCAAGCCCTTTTGGATTGCGATAAAGCGATCGAACATGGGGATATTTTTGTGTTAGTTGTGCCAGCAAATGAGCGCCTAAAAAACCTGAGCCACCTGTAACCAGTATCATAGGTCTAAGGTACTGCTTTCCCTTCTATTGGTGGAAATAATCACAGGGGAACTTTAGTTTTTTCAATTAGGCCATTATCTTTGCCCTAAATCAAAAAAGCCATGCCAAAAAACTTTATACAAGAGCTGCAGTGGAGAGGAATGATTCATGATGTGATGCCCGATACCGAGGAGCATCTCAATGAGACGATGCGTTCAGCTTATGTTGGCTTTGATCCCACTGCGGATTCTCTGCATATAGGGAACCTTGTGCCGATTATGCTTTTGGCTCATTTTCAAAGATGTGGACACCGGCCAGTGGCTCTTGTCGGGGGCGCAACGGGTATGATTGGAGATCCCTCAGGCAAATCCAGCGAGCGTCAACTTTTGGATGAAGAAACCTTGGGCCACAATCAAGAATGTGTGAAATCACAATTATCTCAGTTTTTGGATTTTGACAGTGGTGCTGAAAATCAAGGACTTCTGGTCAATAATTATGAATGGATGAAGTCCTTTAGTTTATTAGATTTTATCCGTGATGTCGGTAAGCACATTACGGTTAATTATATGATGGCCAAAGATTCGGTAAAAAACAGAATCAATGGAGAAGAGGGTGATGGTATGTCCTTTACAGAATTTACTTATCAGTTAGTTCAAGGTTATGACTTTTTACATTTGTTTAAAGATTATGACTGCACCTTGCAGATGGGAGGGAGCGACCAGTGGGGCAATATCACTACAGGGACGGAGTTAATTCGTCGCATTGGTCAATCCAAAGGCTACGCCCTGACGTGTCCCTTAATCACCAAAAGTGATGGGAGCAAATTTGGTAAAAGTGAAGGGGGCAATATTTGGTTGGATCCCAAAAGAACTTCTGCCTATAAATTTTACCAGTATTGGCTCAACACAAGTGATGAAGATGCCGAGCGCTACATTAAAATATTTACGTTTTTGGATCGCGAAATCATAGATGAACTCATTACTGCGCATCAACAAGCTCCGCATTTGAGGGCCCTACAAAAAAGACTGGCTCAAGAGGTCACGCAGACAGTTCACGGATCGGCGCAGTATCAAAATGCCCTTTTAGCCTCTGAAATTTTGTTCGGTAATGCCACCGATCAAGAGCTTAAGCGCCTTGATCGAAGTACTTTTTTAGAAGTATTTGACGGGGTCCCCCAAGCCGAGATAAGTCGGGATGAGCTTGATGCAGGACTCAATATTGTTGCTGCCCTTGTTGAGAAATCAGGGTTTTTAAAATCCAACGGTGAGGCGCGACGTGCTTTGGATCAACAAAGCATTTACATTAATAAATCTAAGGTTGAGAGCACTTATGTTATAGGGGCTCAGGATTTAATTGACAATCAATTTATCCTTTTACAACGTGGCAAGAAGAATTACTTCATTCTTAAAACAGCCTAAAAATTCTGTATTTGGAATAGTGGTTGAAATGACAAATAAGTCGTTCATTTTAGTCGATGAATACGGCCCCCGCGACTACAAATAGTGGGTTGCTTGGGGATAAGGCAAAAGGGCACTGATCAACACGGCGATACTTTCTTTTAAAATCAAGGTAATACTGATAATGGTAACAGCAACAATCAAAGCTACAGCGAGATTGTTATTGCGTATTTCACGATACTCATGAATGCCTTGAGTTAACAATGAAAACAGACCAAACACAGCCGTATTAATCATAAGAGCGATAAAAAATCCAATGGTCAGGTAAAGCGCCGCGTAAAGGACTATGGTCTGGTAGTCCGGACTACTGCCTTGGTTGGTTGCTACCCGGACCACTTGGGTTATTTGGGGTAAGATTTCACTTAATATAAGACCTATGCTCAAGACCAAACCAGAGGTCAATACGGTAAATGCCATGTCTTTACCGCTTAAATCATTTTCTTTGAAAAAGACACGTCTAAGAATACCATAGGAGACGTAAATGACGCCAACACTGATCAGTAGTGAAAAGACGATCTCAAATAAGGCCAGATAAAAAAGGGGTGCGTTCATGAGTTAAAATTAAGGATAAGTTAGGTCAATTGAGTTCAGGTGCATGGGTTAAAACGACATTCCAAAAATTCATGTTATTTATTTGCGGTGGCAATACACCCAAAATGTGATTTGGTGCGGTAGTCTCCCAAACGAGATATTTTTTTCCGTGAAATAGTTTGTACTGGCCCGATGAAGGTAAATTTAATCCCAAAATTGAGTGGCGGTAGACATCGCTATTGAGAATAGCCACATCGTAATTAAAGGCACTTAAAACACTAAACAGAAAAACAGTTCGGGTGTCGCAATCCCCTTTTAGATTTTGCATAAAACCCAGAGGCGTTTGCAAACCAAAAGGTTGATCGCCAAGACAACAATCGGGGCATTCACTGAGTAATTCTTGAATCCAACCTTGATAATTTTCTGCGGATTCACAAGCTTCTTGGAATACCAGAGCATAAGGAATATTTTGAATGCAACTCACGACCATTTCTGCAAATAATTCTGCCGACATAGGTTGTTGGAGATAAATTTGATAAAAAGCGTCCAGAATTAAATCGAGTTTTGGACCACTTTCTTGAGCCATTTGGGCGTAGAGTTCTCCCCAAAAAGGGGTCATGCCTTCAGGATTCATGCGTAGGTGTGATTGCACGGCTTGAGTAACATCCTTATCTCGGACTGTGAGTTGAGTTTGATAAGGGGTTCCGTAATTATTGCGCCAAAAGCGACCATGACGATACACTAGAATACTATCTTGGTCTTTTTCGATCCATAACTCCTGGGTGTTCGTCGGTTGATCTTGCTGTGTTTTATTTTGACCGGTGATATGAACTAATTCTATGAGGGCGCGTAGTAACAAAAGTCCCAAGAAAAGCATCAGGCCTTTTGCACTGTGAGATTTATTTTTTGCCCTTATATTCATGCTTCGAGCAATAAATTACAACCTCGAATATCGCTGTGGTCAAAACGACCCAAAAGTGAAAAGCTTCCGTCGTTGTTTATTTTTCCTAAATCTTGAGTAGCGATAAAGGCACATGAATAAATATTTGCCAGATCGATGATATTGATGCCGCCAGTGCGCTGATTCACTAAAGTCATGGGATCTTCGGGATCCCTGGTGAGCACGCGCATCCACGGCGGAGTCTGAAATTTACCCTCGGAAATGGCGTAGGCCTGAGACATCAGTTCGGTCATGCCATATTCACTGTGAATTTGGGTCAGTCCAAACCGTGAGGCGAGTTCTTTGTGCAAGGCGGCTTTAGTCCATTCGGCTCTTGTCCCCTTCATGCCTCCAGTTTCCATAATAATGGTCTGCTCAGAAAGTTCCCAAGGGCCCATCTGAGCTAAATCGATTAAAGCATACGATACACCTAAGAGCAAAATCCGTTCTCCGGCAGCACTCAATTGATGCATTAATATGCGTAAATCCTCTAGCTGATCCAGATAAAACCCACTTTTGGGATGCCCAGATTTCTTGATAAGGGCATTAGTCATATAAACCAATGAGGATCCTTTGCGCTCTAGATAGGAAGGCAAAAGGGCTAAAACAACATATTGACTCACGGGGCCATACACCTTTGTGAATGCTGTAGTAAAGCAGCGTTCATAAAAATTTAAGTCCGCCACATAATGAATACTTGGCACACTACCAGTGGTGCCGCTTGAGAGAAATTTTTCTTGGGGCGCGGCATTTTGGTGTAATATTCTATGTCCTTTAAAGAACTCTATGGGTAAAAAAGGAATCTCTTCTACTCGGTGAATATTTTCAGGGCTTTTCCCTAATAAATCACAATAAGTTTTAAATGGAGCGACATTGTGGTATTGTTCAGCAAAAAGCGATAAGGCGATCTGGTCGAATGCCGAGGCACTTAAGGGGAGCAGAATACGCTCCTTGATTTGCTCGATTAGGGTCATACCCAAAAATAATGAATATTGAGGCAAGAACTCTTTAAAATACATGAGTCTCCTTTATTTTTTAATAATTTTTTGTGTCCAAATGTTTTCTTGCCCTTTTATATTTAGAAAATATAAGCCACTGGTTAAATGTCCTACAGTCCAAGCATTTTGACGCGTGTCTCCACGCCATACAATGCGCCCGAAAATATTTTGAATATAGATTTCTTTTAAATCTGAGGGACGTCGTGCCAGCGAAAAATATTGGTCAATTGGATTTGGGGCCGCAACTAAGGCAGGGTTAAAATTATTTGGGACGCTCAATCGACCTTCGAAGTGAACGTCATCAATGAAAAAAGCCTCATTACTGGCATTATTTCTGGCTTCTATGATGAGTTGTGCCAGATCGAATTCTGGAATATGGGCACTTAGATTAAGCCACTGTCCTTCGATATCGAGGTCGTCTATGTCGTGTCCAGTGGTGTCGATTAAATATATTTAATCACCGCTTTGGGGGTTTAATACGTAAATGGCCAAGCGATCAGAATTCGCGGCATTTTGCGTTCCATCACCCTCGTAAGTGGATTCTTTAATGAAGACGCTGCAATAAACCATGGTTTCGGACCATCTCTCCAAAGTCACTTCAGAGAAATTCAGTGTAAAATTTCCGTCGATATCGCTCAACACATAGCCTTGGGTTCCTTCATAAAATGACCCAACTGTTGCTGTATCATCGGTAATACCCACCTGATCCCCATCGCTGAGCCCGGTGCTTGGATCGTCGTATGGAGTATAAAAGGCACTGAAGCCCAGAAGATTATTATTCGATTCACTATTGAGTATGGGTTCCTCAAAGTTATTGACAAGAGGATGAGGTAAGTTTGGGTCCTACAGGTCGTGATAAAGATTATTATAGGTTGGCAGTTGTTCAAAATTAGCAATAAATACTTCTTGGGCCGGTCCGAGGTGGGTCATAATCAGACACAGCCCACTCAATACATGTTGTTTCATGATTTTTTTGTTTTAATAGTTAAACTGAATGAGGAGCTATTTGGCAATTTCGGGAGAAGCAGAGTGTTGAGGCTAAAAGATCTCTGCCGTAATAAATGCTTGGGCTAAATTAATCCAAGGCATTTGATTGGCCTGAGTTATTTCGTAAGAATCCTTAAATTGTCAGTTGCGATTTATAAATAAAACGTAAATAAAGTGCTATGTTACCTTTTAGTTAATAATTCGACTAAATTTGAACCAGCATTCAATAAAATGTATCTTTATCATCATCCTTGTAAAAAGGTTATGAAGAAAAAAGACATAACAATCTTGTTGGTTGATGACGAGCCTGATATTTTGGAAATCGTCGGTTACAATCTAACACAAGAGGGCTATATCGTTATTACTGCGGAAAACGGTCTAGTTGCTTTAGAGCAAGCCAAAAAATACAATCCAAAATTGATCATTCTGGATGTTATGATGCCTGAAATGGATGGTATTGAAGCTTGTGAAAAACTACGCATGATGCCAGAACTTTCCGAGAGTGTTATCACTTTTCTCACGGCAAGAGGTGAAGATTATTCTCAATTGGCGGGTTTTGAAGCTGGGGCAGACGATTATATTACCAAACCTGTTAAGCCAAAAGTATTAGTCAGTAAAGTCAAAGCTCTATTGCGCCGATTTAGAGAAGCGCAGCATGCGCCTCAAAACCTAAAATTGGGTAATTTGGTCATCAACCGAGAAGAATATAAAATCATTAAAGACAAAAAAGAGCTACTGTTGCCGCGAAAAGAATTTGAGTTACTGGCGCTTTTAGCTTCAAAGCCGGGCAAGGTATTTAAGCGCGAAGAAATTTTGGACGTAGTCTGGGGTAACGAAGTTATTGTCGGCGGACGTACCATTGACGTGCATATTCGGAAATTACGTGAGAAAATTGGTGATGACAGGTTCAAGACCGTAAAAGGAGTTGGTTATAAGTTTGTAGAATAATGCTTGCCCCAAAGTCTCAAACAACCAAATTTGCCCTGAAATTGGCAGCCATAATTACCGTTATGGCTATTTTTTTGTTGCTCGTTCTTCATTACAGCCTTGAAATAAAAGGCTATCTCTGGCTGTGGCTCTCGCTTAGTATTTTGTTTTTTGCAGGGGCATTTCTCCTCATACGGTATTTCGCTGAGCGGCTTATATACCGACAAATAAAAAAAATATATCAAGATGTTCAAGGGATTGAGCAATCGCAGATGGAGCGTTCTCCGGTCACAACTGACCTCAATGTTTTGACCCAAGAGGTAGAGCGATTTACAGAAAATCGGCAATTAGAATTAACCACCTTAAAGGACAGAGAAGCTTATCGTCGAGAATTTATGGGTAATGTCGCTCACGAATTAAAAACACCATTGTTTACTGTTCAAGGATATATTTTAACGCTTCTCGATGGAGCGATGAAGGATAAAACAGTCCGAAAAAAATATCTGCAGCGCGCCAATAAGGCAGTAGAGCGCTTGATCTATATCGTCAAGGATTTAGACATGATCACCAAAATTGAGATGGGTGGACTCACCCTCGAGCGTGAATCCTTCAACATTATAGAACTCATTCAAAATGCTTTTGACCTTTTGGAAATGAAGGCGGAAGAAAAATCTTTGTCTTTAGTATTCGACAAAGAGTACAAAGACAGTATAATGGTTTATGCCGATCGGGAGCGCATTCAACAAGTTTTGACTAATCTTATTGATAATTCAATAAAATATGGTAAAACCTCTGGAACCACCGAGGTGGCCGTGAATCAGCTCAATAAGAACAGATGTTTGATTCGTGTGACCGACAATGGTGAAGGGGTAGAACAAAAACATATTGGGCGCCTTTTTGAGCGATTTTATCGAGTAGATAAAAGTGGGTCTCGGGCGGTCGGTGGAAGTGGCCTAGGATTGGCGATTGTTAAACACCTGATTGAAGCGCACAATGAAAAAATATATGTAGAAAGCCAGTTTGGTGTGGGCTCTGAATTTTCATTTACTTTGGAATATGCCAAATAAAGTATCGAGCTTTTCTTTTTGGGCCCCAACAGGCCAACCTTCATAGCTGTCTAATTGTTTTAAAAGTATAGGGTCAAATTCAGATTGCGCACAATAGGGGGCGATTAAATTTTGACTCAGCCGTTTTGCTAAATATTCCTGTTCATATTGGCCTGGTGTCGGAATAAAAAAGGCCGGGGTCCTAGTTTTGGCTAGGTCCATAACTGTAGTATATCCTGAACGCGAAATAACGAGCTTACTTTGATTGATTAATTTCTCTAAATCAAACGAAGTAAGGAAATTAAATATTTGAATGCCATCTACTATTTCTTCGGTCTTTGTTTCCTGCACCACACCGCAAATCATAACAACTTTTTTATTGTAATTTTTAAACTTTTCACGCATTATGTTTTCAAGGATGCTCCGCTGAGGTTCTGGGCCTGAAAGTAAGATTAGAAGATCAATCGATGGATTGAGATTTTGGTTTTTCATTCGGCTGATAGGACCAAAATACGCCGTAGGAAATTTAAATTCGGGGTCATGACTCAGCGCACCGCTCAATGCATCCTGTCCTTCGTAGTCCGGCACCCAACATTGGTCAAATCTCTTGATGATGCCTTGATGCAGCCAGCTGGTAATCCCTGTAGACCAGCCGCTGAGAACTTGTATTTGGTGCGTGATAAAAACACTGGGGATGCCTCCCTGGCGCACACCAAATCGATTGTCGCTAATAATTCCGGTAATGCTGTACTTTTTAACCAGAGATTGGGTGGCTTTGGCCTCAGAACGCATGACTTTGACAATATTTGGGATTTGTGCCATTAACCGCCATTTAAACCATCTCGGATTTTTAGTGTAGGTAATATTATAAGAAGGCAATTCCTCGGCAGGCAGGTCAGGAAACTCTTTTTTCAGCAGGGTCAAAGCGCCCTTGTCCGAGGCTATGACCACCTGAAAGCCTCGTTTTAAAAGCTTTCGAATGATGGGAATACAACGTGTAGCATGCCCAAGCCCCCAATTCAGTGGTGCTACTAAAATTACGCCTCTGCTTTTATTTGACTTGAAGCTGTATTGGGCCTGTTTCATGAAAACAAAAGTAGACTATAATCTTACACAGGTATATTATTGTAATTTTACCAAATAATTAAAGTACCGTTGTGGGAAGTAAAAATAAGCTCAAGCGATTTAGAGAAAACGACACCTTTGAAAATGTAATTCAGCCCAAGCGCGATGAGCTATTGGCCGATAAATTTGCTTTAAAAGGACAATGGCGCCCTTCTTTTTTTAAGAATGATAACCCAATTGTTTTAGAACTCGGATGTGGTAAAGGCGAATATACCTTAGCCCTTGCTCAGCGTAATTCTCAGAAAAATTTTATTGGCATTGATATAAAAGGGGCACGTTTTTGGCGCGGTGCTAAGACCGCCTTAGGGGATAATATGAATAATGTTGGGTTTTTACGCATTCAAATAGAATTATTGACCCAATGTTTCGCACCGGGGGAAATTGATGAAATATGGATTACTTTTCCAGATCCACAGATCAAATACAAACGCACGAAGCATCGTTTGACAAATCTTGAGTTTCTTCAAAAGTATCAGCAAGTCCTCGCCCCTGGTGGTTTAGTCCACCTTAAAACTGACAGTGAATTCATGCACGGTTATACCTTGGGTCTATTACACGGACTTGGCCAAGAAATTCATTTTGCCCAACACGATGTATATGGCACTACAGGAAGTCCAGAAGTCGTGACCGAAGTTCAAACCTTTTATGAATCCCAGTATTTGGCCAAGGAAAAGAAAATTACTTATGTAAGTTTTTCGTTAGGCCGGCTCTAATGCTTAAATTTAAGGGAAAACTAAAAGAGCTAAGTTTAAATGAGTGGAGCAATCAATTTTTTTGTGGGTTACCTTGCTGCTTTTATTGGCCTAATCCCACCAGGGCTTTTAAATATGACGGCCGCAAAAATTGGCGTCAAACAAGGGCGTAAACCCGCCTTAGTTTTTAGCTCAGGGGTTGTACTCATTGTTTGTATTCAAGCGGCCATAGGCCTTATGCTTGCAAGCAATTTAGAGCGTCACCCGGAAGTGGTCGATATATTGCAAAAGGTCGCTCTCGGGATATTTTTAGCTCTAACCTTTTACTTCTTTTTTCTGGCCAAAGACAGCCGTCGGGAAATTCCAAAAGGGGTAAAAAAATCCAAAACCAATCGATTTCTCTATGGGGTTCTTTTGTCGATCTTGAATTTATTGCCTATTCCGTATTGGGTTTATATAAGTATAAGCTTTAATGCCTTCGGGTGGTTCTTTTTTGATCCAATAATTATCGGGTGGGCTATTTTAGGTTCGGGACTCGGGACCTTCAGTATGTTAATGCTTTACATTTATTTTTTTCGTCGTCGATTGCCTGTTGGCACTTTTGGATTTAATGTAAACTACCTGCTCGGTGCGCTTACCGGGCTGATATCCATAATTACTGTGATTCGAATATGGCAACGTCTATAGGTCTTGATAAAAGTGATTTTTTTGAGCGGGTTTATCAAGTTGTTCGAAAAATTCCTCACGGTAGGGTATGTACTTATGGCGCTGTAGCCAGAGCAATTGGTGCTCCAGGAGCTGCGAGAACCGTGGGCTATGCTATGAATGCTTCGCATAGTCTGCCAGATGTCCCTGCCCACAGAGTTGTTAACCGAAACGGCATGCTTACGGGGAAACATCACTTTCCTGGTAAGGACACCATGCAACGCCTGCTGGCCCAAGAGGGCATAATAGTGGAAGGAGACTGTGTGCTTAATTTTGATCAGCTACTTTGGCTTCCCGAGCCGCTTATTTGACACACAATTACCCTTGATATTTCCTGAATTAAACTGAGAAATTACTGGGGGTAAACCTACCACAAAAGCACTATGTAAAGACCAATTTTCTCGGTATATTTGCCCTTTAGAACAATTCTAAATACGGCCAAGGCCATGCAGAAAAAGGATATAATTGACATTTTAGACCGGCTAACCTTGCCCGGTGAAGGACAGAGCATAAGTCAGAGCGGTGCTGTGACCAATATCAATATTTTTGGTCAGGAGGTTGTTATAGATTTGACGCTAAAGACTCCTGCTTTACATATAAAAAAGAGGGTTGTGGCCGATATTACAAAAGCCTTGCAGGAGGCTTTTGGTGCGGAGCTTTCACTGACAATAAATATAAAAGTTCCCCCAGCTCCTGCTCAAGGGCCTACATTGATTAAAGGAAAACCCATTAACGGAATTCAAAATATTGTGGCTGTTGCCTCAGGTAAAGGAGGTGTGGGTAAATCTACAGTTACTGCAAATTTAGCCATTACCTTAGCCGAAATGGGCTTTAAAGTAGGGGTGCTCGATGCCGATATATATGGGCCCTCTATACCGATTATGTTTGATGTTGCCGGGGCGCGCCCCCTATCTGTGCAGGTAGATGGGAAAAGTAAAATGGAGCCTATCGAGCAATACGGGGTTAAAATTTTATCTATTGGATTTTTCACCCAACCTAATCAAGCCGTAATTTGGCGTGGGCCGATGGCTGCCAAAGCCTTAAATCAAATGATTTTTGATGCCGCTTGGGGCACTTTAGATTTTTTGCTCATTGATCTTCCCCCTGGCACAGGAGACATTCATTTGAGTATCATGCAGTCTTTGCCTATTACCGGAGCGGTGGTAGTGAGTACTCCACAAAATGTTGCTTTGGCAGATGCGCGTAAGGGAGTGGCCATGTTCGCCCAAGAGCATATTCAGGTACCTGTATTGGGTATTGTTGAAAATATGGCGTATTTCACTCCTGCAGAATTGCCCAATAATAAGTATTATATTTTCGGACAAAGTGGTGCCCGCCATTTGGCCGAGGATTTAGAGATAGAATTTTTAGGAGAGATTCCATTGGTCCAAAGCATTCGTGAATCTGGAGACGTAGGTCGTCCTGCGGCTCTACAAAAAGGAACACCGGCGGCGGAGGCTTTCGTGGAAATGACCAAAGCAATTGTGACAGAAATAGTCCAGCGCAATGAGGATTTACCTCCCACGGAAGCAATAAAAATAACAACAATGGCGGGGTGTAGCGCTGTAAAATCGAAGAAATGAGTCACGTATCATTAACCGAAAGAATTGAGCAGGCCTTGGCAGAAATCCGTCCGTTTTTGCAAAATGACGGAGGGGACATTGCCTTAGTGTCAGTAGAACAGGATAAAGTAATAGTGCGTTTGGAAGGGGCTTGTGTAGATTGTTCCGTCAATCAAATGACCTTAAAAAGTGGGGTGGCGATGACCATTCAAAAGTTCGCTCCAGAAATAAAAGAGGTCGTTAATATTTGACGAATTTTTGACTTGGTTTAAAGATGACCATGGTCATAGTGTGATCTAACGGTGCTGATTAATTTGGTGTTTTAAAAAGTAGTTTGTGATAAAATCAGATATTTTAATTATTGGTGCGGGGCCTACGGGCTTGTTTACTGTTTTTGAGGCAGGGTTGCTCAAACTCAAATGCCATTTGATTGACGCACTACCTCAGCCTGGTGGTCAGTGTAGTGAGATTTATCCCAAAAAACCTATTTATGATATACCGGCTTATCCGGAAATTCTTGCAGGAGATTTAACCGATAAGTTGATGGAGCAAATTGCGCCTTTCTCACCAGGGTTTACCCTCGGTGAACGTGCTGAGACATTAGTTCAGCAAGAAGATGGGAGTTTTATTGTAACTACTGACCAAGGGACTGAGCATCAGGCTTCTGTAGTGGCAATCGCAGGGGGACTGGGCAGTTTTGAGCCCCGAAAACCCCTTATTGACAATCTCGAGCAGTACGAGGGGAAAGGAGTCGCGTATTTTATTAAAAATCCCGAACAGTATCGCGGTAAGCATGTTGTGATCGCGGGGGGTGGCGATTCTGCTTTGGATTGGAGTATATTTTTATCCGACGTGGCGGCATCAGTGACTCTAGTGCATCGACGCAACGAATTTCGTGGAGCACTCGATAGTGTCGAGAAGGTTCAAGAACTTAAGAATGCCGGGAAAATTCGTCTGATAACCCCGGGTGAGGTCGTTGGTTTGAGCGGCGATGAATATTTGAGTGCAGTACAAATACAAGTAGATGAGGATATTCAAACAATTGGTTGTGATGCCTACATCCCACTTTTTGGCTTAGCGCCAAAGTTAGGGCCAATAGCGAATTGGGGTCTGGAAATAGAAAAGAATGCCATCAAGGTCGATAATTCATTAGATTATCAAACCAATATTCCCGGAGTTTATGCCATCGGTGATGTCAATACCTATCCTGGTAAACTCAAACTGATACTTTGTGGTTTTCATGAAGCCACACTCATGTGCCAAAGCGCGTATAAGCGCATTTATCCTGATCGCCGCTACGTGATGAAATACACAACGGTAGGGGGTGTTGAAGGGTTTGATGGTACTAAAAAGGAGGCGCCTAAGGCCGTCGTTAAATCAATAGATTAATTACTTCGTAATGGCGCAAGACATTAGGCTTTTCATAACCGATCGCGAGGGTCAAACGCACGAAATCACTGCGCCCACAGACATGAATATGAACCTCATGGAAGTGGTGCGTGCTTATGAATTAGCTCCAGAGGGCACTATAGGGATTTGTGGCGGTATGGCTATGTGTGCCTCATGTCAAACCTATATGGAAAGCAATCACGTATTGCCGCAGCCAAGTGATGATGAGCGCGCCATGCTCGCAGAGGCCTTTTTTATTCAGGACAATTCAAGGCTGGGTTGTCAATTATTTATCACTCCTGAATTAGATGGGCTCAAAGTGACCTTAGCACCTGAATCTTAATTTAGTTCAGAAATTACTTAAACCAGTTCTGGAGTTTCAGTAGCTTGAATTTCAGCCAGCACGCCGTCCCATAATTTTTTTCTGTGGGCCAAAGCCTCTAGGGCTGTTTCGGTGACCTCTTGCCACTTTTGGGCATCCTCTCCACACAACTCATTGATCATCTTTAGGGCTAGTGGACCATGGGTATCGTCATCAAGCTCGATATGTCGTTGAAAATAATGGTGAAAACCATCCAGATTTTCATGGGGGAATTGGCGCTGAATGGAAAGAATTATGGCAGTAAACATCTGTGGAATTAAATCTTCACGACCAAAAGTAAAAGCAGCAGCAATTTTATGAGGCTCATTGGTGTCAATCACTGAAAAAGTAAAACGCATAAAAGACCGGACAGATTCGGGGATTTCGGTGTTAGAAGCGGCTTGATACCAAGGCTTACCCTGACTAATCTCGGCAACAAAATTTGTAATTTCTTGGGTGGAAGCTCCAGCATCAGTCATTGCCTTTAGATACATTTCAAAATGACTCTTTCTGCTACCATCCATATCTAAATCCGTTTCTTCAGCCAAAACGATTTCATTGATGAGGTATCGGATTTCCGGGTCACCAACGGGCACCCAGGGCAATGAGGTCCCAGTTAATTTTATTTGCAGCGCTTTGAGCAGTGACATGAAGTCCCAAACGGCAAACACGTGATGTTCCATAAATCGTTTCAGGTCGGCTGGTCGCTGAATATTATGATATAGAGGGTGATTTACTATTTCTTCTTGCAGTGGGCCAATCTTTTGGAGGATCTGTGCAATCATAGGTAATTTTTAAGGCAAAATAAAAGGCTCTTTCCCTAGAGAAAAAGCCTTTGTTATCGATTTTTCTGATGCGCTTATTTAAAAGCGTTTTCGCCAGTAATATCTAAACCAGTAATCAATAAGTGAATATCGTGTGTCCCTTCATAGGTAATGACGCTCTCTAAATTCATCATGTGACGCATGATCGAATATTCACCAGTAATTCCCATGCCCCCTAGAATCTGACGCGCTTCTCTGGCAATGTTCAAAGCCATAGCCACATTGTTTCGCTTAGCCATTGAAATTTGCGCTGAAGTAGCGCGTCCTTCTTCTTTGAGTTGTCCTAATCTGAAGGCCAAAAGCTGTGCCTTTGTGATTTCGGTAATCATCTCAGCGAGCTTTTTTTGTTGTAATTGGAAGGCAGCAATGGGTTTGCCAAATTGAATGCGCTCTTTGGCGTATCTAAGGGCTGTATCATAACAATCCATAGCAGCACCAATGGCGCCCCATGCAATTCCAAAACGTGCAGAATCTAAGCACCCTAGAGGTGCGCCTAATCCTGATTTATTTGGGAGTAAATTTTCTTTAGGAACTTTTACGTCTTGAAATAGTAGCTCTCCAGTGGCCGAGGCGCGCAAAGACCATTTGTTGTGTGTTTCTGGAGTGCTAAACCCTTCCATACCCCGTTCTACAATGAGGCCGTGGATGCGTCCTGATTCGTCTTTGGCCCATACTACAGCAACATCACAAAAAGGCGAGTTTGAAATCCACAATTTTGCGCCATTGAGTAAGTAATGATCCCCTTTGTCTTTAAAGTTAGTAACCATTCCACCAGGGTTGCTACCAAAATCTGGTTCGGTCAGTCCAAAAGATCCCATCCATTCTCCAGTAGCAAGTTTTGGCAAGTATTTTTGACGTTGTTCCTCATTTCCATATTTCCAAATAGGATACATCACTAGGGAGGACTGAACAGAAGCAGTACTGCGTACTCCACTATCACCACGTTCAATTTCTTGCATGATCAAGCCATAGGCGATTTGGTCGAGTCCTGCACCCCCATATTCTTCGGGAATGTAGGGACCAAAAGCGCCAATTTCTGCCAATCCCGGAATTATTGATTTCGGAAATTCAGCCTTTTGAGCAGCTTCCTCTATAATCGGAGAAACATCACGTTTAACCCAAGCGCGCGCTGCATCTCTTATCAGTTTGTGCTCCTCGGTAAGTAAGTCATCCAAATTATAATAATCTGGCGCTTCAAATAAATCAGGCTTCATAGAGTCAATTTTTAGTCATACAAATTTAGAAATACCCTGAAGATTGGCCTACATTTTAAGGTAAAATTCACGCACTAATGCTTTGAACTCTTCAGTGTAATCATGTCTTTGGAGTTCAATAATTAATTCGCTTACTATTGTCTTTTGACCAGCATCCTCGGCAGTTTTCTCATCTATATCCTTGGAACATTCCACTAGTATTCTTTTCACAGGACTTTGGGCACTTCCTCTTACCCGAGTGATGCGTGTAAGGATAAAATTAAATTTTGACAATAGGGCTCGAAGATATTGCTCCTGATCGGCTGGTAGAACTAGAGCTAACCGGCCTTGTTCAGATAAGAGTCTACCAGCGCCACTGATTAAATCCTCTAGGGGTAAGGTCGTCTTATCGCGCGCTAATTTTCTGGGGTCTTCAGGGCGATCTCCGTGATCAAAAAACGGGGGATTACTGATGATCAGATCATATTGGTTCTCAATTTCCTCGACGAATTCTTGAAAACTGGCGTGGTAATTAAATAAATTTAAATCCCATGGACTCTGTTCAAAATTTTCTACGCCTTGTTCAAAAGCCTCAGGGTTCAATTCAACCCCATCGATCTCTGCATGAGGACATCTTTGGGCCATCATTAGGGAAATCAAGCCGGTTCCACTGCCGACATCAAGAATACGGCTAGTATCGGGACCCACGCTAGTCCAGGCGCCCAAAAGCACTCCGTCGGTGCCTACTTTCATGGCACAGCGATCTTGCTGAATGCTAAATTTTTTGAATTGAAAACCAGACGTAGCCATTACAGATAGAGATCAAGGAGTCCCTCTGGTGTTTTAACCCTTATGGTTTTGTTGTCTCTGTCTACTGAGCTAATAAATTCATCAATAACGGGAATCAAAATTTCTTTGCCGCGATAATTTATTTCAAATAGGGCCTGAGCTGTTTGGTCGTTAACCCCAAGGATTTGTCCAATGTTACCGTGGGTCTGATCGATGACTGTAAAACCAATAACTTCGTGATAATAGAATTGGTTACCCGTTAGTTTTGGTAGAAGGTTAAGAGGGAGATACAGATCACACCCAATCAAGGAGTCAGCCGTCGCTTCGTCGTACACATCTTCAAATTGAATCCGGAGCAACTCAGTTTTATGTAAGGCGATTTCTTCAATGAAAAATGGAACCAAATTTCCGTTTAGATCAACGAAAACTGACTCCATTTGGACAAATTCTTCAGGATTATCTGTGTCTAATTTGACAAGTAATACGCCTTTAAAACTGAATTTTTTGACGATTTTACCAACGAAGAAATGATCCTTGTGGTTCATCAAAAATAAAATTACTCCTCTTCTTGAGCTGGAGCACTTTCTGTAGCCTCCTCAGCAGCAGCTTCTGTAGTAGCTTCTGCAGTAACTTCTGAAGTCTCTTCAGCAACAGCCTCTTCAGATTCAGTAGCTTCTTCTGCACTGGCTTCAGCAGCAGCTTCTTCAGCGGCAGCAATGCGTGCCTTATTAACGGCCTCTTCTGCTTTTAAAGCTTCTGCTTTGGCTTTGGCTTTGTCGTCGGCAAGCTTATTTTTCTTGTTACTTACCGCTTGTGCTTTTTCAGCAACCCAGGCAGCGAATTTTTCTTCAACTTGCTCTTGAGTCAAGGCTTCTTTTTTAAGGCCTTCCAAAAGGTGTTTTTTAAGTAGCACCCCTTTGTAAGATAGAATTGCTCGCGCAGTGTCTGTAGGTTGGGCTCCATTTTGCAACCACTGTACTGAATTATCGACATTGATATCGATAGTGGCAGGGTTGGTGTTTGGGTTGTAGGTTCCTAATTTTTCAAGAAAACGACCATCTCTTTTTGCTCTGCTGTCTGCTGCGACAATCCAGAAGAATGGTTTACCTTTTTTTCCGTGACGTTGTAGTCTGATTTTTACTGGCATAAGAATTAATTTTTGAGGTGCGCGACCTAGGTTATAATTTTTTTAGAGTCGGCAAAGTTATTCTTTTTTGTCAATAAATCACGGCTGGGATTGATTTTTCTTAATCAAACAATAAAATGGGGATGATCTGTCCATTTAATTATTTATCGATCACTAGAAATTATGTTATACCTATATATAGATATATTAACTAAAAAATCCAGGATATTAATTCAGTGGTGAATTAGAGGGATAAATGTTAAAGAATATTAAAAATAAATACATTTCATCGAATAAATGTGTATTTAATCGGCATAATTGGGTTTTTATTCGGAATTTTGAATCGTAGATGAAATGAAAACAAAATCTACGGCTAAAAAAATGACAAACACGGTTCAAAATACAACCCAGAAAACCTCAGAAATCATGAAAAGATTTATCCTTTTATTCGCTCTCGCTCTTGTGACTTTGACTAGTTGTGAAAATGTACAGGACAATCAAACATCTGTACAAGCTACTGTAGACAACACTGCTTTTAATGCTTTGTACGCCACAAGCGATATTAACGCGGATGGTAGCATCGACATTCAGACTTCATCTGATAGCCGAGTTATTACCATTCACTTAGGTAATACGACTGCCGATCGTTTCCAACTAGGAGGAGCTCCTGGACACTACGCTACTTTTACTGATGTTCATGGTAATGTTTACACTAATGAGGGTACAGGAAGTGGTATGGTGGAAATCACTGACCGTTGCGTTCCTTGTGGAACCATCAATGGTCGTTTTAATTTTACAGCCGTTTTGCCTGGGATTGATACTGTAGAGGTAAGTAACGGAATGTTTGTTGATATCGTTGTAGGAGGTCCTGAAGCTGAGGGGGACGACCGCAACAAATTCGAAGCTCAAATTGATACTGCCAGCTTCAACCCTGTAGTAGTAAATACTGTAAATACTGGTAACTTCTTACTTATCGAAGGTCAAAAAGGAAGTACTTCATTAATCGTAAGAATATTACGGCGCAACAAGGTGATTATAACCTGGTCTCTGGTGGATTTAACGCCACAATGGTAGACGGCTTAATCACTCAAGATGCCAATAGCGGTTCAATGACAATTTTGAGCCATAACAGTGACTTAAAAACAATCAAAGGAACCTTCAATTTTCAAGTTGGTTCAACAGTAATAAGCCAAGGGGTATTTGACGTGAAGTATTGATATGATTTGTTAAAGGATTCGCCCCAAATTTAAATTGCCCCAAATTTAGATGAACCCCGAACTTTAAATGCCCCAAATGGAAAATTCCGAGCCTAGTGCTCGGATTTTTTTTGTGGAAAATTGAGGCCCAATGTTTAAAACTTTATGAGGAAAGGGGGTTTTGAATCCTTAATTTAGAGGCTCCTTAATACTGTGAATAAAGACTTATGTTTATAGTTTTTGATACCGAA
This sequence comes from Flavobacteriaceae bacterium, assembly GCA_038153605.1. Classification (GTDB taxonomy): domain Bacteria; phylum Bacteroidota; class Bacteroidia; order Flavobacteriales; family Flavobacteriaceae; genus BACL21. Next base: position 57,310 of record JAYOYS010000001.1, read on the forward strand.
ACAACAGGCTTGCCCAAGCGTTTTAATGCCCCGGTAAGTGAAGTTGATAATTGGCCAAGATGTGTGCAAATTGCCTGGCAATTGCATCACTCAGATGGGTCACTTATTCGGCGTCAAGATTATCTAGTAAAGCCTGAAGGGTTTGACATTCCTTTTGATAGTGAAAAAATTCACGGCATTTCCACTGAATTAGCTCTTCAAGACGGGGTAGAAATTGACCTGGTCTTGGATAAATTTGGCGAGGATTTGGCGAAGGCTAATTTTGTCGTGGGCCAGAATATCGGCTTTGATCTCAACATAGTGGGTTGTGAGTTTTTTCGTTTGGGTCGAACGGATGTATTTGAGCCTTATGAAATTTTAGATACCTGCTCCGAGGCTACTGCAGAGCTATGTCAAATACCCGGTGGACGCGGAGGCCGTTATAAATTGCCGACCCTAACCGAGCTACATAGTTTTTTATTCCAAAGTGATTTTGATCAGGCCCACAATGCTACAGCGGATGTGGTGGCTACGGCCCGTTGTTTCTTTGAACTAGTCAGAAGGGGCTATTTTAAACAGGAGTTGACTCTAGTATCGCCAAATTTCTTTAATGAGTTTTTGGCGGTAAACCAAGATGTTATTGCCCCCGTTGAATTTGAACATCAAAATTTAAAGAAGGCTTCTAAGGCCCTGAGAAAAAAGATTCAGCAACCAGGGGTGACCTCCGGTCAATCTGAGCCTGCTGCCGATACTGGACTGATGGACGGTTGGCCCTTTATCCACTGTCATGCGCATTCACAGTTTTCTATACTGCAGTCTACGGCTTCAACTCAAGACTTAATTGCGGCCGCGGTCAAAGATAAAATGCCCGGAATCGCCCTTACGGATATGGGTAATATGATGGGCGCTTTTCACTTTTTACAGCAAATCGATCAGCACAATAAATCATTAACCCCAGGGGATGAGCGGCAGCCCTTAAAAGGGATTGTGGGCTGTGAACTCAATGTCTGTGAAGATCACACTAACAAAAACCACAAAGACAACGGTTACCAAATTGTTTTTCTTGCTAAGAATAAAACGGGCTACCACAATCTCTCCAAGCTTTCATCTCTGGCATACACTGATGGGTTTTACTACGTGCCCCGGGTAGATCGTCAATTAGTTGAGCAGTACAAAGAGGGGCTAATCGTGCTTACGGGAAATTTATACGGCGAGGTGCCCTCTAAGATTCTCAATGTGGGTACCAACCAGGCAGAAGAGGCTTTAGTTTGGTGGAAAGAGCAATTTGGCCCTGATTTATATGTAGAAATCATGCGTCATGGGCAAGAGGATGAGGACCGCGTTAACCAGGTACTGATTGAACTCGCCCAAAAGTATGAGATCAAGCTTGTAGCCTCGAACAACCTGTTTTACATTGATAAAGAGGACGCCAATGCCCATGACATATTACTTTGTGTAAAAGACGGAGAAAAGCAGTCTACACCGATCGGTCGTGGTCGCGGTATGCGCTATGGCCTGCCCAACCAAGAATACTATTTTAAAAGTACCCAGGCCATGAAGGCCTTATTTCAAGATTTACCTCAGGCCATTGCTTCGACTAAGGAAATCTTCGATAAAATAGAATCATTTAGTTTATTTAGGGATGTACTCCTGCCCAAATTTGATATTCCTGAAGCTTTCATTGACCCTGAGGACCAAAGCGATGGGGGCAAACGTGGGGAAAATGCCTATTTAAGACATTTGACCTTACAAGGGGCTCAGCGTCGTTACCCTGAGATCACCCCTGAGATACAGGAGCGTTTGGCATTTGAACTGAGTGTTATTGAAAACACAGGCTACCCAGGATACTTCTTAATAGTTCAGGATTTTATCGCTGAGGCCCGAAAAATGGCGGTTTCAGTAGGGCCGGGCCGAGGTTCTGCCGCTGGAAGCGCGGTGGCTTATTGTTTGGGCATCACCAATATTGATCCGATTCGCTACGACTTACTTTTTGAGCGTTTTTTGAATCCGGATCGAATTAGTCTTCCGGATATTGATATTGATTTTGATGATGAAGGGCGCTCCAAGGTCATGGATTATGTGATCCAAAAATATGGCGCTAATCAGGTGGCCCAAATCATCACTTACGGGACTATGGCAGCCAAGAGCTCCATTAGAGATACGGCCCGAGTGCTTGATTTGCCCCTGCATGAGGCTGATCGCATCGCCAAGCTCATTCCCAATATGACTAAGCTCAAAAAGATATTTGCTGCCTCAGAGCAAGAATGGCGATCGACCTTCCGTTCTGATGAATTGCCCAAGGTGTCTGAGTTGGTGAGTTTGGCTCAGAGTTCTGCCTTAGAGGGTAAGACCATTCAGCAAGCCAGGGTGCTTGAGGGTTCGGTGCGTAACACGGGCATTCATGCCTGTGGTGTGATCATCACTCCAGATGACATCACAAATTTTGTTCCCATAGCTACAGCGAAAGACTCAGAACTCTACGTCACTCAATTTGACAATGCCGTGGTAGAAAGCGCAGGGCTTTTGAAAATGGATTTCTTAGGGCTTAAGACGCTAACTTTGATTAAAGACACCGTGGCTTTGGTTGAAGAAAAATACAAAATCACCCTAATTCCCGATGATTTTCCCATAGATGACCCCAAGACCTATGAACTTTTTCAGAACGGGGAGACTGTGGGGATTTTTCAGTATGAATCTGTGGGCATGCAAAAGCACTTAAAGGATCTTAAGCCCACGGTTTTTGCCGATTTGATTGCGATGAACGCCCTGTACCGTCCAGGTCCTATGGAGTATATACCCTCTTTTGTACGCCGTAAGCACGGTCAAGAGCAGATTACCTATGATTTGCCAGAGATGGAGGAATACCTCAACGAGACCTATGGGATTACGGTTTATCAAGAGCAGGTTATGTTATTGTCGCAAAAGTTGGGCGGATTTACCAAGGGTGAGGCCGATGTACTGCGCAAGGCTATGGGTAAAAAGCAAAAGGCCGTTTTGGATAAGATGAAGCCCAAGTTTATCCAGCAGGCCGAAGCTAAAAATCACCCGGCTGAGGTTCTGGAAAAAATTTGGAAAGACTGGGAAGCCTTTGCAAGTTATGCTTTCAACAAAAGTCACTCCACATGTTACGCCTGGATTGCCTATCAAACGGCCTATCTCAAGGCACATTATCCAGCCGAATATATGGCTGCAGTGCTCAGTAATAATATGAGTGATATCAAACAAGTGACCTTTTTTATGGAAGAGTGTCGGCGTATGGGGCTGGAAGTCTTGGGTCCTGATGTCAATGAATCAGCCTATAAGTTTACCGTAAACGACCAAGGGGCCATTCGATTTGGTATGGGTGCCATAAAGGGCGTGGGTTCTGGTGCTGTGGAGACCATCGTGGCCAACCGAGATGAAGGGCCATACAAAAGTATTTTTGACCTGGCCAAGCGCATAGATTTGCGCGCCGCCAATAAGAAGGCCTTCGAGAACTTAATTTTGGCCGGTGGGTTTGATGGATTTGACACCCATCGGGCGCAATATATGCACGATGACGGTGATGGCGTATGCTTTTACGAGAAGGTGCTGAGATATGCCGCCCGTTATCAGGAATCTATGAATTCTGCCCAGGTGAGCTTATTTGGTGGGGGCAGTGATGTTCAGATTCCTGAACCTGAAGTCCCCCCTTGCGAACCTTGGGGGGCCATGAAGAAACTCAAACAAGAAAAAGAAGTGGTGGGCATCTATATCTCTGGACATCCTTTGGATGAGTTTAGGGTTGAGATGAATGAATTTACCAGCATCAAAGTGGCTGATTGCAATAACCTGGAGGCTTTGGTCAACAAGGAGATTATTTTTGCCGGGGTTGTGAGTTCTGTGGAACACAGAGAAAGCCGTCAAGGTAAAGGCTGGGGCTTATTTACCCTTGAGGATTATGACGATAGTTTTGAATTTCGAATCTTTGGTGAGGAGTATTTAAAATTCAGACACTTTTTAAGTGTTAACGCATTTTTGCACATTCGGGCCTTTGTCAAAGAAGGATGGGTCAATCGAGATACGGGTCAGCAAGGAGCCCCTAGACTACAGTTTAATCAATTTCAGCTGTTGCACGACGTACTGGACAATATGACTAAGCGTATTACTTTTCAAGCGCCTATATCAGGAATCGATCAGGATTATATCAATACTCTAGTCGATTTGACCAAGCGTTTTAAGGGTAAAAAAAGTGTTCATTTAGCGGTATACGATCAAGCTAAGAATTTGTACTTGACCATGCCAAGTCGCACGGCTAAGATTGACATCAATCGTGAATTAATCAAAACCCTTGCTCAGAAGCGCTTGTTGTACAAGTTGAATTAATGCCGATCAAAGCCCAGTTCAAAAGGTATTTATAGCGCATCACTAAGGCTAATGCATGAATCGAGTAAAGTGATACCTCAAAATCAAATAAATAGGCTAAAAAAATTAACTTTGTAACGCAAATTAGCAATAACATTATTCCGATAATTAAATAATTATAGTCGATGGCTTTAGAAATTACCGACGCGTCTTTTGAAGAGACCGTATTAAAAAGTGACAAACCAGTAATGGTTGATTTTTGGGCAGCATGGTGCGGGCCCTGCAGAATGGTAGGACCAATCATTGAAGACCTCAGTGCAGAATACGAAGGAAAAGCTGTAGTGGGCAAAGTTGATGTAGATGCAAATCAAGAGTTTGCTGCCAAGTACGGGGTACGCAATATTCCTACAGTTCTTGTTTTTAAAGATGGAGAAGTTGTGGGGCGTCAAGTAGGTGTAGCGCCAAAGAACGTATATGCTGAGGCTTTAGACGCTTTACTATAAGTGGATTTTAGGATTTAACCCTAAGAATTTTTAAAAGGCTCGTCGATTATGGCGGGTCTTTTTTTATCTTGTATCCATGCTATATAACAGCCCGCAAATCAATCAATTTTCCCATTTAGAGCTCAGAGCGCAGCAAATAGTTGAGGGCTTCATGTCTGGATTGCACAAAAGCCCCTTTCACGGCTATTCGGCTGAATTTGCGGAGCACAAGATGTACCATCCTGGTAGTGCCACTCGGTTTATTGATTGGAAACTCTATGCGCGAACCGAGAAGTTATACACTAAAAAGTTTGAGGAAGAAACCAATATGCGCTGCCATCTGGTTTTGGATCAAAGCAGCAGCATGTATTATCCTGAGGTGAGCAATTTGATGGGGACTGAGATCAATAAAATTGGCTTCTCTGTTTTGGCCAGTGCTGCGATAATGCAATTGCTCAAACGACAACGCGATGCCGTGGGATTGAGTGTTTATGATGAATTACAAATAGTGCAAACCCCGGCAAAATCCAGTGAACGTCATCATCAATTTATCCTGGGTAAGTTGGAGGAAATCGCCCGACACCCATCTACCTTAAAGAAAACGGATACCGCAAAACAGCTCAGTGGGCTAGCCCAACAATTACCCCGTCGTTCTATGGTGGTTGTTTTTAGCGATCTGCTGATGAATTCAGAGCAACGTGAGCAAGTTTTTGCCGCAATGCGTCATCTTAAATATCGCAATCATGCCGTAGTGTTGATGCATACCTTTGACGGAGTCACGGAGCGTGAATTTAATTTTGGATCAGCGCCCCGGAAGTTTAAGGATCTTGAAACGGGTAGCGATCTACAGGTCTTCCCAGCTCAAGTTAAGGAAGCCTATAAGGCTAAAATAGAGGCCTACTTTCAGGGCATAAAATTGACCTGTGCTCAGCATAAGATTCAATATGTAGAGGCGGATATAAAAAAGGGATTTGAGGCGATATTTACGGCCTTTTTGGTGGCTCGGCAGAAGTTTGCTTGAGCGGATTATTTTTAGTTTTTTTATTTGTGAAAATAAAAATGCGGTGTATATTTGCCACCGCTTGAATAAGCAACAAATTCTGTAATTCGCGCTGTTGCGTGATTCTGCTTCGGCAGATTTGAATATTGGTCTGGTAGTTCAGTTGGTTAGAATACCTGCCTGTCACGCAGGGGGTCGCGAGTTCGAGTCTCGTCCAGACCGCAACCTAAGATGTTGTGTTGGCAGCTTAAATGCTGCAAGTGGTTTAGAAATAGACCAATGAGAAGCTTGTCCGTTTGGATGGGCTTTTTTTGTTTAAATTTACACTTTCATATAATTCTTCATATTGTCCATGCGTTAAATTTTATGAATCGATTTAATTGGTTAATTATTTTAATATTAATTATTTCTTCTTGTAGGGGCTTTGTTGATGAAAAATTAGAATTAGCTCAGCTTCAAATAGAGCGTTTATCCGAGATAAACTGGGATTCTGTAGATGGGCTTCCTAGTCCACCAGGTTGTTATGAGATTGAATATTCTCATGCATTTTCTCCTTGCTTTTTGAATTTTATGAGTCAGACACTTTCTAAAGATCAAAAATTACTTGGTAAAATTCGTTCGAACTTCGGGGATACCTTGTATTTAAAATTAGTTGTAGATATTCATGGTGCAGTTAGGGTCCGTTTACATTCAGAAGAGAATAAAATGGATCCTTTAATGGTTGACTTATTGGCCGATCTTGAATCTTTGATTTCTAATAAATCATGGACTCCTGCAATTAAACAAGGCATTCCGGTACAGGTTGATTTTGATTACAATTTAATATTACAATACGCTGACTAATCTTATTAAGATTATGGCATTACAATTTTATTTGGATTTCGCGATTTATTTGCTTTAAATCAATTCATTTTTATTTAAAGTCTCTTCGAAATTATTTTATTATATCTTGGGTCCTATGAATGAGCGTATCATTTTGGGGATAGATCCTGGAACGACCATTATGGGTTTTGGACTCATAAAAGTCGTGGGTAAACGCATGGAATTTTTGCAACTTAATGAGCTGAAGCTAAATAAGTACTCTGATCATTACGTTAAACTTCGCCTTATTTTTGAGCGAACCATAGAGCTCATTGATAGCCATCATCCAGATGAAATTGCCATAGAAGCGCCGTTTTTTGGTAAAAATGTGCAATCAATGCTCAAACTAGGTCGCGCGCAAGGGGTGGCCATGGCCGCAGGACTTTCGCGTCAGGTGCCCATTACTGAGTATTCGCCTAAAAAAATAAAAATGGCCATAACGGGTAACGGTAACGCCTCCAAAGAGCAGGTTGCCAAAATGTTACAACAAACTTTGGGACTTAAAGAATTACCCAAGAACTTGGACAGTACTGATGGACTTGCTGCGGCGGTATGTCATTTTTATAATTCAGGTAAGCCTCAGGGGGGCAAAAGCTACAGTGGTTGGTCTGCATTTGTCAAGCAAAACGAAGGACGTGTAAAGTAATGTATGGCAGGTCTTTACTATCATATTCCTTATTGTAAACAGGCTTGTCACTACTGTGATTTTCATTTTTCGACTCAGCTAAAATCAAAATCTTCAATGGTATCGGCCATGCAGCGAGAGCTAAGTCTCAGAGCCAAAGAGCTTAAAGGTCCATTAAAATCAATTTATTTTGGCGGCGGCACGCCTTCTTTATTGACAGCCGAAGAAATAGGACTGCTTATTAACCAAGGTCGTCAACTTGGACTGGAGGCCGCTGATATAGAGATTACCTTGGAGGTCAATCCTGACGATGTGAATCCTGAAAAACTTCAAGATTGGAAAAATGCGGGGATTAATCGGCTCAGCCTAGGGATACAGTCCTTTAGTGCCCGAGACCTAAAGTTTATGAATCGAGTCCATGATGTGGAGCAGGCCCATCAAGCCTTAGTTTGGATTACCCGTCAATTTGAGAATTTTAGCGTGGATTTGATTTATGGTGTACCTCAGGAGCAAGGGGATTCCTGGATCAATAATTTGGCTATAATTGGTGAGTTTAAGCCACCGCATCTCTCGTGTTACGCCTTAACCCGAGAGCCTGAAACAGCTATGGATAAATTTATAAGGAGAGGAGTGATGCCTGACATTGACGAAGACCAGGCCCAAAGAGAATATCAGACTTTGATCCATTGGGCCAGAGAGCTCGGATATGTCAATTATGAATTTTCAAATTTTGCCCTGCCGGGATATGAGTCTGTTAATAATTCAGCCTACTGGTCTGGTTTGCCTTATTTAGGGATTGGCCCCAGTGCCCATAGTTATGACGGTCAAAGGCGAAGTTGGAATATTGCCAATAATCAATTGTATCTCAAAGCGCTCGATCAAGAAAAACTGCCCATTGCTCGTGAGGAGCTGACTTTTGTCGATCGTTATAATGAGTATGTCATGACGCGCCTGAGGACTGCCAGCGGCATAAATCTAGATGAAGTTACAAAGATCTTTGATCAAAAAACACGAGATAATTTGGTGAAGATGGCTGATAAACCAATTAGTCAAGGTTTACTGGTGTTAAAAAATGGCCACTTAGCCGTGAGTAAAGAAGGAAAGTTTTTAACTGATGGGATTGCTAGTGCCTTATTCTTAGTAAATTTAGGATCATGAGATTTGAAATCGAGATTAGCGGTAAAAGGTGGGCTATAGATACAGCGAAGCCCATTGATTTGTCTATCGCTGTAAATTGCAATGAACCCAATGGTCCTAGGGCTTGGTATATCGATCCGCCGTCAAAATCCCCTGTGCGCCTCGGTAGTTGGATCGGTAATGTAGCTCAGGGAGGCGCCGTTAATTTTAACGATTTAAATGTGAATCCACACGCCCATGGAACGCATACAGAGTCTCTGGGGCATATTTCTCCAGAAGAAGACCCAGTGGAAGGGTTATTTGATCAGTTTTTCTTTGAAGCTCTGGTGGTGAGTATCTCTGTGGGGCCTACTGAAGGTATTACGCGCGCTATGCTGCAAAAGGGTATCGAGTATTGTGAAAAACACAGCGATAAAGCAGCGGGGTTTTGGTCAAAGGGCCCTAAGGCTTTGGTGCTGAGAACCCTACCTAATCATACGGCTAAGTTAACGACTAATTATGATCATCAGGGCTGGCCTTATCTCAGTGCTGATGCCGCTCAATATTTAGTCGAGATTGGGGTTATGCACGTACTCATTGATACCCCTTCGGTCGACCCGGAAAAAGATCAAGGGGCCTTATTAGCCCACAAAGCTTTTTGGCAATGGCCAGAAAATCCCCGTAAAAAAGCGACCATAACAGAGTTTATTTACGTCCCGGATGAGGTGGTCGATGGGCCTTATTTGTTAGAACTTCAAATGGCGGCCATAATAAACGACGCTACTTTTTCTCGACCCCTTATTTATGCTTTGGAGGCTCTTTAAAATCATTCAGAGTTATGCTTATTGATGAATTTCAAGACTATTGTTTGGCCAAAAAAGGAGTCAGTGAGTCCATGCCGTTTGATCAGCATACTTTAGTCTTTAAAGTAGGGCCAAAAATGTTTGCCTTGGCCAGTTTAGATCAAATTCCCCTCAGGGTAAACCTCAAATGTGCGCCCGACCAGGCCATTTTTTTAAGGGAGGAGTATCCCGAAGTTGTGTTGCCCGGATACCATATGAATAAAACCCATTGGAACACTATAGTGATGAGTCGTGATTTATCCCGATTGTGGTATCAAGGATTAATAGACCACTCTTATGATTTGGTCTGGGCCAGCTTAACAAAAAAACAAAAAGCACTTATCGAATAAGCCTATTCAGCCTGCTTGATCATCATGAATTCATTTTATTAATGATCGCTGGCACTCATGTCGGCGATGATCTTCCACCCGCCCTGAATGTTTTTAAATATGACGATAAAACTGCCTTGGGCATCACCAACTTCCCGCACCAAGTGATAGCGCCCCATGACCCAGTAGGCATCTTGGGCAATAGGACTAATATCGAGTAACTCAAAATTTAGTTCCCCGGAATGCGCTGGGCTAGGATAGGATTTTTTATAATTGTCTAAAGTGGGCTGCCAGCCTTTGGTCAGGCCTGATTGACCATAAAACTTGAGAGAGTCACTTTGCCAATAACCCTGCATAAACCCTTCCAAATCGTGTTTTGACCAGGCCTGTTGTTGATCCAGCATGACTTGTCTAATGGCAGCAACATTTTCCTGGTGATTGGTCTCGGGGTTTGCCGGTTGATCGCTTTGGTTATGGCATGCCAGAACTAAGCTTAAAGCACAGAGCAGAGGGATATATATTTTCATGAGTTTGATTTGATATAAATGTACATTGAATTTTTTGACCCACTAAAAAATTAAATATCTTGGACTATTGATTTTTATTTCATGACCGACATCACTATACTGACTTGCAAGGCCTACTTCGCCCCAAAAACACCCTCAGCATATACCGATAATATTTTACTGGAATATCGTCTACTCAAAGAGGCCCTTGAAAGGATGGGCCTTAAAGTAGAACGGACTTATTGGGACGACCCAAACTACGATTGGTCCCAAACACGGGCGGTGGTGTTCCGAACCATTTGGGATTACTTCGAGCGATTTGAGGAGTTTTGGCCATGGTTACAGTCCATAGAGACCAAGACCAAACTCATCAACCCCATGAGCCTGATTGAGTGGAATATCGATAAGGCCTATTTATTTGAATTAGAAAAAAGGGGTATACCCGTTGTGCCCTCGGTCTTGGTCAAAAAAGGGCGGTCCCAAAATCTGATTGAAATTACCCGATCGATGAACTGGACCGATTTAGTGGTCAAACCCACCATAGCGGGCGGAGGATATCTTACTTATAAATACAGTTACGCGGAACTAGCCGGCCATCAAGCTCAATTTGATGATTTGGTTGCCGAGCGCGACATGCTGGTTCAAGGTTATATTTCAAGTATTACCGAAAAAGGTGAGGCTTCCTTGATGGTCTTTGGCGGGGAATTTACCCACAGTATTTTAAAAAGAGCCAAAACAGGAGATTTTCGAGTGCAGGACGATTTCGGAGGCAGTGTTCATCCTTATGAGCATAGTCCAGATGAAGTGCTACTGGCTCAAAAGGTAATGGCTCAATGCCCCGAGGTTCCCGCTTATGGTCGCGTGGATATTGTATGGGATGATAACAACCAACCCATGGTTTCTGAATTGGAAATTATTGAGCCAGAATTATGGGTGCGCCAGGCTCCTTGGGCTGCTGATCATTTTGCCCGGGCTATTGCAGCTCAACTCAAACCTGTATAAAAGCACATTAATACAAGGTTCGCCAGTAATATACCTGCTGCCCTAATCTTTTTTATCCGAAAAAAATCCCAAGTTACCCTTTAGCCATCGCTGCAAAATGGTGGAAGAAACGCGGAATGGTCTCAATACCTTTAAAATAATTCCAAACCCCAAAATGCTCGTTTGGCGAGTGGATGGCATCGCTGTCCAGACCGAAGCCCATGAGTATGGTCTTGCTGCCTAACTCTGATTCAAACAAGGCCACAATGGGGATGCTGCCGCCGCCGCGTTGAGGAATAGGGTCAACACCAAAGGCGTCTCGATAAGCCGCTGCCGCAGCGCGATAGCCCGGATGATCAATAGGGGTAACATAGCTTTGCCCTCCGTGATGCGTGGTGACCTCCACTTTAACCCCTCTTGGCGCAATTGATTTAAAATGTTTGGCAAACTGGGCTGAAATTTTCTCCCAATCCTGATTGGGGACCAATCGCATACTTATTTTGGCAAAAGCTTGACTCGGAATCACGGTCTTTGACCCTTCTCCAGTATAACCACCCCAAATACCATTGACATCTAAAGTAGGTCTGATGGAGTTGCGCTCGTTTGTACTAAAGCCTTGCTCACCGTGAACGGATTCGATATCTATAGCCTTACAATAGGCTTCGAGACTGAATGGGGCTTGAGCCATAGCCTCGCGTTCTTCGGTGCTGAGTTCGACTACATCATCGTAAAATCCAGGAATGGTGATTCTGTTTTGCTCATCTTGCAATGAGGCGATCATTTGGGTCAAAATATTGATTGGATTGGCTACGGCGCCCCCGTAAAGTCCACTGTGTAAATCACGGTTAGGCCCGGTTACCGCCACCTCCATATACGAGAGCCCACGAAGTCCTGTAGTGATCGATGGGATGTCATTCGCAATCATGCCCGTATCGCTGATTAAAATGATGTCATTTTTAAGTAAGGCTTTGTTTTCGGTTACAAAAATGCCCAAATTTTTGCTCCCGACCTCTTCTTCTCCTTCTATCATGAATTTGACATTGCAGGGCAGTTGACTGGTTTGAGTCATGAATTCCAAAGCTTTGACGTGCATATACATCTGCCCTTTGTCGTCGCAGGCACCTCGAGCAAAAATGGCGCCTTGGGGATGAAGCTCTGTATTTTTTATTACGGGATCAAAAGGGGCGCTATCCCACAACTCAACAGGATCTGCTGGCTGAACATCGTAATGACCATAAACTAAAACTGTAGGGAGATCGGGGTTGATTATTTTTTCTCCATAAACTATGGGATTCCCGGCTGTAGGATAAATTTTTACATGATCACAGCCCGCCTTTCCTAACTGTTTTGCAACCAGATTGGCTGTAGCAATAACATCATTTTTATAGGCTGAATCCGCACTCACTGAGGGGAGTTTAAGTAACTCGAAGAGTTCTTCTAAAAAACGATTTTTATGGGCATTGATATAATCTTTAGGAGAGGTCATATGGTCCAAATTTGAATGTGCGCACGAAGTTACGAAAAGTGATAATTTTTAAAACCGCGCTCTATGTAAATTAAAAACAATATGTATATTTGCCACCCTGATTTAAGGAATCCATTGCGGCTGTGATGGAATTGGTAGACATGCTAGACTTAGGATCTAGTGCCGCAAGGCGTGGGGGTTCGACTCCCTTCAGCCGCACAAAACCCGGAAAATTTTCCGGGTTTTTTTATGGCTGTAAACCAGGAATTAATTTGACGTTAACCCCTAAGAACAGCTCAATATTGATAATTAAGGTTGATCGAAACGGCACGAGGATGCCCCGGGCGTAATCCGGCGGGGTGACGCGCGGCGATATAAACCTGGTCCAAAGCGTTTATAACCGAAAGTCCAACATTCCACGATGAGCTAATCTGATAATTTGCAGCAAAATCCACGATGGTCCGCTGAGGTATTTTCTCTTGCTCCATGATGGGGCCCTGTCCAGCGACACTGCGTGCATCACTTTGGTATCTCGCGTTAAGTGTGGCCGACCATCGGGGGTGGGTTAAGCCGATCATAAGACTTGCTTGATGAGGGGTAATGTAGGGCATTTGGTCGTCAGGCTTTACTGAACCAAATAGGCTGTTGTCACTATCAAATGAGGAGAGAAAGCGTGTTTGTGTTCCAGTGTAAACCAGAGAAACGGGTAATTCAATCTTTTGAGAGGCACTCAATATCCACTTTTTTGAGACTTGCGCTTCGGCGCCCCATACTTGAGCCTCACCAGCATTGAATCGCTCGTTATTTCCATAGCCGCCACCAGCGGCTAAATCCGAGCCCAGCAATTGATTAAAATGATTAAAAAAACCGACTATTTCCAGACTCAATTCTGCCCTATTGTGACGCAATCCGAGTTCTTGATTCCAACTAATTTCAGCCTTTTGCTCTGGCGTAAAGCCAGGAGGAGAAAAGCCTTTGTGTAAACCACCGAAAAGTGCGGTCTGATTATCCCACTTAAAGCAAAACCCCAAGCCTGGGATAAGAACAACAGTATTGTTCAAGGTATTTTCTTCAGGGGGCTTTATTCGATTTGTGTTTGTCTTCCCAAAATCCAGCGTTCTCAGGGCAATAGATTCCATGCGAAGACCGGGCTTAAGCGTAAGTTTCCCTAGTTTTTGGGTCAGTAAGAAAAAACCAGAAAGGGCAGTGGCTTTTTTAATTTGATTGGCGTCACTCCCTCTTAGACCACTTTCACGCAAGATCATTCTTTGGCTTTCCAGGGCATACTGGTCGACCCATTGAAAACGATCTTCAGCATCACTGTGCCAGCGAATACCAAGGCTGAGTCGGCGTCCGGGGTCTGAAATAGACTGCCAATCGAGATGACTTTGGATTCCTCGAGAATAGTATCGTCGGTTATTGGCCTTGACAGATAAACTCGCTTGGTCAGTTGTAGAAGCACCGGTGAGATTTTGATAAGCTACTGCGAATTCCTCAGGATTGTCTAAAATCGTCCCAATACTCAGGACTTCATCTTGCATACGGACTTTATCTAATTTATACCAGTTACGCCTGAAAATATTATTATAGGTTGTAGTTCTAATGCTCATCGATTTATTTACAGACCAAACATGAGTGAGGGTAAATTGCTGGTGAAAAGAGCGCATTTGATCTTGAGCTGAAGCAGCATAGCGCCTGAATGCACTGGCATCGAAGTCTTCTTGACTCAAACCTAGATAAGTTTCATTAGCGTTTTCTTGGGCGTATCCCAGTTTGAGGATTACCGAATGCCTTTTACCCAGAAATTCTGGTGTCCACTGAAATTTTCCCAGTAGGTCATGCTTGTCAAAACCAGAATTGCCACCACCATCGATTTTTTTGAATCCATCGCTCTGATAACCCAAATATTGAGTGATGTATGAGATATCTTTATGTTTATTGCCCAAAGTGAGTTGCTGGTTTTGGGAATTAAATCTCCCTGCAGAAGCTCTTGCCTCTAAAGTGAATTTTTCGGCAGGAGCGACCGAACGAAAGTTAATTGCACCTCCAGAGGTATTGGGGCCATATTCGATTTGACTGCTCCCTTTGTAAACTTCTACCGCATCCATTCGCCCCAGAGAAGGGAAGTAATATGCTGCAGGAGCAGTATAAGGTGCAGGCGCTGCCAGAACACCGTCTTCCATTAAATTGACTTTTGAACTCCTTTGTGGCGCCGTACCACGCATGCTGATGTTGGGTCTCAAGCCAAAGCCATCTTCTTCGTATACCTGAATTCCTGCCAGACGTTGAAACAGTCGATTTGCATCCAATGAGCCTAACTGCTGAATCTCTTTTTTTGTGATTTTTTGGGCTGAGCCTGTGCGTTGTTCTGCACTAAATCCATCTAAAACAGAGCTATATGAGAGCAGTACAGTTTGCAATAGCTCACTAGAATTTAAAGAATCCCGAACGATTTTGGGGTCTTTTTCTTGAGCGTGAATCGAGATCATCAGAGGACTAAGCGCGAGGATTAATATTTGTTTGAACCCCGTCATTTATCAGATTAATTTTATTTAGACTTATTAAAAATAAAGTGCAAATGTAAAGGTCGTCAAACTCAAAAACAAGCTGTAGTGGAAATGATTTTGATATTTTTTAATTCGTCCAAATGCGGCATGTTTATTGCGTTGGTTCCGAAGGAATTATTAATTTTAGCATCATGAAATTACCATTATATTGGCTCATTTACTTTGGTTTATTATCCCAAATATCTTTGGGTCAAAAGCTCTTTAAAACTGATTATGCTCATCAGGCAGATTTTAAGGTTTTTATTGTGGAATACGCTCATCAGGCAGATTTAAGTGTTTTTACGGTGGATTACGATCATCAAGCAAAAGGCAATGAGGGTCTGTGGATTTTCACTAAATATGCTCATCAAGCAGACAAAAGCGTATTTTTTGTTGACTACCTGCATCAAGCGGACCTAAAAATTTTTATGGTAAAATACCCTCATCAGGCTAAATGGCACTCTTCTTCTAAAAAGCATTTGATGTTTCGTTGACCTTGGCCTTTTCGCTATCTTTGCCGGGTTGCAGTACAATGATTCATCCATGAATACAGATCTTTTTTTGACCTTACCGAAATTAGAACTTCCGCAAACTATTGGATCTATTGCGGTCACTGCACCGAGCAATATCGCATTGGTGAAATATTGGGGTAAATCTCAGGGGCAAATTCCAAAAAATGCGAGTATCAGTTTTACACTGAACAACTGTATGACGCAGACTACACTGAGTTATACGCCATTGCGCTCAGGCCCTGAGCAGAACGACTTGAAAAACACAGATGCCCAGATGGTGGATTTTGAGGTCTTTGTGGATGGTCAGCTTAAGCCTGAATTCGCGCCAAAAATCGCAACATTTTTTATGCGAATAAAGGATTATATGCCTTGGATAAGCTTATTTAATTGGCGCATTGATACAAAAAACACTTTCCCTCACGGCAGTGGTATTGCCAGTTCTGCAAGTGGGTTTGCTGCTTTGGCTGGGGCATTGATGCATTTAGAAGCCAGTTGGTGCACCTTCGCTGTTGATCAAGAAAAATGGGTTCAGAAGACCTCTTTTTTGGCACGACTGGGCAGCGGAAGTGCAGCGCGATCAGTGATAGGCCCCTTAATGTATTGGGGACAACACCCCGCATTACCCGCCTCAAATGATTTATACGCTCAAGCCATGACTCAAGATATTGCTTCTGTTTTTATGGATTATAAAGACACTATATTGCTGGTAGATCAGGGGGAGAAGGAGGTGAGTAGCACCGTGGGACACAACTTAATGCACAATCATCCTTTTGCTGCACAGCGTTTTGAACAAGCACAGCAAAACCTATCGACACTATTAGGCATACTGTCCTCAGGGGACACGGCAGGCTTTTGCGAGGTTGTAGAGGCAGAGGCTTTGTCTTTACACGCTATGATGATGACTTCCAATCCATCCTATCTGCTTATAAAACCCAATACTTTAGCCATCATTGAAAAGGTTCGGAGATTTAGGCGTGACCAAAATATTGCGGTATGTTTTACTTTAGATGCAGGCGCAAACGTGCACATCCTTTATCCCAATAAGGCCACCAATGACGTGATGCCTTGGATTCAAAAGGAATTAGCGCCATTATGCCAAGGAGGTCAGTTTATTGAAGATCATGTTGGTCAGGGTTTGAAAAAACTTTAATTTTACAACAAAATAGGTGATGAAAGGACCCTTATTTTATTCTAAAATATTGCTCTTCGGAGAGTATGGCATCATCAAAGATTCCAAAGGCCTTTCCATACCTTATAATTTTTACAAAGGAGCGCTGATTATTCCTCAGCAGCAAACACCCGAGACCCTTCAGTCCAACAAGCACCTCAAGGCCTTTTGCGCTTACCTGGGGCAAATTGAAGAAGAGGGCCAATCACTCACTCGATTCAATTTAAGTCAAATGCATGACGATTTGGCTCAAGGGATGTATTTTGACTCAAGTATTCCACAGGGTTATGGCGTAGGGAGTAGTGGCGCGCTTGTGGCGGCGATATACGATCGATATGCTATTGATAAAATTACCATTTTAGAAAATTTAACTCGTGAAAAGCTCCTGACGCTCAAGTCAGCTTTTGCGCAGATGGAGTCTTTTTTTCATGGCAAGTCCTCTGGTCTTGATCCATTGAATAGCTATTTGAGTTTGCCCATTTTAATTAATTCTCAAGAGCATATTGAGCCTGCCGGAATCCCTTCGCAAACCAATACTGGAGGGGCCGTTTTTTTACTAGATAGCGGCATGACCGGGGAAACCGCCCCAATGGTCCAACTATTTATGGAGAAAATGAAGCATGAAGGCTTCCGCAGTATGTTAAAAAATGAGTTTGTCACCTACACCGATCGTTGTGTGGAGGATTTTCTCAAAGGAGATGTGGGGTCACTTTTTGGTAATATTAAACGCCTGTCAAAAGTGGTTCTTGACCACTTTCAGCCTATGATTCCAATGCAGTTTCATGAATTGTGGCAACGTGGATTGGATTCAAATGCTTATTACTTAAAGTTATGCGGATCAGGTGGCGGAGGTTATATGCTCGGATTTACCCGAGATTTAGATCATGCAAAGGCCGTTCTCAAAGACTACAAATTAGAAGTAGTCTATCAATTTTAGCCATCAAATTTTGGGCTTATGATTACACGCCCTCAAAAAATAATCTTAATAAAACTTCTCAGTGTCGTCTCTGTGGTTCGTGGCTATGCCATAGTCCTTATGATTGCGGCTCAACTATTTACAGCAGCATTTATTCTTGCCCCCGAGACTCCGCTTAGCGTGGTTTTTTTTTCTTGGAACCTTTGGTTACTTATTTTGGCCTCTGCTCTATCCATAGCGGGCGGATACATTATCAATAATTTTTATGATCAAGAAAAGGATTTGATCAACCGACCCAGGCGGAGTAAACTAGATCAAATGCTGCGACAGCAAACCAAGCTCTCTGGGTATTTTGTTTTAAATTTTGCTGCCGTATTGGCGGCCAGTGCTGTTTCTTTTCAGGCCGCCCTATTTTTTTCGGGGTTTATATTCCTAATGTGGTATTACTCTCATCGTCTCAAAAAAATAATTTTTGTGGGTAATTTGACCTCTGCAATGCTCACAGTGATGCCACTTTTTATATTGGTGGTTTACTATAAATCGTTTTCTTCAATTATAGTGGTTCACGCTTGTTTCTTACTAATGCTTCTTGCATCACGCGAATTACTAAAGGATTTAGAAAATATCACAGGAGATTTAGTTCAAGGCTATAAAACAATCCCTGTAGTCTATGGAGTGCAGGTTGCTAAAATTATGGGCATAGGGCTTATCGGTTTGACCTATGTGCCGTCACTGATCTTAATTTTAGATTATGACATTAAACTCATGCGTTTCTACTTTTTTGCTACCATGAGCGTTTTGCCGTATGGTGCAATTTTGCTTTGGCGCGCCAATGAGCGACGCGATTTTCTCGTGCTGCATGCCTTACTGAGATTGGGAATTATTATAGGAGTATTGAGTATTGTGCTGCTTAATCCAGAAAGACTGATATACGGTTGGTATTAAATTATTTGGACCAAGGCTGGTGAATTTCCTCAGTTTAAATTATCTCAAAATGGCTAAGGCTTTAGACGTCTTTTATTGACTATCTTTGCCCTCTAAACTCAATTTAACCATAATGGCCAAGAAAAAAGGGGGTTCGCCAAAGGCCCAAGCCTCAACTCGTAAACCTGCACAAGAACGCCCTGTTCAAAAAAATAAAAGACCTTTTGAGTCGGCAAGTAAACCGTCCAAAAAGTCTAGCCCGAAAACTGATGGCCCTAAGCGTGATGGTACGCGTCTTAACAAGTTCATTGCCAATAGCGGGGTTTGTTCCCGTCGTGAGGCCGACACTTACATCACCTCAGGATTGGTGACGGTCAACAATAAAGTCATCAATACTATGGGTTACCTGGTTCAGCCTGGAGATGAAGTTAAGTTTGATGGTCGTCGTCTTCAACAAGATCCGCCAGCTTATATTTTATTAAATAAACCCAAAGCAGTTGCCTCGACTACCAGTGAGTCTAAAGGTCTGACCGTTATGGATTTGATTGCCAATGCTACCAAGGCTAGAGTGGCCCCTGTAGGGCGACTTGGGCGCAATGCCACGGGCTTATTTTTATTTACGAATGATGATCGCTTGATGCAAAAATTACATAAAAAAGGACTGCCTCGATTGTTTCACGTGGAGCTCGATAAAAACCTCAAAAATGAAGATTTACTTAAGATAAAGGAAGGTCTGAATATTGAGGGTAAAACGGTCACCGTTGAAGAAATAAGTTATGTTGTCAACGCGCCTAAAAAGGAAATCGGTCTCAAGATTAAGAATATGGGCAGTAGTGTAATCCGGGACTTATTCGAACATTTAGGATACCAAGTGGTCAAAGTTGATTGTGTTACCTTAGCACATCTCACTAAAAAAGATCTTCCAAGAGGGCGTTATCGTCATTTAACAAATGATGAAATTAGCTTATTTTCAATGCTTTAAATAAAAAATAAAGCCGCTTATTTTTTTTCATATCTGGGCTTGTTTTTCAAAAAATAATTTACATTTGCCCAGTTTTTAGCTGAACGAGTGTATCAAGTTTCTACCTTCGGGTTTTTGAAAAAAAGGAAGTCATATTCAAAAACTGCTTACCAGGTAAGCGACCGAAATTTAAAGCTAGCTTCCGTTTTTTTGATTCCGCGCACCGCTCATCTTTTGCGTAAAAAGATTTGGGCCCTGTTGCCAATAATTGTTTGAGTTTTTACCTCATTAACTCTGCAACACAATTATTATTAACACCACTCACTACCGGTAAGGCAACAAAAAAATGAATACAAAATACATTGATCTAATTGATCAAACCTATGAATTCCCTCAGGAAGAATTTACCCTAGAGGGAGACCACCTGCGCTTTCATGATATTGATTTGATGAATTTAGTAGAGACCTATGGCGCTCCACTTAAATTCACTTATCTGCCAAAAATCTCAGAAAACATTCAAAAGGCCAAGTCTTGGTTTGCTAGTGCGATTAAAAAACATGATTACAAAGGCAACTATAATTACAGTTATTGCACCAAAAGCGCTCATTTTAAGCATGTATTGGTCGAGGCCCTAAAAAATGATGTACATATTGAAACTTCTTCTGCCTATGACATTAATATTGTCGAAAATTTAAAAGCAGAGGGTAAGATTAGTCAAGATACTTATGTCATTTGTAATGGCTTCAAGCGCGAAGAGTACATCGAGAATATTGCACGACTCATCAATTCAGGTCACGAGAATTGTTTTCCGATAATTGACAATTACGAAGAGTTAGGCCTGCTTGGCGACGCTATTGAGCGCGATTTTAAAATTGGTATTCGCATCGCATCCGAAGAAGAGCCGAAATTTGAGTTTTATACATCAAGATTGGGTATCGGATACAAGAATATAGTACCGTTCTACGAAGACAAAATCAAATACAACGATAAAGTAGAGCTCAAAATGCTCCACTTTTTTATCAATACAGGCATCAAGGATAATGCCTATTATTGGAATGAGCTTATCAAATGTCTTAAGGTTTACACCAAACTTAAAAAAGTATGTCCGACACTAGATAGCCTGAATATTGGCGGTGGTTTTCCTATCAAGAATTCCTTGGCTTTTGATTATGACTATAACTATATGGTCGACGAAATCATCAACCAAATCAATATTGCTTGTCATAATGAAGGGGTCCCTGTACCTCACATTTTCACAGAGTTTGGCAGTTTTACTGTGGGCGAAAGTGGGGGTGCGATTTATGAGATCCTTCATCAAAAACAGCAAAACGATCGTGAAAAGTGGAATATGATCAATTCTTCATTCATCACAACCCTGCCCGATACCTGGGCCATTAATAAGCGTTTTATAATGTTGGCTGTTAATCGATGGTATGACGAGTACGAGCGTGTTTTACTCGGAGGACTGACCTGTGATAGCGATGACTATTATAATAGTGAACAACACGTTAACGCTATTTATTTACCCAAGTTTAAAAAAGACAAACCTTTATATATAGGGTTTTTCAATACTGGGGCTTATCAAGAGTCCATAGGGGGTTTTGGTGGGCTACAACACTGTTTAATTCCCACGCCAAAACATATATTAATTCAAAAAGACGCCGATGGTAATCTCGAGACCTCGGTGTTTACACCACAACAAACAAGTGAACAATTACTCTCAATTTTAGGATATGAGCACTAGAACTTATGCAGGAATTCCTGCAGCTTATAGCAGTCTTGATACTAGTAAAATAGTTTTAATTCCCGTACCATACGACGGCACCAGTACTTGGCAAAAAGGTGCGGACAAGGGGCCTGAAGCATTTTTAAGAGCCTCTGAAAACATGGAGCTTTACGATATCGAAACCGATAGTGAAGTTTACAAACAAGGGGTTTATTTGGCGGAGGCCATTGACGAGAAAAGTAGCCCTGAGGCTGTGGTTGCCAAGGTGCACAAAACAGTTAAAGAATATATACTGCGCAATAAATTTGTGACCATTTTTGGTGGGGAGCACAGCATTTCTATTGGTACAATTCGCGCCTTTAATGAGTGCTTTGATGACTTGACGGTACTGCATATTGATGCTCACGCTGATTTACGCGCTTCATATGAAGGGTCGAAATGTAATCACGCCTGCGCGGTTTATGAGGCGAGTCAAACGACAAATTTGATACAAGTAGGGATCCGCAGTATGGACGTTTCTGAGACTACAGTAATGGATACAGAGAAAACTTGGTTTGCCCATGATATGGTCAATGAGGAATATTGGATGGACAGTGTTATTGAGGCTCTTGGGGAGAATGTGTTTATCACTTTTGACCTAGACGCTTTCGATCCATCTATTATGCCCTCTACAGGTACTCCTGAGCCCGGAGGTTTACTTTGGTATGAAACGCTAGACTTTTTACGCCGTGTTTTCGAGCAGCGCAATGTAGTGGGCTTTGATATTGTGGAGTTGTGTCCTCGTGAAGAAGAAAAAAGTTCTGATTTTTTAGCCGCAAAGCTCTATTACAAAATGTTATCCTATAAATTTGACGGCATTGATTCTGAGGATAGCTTCGAAAGCAATTTCAATGACACCTCTAAAAAATCATTACCAAAATTTAACAACGACATTGATGAGTAACAAGCCCATTTCTGAATTTATTCAAAAGTATTACAAGCACTTCAACGCTGCAGCATTAGTAGATGCTGCCAAAGGTTATGAAGCACAATTAAACCAAGGGTCCAAAATGTTGGTTTCTTTGGCAGGTGCCATGAGTACCGCCGAATTGGGCAAAATCTTTGCTGAAATCATTCGCCAAGATAAAGTGCAAATTATTTCTTGTACTGGAGCCAATTTGGAGGAGGATGTGATGAATCTCGTAGCACATTCCCACTATGAGCGCGTACCAAACTATCGCGATTTGACTCCTGAACAAGAGTGGGCTTTATTGGAGCGCGGTTTAAATCGCGTTACGGATACCTGCATTCCCGAGGAAGAAGCATTTCGCAGGCTTCAGGGGCATATTTTTAAGATATGGAAAGAGGCTGAAGAGCGCAATGAGCGCTTTTTTCCACATGAGTTCATGTACAAGCTATTACTCAGTGGGGTTCTAGAACCTTACTACGAAATAGATTTGAAAGATTCATGGATGTATGCTGCGGCTCAAAAAAACCTGCCAATGGTAGTGCCTGGATGGGAAGATAGCACCATGGGCAATATTTTTGCCAGTTATGTTCTGAAAGGGGAGCTTAAGGCCTCGACTATGAAGTCAGGAATCGAGTATATGACATTTTTGGCCGATTGGTACACAGCCAATTCCGAAAAGGGTATCGGATTTTTCCAAATTGGTGGGGGGATTGCCGGAGATTTTCCGATTTGTGTGGTCCCGATGCTTTACCAAGATATGGAGCGCACCGATACCCCGTTTTGGAGTTATTTCTGTCAAATCAGTGACTCTACCACCAGTTATGGAAGTTATTCTGGGGCCGTGCCTAATGAAAAAATCACCTGGGGTAAACTGGACATAAATACCCCGAAATACATTATAGAAAGCGACGCTACCATAGTAGCGCCATTAATTTTTGCTTATTTGTTAGAATATTAATTATGAGACGCGTCATAGTAGATTATAAAAAACTCAACAACGAAATACTCGATCTTTTGGTCGATAAGTTTCCCTACGGTTACGAACCTGAAGACATCATCACTTTTCGCAATGCCCAAAATGAAATCATTGAGGCTGTAGAAGTCCGCACTGAGGATACCATTTATTTAGTCAAAGTAAGCAAGCGACTTGCCGATACTATGGAGAGTTTTCAAGACGATGATGACAATGATTATGACGATGAAGAAAAAGATAGCACAGACACTCCGGAGCTATCTGATGAGGATGATCAAGACGACGATTATTAAGCTTCATAATGTGAAGGGGATACCCAAGTTACCAACCACATTCTGTTCATAATTCTATTAAGCCATTTTACTGCGGAACAGTAAAATGGCTTAATTTTCTATAGACACAAAACTAACGTCAATTGATTTCTGTTTATAGACCATGAATCCACAATTCCATTTGTCATTGCCTTGTCGTCATCTTGAAGCGACGCGTCGTTTTTTTACCGAAATTATTGGGGCCTCGGTGGGCCGTCAATCAAATTTGTGGTGTGACATCAATCTATTTGGTCATCAAATAACCTACACTAAATGCGGTACATTTCGATTTGATTATCCCAATTATAGTTTTGAAAAAACCATTTTGCCCTCCTTTCATTTTGGAATTGTATTGAAGCGCCCAGAATGGAATACCCTTCATGATCGATTGGAAAAAGAAGAATTTCTCCACACCCCAGCCACAGAGTTCCTCACCGGGCGTATTGGGGCACATCGTTCATTTTTTGTAAAAGACCCCAACGGTTTTTTGATTGAGTTTAAGTGTTTTGATCAAGAGGATGAGGTTTTTGCCCATTGATCCTTGGTGTTTCGGGCGTTTTTAAGCTCCCAGAATATAAAAGCAAAAAGAGGAATATATTCGATACTTAGCCAAAGGCCATGTTCTTGAACTGGGTCATTACCATAGGCTGTATAGCTCAGAAAGACCAGTGCACTGCCTAATAGACCAATTCTGCTTTGGGTTAAAATACTCAAAACTAAAACTGTGGTCCAATACCAAGGGTGCACTGTAGTTGACAACAATAAGAAAATCAAGATAGCCCCCAACATGGCCTGATATAAGTTGATTTTTTGGGTCCAAACTCGAAAACTGAAATACAGTATGCCCAAGGTGGTGGCGATCGAGAGTAGGGGCCCGAATTGGGCAATCATATTATAGCCTTTCCACTGAAAGCCCAGCCAGCGCAAGAGATAATATATACTGGCGTTAAATTCAAACTTTGTAAACCAAAGGGCTGTTGTAGCGCTGTAATTGATAAGGTTTTCATTATTGATCAATGGTAAAAAAATAAGCCCAAGCGTCGCAAAGATTCCTGTGACAAATAACAACAAAGGTTTGATTTTGACTTTGGAAATTGGGTGAAAATGACCGACTATAGAGACGCTAATAAGGGGTAAAAACATCAATGGAATAAGTTTTAGACCGACCCCAACACTCAAGAAGATCCCAGAGTATAAATACTTTTTTTGGGTTAAAAAAAGAAGGCTCGTTAAAATTGTGACTGCCATAATGCCCTCAAAGTGAACATTACCTGTGAGTTCTAAAATGATTAAGGGGTTTAGGAAGTACCAATTGATGTATTTCGGGTTTAATGATTGATTTAAAAGTAAACGACGTCCCAAGAAAAAAACCCCAATATCGCCCAGTATTATAAGCAGTCTTAAAACCGAAATTTGATCGATAATCGTTTTGAGGCCAATCCATTGAGGTAAGGCGAAAATCAGCTGTTTGACCGGGGGGTAATTACTAAAATTACCGGCGCTAAGGGCCCCCATGGTTGAATAGAGCTGCTCAAAATTGGGAATAATTAAGCCGTGAAGATTAAGTTCTTGAATCAGCGTATTTGGGGTATAGTCATAAGGAGAAAATCCTTGAGCAAATAAGGCGCCATCCCATAAAAAACGAAAAACATCCTGCGATAAATTAGGCCAAGAAAAAAGCAACATTAGCCTGAGAAATAGGCCTGCAAATAAATCGTATTTCCAGGGTCTTGAGGCTTGATTCTGATAAGATTGCTCAAGGCGCAACCAAGGCCAGCTCAACAACCAAAGACCAGCGTAACTTAGCAAAAGGCTCTCGGTATGACTGCGGTCCATGTAATGGCCAAAGGCGAAATAACCCACACACAATATTAGCCAAGTAACTGCTAGTATGGTGATCTGATTATGCCGCAGGGCCCCCATAGTCTAATAAATTAATCTTGCCACTCGGCTATGAATAAATTTGTGTCGCGTGTACCTCCGTTATTTCTGTTCGAAGAAAAGACTAAATACTTTCCATCATTGCTAAATACTGGAAAGGCATCAAAGGTTTCGCTATGAGTAACGCGTGTTAAATTTTTCCCATCAGTATCAATCATATACAGGTTGAAGGGGAACCCACGCTCGGCCTCGAAATTACTCGAGAATAATATTTTGTCTCCACTGGGGTGAAAAAATGGACTCCAGTTTGCATTTCCTAGGCGTGTTAACTGTCTTAAATCCGAGCCATCAGCGTTACAGATAAACAATTCCATTTCTGTGGGTTCTACAAGACCTTCAGCCAATAGGGACTTGTATTTTTCTATGGCTTCAGGTGTTTTAGGACGTGAAGCGCGGAAGATAATTTGGGAACCATCCGGAGAGAAAAATGCGCCACCATCATAACCGAGTTCATCGGTGATTTGTTTTACATTCGATCCATCAATATCCATAGTATATAACTCCAAATCACCACTTCTGGTAGAGGTAAAAACGATTTTATCTCCTTTAGGAGAGACCGTAGCCTCAGCGTCATAACCAGGTTCAGTGGTAAGTTGTCCTGTAATATTGCCTTCTAAATCGGCAACAAAAATGTCAAAGCTGTCATACACAGGCCAAACATAGTTGCCATTTTTTCTCAAGGGCACCTCTGGGCAATCTTCATTGTCTAAGTGTGTTGAAGCATAGACAAAATGAGTATTGTCGGGTAAAAAATAACCGCATGTGGTACGTCCTTTTCCGGTTGAAATCATTGGCGGTTGCTTTGTGGAGAATTCTTCATCGACATTCATGAGAAACATTTGGTCACAACCCACACCCCAGCTGGCATTGTTGGATTGAAATAAAAGTTGCTGATCGTCAAAACGCCAATAGGCCTCGGCATTATCCCCTCCAAAAGTGACTTGACGCAAGGATTTAAAATGGGTCTCTTCCGGGTAAATCAGTGGGTTTTGGTTGAGGGTATTTTCGGTAGGCTCACTTTTTGTCTCTTGATTCTCTTGTTTTTGACCACAAGCGGCAAAAATCAAAAGCATCATTACAAAGGGTAGTTTTCTCATTTTTCAATTACTTTTGTGCAAAAATAAAGATATGCGCACAATTAAAGTCCTTTTTTTCCTGCTGATTTTGTCCTCGTGTGGTGCTCCAACAATAGCGCCAATTGACCAATTAAAAACCGATCTTGGCTATTTGTCTGCAGATGCATTAGAGGGACGTGAAACAGGAACTAATGGGGAGCTAATGGCGGCCGATTATTTGGCTCAACGATTTACCGATCTTGGTCTTTCAACCAAAGGAACAGAGGGTTATTTTCAAAAGTTCAGCTTTAAACCGAGCTTAAATCCTCATGAGCAGACTCAGGTAGATGTCCCTGGACAGCAAGACGCATACCAAGGAACTAATGTTATTGGCTACATGGATAATGGCGCAGAGAAAACCGTGGTCATCGGGGCACATTTTGACCATCTGGGCTGGGGCGGCGAAGGATCGCTTTATCGAGATAGTATTCCAAACATCCACAATGGTGCTGATGATAATGCCAGTGGCGTTGCCTTAATGTTGTACCTGGCTGAACGCTTGAATGAAGGACCAAAGAAACGAAGTAATTATATGTTCATCGGTTTTTCTGGTGAAGAAAAAGGTTTACTGGGGTCCAATTATTTTGTAAAAAATCCAACCATTGACCTCGCTAGCGTAAATTTTATGGTCAATATGGATATGGTAGGTCGTTTGAATGAAGAAAAAACACTCGCTGTGCATGGTGTAGGGACTTCACCAAAATTCAAACAATTAATATTTGCCAACAATGAATTTGGGTTAAATATTGCGGAACATGAAAGCGGCGTGGGCCCATCAGATCATACTTCTTTTTATCTCATGGACTTACCAGTGTTGCATTTTTTCACAGGTCAACATGAAGACTATCACAAGCCTTCAGATGACGCTGATAAAATCAATTATCCGGGACTAGAGACCATCGGGCAATACATTTTTGCCATCATAACAGACCTTGACGATGATGCTCCTTTGAGTTTCCGTAAAACAAAAAATGAAAGCGAAGAAACCCCTCTTTTTAAAGTAGGCCTAGGTGTAGTTCCAGATTATTTGTATACCGGCACAGGAATGCGTATTGATGGGGTCAGCGAGGATAAGCCCGCTCAAAAGGCCGGACTTCAAAAAGGAGACGTCGTGGTGCGCTTAGGCGATAGCACGGTCACTGACATGATGAGTTATATGCGTGCCCTTTCTGTGTTCAAACAGGGAGATTCTACTGAAGCAACTATTGAGCGTGGGGAACAGACCCTTGAGGTTCAAATTGATTTTTAAGCTATTCAGTATCTTCTGCTATAGGATAAGGAAACGTAAAGATGAGGTTCTGCTGAGCGATTACGTGCTGATTCGTAATGGTACTTAAGATAGACATCGTTGCGCTTGTAACGCCAAAAAAAGCCTACATTAAAAAAGTACATCATCCGGTAAGGCCTTACCGTATAAATCGAATTATCTCCTAGCCAATTTCCCTGGAGCATAGCGTCCTGCACTACGTATCGATAACCAAATCGCGTAGAGAAAAACAATTCTGTTTCGCGCCCAAGTAACTGGCCATAGGCCATAGTCTTTTGTAAAGATGATCGGCGACCAAAATAAAATACGGCATCTTGTTCTAAATAGGTGTCCTTGGTTCCAAGGGCCGCTTTCGGATTAAGTGCAAAATATACCGCAAATGGTTTTGGCTGCCATTGCCATTCCCGGACATACTCATAATAAGCGTTGAAATGGAAGCTATTGTCAATTTGTGAAAGCCAAGTCGCAATTTTTGAATCAACAGTCGCAGAGTTGTGGAACGCGCTCTGAACGGTCTCAGAACCCGACCATGGCCCGGCGATACCAAATACGAAATTATAGCGATTCACGTGAAAGCCCTGAGTAACCGTCAGGACGTTATTTAGGCCAATAAACCCAGCATAGGGGCGATCGAGAAACTTTATTTTATCGGTCAGTAAGTCGGTTGGCGTAAAGATTTCTTGATAAAGCACCAGACTGTATTGACGGGTTTGTTTTTGTGCTAACTGATTTGGGGTCAAAGGTAGCCATCGATGTAGTCCTAAAAAACTTCCTGTAGAATAGTAGCGATCTGTGAAATGTAAAAAATCATTGTCTTGGCGCAGTTCGAATTGATCAAAGTACTCTGGGGACCACTCTTTGGAATCCCCTGTTGACTCCTCTGGAGTTTGCATTCGGGATGGACCGTTGGGGTCTATTGTCGATTGTCCATGGGCCACAAGAGGTAGTACTAGGAACAATAGCAATATGTAACACTTGTTTTTGATCATTTTTTGGTCAGATCTTGGACTTGGCAAAAATACTTTTTATAAAGAGATAACCGAAACCCAAGATACAGAGCAGATGAAATGGGGCTAAACCATAATCCCCCTTAGGGCCCATGTTTGCAGCTAGCCATAAACCACCGAACGCATAAATCATCAAGAATAATTCTAGAGCTGCAGGGAAAAATTGTCCGCTCGATGAGTAATAAGCCATGGTTGGTGTGCCCGGCCCTTTGTCTGTGGTCTGTTTGGACTCTGAACTTGCCCTAGGATTGAATTTTGGTGTTCTCACAAAAGGAGTAATGACTCCAAGGTGTGCCTGGATTACCGCGATGGCATTATTTGCGGACAGTCCAATGGCTAAGGTGAAAAACACCACGAAGTCATAAAATGCGCGTCCCCACGAAAGTTTACGCTCTGTGTTGATCATTTTGTAAGCCCCGGTATAGGCCCAAACGAGTAATAGAGTCGTGAGCCCAAAGGCTTGAAACAAATAAAATATCCAAGTCCATTGGGGGTGACTGTTTTTGATCCAAAGTAGGGGTATACTCAGGAGAATAAGCAGGAGTACTATAAAAAATAAGGAACTGCTAAATAGATGTGCCGTGCCAAATATTTTTTCTTTTAGGTTTAGCTGCTCACTGCCCCAAAGAGTGCGCCAGAGCTGTCTAAAATTTTGAGCACCACCTTTATTCCATCTGAATTGTTGACTCCGCGCCGCCTGAACGGTTTGAGGAAGTTCGGCTGGGGTGATGATTTCAGGACGATAAACAATTTTCCATCCCTTGAGTTGGGCGCGGTAACTCAGATCCAAATCTTCAGTTAAGGTTGTGCCAGACCAATTGCCGGCATCCAGGATACAGGATTTACGCCAAATACCAGCAGTACCATTGAAATTCATGAAAACACCACTGGCTTGACGACCCATTTGTTCCAAGCTGAAGTGCAAATCTAAGGCAAAGGCTTGAACTCTGGTTAAAATAGATTCTTTGCGATTAATATGACCCCAACGAGTTTGAACAACCCCAATATCTTTCTGGTTGAAGTAAGGCATACTGCGTAAAAGCCAATCCTCTTGGGGCAGGAAATCAGCATCGAAAATAGCTATAAATTCACCTGTCGCTTGCTTGAGTCCCTCCTTTAAAGCACCTGCTTTGAACCCTTCTCTATTGGTTCTGTGTAAATGATTAATAGGAATACCCTGAGTCCTAAGAGAGGCCACCAATGATTTAATGATTTTGGTAGTGTCATCAGTGGAATCGTCTAAAACCTGAATTTCTAATCGATCTCGGGGATATTCAATTGCGGCAACATGCTTGAGCAGTGAATTAATCACATTTTGTTCGTTGTAAACCGGGAGCTGAATCGTTACTTTTGGTAAATCGTCTTTTAAATTGTAGGGGGTAAGCTGATTTTCTTTAGTTTGATTTCTGGAATCTAAAAACTTATGAAAAAGGAGGACCTGTGTTATGGCAAAAAGCAATAGGGTCAGAAGGCAAACGGCATAAATCAGGACAATAAGCAGCTCCAAAATCATTTGAAAAAGGCGTGTTTGGCAATCCAGCCAATTATTTTCACTCCAGCAAATATAACACCTTTTACAGTCCCCGAAACTTTGGAAACACCGATGCGATTTCTATAAGGGACCTTTATTTCGGTGTAATTCAAATTCATTTTCAGGGCTTTGAGTTGCATTTCAATAGTCCAACCATAAGTCATATCCGACATATTCATAGACATTAGTTTGTCGTAGCGAATTGCCCTAAATGGCCCCAAATCTGTATAACGCGCCCCAAATAATTGGCGCATTAACCAAGTTGCGAGACCATTGCCAAAGCGTTGGGGTAGCGTCATAGCCCCAGGGGCCATTAGTTCCTTATCGCGTGCCCCGATGACTAGATCCATATTTTGGCTTTGGATTGGGCCAATAAGCGCATTGAGATACTCGGGAAAATCACTGTAGTCTCCATCGAGAAATACAATAATTTCAGGTGTCTGTTCTGGATTCTCGAAGGCCCTTCTTTGAATGTACTCAAGGGCATGCATACAGGCATAACCATAGCCTCGGCGCGATTCTTCCAATACTAAAGCCCCGTGATTTTTAGCCACAATTATTGTATTGTCCTTTGAGCCATTGTCTACCACAATAACCTGGGAAGCTGTCTTTGGTATATCATCCAGGACAAGACCAATAGCTTCAGCCTCATTAATGGCTGGAATGATTACCGTAATTTTTGTAAGCAATGGTATTATTTATTTAGCCTCTAGTTCGAGTTGTTGCTGGGGCACAATGTAGGCGTCAAAATACCAAGACGAAAATTCTTCCAGTCCAATAAACAGAAGAATTCCTAAGATAAGGATCAACGCACTAACCAGGATCAAATTGAGCTGCTTACGCTTAGGGTCAATAGAACACTGATCTTGTGTTGTTTTATATTTATAAACACCAAAAGCCCCGATTAAAACGGCCACCACACGCAACACTATAGCTCCAGTGCCAAGGGATCCGTCCTCTTGATAAAAAAAGTCGGCAAAAGAAATGGCCACAACGCCCCCCATGAGCCCGAGCATAAATAAGACAGCTGGCGCGACGCAGCACAATATTCCAGCAAGGGCAGACATTAGGCCATATTTTATGGTCCATTTAAAAATACTAGGGGTCTTCATAAGCGACATATTAAAACGCTAATTTACTCTTTTTTTGAAGGATTATTCCCGATATGGGTTTGGTAATAGGTCCAAAGTTCTTCTGGGGAGTGACCTTGTCGATATTTAAATTGAATAACCCAAAAGTGCCATTGTAACTGCCAGAGTCCACGTGCCCGATATTTGCGAGCGGAGCTGATTACCGCTTGCGGGAGGACACTAAATCGAGTTTGGGCGTATAGTCGATCAATGAGGTGTAAATCTTCACATATAATATACTTTGGGTTATATTGACCCACATCCTGAAAAAGTGCTTTTTCGACAAAAAGACTTTGGTCCCCACCTCGGCAAATTTTCCAATGAAATCGGGTGCCCCAACCCGCAAGCATCATCCACCAATGATTTGAGTCAAAGCGCATACGAAAGCATCCTGCTTTATGATGACTGTCTAGGTACTCGAGGATGAGTCGGTCGTAATTTTGCGCAGGAAAGGTGTCGGCATGAATAAAATACAAAACTTCTGCCTGGGCATTTTGGGCCCCCATATTCATTTGATGTGCTCGGCCGGGAGCACTCTGAAGCAGGGTAGTGTTATATTCAAGTTGGCGATCCTTCCATTGTTGAACCTTGGCTTGTGTTCGATCTTTACTGCCGCCGTCTACCACAATAAGTTCTATTTGGTCAGCATTAGCAGCTCTTTCGGTGAGCGAATTTAAGGTCTTAATGATATTTTCTTCCTCATTTAACGTGGGGATAATTACAGTCAGCTTTGGCACATTGCTTTGGGTCAAGGCGATTAATTATTTAGGGACCAATCGTAAGACAAATAACTTATTGCTGTATTACGCTGAATATTCAGTCCGGTGTATCGATTAATTAGCTCAATTAAGTCTTCAGTCTTGCCAAAATCTCCCTTGAACCAAAGAAAAATGCGGGATAGATAAAGTCGTTCAGGGGTATATTGATTTTTCGAAGCATCATTGAAAAAACGTTCTGCGGCTTGATTGAGTTGGGCTTCAAGTGTAACTGCGCTATAGGCTCCATTGGACAAAATCGGACAGGATTTAGAGGCGCAATTAATGGCAAAATGAATGCGCGGTTCTTCATAGTTTCTCAAAATCTTATGTTCGATTTCGTCTAAGGTCCAGCTCTTGCCCTCGCTTTTTAAGACCGTTTGCTTCCATGGGCGTTTAATGTCCTTTATGCTTTTTAAGGGGAGATGGTCACAAATAAGTTTGACCGTACAGGCGTTATAGGCATTGATCCAAAAGGAAAGCTGCTCCTGCTTTGAATGAGTGTTAATGGTCCGTGCGGACTCTACGAGAGATTCAATGTAGCCCTCCAGTATTTTAAGGTCTTTGGTAAATCCTTGATAATTTACCACCCCATCCACGGTCACATGACGCTTTAACAGACCGTCCCAGGTGTGATGATCTGGCACAGGGGTTTGAGCGACTATACAGTCAGCCTCAATTATACGGTCCTCGTTGTAAGGGCCAAACCCTTGGGCATTGAGCCCCAAACTAATCCATAAAAAAAGCCAAATAAATTTCATCCTTGTATCAGCAACACCCACCACCATCGTAATGAAAGGTTGAGGGACTTATAAAAATATCGTCTCTATTTAACGCCGCCATAGCGCCGGCAGTTTTATCACATATGGCCAAGGGTTGATTCGGCATCAAAACGTGGCCTTTTTTATCGTCAAAATAGTCTTGATCTCCGAAATAAATAGCTGCTTTACCAGTAAAGACACATGGTCCATCTTCAGGCATTGGGTCTTTAATTGCTGCGACTTCAATCGATTCAATATAGATTAACTCCTTGGTTGGGTAATGTCCTGGCGCCAGAATCCGATAGGGTTTACGGGCGCGAATTTCAATGGTCCCAAAACCCGCATCAGTAAGGGCTTTTACGTATTGATTTATGGGCAAACTGCCACTTAAACACAGGGCGCGTAATCGGTCATCTTCCCTTAGGGTCTCATTCATTTCTTGCTCGCAAGTAGGATCACTCATCACCAGGCGCCCATGGGGTTTTAGGACGCGGTACATTTCGGCTACGGCTTTTTTAAGTTCTTGATCTTTGAAGATATTAAACAGGCAATTTTGTGCGGCTACATCGACACTTTCATCCTCAAGGGGAAGATTTAGGGCATCGCCCTTGCGCAAGGATACAAAATCCGAGGAAAACCAAGGGTTTAAGGCCTCTGCCTCTTTGAAATTTGCCCTTGAAGACTCAAGCATTTCATCGACCACATCTACCCCGATAACATTGCCTTTTTCTCTGGAGAAATAGGCAAATTGTAGCAGTTCCATGCCGCCACCGACACCCACATAAAGGATTTTGGGATTGCGGCTTAAATCTCTCGGATGAACCGTAGAACCACAGCCGTAATTCATCTCTTGCATGATTTTTGGAATGCGCAGTCCGGGCAATTCCCAAATGGGATTTGTGGTGCAGCACAAACCAATATCCGGGGTTTGGGCGGCTTGTTTATAAACGTCTTTGGTAGTTTCTAAATAACTCATAGGGATATACGCTCAATTAAAATTTTGAATAATTTGACCATTTGGGGCTCTGCTTTTTTAGCACTAGCGATAATATCACTGATATCTACAGGCGCTAAATTGTCGGGATCACATTCATCTGTCAAAACTGAAACGGCTGCGACAGGAAGGCTGAGGTGATTGGCAACGATAATTTCAGGTACGGTACTCATGCCCACAGCATCTGCGCCGATCAGCCTTAAAAATCTATATTCTGCCTTAGTCTCGAGTTCCGGGCCACGCACGCCAACATAGACCCCTTGATGTAGTTTTATACCGAGTTCACTGGCAATGGACAATAGTGTTGCACACATTTCTGGATCATAAGGCGTGTTGAGGTCCACAAAGCGTTCTCCCATTTGATCCACGCCTTTAAAGGCCAAAGGAGAACTGCCCTGCAGATTGATATGATCGTTAATCAGCATCATTTCCCCTTTTTTATAGGCTAGATTTAATGCGCCTGAGGCATTACTTACCAGCAATCGTTTAATTCCTAGAGCATGCATCACGCGCACGGGAAAAGAGACTTCTTCGGGGGTATAACCCTCGTAAAGATGAAACCTACCTTGCATCACGACTACCGTTTTCCCCCCTAATTCTCCATAAATGAGTTTACCTTGATGAAACTCTACAGTGGCTGTGGGAAAATGAGGGATAGTGGTATAGTGTGCCTCTTTTTCGACATGGACCGCGTCGACAAGCTCACCTAAACCCGTTCCGAGAACTATGCCAATTTCTGGTTTTGTGAACCCGCGTTCCTCTAGGAATAATTTTGCCTGCTGAACTTGCTGAATAAGTTTTGGTTTCATGAGATCAAGGGTTTAAATATTTCTTCAGGATGCAAATCTTCTATGGTATCAATATCGTTTTTCTCAGGGAGAAGAAATGGCAAATCTGGCTTTAAATTACTCAATGTGTCACTGAAAACCGAGGGACTTCCCCAGTTTTTATTGCGAAAGACCTCTGCATTGAACTGGGTCATTCCGATCAGGTAGTAGCCCCCGTCCTTGGCCGGACCCATAACAGTTTGATGGGTGTTTAAGGCCTGAAACGCCTGTTGAATCAATTCAGCGCTTATGTCGAATAAATCACTGCCTATGACCATTGCTTTTTCTGCCCCTTGCGCGAAGGATTGCTCAAGTGCATGAGCCATGCGCGCACCTAAATCATCACCTCGTTGTAGGGCTTTTTCAAAATGATTAGGGTCAAAGAAATCATTTTGCACTATCTGCTGACTGTAGTAAACGATACGCTTGGCGCTTAACTCGCTAGTAATTTTGGCTGTATGGTTCAATAGGAATTCATATACTTTGAGTGCCTTTTCCG
This sequence comes from Flavobacteriaceae bacterium, assembly GCA_038153605.1. Taxonomy (GTDB): domain Bacteria; phylum Bacteroidota; class Bacteroidia; order Flavobacteriales; family Flavobacteriaceae; genus BACL21. The sequence goes on from JAYOYS010000001.1 coordinate 92,632, forward strand.
GCCCAATACTCGCTGCCAAACGCGTCTTACATTGTCCTAATATCGGATTTTTACAAAATATGATGAGGTGGTTTTTTGCGTCCTTATGCATCGGATAGAATTATCAGGTAGAGCGAGTGTAAATTTAAAAACTAGGGGTGCCTCCTTCTATAAATTTCGCCCAATTTTTATCATATCCATGGATCTCACGAGTCGGCTTTTGATCTGTATCCACAATTAATCGATTTTGGTTGTACCAAAGAAAAATTCCTCCGTAGAGATTATAAATATTATTGTACCCAAGCTCTTTCAATTTAAGTCCAATTTGCTCTGAGCGCACACCAATTGAACAATAGACGACAATCTGTTTTGATTTCTCGAGATTTAGAGCATCAATATTTTCTCCATCAAATTCTTTGTAACCGATAAATTGAGCTTTGGGCAGATGAGAGACCTTGAATTCGTCAATGCTGCGGGTGTCTAAAAAAATAACACTTTCCTTTTGCTGCCAAACGGCCGCTGTTTCTGTATCAATATAGGGCAGAGCACCAGAGTTAAATCGCGCCAGGGCCTTATCGATGGGATTTTGTCCCGCGAGGTGGAGCGACATAAATAAAAGGCTTGCTATAAAATAAATTCGACTCATGTCACGGCACCTTGACAACTGCTTCCTGCACCTGCGGTACATCCGTAACAGTGTTGTGAAATTTTAATCAATCGTCCATCCATTAAATCATTTTCATACTCTGAGATATGCTTACGGGAATCATTGATGGGCATTTCCAACATTTGATTAAAGTCGCAATCATACAGATAACCCTCCCAAGAAACAGACAGGGTATTAAGACACATTACTGCTCGAGCCGCTGCCGGATTAAAGGATTCAACTAAAGTCCACATATAGTCCTCATAATTGTCTGAGGCGATCAAATAATCTAAAAACCTTGAGATTGGTAGATTAGTCAAGGCAAAGAGGCCATTAAATTTTATGCCAAAACCCTCATCAAGTCGTCGTTTAAAATCTTGACAGAGTGCATCTTGATCTCCCGGTAAAAAGGCACCGCTAGGATTGTATACTAAATCGAGTACAAGGTCACTTTCTGGGTTGCCATAGCCCACTTCGTTCAGCATTTTTAGCGCTTTGATAGAATCTTCAAAGACACCCGAACCACGTTGGCGATCTGTTTTTTCTTTAGTCCAATGGGGCATACTGCTGACCACATGAACCTTATTTTGGGCAAAAAACTCAGGTAAATCGTGGTATTTCTTATTTGCCACAATTATAGTGAGATTACTGCGAACAATGATTTCGCCGACCCCACATGCTTTGGCTTGGGTGACAAACCACCGAAAGTTTGGATTCATTTCAGGAGCACCGCCAGTGAGATCTAATGTCTTTACACCACTAGATTTCATAACCTCTAGACAAAGTTCCATAGTTTCTTTTGTCATGATTTCTTTACGGTCGGGACCGGCATCCACATGACAATGGGCACAAACTTGATTGCACATGTATCCCAAATTTACTTGGAGAATGTCCAATTGTGTAGTTTTTAAAGGGCTTTCCAGAGTCTGCTTTATTTTATCACTAAATAAGGGAGCCTCACCACAGGCAAAAATACCGTCTTCTAAAATTTTGAGTTGACGCTCGGTTTGTGCCAAGGGACTATGCCTTTTGCGAAGGGACTGTAACGATTTGAATTGACTCATACCGATTTATGAATCCAATTTATTGACTTTATTCATCATCATCACTCCGTGAACCAAACTAGCGCCACTTTTTATGGCCGCGCCTACATGTACTGCTTCCATCATTTCTTCTTTGGTGATACCGCGTTCCAGGCCATCTTTGGTATAAGCATCGATACAATAGGGACACATTTCGGTATGGGCTACCGCCAGGGCGATCAATGATTTTTCTCTTTGAGTAAGGGCTCCCTCTTTAAATACACTATTGTAATAATCAAAGAATTTTTCTCCTAGAGTCTCGCTCCATTCGGTAATGCGACCGAATTTGCGCAGGTCTTTTGGGTCGTAATAAGACATGTTTATAAATTTTAAAATCGAATCTTCCAAGATTCAGGATTCTAAAGATACAATTTCATCCTAAAGACTTGGGTTAAAAACACGCGCATTTAACGCCCTTTTAACCTAGGGTTCTTACCGACGATCAGTGCAACGATGTCTTGCAATTCTGGCGACAGACCAGTCCGAACTTTACCTATTCGCAGCTTATGCCTATCTGAAATAAAAATAAATACCTGCGACCAGCAGCACAATCAAAGCCCCGATTGGCTTAGTGTATGGCCAAGGTCGAATGTCTACTTGTTGGGTATACTCTTGAACAAAGGCTTCTTTGCGCGGATAAAGCTTCCCAATAAGGAGCATAATCAGGACGTTCATCACAAAAAGTATTGCCATCACATCGAGGTAGTGAAGGCCGAAATACCCTTGAGATTCGATAACCCCCAGGGCCGCCGGATCGGTTATTCCCTGGGCTTTTGCAGCCTCTAGCGCCTGACTCACATAATGAGGTTTGAGAAAAAATTGGCTCAAAATATAAAGTAATGATCCGGAAAGCAATCCAATTTTAGCCGCTACTGCGGGGACTCGTTTGGTGCTGTAGCCCACCACAATAATGGTCAGGATAGGAATTGAATAAATACCATTAATTTCCTGTAAATAGTCAAAAAGGCTCCCGGCATTGGCGATGAACGGGGCAATAATCATTGCCCCAATAGCCAAGGCAACACCAAAGGTCTTTCCGCGTTTTACTACAGTCGCCTCATCGGCCTCGGGATTAATGTGTTGTTTGTAAATGTCTACACCAAAAAGAGTGACCGAGCTATTGAGTACACTATTAAATGAACTGAGAATGGCTCCAAATATGACTGCGGCAAAGAATCCTAGTAAAGCAGGAGGCAGTACTGCAGAGACCAGTTCAGGGTAGGCTTGATCTACAGCCGGAAGGTCTGGAAACATATGATAGGCGATTATCCCAGGAAGCACCACAATGATGGGGCCGAGGATTTTTATAAATGAACCTAAAAGCAATCCTTTCTGTCCTTCTTCAAGGTTTTTCGCCCCAAGAGCACGCTGGATAATTTGTTGGTTTGTTCCCCAATAAAATAGCTGTACCAGCATCATTCCAGTGAAAATCGTATAGAAGGGAACGGGATCAGTGCGCTGGCCCATGGATTTCAGTTTTTCTGGATGTTCCGCACCCAGAACAGCCAGGCCGTCAAGGATACTGCCATCACCTATGGCCATAAGACCTAGTACAGGAATCATTAGCCCTCCGATCAAAAGTCCTATTGCGTTTATTGTATCGGAAACTGCTACGGCTTTTAATCCACCAAATACGGCATAAACGGAGCCCACCAGGCCGATACCCCAAACACAGAGGTAAATAGCCTGAGTGTCAGAAACACCAAAGGCTTCCGGAATATCAAACATGCCGCTTATAGCCACTGAGCCTGAATAGAGTATGACCGGCAAAAGGACCACCACATAACCTGTTAGAAATAAACCAGAGGTAATGGTTTTAGTTGCTATGTCAAATCGATTCGCTAGGAATTGAGGAACCGTGGTCAGCCCCCCTTTGAGATAACGTGGGAGCAAAAATAGAGCGGTGACCACCATGGCAATTGCGGCAAGACTTTCCCAAGCCATAACAGAGAGACCACTTTCGTAGGCCGAACCATTCAGCCCTACAATCTGTTCTGTGGAAAGATTGGTCAACAATAGGGATCCTGCGATGACCCCTGCTGTAAGGCTACGTCCACCTAAAAAATATCCGTCGGCACTTTTTTCATCTGTTTTTCTGGAAGCTAGATAAGCAATAATGGCAACCAGCGCTGTAAAGGCAATAAATGAAATTATGGTCATGAGTTGTTAATTGTGGGTTAGTGTATAAAGTTAATCATTTAAAATATCTGAAATCACATCGGCATAATCAGGAATACGCCCGACATTTTGAAGCTTAATGGCCGCCATTTTAAGGGCCGAAGAAAGACACTTTTCAGGGGCTTGTCCTCTGATGTGTCCATATAAAAACCCACTCCAAAAAGCATCACCGGCGCCTGTTGCGTCCATGATTTTTTCCACTTTTAGAGCAGAGAGTTGCATCACTTCAGATCCGATGACGCTTAACTTTGCCCCGTCTTTTCCCAGGGTAAAACAAATTGTTTTTGCCCCTAGCCCATGCAGGTAGGTGAAAACTTCTGTGTGACTTAGGCCAGGACCCAATAATCGATCGACATCATCCTGACTAATTTTTACCAAAGGCCCATGTTTGCAGTAGCGCGCTAGGGCTTCCATGGCCTGGGCGCGATCTGGCCATATTTTTTCACTGTAATTAATGTCAATACTCAGTTGCACACCTTTCTGGGCTGCGCGTTCTGCAGTGCTGAGAATCGTTTCTCGTGCGGGTTCCAGACTTAAGGCAAAGCAGGTGGTATGGTAAATTTTGCTTGAGTCTAGCAATGATTCTGGAATTTGAGTTGGATAAATCTCTTTATCCGCTCCGCGATAGGCAATAAATTCTGGGGTTCCTGAAGTGTTATTGATAAAAATTACGGTACTGGGGATTTGCTCTGCACGATGGACATAGCGCGTATCGATACCGGCCTTTTCCAAGCGATTCAGCATATAATCACCAAAACCATCGTTACCAATACTTGAAATCATGGCGACATTCATACCGAGTCTCGCCATATTCATGGCTACATTAGTGGGAGATCCTCCGAGGTATCTGTGATAATCTTTTGTTTCATTTATGGGCATTTCCACCTGAGTGCCGATAAAATCAATCAAGGTCTCTCCAATACAGATTAAATCTGTTGCAGGACCAGTATCACCTACATTTTCTGATAGTGTATTCATCAAATGAAATAATTTAATTTATCGGCTCGCTCTTGGCTTCAGCCTCAGGGCCAAAACGGCGGCAATAATAAAGAAAACGCCTCCAAAAAGTATGGCATTTGTAGCACTTCCCCCCAAAAGATTCTTCATGATTGGACCAAAAGTCAGGGTCTCTATTCCCATCGGAATCACGATCATCATATTCAAAATACCCATGTAAACCCCGCGGCGGTCTTGTGGGACAATTTTTGACACCATGCTGTAGGGAATTCCCATCATAGCGGCCCATCCTATTCCGAACAATATCATTGGAAAAAGCACCATTATGGGGTCGGTAATGTAAGGAATGGTTAATAGTGCAGCACCTGTGCCAAATAAACTCCCCGCATAGGTTTTCTTCCCGCCAAAGCGCATGGTAATGGGCACTAGCATTAGGGCTACAATCATCGTGGTGATGTTATAGGTGGTGCTCATTTTGGCTGCTTGTCCTAAGGCTTGTGCTCCATCATACCCCATGGATTCTTGAAATAATGGGGCGATGTACTGCCAATAAACAAAAAGTGCATACCACTGAAAAAGATAGACTCCAGAGAGTTGCCACATAAATTTGGGCATGAGCTTTACTGCGGCCACTATTTCGTTGAAGGGTGTTTGAATACGCTTTAAAAATGGCTCACTTCGCTCTGCTTCAATGGCTTTAAACTCCTGCTCAGAAGGAGGGATTTCGGGCGTTTTTAGCACAGACCACAAAATCGTAACTACTGAGAGTATTGCCCCTAGGAAAAATGAGTAATAAAGCCAGGTCGGGATTCCGTCGCTTGGGGCTCCCGCGGGATCTGCAAACCAATCTTGAAAAATAAAAATTGATGCATTGGCCAAGACAATACCCGCCCCGACAAAAAGACTCTGCATTTGATAGCCTAAGGTCAATTGCTTCTCTGGTAATTTGTCCCCTACAAAGGCACGATAGGGCTCCATGGCCATATTATTACCCACATCGAGGATCCATAGGAGTCCCACCGCGAACCAGAGGCTCGGGCTATAAGGAAAGGCAAAAAGACAGAGGCTGCCGATTATTGCACCGATCAAAAAGAAGGGCTTGCGACGACCCCATTTTGGGGACCAGGTCTTGTCCGAAATTGCACCGATTATCGGCTGAACGAGGAGTCCCGTGACAGGTCCTGCTAAATTTAAAATCGGCAATTCCTCAGGTAAGGCGCCTAAAAATGAAAAAATTGGATTGATTGCGGTTTGTTGCAACCCAAAGCTGAATTGAATGCCTAAGAAGCCGACATTCATATTCCAGATATCCCAAAACGAGAGTTTAGGTTTTTTGGTCATGGTCTTTAGTTTGGTCGTTTAGTCTCGGGGTTAAGCTTTTAAAAGAATTAGGCCCTTTTTAAGCTTGCTTTGTTCACCCCAATGGACTATTCAAGATGCATAAAAAATATCAAAAATTTACGGTTTCGTCACGGGATGTCACGGAATGTGTCCCGAAATCGTTTTCGACGGCTAATTAGGTGTCGTTTGACCAAAGGATGATCAATCCAAAATCGGGGCCATTAGCTCTGCCACCCACTCCATACTATCGCCACCTTCATGAGGGTCATTGCGGTAAATCTCAATAATTTCAGAACCTAAAGTTATTTTGTTACGCTTGGCATGATCTAAAAGGGTGTACCAGCCTTGTTGGGAAATGCGATAGTTCCCATTAAAAATAGCTTTAAGGTAGCGATCGGATTTTAGGGTTTTAAAACGCACTTCTGGATCTTCAGGTCGCGGGGAAACTGAATCAATTGGAAAACAAAAATCAAAGTTTAAATCTTGAGTTATCGGATCCCAATGGGTCACTGTAATAAAAGGATCTCCTTTTAACTCAAGGTCGTTACCTTTAATATAGTCCATAACTGTGCTGATTTGGCGCAGCATTCCCTGAGCCTTGGTCGCTTCTTTGGTTTTCACAGGAATATAGGCGCAGAAAATTGGCTTTAAAACAGTGTCACTGATACTATGAACCTCGAAATTTTTACTTTTTTCGATCATTCCCTCGGCCAGAGATTGGGTTAGCGCAATACTCCTCTGAGGCACATAACTTTGTCCAAAGGGTAGACGTAATTTTTGACTCAAGGCCATATCTTGAGCTAAAAAACGCCCTTCTACACGAGTGCTACTATCAGCAACCCGTCTAATGGACCAATTTACTGAAAGCCTTCCTTCTGAACCCTCAATTTGCTGAATGAGTCGATCATAAAGTAAAAATTCATCATTCACCACTTGTAGTGAATCACGATGGCTGTAATCAGGCCAGGCCCGCAAATGATCAAAAACCACACCCGGAGGTTGTTTGGTGGTAAAACTAACCTTGTAGTGATAAGGAAAAACAAAAAGATAACTCAACACTACGATGGCAATCGAAAAAAGACCGAGATAAATGAACTTTTGTTTTTTAGTTTTAATCATAGGGGTGATTTTATTTAATTCTGCTCAGAGAATAGAGATTTAACAATCTGCTTACCCACTGATTTTCCTTGATCTAATCCGACCTCAATAGCAGCACGATAATGAATTCCGCCATACATTCTTGAGAGCGCTGCCTCTTGTGCTGCTTGTTCAAATGAAATAAAAGAGCGGATGGGTAATCCATAAGGTACCTCTGTATCATCGTCAAAGGCAAAATCGGGCCCAAAGATTTTGGTCAAAACTGTGGATGCAGCTCCAGAGACTACCGAATGGCCAGAGGTGTATTCAGGGAAAGGCGGTGTTTGTAGCACAGGTTTCCAGTTTTCATCCACATATTGATTGATCAGGGTTTCTGGACGAATAAGATTACTGCGGTATTTTTCGTCCCAACAGCTGATAAAGGCGTCAAATATGGCCATTGAGGTGTGCACATAGGCTGATACTGTTTGTCGGAAATTAAGCCCAGCTTGATTACAGGCAATTTTTGTAATTCCCATCCAGTGGGCCCCAGGAGTAATTTTTTTTGTGGCAAACATCAGGTGCCCGCGCGTTACTGAAACGTAAGGATTACAATCCCAAAACCGGGCCATCTGAATTTCATCTGAGCCATCCCCTTCGGCCTCTATTCGTTTACTGGTATCATAAACTTCCATAAGCTCTTGGTAAAAGGCACTGTTTTTTTCTAAAGAAAAGGCAGGAGGGAGGATCGGTTTAAATTGACTTGCCGAATCCAAGATAAGGGGTCTAATCTTATTCCAATGAGGTTCTATACCATCCATATAAGCCGGTGGGGTAGGTTGCCAACGTGATGGATCTTCGGTAATTACCGTAAATTTTGGCATAGTACGCGTTTGATTGTATTGATCTGTATTCATCCAAAGTTTTATGTGCTCTGCTACAGATAGTCCATAATCTTTGGACTTACTGAATTCGGACTTGTTATGTTTTGACCAAATGCCGTAAAGGCTATCTTGATATTGCTGCATTCGTTCTTCAGAAAACACCAAAGATTTACTCAGTTCCATATGGGCAATTAATGCCGCGAGCTCAAGATTAAGTGTGCTGTCTTTAGCCTGTGGTATAGGCTTTAGATGTTTGATGGATTGAGTCAGCGAACTCATCTTTGGGTCTGATTGCGCCAAAATTTCATAGGCCGCAATATTAGGATAGGCATAGATGCGACTGGCCACTGGAGGAGAAAAAATGTCGTGTACCATTATGCTGGTGACCTTATCTACACTGCTCTGAAAATCAGTTGAACCCAACATTATGGGCTGGTCAGGAGCACAGCTGGCCAGAAGAAAAATGGCAGTAATAAAACTTAATCTTTTAAAATTCAATGCGGTAAATTTCAGTGGTTTCATTGTTATAAATTACAATTAGATAGGATTGGTTGTTTATCATAATGGTGTCCAAGTGGCGTACGGATTTATTCCAAAGGTCGAGACCTAATTCAGCGGTACCAGAGACTTTTCCTTTGTGCTCAATCAGTCCCCCCGAAAAGGAATCAAAGCGGCCGTGAAAAGGAATTACCCCAAAATAATTCCCCCCGACAAGTATTTCTGAATTTTTATCTTGATCAAAATCAGCCACCAAAAAAGTATTAATGGGGCTTTGCTGTAGCTGCTGGTCAAATGGCACAAAATGGTATGTACCGTTTTTAAATTCAAAATAGCCACTGGCCAACTCATGTACCTGTAATACCTTGGCTTTGCTTAGATCAATACCCCGAATTTCAGTTATGGGTTGATCAGCAAAGTCCTTGTACCGGGTATAATGTTTGCGCAGAACCACCATTTGAGCCGCTAAGTCATCTAATCCCAACAATGGGTAATCTTTACCCTGATGATAGGTGGTGAGTAAAGTTTCGCTCGCGCCATTAGCATCAAAATCATGATACCAAAGCTTCATTGGGTGACTTTTTGAGGCCGTGAATTTACTGTTCAGCCCCCAATTACCTAAAAGTAAGTCTAGGTCCCCATCTTGATCAATGTCATGGGCGACTATACTTTGCCAGAGGCCATTTAATTCAGGAAAGGCATTAGTATTTTCCTTAAAACCACTTGCCGTTTGAATAAAAAGTTTGGGCTTCATCCAATGACCAATAACCACCAGATCCATGAGCGTATCTTGATTAAAGTCCATCCAAAGGGCATCGGTAATCATCCCTAAATTTTCAAAAGTCTCTATTTTTTTGTCCCCACGGAAGATATAGGAGGGGACACCCGCACCAAAGTCTTGGGGCACTGAAAAGTTGCCTATAAAAAGCAAGTCCTCGTGGCCACGCACAACATGAGTGTTGGCCAAAGCCCCTTCTAGAGATACAGCTTTGATTTTTGATGTGTCTTGCTTTAGCGGGTTAACAGGCCAAGATTTATTTTCAAAAACAGCGGCCGATGGGGACACGGAATTCCCTGCAGCGGCCATTACAAGCTGCGGTTGGCCTTGGCTCTGGTAAATTGTTGCATCGACAAATTCTTGCAGGCTATCTTGAGCGGGTCCAAAATCGGTAATGGCTTTAAATCCTTTTTTATCGGCCAAGAATAGCTTTGCGGGTTGATTTTTACCTCCACTAATCAAGACATCTTTAAGACCATCTTGATTAAAATCATAACCTAAATAAGCCGGTCCAAAATCTGAGGCTTGGTATGGGGAAAGTTTTTGTGCGTTAAAATCGGTGAAATCATCTTCTCTGTGGGTAAACTTAAGGCCCAGTGCCCCGGGTTCTTTGATAAATCTGAATTTTGGTCTTTGATCGACTTTATTTTGCTCAAACTCTTTTATGACTTCAACAGGCTGTTTTTGGCCTTCATCAAAGGGGGTGTCTTCGACGTATTTTATGGTCCAAAATCCTGGAGACAAGTCTATATCAATCCATTGCTGCTGCCCATTGGGCCAAATAAGTTCTAAACCGGTTATGGTTTGATCTTTAGGTAAGGCAAAATGAAGTAAGGGCTCAGAACAAGACTGGAAGCCTCGTACGCTGTAGAGCTCTCTGTATTGCATCCCCTGTGGGGTATAGAGATAGGCTTTTGCACCAATGCCATAGTGATTTTCTCGCGTATACTCCAAGGATATGCTCAGCCCCGAATTCCGTGTTAAGGCCTCCGAAGTTCCAGAGGTCTCAGAGGCCCCCGTTAGTGTGTTAGTGCCGGAACCAGAGTCTAAGGAAATACTTTGATTAACGTACAAGCCCACAGCAGACCCCGTGTTGTTGGTGACCAAATCTAAATCTCCATCACGGTCTAAATCTCCGACTACCGAGGCTCCAGAGAGGCTCAGTTCGGTGCTGCCCCAAAGGGTACTGACATCTTTGAATTGGATGCCTTCTTGACCTTGATAAAAGAAATTTACAGCAGCGCCAGAGGGCATCATTTCTATAGCCGATTGATCCACCAAACGACTGTCATTAATTTGCTTGTGGATTTCTTGATTAGAAATGAATTTAATGTAGTCTAGGTTGTTGGGTCGTCGACTAATGCCGTTTGAGATAAACAAATCTAAATGACCATCTAAGTCGTAATCCCCGAATAAAGCACTCCAACTCCAGTCGGTAGCCGCTACCCCACTGTAGAGTGCAGTTTCCGTGAAATTGCGCCCTTTTTGATTGACAAACAGCATATTGCGGCTATACTGATAGTGATAGCCATAACCTTGGGTGCGCAGTTTTAAAGTTTGTACTGGGTCATCACCTTCGCTGGTTTTGAGTAAAGCCTCTGTTTGAGGCAGCATATCGAGTGAAATTAAATCTGGCCAGCCATCATTGTTGATATCCGCTACATCATTACCCATAGAAAAACGAGAAATATGACTAAAGGCCGAGCGCAGCTGTTCAGTAAAAGTCCCATCCTGATTGTTGTGGTAATAGTAGTCGTCTTCGTGAAAGTCATTGCCCACATAGATATCTGGCCAACCATCTTTATCAAAGTCAGCAACACTGACCCCAAGACCATAGGCATTAACACCCCCTATAATCCCGGCCTGCTCACTCACTTCGGTAAACACCCCGCCATCATTGCGCAACAGGCGGTCTCCTGTTTTGGGGTTGCGGGTATAACGCAGGTCAACCCGCCCAAAGGACTCTTGTGTATGAACAGCATGATTGAGTAAATACAGATCGAGATCACCGTCTAAATCATAGTCCAGTACGGTCGACATCGTTCCAAAATCTTCAAAAGCTAATCCATATACCGCGGCCGATTCGGTAAAGGTTAAATCACCGTTATTGATGTACAGTTCATTGTGCCCTTTGAAACCATTAATCCCCACTACGGCACTAATGTAAATATCTTGGAGACCATCACTGTTTGCGTCAAAAATAATACAACCCGTTTGCCAGTCGCTTTGGCCTAAGACTCCTGCAGATTCTGTAATGTCCTCAAAGGTCATGTCCCCTTTATTGATATATAGAGCATTAGGACCTTGATTAGCAGTAAAATATAAGTCAGGGAGGCCGTCGTTATTGAGATCACCCATGGCTGCACCGCCCCCATTATAATAATATAGATAATCCAAAATATTAAGACTATCCGTAGGGTTCAGGGTATTCTGAAATTTTAAACCACTCTGCTCTGCCTCCGGTATCACAAAAAGGGGAGTGGCCCTTTTATTACAGCCTACCAAGCTAAAAATAAGCATCCAAATAGTCCAATATGTCCAGAAGGTCCTGCGCATGAATTGATTCAGTTTAGGGGAGTTTATAGACCAAAGGTTTTTGATTATTTACGGCCACAAAAATATAGGCCTTGCCATGGGCATCCTCAAATGTTTTAATGTGTTTGATCTCATCACGCACATAAAATCCACTGTCATTATAGTTTTGCCACTTAAAATTTTGTGCTCCATCATTTATCAAGACACTGCCAAAATCAGAGTCGAGTCGAGAGAACTGAGGTCGAAATTCATGATTATTGCCTCCAGCAATGATGTCTAGGGCACCATCTTTGTTGAGATCCACACAAGCGATTCCACAGATACAAGAAAGTTGTGCTCGTGACGGTAAATCTTCAAAGGTAAATCGACCATCGCCTTGATTATAGGCAATCACTGAGTGGGCATAACGGGCTTCCAAAACCGTAGTATTACTCAGAACCGCTGGGGTAAATAGTTCTTGAATAGATTTAGTGGCGTATTCAGAGGCTTTTAAATTTTGTTTTTTTAATGAGACCATTTGAGTCGTCATTTCTTTTTTCTGGTGGATGGGCATATCCCGGCCTTCCAGATTTTGAGAAATGATTTGTTCATAGGTTCCATTGCTGTCAAAATCATTGACCCACAATCGCATTGGGGCTTTGTCGTTCGGCTTATAATGAATATTACCCCCCTGATTACCCAAGATTAAATCTGTATCGCCATCTCCATCCATGTCAGCCGCAGTAAGGGTATTCCACCAGCCAGAGCGCTGGTCCAAATCACTGGGCATAAGCTCAAATTTGTCCTTTTTCCATTGATAAATATGCGGTGCTCCCCAATCCGACACGGTTACTAGGGCAGGGCCTTGGGCCAATTCAATCCATTGTGCTCCTGTAACCATTCCTGATTCCTGCAAGGCTTTAGCCTTTTGGTTTGAGCGGTCTTCAAAACTTCCCGCCCCGGTATTCTGCAAAAAGAATTGCTTCGGGCGCATGCCATAAACCCCAACAATACTTCGAGAAGTAACCACAAGATCTAGGTCTCCATCACCGTCCACATCAAAGGGCGCGATGGCCGAGATATTATTGATATTGCTTAAACTGATTATGGGTGATTTACTAAAATTGCCACGACCATCATTCAGGTAGAGTCGTAAGGATTCTCGGGCAGCTTCATCGACTTGATTTCCTCCAGAACCCACCAGTAGATCCAAATCACCATCCCCGTCAATATCGGCAAAGGTAGCAGCGGTGTCCTCAAAATTAGCATCTTTAGAGAGGTCCTCGTGGGATTTTTGACTGAGCTTACCCGCACCAAAGTGCAAGAGAACCTGTCCTGATTGCCCTTTGGCACCCCCTAAGAATATATCTTGATTTCCGTCACCATTGAGGTCACCCACCGCCATGCAAGGTCCTTCTTGAGAGATCATTTTACCTAAGAGACCTTCGTAATCAAAATCGTTATAGGCGTTTTCTTTGTGCTGGGTCAAAGAAGGATTATCTACAGCGCTCAGCAGTGTGGGGGTAGAGCTCTGTTTTTGTGCCCCTTGGAACCCACCGGCATTAGCCTGGTCTTGCTTTAATTCCAGCTTTTGATTTACAGCGACATCCCTCAAAATGGTTTTTTGATCATTAGGCCATAAGACCTCAAGCGAATCAATGTGGCTTTTTGCCCCAAGACCAATGGTCATGACATAGTCCATTGAGGACTGAAAGCCTCTAGAGGGCTGCAGTTCTTGAACGATCAGCTCTTGCCCAGCATAAAGCTTAATAGAGCTTCCAATGGCAAATTTATTTTGTGTTGGGCCTTCGAGTTGTATTTTGATATAGTTGTTTTGATCAATCTCATTACTATGATTTTGATAAACAAAGGCCTGCATATTGACATTATTCACCACTAGGTCAAGGTCTCCGTCATTGTCAAGATCTCCGTAGGCCGCCCCATTGGAGAGACTGGGCACACCAAGACCCCATTCTTGAGCCTTATTGTCAAAAGTAAGGTCCTTTTGATTGTGAAAGGCGTAGTTGGGCAGGGGATAGACAGGCATTTTATTGATAATGGAATCGATGGCCTCTTTTTTACCCGTTAGGGCCATATCCTGAATGATTTCATTGGCAAAGAAATCGACAAAATCTAAATCCGTGAGATCGTGATTGATCCCATTAGTCACATAGATGTCGCGATAACCGTCATTATCCATATCAAAAATTAGCCCGGACCAGCTCCAATCGGTCGCTGACACCCCACTGAAATAGGCAATCTCAGAGAAACTACCATTTCCATTATTGAGCTGAAGCGTGTTTTGAATATACTGCTGAAAGAAATCTTTACTTTGCTTGAGCTTAAAGACGTTATAGCCCTCAAATTCCATAACGGATTTCACTCTTTGGTCCCCATCGGGCAGCATATCGGTAATAAAAATATCATTGAGTCCGTCATTATTGATATCGGCCATATCAACCCCCATGGCCGATAGACATAAGTGTGAGGTCCAATTTTTAATGTCTTCGTTAAAGGTTCCGTCTTGATTGTTGATGTAGAGGTAGTCCCGTTCGTAAAAATCATTAGAGACATAGATATCCGGATAGTTGTCGTGATTTACATCGCTGACCATAACCCCAAGGCCAAAGCCAATTAAACTTCCGTAAATTCCTGCTTGTTCGCTCACATCAGTAAACACGCCATTATCATTACGCAAAAGCATATCCCCAACTCCTCGAAACATTTTTGGGACATTCCAATCTTGAGCACGCACATCGCGTTGATGGGCAAAGCCGAGACTGCTCACCGGTATATTACTATTGTTTAAAATGTAGGCATCTAAGTCTCCATCCTTGTCATAATCAAAAAAACTTGCATGAGTTGAGAACCCTGTTTCTGCCAGGTTGTAGGCCTTAGCCTGTTCGCTAAAGGTTAAGTCGCCATTATTGATGTAAAGGTCATTATTGTGGTTTTCCCCTTCCATATTACCGGCATTGGAAACATAAATATCCAAAAGACCATCTTGATTGATATCCACCATGACTACTCCTGTAGACCAGGGTTTATTACCTTGAACTCCTGCAGCCTCTGAAATATCTTCAAAAACCCAATTACCTTTGTTGAGATATAACTTATTGGGTCCCATGTTAGCGGTAAAATAAATGTCTGAGAGCCCATCGTTATTGATGTCTCCAATGGCCACACCACCACCATTATAGAAATTACGGTATTTGAAGATGTTGAAATCCTTTTGGTTTTCGACCTTATTGCTAAAGGTGATATTGGATTGCTCTGAGGCCACCAAGCTAAATCGCTGTGGGCCTGAGCTTTCTTGGGTTTGCTCATTTTGGCATGCTGTTACAAGCAGTACCGCGCTCCAAAGTATCCAAGGGGTTTTTTGTCTCATAGATTATTTATTTTTTTCAATCATTAAAGGAGTATCGTTATTACGGGCCATTATCCAGAGGGTATCCTTAGGCCTAGGCAGAGTTGTCCATGCGCGACCGGCTCCGAGCCAGGGTTCTTTGGTTATTTTTTCAAATTGGAATTTACCTTGTTGATTTAATAAAGCTCCGCCCTTGAAAGCGTCCAGACGACCGAGTTGTGTGCTGAGCTGATAGTCGTTGCCGCAAAGGAGCAGATCTTCCCAGCCATCATTATTTATATCTACAATTTTTAAATCGCGTATGCTCGAAAATTGGGCATCTACGGGTAATGAGTGTTTGATAAATGAAAGCCCACCTGTATTTTCAAAATAACAACTCTCAAGTTCTGTCACGGACTTAATAAGACCAGCAGCCAATGATTTTTCACCAAAAATATCTCCTACCGAGGCTTTAGCGAAATCCGCAAAGGACAAAAACTTTTTATTGATCATGGGAATTTGCTTGGCTAGTTCTTCTTTGGAGGCCAGAGTGGTTTCTTTACCCTGCAGATAATATGTCACTACAGTTTCTTCCGATTGGTTTTGATCAAAGTCGTAGCGATAAAGTCTGATGGGCTCCTTTGTCGAGGCCTTCCATCGCAAATTGGTTCCCCAATTACCGGCAACTATATCTAAATCACCGTCGTGATCAAAATCTGCGACAGCTACTGATGACCAAAGGCCATAGAGTTCATCGATTATAGTATTTTGCATCCGTTGCAGGCCGGAGTCCGTATTCAGCCACAAGGAAATTGTATTCCAATGTCCGCAACTAATGGCATCAAGAGTACCATCATCATTGAGATCAGCCCAAACGATGTCGCTGATGGCCCCACTTTTGCTAAAAGTATCACCCCACTGATGGGTGACGTCTTGAAAACGACCATTGCCGAGATTTTTGAGTAAATAGTGCTTTGGATCTACGCCAAATTCGTGAGCTTTTGCTTTGGCCGTAAATACTAAATCTTCAAAACCATCATTGTTTAAATCAATAGCGGAAATAGTGCTGGTGGTTTGCACAAATTCTGGAAATGCTTTAGGGTCGTAAACAAACTCCGTCAATAAAGTAGAGTCTTTAGCAGACCTGGCCTCAGCAGCGAGGTAAAGGCGGGGGCGTAATGCTGCACCACTACTGAATTCGTTGCCACCATAGCCAATTAGGATATCAATGAGTCCGTCGTTATTGGCGTCTAGCAAGGTCACTGCGGTACCCTCACCAAGATTATCCACTTGATCCGAAAAATCTATTCTTCTAAATACGCCGTCTTTTTGTTGGAAAAATACTGCCGTATTTTGTCCTTTGGCCCCAGTAATGACCAAATCCTGTAGACCATCGTTATTAAAGTCGCCGCTCGTTATCGCCGGCCCTTCATTGTTTAGCGCATACGGGGCCAATGGATTTCGGTTGAAATCCAGAGCAGAACGCTCCTGGTGCTGCCATTCTAGCCCTTCCACAACTTTGGCCAAGGGTTTGGTCGTGCTTTGCACTAATGATTCCTTGCGAATTGATATACTCGTATCTTTCTCAATAATTAAATATTGGTTTGTGGCTACCTCAGTAGCGACTTGACGCCCTCCAGATGGCCATAGGACCACAAGTGAATCGAGCTGTTTTATAGTACCAAGTCCAAAATGGACAAGATCAGGGCCCGATGAAAGAAATCCTCGAGTGGTATAGTTTTCGCGAATGAATTTTTGGTCTTTATAATAGGCGGTAATTCGAGCCCCTAAACCGCTCCTGTTTTTTGTGTTGTCTCTGAGTGCCACACTCAGATAATGATTTTTGGGATCCCAATTGCGTGATTGATTCTCTAAAATAAAGCAAGCTTCGTTAACATTATTCACCACTAAATCTAAATCTCCGTCCAAATCCAAATCGGCATATGCAGCGCCATGGCTATAACTCGGAATTTCTGGAATCCAAGATCCGGTCTGATCTTGAAAATGACTGCCATCAGTATTTTTGAAAATATAATTCGGTGTTTTTTTTGCCGGAATCGCCTCGATAAAACTCATGGCATCCCGCTTCATATTTCCGCCTAATTGCTTTTGAATAGACTCATTAGCAATAAAATTTATAAAATCCATATCATTAGTAGCCCCCAGAATTCCATTGGTGACGAATAAATCCGTAAGCCCGTCTAAATCAAAATCCGCCAGTAAGGGACTCCAAGACCATTCTGTAGCTGATATGCCAGAGGCATTTCCTATTTCACTAAAAACACCTTCCCCACGATTCAGTTGAAGAGTATTTTGCATGTACTGATAATCGTAGCCGTTTTTTATATACTGATCGTAAAGCTGATAATTGAATTCAGTTCCTGAAGTTTTATAGGTAACAAGATCTTCTGGAAGCATATCCGCTGAGACCAAATCTATCAGACCATCGTTGTTGATATCCCCACTATCATTACCCATAGAGTAGTGGGTTGTGTGTCCTACGGTTTCGTTTTGAGTGTGGATGACTTCTTTAAAGGTCTTGTCTTTTTTATTGAGGTAGAGATAATCATTTTCGAAGAAGTCATTACCGACATAGATGTCAGGATAACCATCGTTATTGTAATCTGCGATGGATAAGCCAAGGCCATAGCCTATACCTCCTTGGAAGATACCGGCCTCTGATGATACATCCACAAAAATACCCTCCTTATTTTCATAGAGTCGGTCTCCTGAAATTGAATCAGTTTTTTCACGTTTGCCGCCATTGCCATAATTCATGTTTGGATTTACACTGTGGTTAAGTAGGTATAAATCGAGGTCACCATCGAGATCGTAGTCAAAAAAGCTACTGTGAGTGCCGAGTCCGCGAAAATCCAAGCCATAGGCCTGTGATTGATCTTCAAATATGGGTTGTCCGTTTTCATCTAAGCCTTGGTGTACCCATAAAGTGTTGTGAACTTGGGGCACTGAATCTGCAGCGACGCGTGCCAAATAAAGATCTGGCCAGCCATCTCCGTTGACATCACCTATTGAAATTCCATTATTCCAACCATTAGTAAGAGTAGGAAGCGTGGCTTTACTGAATTCTAAGCTTCCATTATTGATATAGAGTTCCGGAGATTTTTGGTTTGCCCCAAAAATGAGATCAGGGAGACTGTCATTATTGAGATCTACGATGGTAACTCCAGCTCCATTATAGAAGTAGATATAGTTTAAAATGTTTTGACTCGGTGAGGAGTTAATTCGATTCTCAAAGTTTATTCCTGTGTGGTCAGAGGATTTTAATATAAAGAGAAAGCGGGTTTCATCCGCACAGGCGCCAAAAAGCATAAGGATCACAATCCCGGGCAAGAGGGAAGTGCACTTGAAGTAATTTTGAACAATTTTTTGCAGCGTCATTTTTGGACGGAATTTTCCAACGACTAATATAGTTCCTTAGTGTCGCCGCTTTGGTAGTATAAAAATTAAAAAGATTAATAAAAGATTAAAAAAAAAAGCCACCCTATGTGGGTGGCCTTTTTGATGTATTGAAAACCTTAGATTAGTATCCAGGATTCTGAACTAAGTTAGGGTTTGATAATAGAGCATTTACCGGAATTGGGTAAAGTTTCCATGTATCATCACCAACTGAAGCTTCGTTTTTGAATTCCCAAGCTCTTGTGAATTGTCCGAAACGCAACATGTCGTTTCTTCTCCAGAACTCAACGTATAATTCACGTCCACGCTCAGCCAATAGATCAGCATCAGACACACTTCCTAGTGGAGTAGCACCACGAAGGGTACGTAACTCATTCACTAATGGAGTGGCATTGCCGCCCATACGCATCATAGCCTCAGCCTTCATTAAGTGCGCATCCGCATAGCGGAAAACGATCTCATGTGAACGGAAAGATCCACCATCATCACCAGGGTGATACTTAATGATTCGGATACCCGTGGCCTCACCATTACCCGATAGACCAGGAAGTTCTTTGGTGAAAACAAGTGGGTTACCAGAACGATCTTTTAAGATGGTTCCATCTTCTTCGTACTGCTGACCAACTAAGAAACCATAACCGATACCTAAGTTTTGAGAGTCAGCGTCATTAGCACCAGGCACCCATCCACGACGCTCTTCTTGTCCAGATCCAGCAGCGTTGCCCTCTGGTCCTTCGAAGCTGTCGTAAAATTCAGCCAAAGTAGTGAATCCGTTCCATCCTCCACCTGAGTTGTCAGGAGAGTTTTGGTTGTAGTGAAGACCATTCCAAATACGGTTTCCTACACCAGCTTTGGCATACCAAATGGTTTCAGAATCTGGAACATCTTGTTTGAAAATATCAAAGTAACCAGCTTGTAGCGCATAACCTTCAGCCGCAATTGCATCTACGTGATCTACAACAGCCTGGTAGTTAGGCTGAGATCCAGTGTAACGCTCAGAGTTCAACATAACCTTAGCCAACATAAAGTGACCAGCGGCACGGTTTGCTCTGGAGTGACCTTCTTCAGATGGACCAGGGCCTGCCATTGGCAAGTTTGGTAACGCTGTTTCTAGATCGTTTACGATGAAGTTATAAGCCTCAGAAGCTGAAAACACAGATGGGTTAACATCTGAAGCATCTGTTGGCTGACGGAAAGGTGCTACACCATAAAGGTCCAACACAAAATACATACTGAACGCACGTAAGAAACGGGCTTGAGCTTCTTGTTCTGCATTAGGCGCACTCAATGGATCTAGGATCTGAGAAGCGCGCAAAACATTTTGGTTCAAGTTGTTCCAAGTGTTTAACACAAATTGGTGTGTAGGACTCCAAGTGTGTGCATGAAGCGTTCTCCAGATTCCATTATCCCCCCAGTCTGTACCACGAGTTGGTACTAGGGTTTCGTCTGTTGATACTTCATTCAAGGCAAAGAAATTCCCTTGATCACCAAGTTGTCCGTAGGTGTCATTATATAGGTTAGTAATTGATGCATCTACATCAGCTACTCCTTCGAATACTGTAGAACCTTCAGCGATGATAGAATCAGATTCTTCAATCGCTAAGTCTGTACAGGAAACGGTCAATAAAGATAGAAACGCAGTTGCTAGAACAGGCTTCATGAATTTTATCATGTTTCTTTTCATAATTTATTTTTTAAAATTTAGCGTTAAGTCCAAAAGTAAATGTTCTCGGTCTTGGGTATGATGCGTAATCGATACCAAATACTGGAAGACCATTCAACAAGTCTCCACCTGAAGGCGAGCTGCTAACTTCAGGATCTAAACCTGAATAATCTGTGATAACAAATAGGTTTTGTCCTGTTACAGAGAACACTAATGACGAGAAGAATTCATCGCCAGATAGTGGCCAGTTATAACTTACAGTAGCGTTCTGGAAACGAACGAAATCACCACTCTCTAAGAAACGAGTTGAAACGTCTGCTGCAGCATCAAATGATTCACCAGCGGTAAGTACGTCTGAAGTCACGTTACGTCCACCACGGAATGCACCTGCTGTGAAGAAAGCGTTAGCCGTGTTGTTGTAGATATAGTGACCAAACTGTCCTGAGAAGTAAGCTGAAGCTGTCCAACGCTTGTAGCTCAATGAAGTTGAAAGACCTCCAGTTAGGTTTGGCAATGCGCTTTTACCTACGAAGTCTTGAACGTCAGTTTGAACTGGTTGTCCAGTTGCAGGATCAAATCCTTCAAATTCACGCAAGAAGTAAGAGAACAATGGTTCACCAGCTTTTAGCTTTTGAGCGAAAGCCAATGAAAGACCTTGTCCACGAATAGTACCTGCATCGAATTCTCCTTGTAATTCTTCAACCATGTTATCGTTATAAGCCGCGTTCAAGGTGGCATTCCAAGTCAAATCATCACTTGAGATTAGGTCATAGCCTAAACTCAATTCAAAACCTTGGTTCACCACTTTAGAATCAGGCAAGTTCAAGAACAAGAATGGTTGTACTGAAGGCTGAGCCGCCAATACGTTGAATAATAGGTCAGAAGTCTCTTTACGGTATACATCAACACTACCGTTGAAACGGTCATTGTTGAAACCGAAGTCAAGACCTGCTGCATATTGCATAGTTTCTTCCCACTTAAGTGCTGGGTTTGGATAAGAAACGTCTACGATACCAGGAATATTGATGTTACCACCATCATCTGGTCCTCCACCAGCATAACGCTGTCTTTGTGTAAAGTTACCATATCCAAGACCTTCTTGGTTACCAGTGATACCCGCACCTAAACGAAGTTTCAAAGTAGAGATGTTGTCGCCTACGAAGTCTTCGTTGTGTAATTTCCAAGCAAAAGCTCCTGAAGGGAAGTATCCGTACTGATTGTCCTCACCAAAACGAGAAGAACCGTCTGCACGAACTGTTGCTGTGAATAAATACTTGTCATTGATTGAGTAATTCACACGACCAAAGTAAGATTGTAACTCGTCAGTATTGTCGTAAGTATCAACAAAAATCGATTTTACACTTAGATTGTTAAGGTCAGTAATCACGTCTGTAGTTGGTTCTGGGAACAAACGGTTAACGAAAATACCGCCAGTGTTTCCGGCAAAACCGTACTGCTGATAGTCACCAGTGATCTTTGCTTCGATAGCATTAGCGGTGCTTTCAATAGCATCACCCATTTCGTCCATGTTTTCGGTAAAGAATCCCCAAGCGTTAGCGGTACGACCGTTACGGTTGAAATTCTGATAAGAATAACCAGCCAAGATGTCAAGGCTAGAATTTCCGAAATCTTTAGAGTAGTTTAAGGTGGCCTCTAATAGTTCACTGCTTGTGTTTAGATCACTCAAGATTCCACGTCCATTTCCAAAAGCACCAGCACCAAAGTTACGAGCGTTTGGCGAAGAAACTCCGATTCTAGTCGATTCTGATTCATCTAGACCAATATTAACTCTTGCAGAAAGGTCAGAAGTCAAAGCGTATTCTGCGGATACATTAACCAACATACGGTTAGTGTTTGCAGTGTTTTGATAGTAATCTAACATTGTTGCTGGAGACAATAAACCTCCAGTTCCATCGAAGTCAGGTGAAGTTGGCCAAGTTGGGTTAGCTGAGTATGCCGCACCAAGTAAGTCTCCACGGAAACCAGCACTAGCAGCGGTAGCAGCACCTTCATCATTCACACGAGAAAGTGTTGATTGAACTCCAATCTTCAATTTATCGTTCAAGAATCTTTGATTCCAGTTAATACGACCAGTGATACGCTCCAAAGAGGTATTCTCAACAACACCAAAGTTCTTGCTGTAACCAAAGGTCGCACGCAGGTTACCTGATCCATAATTGTTAGAATAAGCTAAGTCGTTGTTGGTCGAAGTCGATGTTCTAAAAATGTAATCTTGCCAGTTTGTATTTGACCCGAAATCACGCTCCTCAACATTGAAACCAAAATCAGCGGCACGGCTCAAATATTTTTCAGCAGACAATAAGTCAAAAGTCTTTGCTACTGAAGCTACAGCCATGCTAGATGAATACTCCCATGAAGATCCTCGTGCTCCTTTACCAGATTTAGTGGTAATGAAAACAACTCCATTCGCACCACGTGAACCATAAATGGCAGCAGCAGATGCATCTTTCAAAATACTGATACTTTCAATATCGTTAGGGTTGATAAAAGCTAATGGGTTTTTGGCAGAGTTTGATCCGATCCCAGTATTCGCAGTTTCAGCTGAAGTATTACCTCCTGACAACGGAATACCATCCACTACAAAAAGTGGATTGTTGTTAGATCGAACAGAAGCTGCTCCACGAATACGGATATCGATGCCCGCTCCTGGCTCACCATTGCTCTGAGAAATCTGAACCCCGGCTGTTTTACCCTGGATCAATTGCTCAGGTGAAGTGATAACCCCTTGGTTAAAGTCTTCGGCAGTTACTGCTGTTACGGAACCGGTTGCATCTTGAACCGTTGTAGTACCGTAACCAATAACCACAACTTCAGCCAATGCTTGAGCGTCTTCTGCTAGCATTACGTCGACTGTCGACTGGCCATTCACGGCAACTTCTTGGGTTGCATAGCCAATATAACTGAAGACCAAAGTGGCGTCATTAGCGACGTCGCTGATGGAATAGTTACCGTCGAAATCAGTTTGTGCTCCAGAAGAAGTTCCTTGCACCACAACATTTACTCCGGGAACAGGACCATTTGCATCGGTGACCGTTCCACTAACAGTCATCTGCGCAAATGCGGTACTTCCCATGAGTAAAATCACAGGGAGCAACAAAAGTTTAGTTAGTAGTTTGTTTTTCATATAATTCTCGGTTTTAGGTTAATTTACTTGTTAATCAGTCGTTTTCAAATATTACAAATACAAAGAGAGGCATTCAAACCGCAGGAATGCCGCAAATTGCGGTGAAATATACAATTTTTTTATCATATGATATAGCTTTTTTTCCTTTGGAAGTGAAACCAATCCCCGATAGCGCTAATTCTGTTTGATGTTCAGCACTTTGACTGAAGCGAAATCGACAGGGGATTGATTTCAATGCTTTTCCAAAGTACCGCACCATGTTTGACTTAAATGCTTCCATGATTACGGCTTAAGAAATAACCATATTAAGGTCCAATTTCTATCTTTTTTTTGAAAAATGAAGCGAATACAGCACAAATTGTCAATTTTGAATGCGAAATCGTTTTCGTTTTCGATTTTGTTGAAATAACTTGCAGCCATTGTTAGGAATATTATATTTTTCCACCATTTCACAAGTGTCCATATGAAAGAGGTTACCTTAAAACAAATTGCTGAAAACCTGGGGATATCGGTAACTACGGTATCCAAGGCGTTGAAGGACTACAAAGACGTAAGTAAAGAAACAAAGGCGTTAGTTCGGGCCGAAGCCAAGGCATTGAATTACAAGCCTAATGTATTTGCGGTAAATTTACGCACCAAGGAATCTAAAACCGTGGGCTTGATTATCCCTGAGGTAGTCCATCACTTTTTTTCGAGTGTGATTAACGGAATCATCAATGAAGCAGAAAAGCATGGTTACCTCGTGATTATTTTACAATCAAATGAATCTGAAGAATTAGAGCGCAAACAGGTCGATTTATTACTCAGTAAGCGAGTTGATGGGATCATGATGTCCTTGGCCAATACCACTGTTTCTGTCGATCACATTGCGGCGATAAAAAAGGTGAATACACCGCTAGTGATGTTTGACAAGATTTCAAAATTGATTTCCTGTTCAAAAGTGGTCATAGACGACCGACAGGCTGCCTACGAAGCGACAAAATTTTTAATTGACAAAGGCTGCAAGCGCATCGCACATTTTCGCGGAGCGCTTTTGCCTCAAAACAGTATTGATCGCTTTTTGGGTTATAAAAAGGCTCTGGAGGATCACGGTTTGACTTTTGATCCGAAATTAGTGTACAAATGTGAAAAAGTAGATTATGATGATGGCAGGGCAGCGGCAAAACAACTTTTGGCCGACGGGTATAAAATTGATGGACTTTTTGCCATTACAGATATGGCCGCAACTGGAGCTTTGACTGTCTTCAAAGAAAATGGAATACGAGTCCCTGAGGATATTGCCATTATGGGATTCAGCAATTGGTTTTTATCTCAAGCCATAACCCCAGCACTGAGTACAGTAGATCAACCAGGTTTGAAAATGGGGCGCGAGACCTTTAAGTTATTGCGCAAAGAGATGGCCGCCAAAAAACAAGGGGTCAACTTTTCACCTGTCACTAAAATACTTGGGACTAAAGTTATTGAACGTGACTCTACACCAAAATAATGCTATATTTAACCTGACCAATAAATTAGCAACCATATATGCGCCTTTTCCTTGGCTTGTTCATTTTTTTAATGGTGATTCCTTCAGGGTGTATAGAGCCTTTGATTAAACCAATTGATCAAAATTCAGCGCATTATATAGAAATTTACCGACCACAATATCATTTTTCCCCAAAATCCAATTGGATGAATGATCCGAATGGCCTTGTATTTCACCAGGGTCGTTATCATCTATTCTTTCAGTATTATCCCGATAGCACGGTTTGGGGTCCCATGCATTGGGGGCATGCCACAAGTAAAGATTTAACCCATTGGACTCACTTGCCGGTTGCTCTTTATCCAGATTCGCTCGGGTATATTTTTTCGGGTAGTGCAGTGATGGATTATAAGAATACCTCGGGATTCGGCACAGAGGATAATCCGGCCATGGTTGCTGTATTTACTTATCATAATATGGACGGAGAACGAGCGGGTCGAACAGATTATCAGACTCAAGGTATTGCCTTTAGCTTAGATCAAGGGATGATTTGGCAGAAATACAAGCAGAACCCAGTAATTGATAACCCAGGAATTAAGGATTTTAGAGACCCTAAGGTATTTTGGCATGAGCCGACTCAAAAATGGATTTTGGTTCTTGTGGCTGGTGATCACGCACAAATATATCATTCCAGTAACTTGATCGATTGGGAATTTTCAAGCAGTTTTGGTCAAGATCGCGGGGCTCATGGTGGGGTTTGGGAATGTCCGGATTTATTTCCGCTGACCACAGGGCAAGGCACTCAAAAATGGATTCTCAGTGTAAGTATAAATCCGGGGGGACCTAATGGGGGTTCGGCGACACAATATTTTGTCGGTGAATTTGATGGAACTCGCTTTTCAACAGAACAAGAGGATATTAAATGGCTCGATCAAGGCCGCGATAATTATGCAGGGGTAACGTATAACGATGCACCCAATAATGAGCGTGTACTAGTAGGTTGGATGAGCAATTGGGATTACGCGCAAGTGACCCCTACTGCTCCTTGGCGTAGTGCCATGACCCTGCCTCGGCGACTGGATTTGAAAGTTGAGGATTCCAACTATTTTTTAGTGCAAAAACCGCTAGTAGATTCTGCGCTAATTGCTAAGACCATACAAATTGATCCTGTCACCTTAAATGATGGAATGGGCCTGCCGGTAGAAAGGAGTCAAATTCAGTTTGCGGTAGATTTAAGTCAAAATACTGTATTTGAGCTGTATAATAAGCAAGAGCGATTTGTTTTTACAATCCAAGGCTCCACAGGGCAAATGATTGTCGATCGGCGCAATTCAGGTCAAATTAATTTCTCGGAGAAATTTGCCCCTGGCCTTCAGCAAGTGCAATATGTGCCTCAAGAGCGTACTGCCGAGGTCGCTGTTTTTTGTGACACATCCTCTATAGAAATATTTGTCGATTCAGGACGCTATGTATTCACGAATCAAGTTTTTCCTGTGCAACCGTACACCCATTTGAAGATAACAGCCGATGGGCCTTTATCTGATAACTTAATATTTACAGAACTCAATTCCATTTGGCATGAATAATAAAGTATTAGTTTTTTCAATAACAGTAGCCCTTGCAGGATTTCTATTTGGTTTCGATACGGTAGTGATCAGTGGGGCGAACAAGCCACTTCAAGAGCTATGGGCGCTTTCGCCTTTTATGCACGGGACCTTTATCATGAGTATGGCCCTTTGGGGAACTGTTTTAGGATCGCTCATGGGAGGAATCCCCACGCAAATCTTGGGGCGTAAAAAAACATTATTTTGGATTGGCGTTTTATTTTTTGTTTCCGCTTTGGGCAGTGCTCTAGTGTCTGATCCGTATTTATTTTCGTTTTTTCGATTTATCGGGGGTATTGGTGTTGGGATCTCCTCGGTGGCAGCCCCAATCTACATTTCTGAGATTACCTCTTCAGACAAAAGGGGTCAGCTTGGCGGGCTTTATCAATTCTGTTTGGTATTTGGAATTTTGGTCGCCTTTATTTCGAACTGGGCTTTGAAGGGCTTTGACGGGGCGAATGACTGGCGGTGGATGCTCGGTGTTGAGGCTATCCCAGCATTGGCTTACACCCTCATGGTTTTAAAAGTGCCGCACAGTCCTCGTTGGCTTGTATTACAGAAAGGTGACGATCAACAGGCCTTGAATATTTTAACTATTATTTATCAGAAAATAGAGGTCGCCAAAAAGCATTTAGCCGAAATTAAATTAGACCGCCAAGAATCTGTGGGCCAAGAACGTTTATTCCAAAAGAAATATAAAAAAGTATTGTATTTAGGGTTTTTGATTGCCTTTTTTAATCAGTTATCGGGGATAAATTTTGTGCTTTATTACGCCCCCCAGATTTTAGAGCAGGCCGGATTAGGGGGCAGTGATTCTCTATTCAATTCCATAGCCATTGGTATTGTCAATTTAATCTTTACCCTAATTGGTGTTCGATTAATTGATAGACTTGGTCGTCGTCAACTGATTATCATCGGTTCTTTGGGTTATATCTTGAGCCTAATCATGGTCGGGATTTGTTTTCAGTTTGCTCTAAGCTCTACTTTGCTACTGACGTTTATTTGTTTATTTGTTGCGGCTCATGCCATCGGTCAAGGGGCTGTGATTTGGGTCTTTATTTCAGAAATTTTCCCTAATCGTGTAAGGTCCTATGGTCAAAGTTGGGGTACCGGGACTCATTGGGTTTTTGCCGCAATTATTACCATGATTACTCCTTATTTCATTGATGACAAAGCAGGATTATTTCGCAATAATTTGGAGGTGATTTATTATTTCTTTGCTTTTATGATGATACTGCAGTTGCTCTGGGCTTTACTGAAAATGCCTGAGACCAAAGGTATTTCTCTCGAAGATCTAGAAAAGAAATTAGTGGACAATGACAGCTGATTCACCACAAGTCATATGTTGGGGTGAAATTCTTTGGGATGTTTTTCCAGACCATTCAGATATCGGAGGGGCGCCCTTTAATGTAGCACAAAGACTCAATAGTCTCGGGGTAAATACTCTTATGGTCAGTACTATTGGCCAAGATGAATTGGGTAATGGGGTTCTAGACTACATGAATCAAAGAGGACTCGCAACTCATGGAGTATCAAAGGACCAAACTTTGGCCACAGGAAGGGTGAATGTCACTTTGGATCATCAAGGGATTGCTCAATACACAATCGAAGATCCAGCCGCCTGGGATGATATTGAGCTTGAAAAAGAATTGGAGTTTAGTCTTCAAGCGGCTCAAGTATTGGTTTTTGGCAGTTTAGCCATGCGCCACGAAGTCAATCAAATTCGCTTAAAAAAATTAATGCTGCCAAGCATTTTTAAAGTTTTTGATGTCAATCTTCGCCCTCCACACTTTGATTTGTCATGGATAAGACAATCAATTCAGGCAGCCAACATGATTAAAATGAATGAAGAAGAGTTGGATTTTTTATTTGGACAAACCCTTGATTTTCAATCCACGCACAACATTGACCAGCGATGCCAAAAACTTTCGAATTACGATTCAAGTAAAGTTTGGTGTATTACCCTTGGTGGTGATGGGGCTCGATTATTCTACAAAGGGACTTGGTATAGACATTCGG
The DNA here is from genome assembly GCA_038153605.1 of Flavobacteriaceae bacterium. GTDB lineage: Bacteria > Bacteroidota > Bacteroidia > Flavobacteriales > Flavobacteriaceae > BACL21. The sequence goes on from JAYOYS010000001.1 coordinate 121,222, forward strand.
GTTATTTTGTTGAGGTAGTCGATACCGTGGGCGCAGGAGATAGTTTTTTGGCAGCCTTAATTCAGGCATTAATTATTTCTGTCAATTCACCAGAAAAGGCTCTGGATTTTGCAGTTCAAATTGGAAGTATAGTTGCCGCCAAAGCTGGAGCGAATCCTGAGATTATGCCTTCTGATCAGATTATTTTAAAGCTAAAATAAAGGCCGCTCAACACACAATTTTATCCCATTTAAAAATGAATTTTTTGTTTTGCAGACGCTAAAATAAATTTATATTTGCACCCGCTGCAAAGCAATAACCGCAGCAGGAGGTACCTTAGCTCAGTTGGTAGAGCAACGGACTGAAAATCCGTGTGTCCCTGGTTCGATTCCTGGAGGTACCACTTCGATTAAAGAAAGCTCATACGAAAGTATGGGCTTTTTTATTTCCAGTTCTAAAGTATTCCATTGACGCAAAAGATTCTTATCTTCAAAGAAAAATTTTTATGAGTAGCGCGATATTAACTTAGTAGAAACCGGTGGGGTAACTCCGATTATAATTGTTATAATCTTAAGAGGGGCACCTGGAAACAAAGCTGAGTAAATTAAACGCTGTGAAAAAGCATGAATTATGAAACAAACAAGAAGACATTTTTTAACTCAAACCTGCCCCACAGTGGCATTTGCATTTTTCGGTCTTTCATTTCTAGAGGCCTGCTCCGGTGATTCAGACGGGGCTTCGGGGCCAACTAACACGGAACCACCAGGAGGAGAATCTGGATATGAGGTAAACGGAAATACGATTACAGTGGATCTTTCCAATTCAAATTTCTCAGAAATTGCCAACCCTGGCGGCTACACTAATATATTGAGTGCAGGAGTATTACTTCTTAGATTGAGCGCCACAGAAATAGCAGCTTATGACAACTGTTGTCCTCATCGGGGAACCCGGAATCTTTGGAGCTATTCCAGTGGAACTTGGACCTGTGGTGATCATGGGAATAGTTTTTCAAGTAATGGCAACAACGTTGTGAGTTGTGATTCTGGAGCTACATCCGGAGGCTTGAAGACCTACAATACAGTAATTACCAGCAATACATTGACCATTACAAAATCATAATCAACATGCACTATTTTCGCTGGTTGACATTTTTTTTCGTCTTGCTTTGTTCGGTAGATCACCAGGCTCAGGATTTGGAAGACATTTTTGGAACAATCGAGCAAGAAAAGGCGGTGGACTTATTGCCCGAGAAAATGTTGTTCACCCAGCGCATGTTGTGGGGAGAGAATGGCCTATTGCGACGCGCGGAACTAGCGCCATTGACACCCGCTCAGCGCAGTCGTGAGATAGAGTTGAGGCGAAAAATGTTAGTCGCCCATCAGGCATTGGGGTATGTCACTTTGGCCTCTATGATTGCTCAGGGAATTATAGGAGGGAAACTCTATAACGGAGATACTAGCTTAAAATCTGCTCACGAAACCATGGCTGCTGTTGTGAACGTCAGCTATTTTACTGGAGCAGGGCTTTCGCTTTTTGCCCCCCCCCCTCTGATTAATCGGACTGAAAAAGGCTTGTCTTCTGCTAGAGCCCATAAGTGGTTGGCCAGTATACATTTTTCCGCTATGGTGGCTACGAATTTATTGACAGAAAGCGATACTGAATTGCACCGAATCGCCGCCTATACAGCTTTTGGAAGTTTCGCCACGGCAACCCTGGTGCTAACATTTTAGATTTATACCATGAAATCAGTTATTTCGAGACGATTATTTCTTCTGTTTATTGGCCTGATCACCGGGTTAATGAGTCTGTTAGCGCAAAATACCGCCCAGCAAGTTCAGAAATGGAACCTAGACTCAAGCCGCTCAGAGATCAGCTACACGGGGGTTCACCTTTTGCACGAGTGGAAAGGTGTTAACAAAAAGTTGGTTGGTTTAATGCAAACAAAAGAGGAGCAATTAGAGATAATCGCGGTGTCTGCAAAAGTCGCGGACTTTGATAGTGGCAATGAAAATAGAGATGCCCACGCGTTAGAGCTGCTCGATGTTTTTGATTTTCCTAATGTTCGGTTTTTAGCCAAGAAATTTATCTATGATGGTCAAAAAGTAGTTATGGACGGGGTTCTGCAATTTCGTGGGGTTAATCGCGATATTTCTGTGACAATGAACATAGAGAAGGTGGAAAATCAATACAAAGTCTTTGGCGACTTTAATATACAGCCTACCCTCTTTAATATGCCTCTTCCTTCGTTCATGTTAAAGGATATTGATGATGTTTTAGATATTTCCGTTTCATTGATTTTCATCCCAACGGAATCTTAATAGGTTCAATTAAATAGACGAGAACCTTTAGCCTAATTCCATATTTCATAGAATTTGACGCCAATCAAAGTCGTTAAAAATAAAAAGGCCGGCATTTTGCCGGCCTTTTTCATTATCGTAAATAACTAATCTAGAGCAGTGGTAAAACTACTTTATCGATAACGTGTACAACACCGTTGTAGGCCTGAACGTTGTTGGCAATTATATTGGCTACACGACCATTGGGATCAACGAGTTGAGGACCGTTGGTAAGATCCACAGTTAAGCTCTCTCCAACTAAAGTAGGCACGGCCATATCTTGTGTTAAGTCTTCAGCGCGAACATTAGCTTCGCCGACAACATGGGTCAACAAAACAGCTGTTAATAAATTCACATCGATTTGTGACAGGTCGTCAATACCTAACTCGGTCAATAAATCGCCAAAAGCTTCATTGGTCGGGGCGAAAGCAGTTAAAGGAGTCCCTTGTCCTGTTGACCCTAAAATCGTCACAAAAGGAACTTCTAAATCAGGGCGTGTCAAGGCAGCGACCAAGGTTTCAAAAGTTGGATCTGCAGTGGCAAATGTCGCAATTGTAGGTAACCCAATAACTTGATCAACAATATGAATAACGCCATTAGTTGCTTCAATATCAGCCGTACTTACCGTACTCACCCCATTGAATACAACACCGCTTGTTGTATTAAAATAGAGACTTAACACATCTCCATCGGCATTGGTAGCATTGGTTTGAGTATATCCTGCGCCAGCAGCAGTGAGATCAGTTGACATTACTGAACCTGCAACCACATGGTTGAGCAGAATGTTTGCCAAAACGTCGGTAGGCACCTCGCTCAAGTCGGCAAAGCCGTTAGCGGTTAAGAAGGCATCGAAAGCAGCGTTGGTTGGCGCTAAAACAGTAAATTCTCCACCACTCAATACGTTGACTAGGTCGCCGTCTGCCGCTTGAAGCGCAGCAACAAGAGAAGTCAGGTCGGCCGAGGCTTGTGCAGTTTCAACTATATTTAAGGGTTCTTCCGAAGGTGTTGTGTTTTCATCGTCATCGGAACACGCTGCAAAAGTGAAGGCTAATGCCAATAAGGTTAATTTTGTTGGATTAAGAAATTTTTGAAAAATCATAGCTATTTGTTTTTTATTGATATCAAAGAAAGGCTTAAAAAAACGATATTTTGTTTAATCTTTTGTTAAAAAAGTTAAACAAAATGAAATACCCTAATTATCAAGGAATTAAATTCATAAAAAACAGGTATTGGTCTAAATTTTAGAATGAATTCACATCGGTAAATCGTGTCATATTGTATTTTTGCCACCTGAATGACTTATTTAGTGCAATGAATTTAGCGATTGACATAGGAAATACCCGGGTAAAGTACGGTGTATTTGACCAGCACAAATTATTACATCATGGATTCTGGCTTGAAGATGATATAAACAAAGGTTTTGATCAACTTTTGACGGTACATCCAGAAATTAGATATGCCATCTGGTGTCAAAGTGGAGCCGATCGCCCTTTATTGCTGAAGAACATGCAACAAAGATTAAAAGTCATCAAAATGACCTGTGAGTCGAAGCTACCTATCGAAAATCATTATAAAACACCCAAAACCTTAGGCCTAGATCGATTGGCCTTAGTTAGTGCTGCACATCGACACGCGCCAGGAAAAGCGTCTTTAGTAATAGATTGTGGAACCTGCGTGACCTACGATTTTATTGATGCCAATGGATGCTATTATGGTGGAGCCATTAGCCCGGGGCTTTCCATGCGTTACAGGGCCATGCATGAGTATACAGATCGGTTGCCTAATTTGAGTGCTGAGCAGTCTATAGCTTTGTATGGCGACTGTACAGACAGTTCAATGCATCAAGGGGCTTTCCGCGGATTGATTCATGAAATTGAAGGGTTCATCAATCAATACCGACAGCATAATCCGAGTTTAACTACATTTTTAACAGGAGGAGACCTTGAAATTTTGCGAGATCACATAAAAAATGACATCTTTGCCCATTCTAATTTTTTATTAGAAGGACTCAATCAAATTTTGTTGCTTAACAAGGACTGATGCTCAAAAACCTATTTATTGTCGTGGCATTTGCCATTTCTGCGCCGATCTTGGGGCAGGGTACGACTTCTCCCTATTCTTTTTTTGGGATCGGCAACTTAAATTTTCGTGGAACTGTGGAAAATCGACTTATGGGTGGCGTGAGTACCTATTCAGACAGTATTCACGTTAACCTTCAAAATCCTGCAGGTTTAGCTCAATTAAAGTTGGTCAACTATTCCATTGCAGGGAGTCATAAATTTAATACTCTGAGTACTGCCTCAGATAGTGAGCGGGCCACTACCACAGCATTAGATTACATGGCTTTGGCTTTTCCAATGGGTAAATTTGGCGGTGCTTTCGGCTTATTGCCACTGACCAGTTCTGGTTATAAACTCGAAAACATTGATGGTCAAAATACCACACAATACACGGGGAGTGGTGGCATGAACAAAGTGTTTTTTGGACTGGGATATGCTGTAACCTCTGATCTTAACGTGGGTGTAGAAGGGAATTACAATTTTGGAAAAATCAGCAATAACGCCGTTACTTTTCAAGAAGAGATTCAATTAGGAACCGAAGAAAATAATCAAAGTGATCTATTGGGGCTGAGTATGAATCTTGGCATTCAATACAAAAAGACTCTAAAGGGCAAACTTCAAGGTCTAGCCTCCATGAGTTATACGCCCGAGACAAAATTTACCTCTGAGAATGCGCGCCAAATTGCAACCGTTCTGTTATTGCCGAATGGAAATACCTCACCGATTGATAGACGCGATATAGAACTGGCCAATACTGATTTTGTCTTTCCGTCTCAACTAACTTTGGGTTTAGGTTTAGTACAAGAGCGTAAATGGTCTTTATCGGCAGAGGTGAGTACTCAGAAAACAAGTAATCTCTCGAGCAGTACGGTAAGCTTGGATAATGTAACCTATCAAGATGCGATGAAATTTAGAATGGGAGGATTCTACATTCCAGACTACAATTCATTTTCAAGCTTCTTCAAGCGTATTGTATATCGCGGTGGATTTCGTTTTGAAGAGACCGGAATTAATGTTAACGGCAATGCTATAAATGAGTTTGGCATGTCTTTTGGACTCGGTTTAAACCTAGGCCGCACATTTTCCAATGTTAATATAGGTTTGGAGTATGGCGGTCGCGGCACAAAGAACAACGGATTGGTAGAAGAATCATTTGTCAATATATTTGTGGGGCTTTCCTTAAACGACAAATGGTTTGAGAAAAGACTTTATGATTAAAATAGTGTTATGAAAATTAAGATTTTACTTTTGGCATTTTTGGCCAATTTTATTACTTCAAGTGTTAGTGCTCAAGATGATTGCACTATAGCTGTATCTCTTTTTACGGAACCAGCGAAAATTAAGAATTACGAAGGTGCGCTAAAGCATTATGACAAGGTCATTAATTCATGTCCTCAGTACAATGTTGCCGTTTATCAGCATGCTGTAAAGATGTTTGAGCACTTTATTGAGCAAGGCGATCAGTCGAAAATCAAGGATCTCGAAAATGCTTATCAATTGCGCATGAAATATTTCCCTAAGAAATCTAAAAAAGGAGAAATTTTGGCGGATATCGCTCAGATTAAGTACGACAATGGAATCGGAGATAAGTTGGCTCAATTTAATGCCTTTGACTTGGCTTATAAAACCGATGAGCCAAATTTCAAAAGTCCTAAGGCGATTTACACTTACTTTTCCTTAGCTATGGATTTGTATAAGGATGGGCAAAAGGATATTCAAGAGGTTTTTGACCTTTACGATATTATCATTGAGAAAATTGAAAAAGAAGAAGGCAATTATGCTGTCCAGATTAATAAAATGCTCGAAAAGGAGGAGGCTGGTCAGAAAATAAGCAGCAAGGATCAAAAGAAACTCGATGGTTATGAAAAGTACCTCGGATATTATTCAAAAATAAAGGAAAGCGTTGAGACTAAACTTGGTTCGGTAGCGGATTGCGATAACCTTATTCCTCTGTTCGAAAAGAATTTTGAAGAGAAAAAGGATGATATCGCCTGGCTTAAAAGTGCCGCAAGCCGCCTCAATGCAAAAGACTGCGAAACACCTTTGTTTTATCAATTGGTACAACAATTACATGCTCTTCAGCCTTCGGCGGCCTCAGCATTTTACTTGGGTCGTTTGGCCGATCGTGATGGAAACAATACCGATGCCATTAATTACTATAATCAGGCCGTTGAGTTAGAGACAAACCCGAATAAAGCTGCCGATTATATTTTTGCTATTGCCGAGAATTACCGCAAACGAGGTAGTTACAGCAATGCGCGCACCAACTACTACAAAGTACTCGAGCAAAAGCCTTCTAAAGGGATTTGTTATCTGCGTATTGCCGATATGTATTCAAAGAGTTCGAACGATTGTGGCTCGACTGTTTTTGAGAAAAGAGCCATTAACTGGAAGGCTGCAGAGATGGCCGATCGCGCTGCTCGCGTTGATGCCTCTATCGCGGCTACGGCAAGAGCAACCGCTGAAAGTTACAGAGGTCGTGCGCCCAGTAAAAGCGATATCTTTGCTGAAGGCATGGCCGGTAAAGTCATCACCATTAATTGTTGGATTGGTGGCAGTGTAAAAGTGCCAAATCTTTAATGAGAAAACAGATACATTATTTATCATTAAGCGCCATAGTCTTTTTCGGACTTATGGCGTTTTTTTCTTGTGAGGGGACTTATGATCAGGTTCAGCAATTGAATCTCAGTGACAATCGACCCATCGCAGAGGGAGAAAATGTAAATTTAAAATACACAGATTCCGGTTTACTGGTGACCAATCTCATTACGCCAAAACTACTAGATTACAGTAACTTTGAATTCTCTTTTCAGGAGTTTCCAGAGGGCATAGATATTCATTTTTTTGATCAAGAAAAGGAGAGCACAGTGCGCTCGGACTATGCCATTAGATATGGCTCAAGTGGTTTGGTTGATCTTCGCCGAAATGTTGTGCTGACCACTGCAGATGGCAATGTTTTAGAGGCACAGCAACTCTACTGGGATCAAAAAGGCAAATGGTTGTTTACTGATCAGCCTTATCGCATTACCTTTAGTGATGGTTCTTACAACGACGGTAGTCGATTTGACGCCAATGAAGATTTTACTATCTTTCTTTCAAGAAACAATCAGGGCATTCAACGTATTGTCGAATCTGACTAAACACCCTTAATATGCGCAGTAAAATTTACATGCTTTTTGAATACGGATACATTGCTATGGCTTTGTTTTCAATCTATTTGGTGATGACAAATTGGAGCGATAATCGCGAGCGCTCTTATATGTTTATAATTTTTGCTGTGGTAGCCATCGGCATGTATTTCTTTAAGCGTTGGTTTCGAAAAAACATGGAAAATCGTTCGAAATAATCCATGGACAGTGCCCTTATAATAATTTTTGTTTCGCTTATTTTTTCGGCCTTCTTCTCAGGAATGGAAATTGCCTATGTGTCTGCCAATAAAATCCATCTAGAGATTGAAAAAAAGCAGAATAACTTTATTGCTGCGGTATTAAAACGTATTACAAAGCGCCCTTCTAAGTTTATTGCGACCATGCTCGTAGGGAACAATATTGCCTTAGTGATTTACGGTTTGTTTATGGGAGAAATTTTGATGCAATGGGTGCCTTTGACAGGATTCTCTGGACTACTAGCGCATACTTTTATCTCCACATTAATTATCTTATGGACAGCAGAGTTTTTACCTAAGGTATTTTTCCAAATTTATGCCAATCAGCTGGTGGTGATTTTAGCGCTGCCCGCCTATGTTTTCTATCTACTTTTCTCTGTGATTTCGGAATTAGTGATTTGGATTTCTGACTTCATTCTACGGGTCTTGTTCCGCACCCCAGGAGACCATTTACAATTGAGTTTTAGTAAGGTAGAATTAGGGCATTATATCAATGAACAAATGGATAGTTTGGAAATTGAAGATGAGGTGGATAGTGAAATTCAGATCTTTCAAAATGCATTAGAGTTTTCCGACGTCAAAGCACGAGAGGTGATGATCCCGCGCACTGAGGTTATCGGTGTTGACGTACAAACTCCGCCTCGAGCCTTAAGTGAGCGTTTTACCGAAACCGGACTTTCAAAAATCTTGGTTTATCAGGAGAACATCGATAATATTTTAGGCTATGTTCACTCCTTTGAACTCTTTAAAAAGCCCTTGAATCTCAACGAAGTATTGATGCCTGTTTTGTTTATTCCAGAAACCATGTTGGCCAAAGATATTTTGCAAGTACTCACCCGCAAGCGCAAAAGTATTGCAGTAGTGGTAGACGAGTATGGTGGAACTGCGGGGATAATAACGGTTGAGGATATAATTGAGGAGCTTTTTGGAGAAATAGAAGATGAACATGACTCATTGGCTTTAATCGAGGAAGAATTAGATCAAAATCGCTGGCGTTTTTCGGCACGACTCGAGGTGGACTATCTCAATGAAACCTATAAATTAGATCTACCAGAAGGAGAGCAATATGAAACTTTAGGCGGCCTTATCGTTCATGTGGCCGAAGAAATTCCAGAACAGGGAGAAGTCATTGATATCGAAGATTTTACCCTGACAATACTTGAGGTTTCTAATACGAAAATTGAGCTCGTGGAACTCTCAAGACTGGCCAACGATTGATTTTGCGTTTTGGTTGTGTTTTTTTTCAATTGAGTTTTTTATAAATCGTTAATTAGTGGTATTTTCGCCCCCTATCAAAAAAGACTAAAGATGGCAGTTTTAAATAGTATTCGTAAGCGCGGTGTATTCTTGATTCTTATCATTGCCCTAGCACTATTCTCATTTATTTTGAGTGATATTATTAACAAAGGCAGCAGTGCGGCAAGTGTGCAAAACGTGGTAGCTACGGTCAATGGAACCGAAATTTTACGTGAGGAATTTATGACCCAGGTCGATGAATATCAGCGTAACTTAGGGCCAAATGCGGCCGCGTCACAAGCTATGAATCTTGTGTGGGATCGCGAGCTTAAAGCCTTGCTTTTCGACCAACAGGTTCAGGCTCTGGGATTGACAATTTCTGAAGAACAGCTTAATGATCAATTACGCTTGACTTTGGCCAACAATCCTACTTTTCAAGACGAAAATGGCATGTACAGCGATGCTCGTCTGATAGAGTATATGTCTGCTATTCAAAATAATGCTCGTGCAAAGCAACAGTGGGATACTTTTTTGAAAGGCGTTCGTGAAAGCCTGGGACAATCGACTTACGCTACTTTGGTAGCCAGCGGGATGGAAGTTTCCATGGCTGATGGTGAGCAGTTATATCGATTTGAAAATGACAAAATTGATATTGAATATTTACACGTTCCATACTCCAGTATTCCCGATGAGGAGATAGAAGTTTCAGAGGGTGAAATTAAGGCCTATATCAGAGAAAACGCCAAAGACTTTGAGGTAGAACCTATGGTGGATTTAGAGTATGTTATTTTTGAAGAGTCTGCCTCAAATGAGGACATTGCCGCAGTCAAAGAAAAAATGAGTGTTTTGGTTGAAGGATTTGAGACTACTGATGATGTGGCGTTTTATGTCAATGATAATTCAGACCAGAATTTTGCAGATCAGTGGGTGCGTCAGGATGCTATGGCTCAAATCTTGAGAGATTCTTTGCTCTCTTTGCCTGAGGGAACCGTCTATGGTCCTTATAGAGACGGGGTTAATTTTAAACTTTCAAAAGTTGTGGGCACCATGCAAATGCCAGATTCTGTTGAGGCCCGTCATATCTTAATTCCTGTCGGTCTGAGCCGTGCAGATAGTATCACACGTTCTCCTCTTGAGGCGCGTGCATTCGCTGACAGTCTTTACGCTGAACTCAAGAAAAATCGTAGAAAGTTCGCAGACTATGTAAGCGCTTATTCGAGCGATATGGGTAGCGTTGAAAAAGGTGGACACTATGATTACTTTGGGTATAACACTATGGTTGCTCCTTTTAGAGATTTTTGCTTTGAAGGGCGCGCAGGGGATCTCGGTGTTGTAGAATCACAATTTGGCGTACACATTATTGAAATCGAAGGACAAAAAGATAAGTCAACGGCCTACAAGATTGCGACCATAGCGCGTGAAATTGAACCGTCAGAAGCGACCTTATCTTTGGTCTTTTCGGAATCAGCCAAGTTTGAAGAGGCTGCCCGCTCGGAAGGATTTACTGCTGCGACAGACCAAAAGGGTTTAACGCCACGTCCTGTAAATAGAATTGGCGTACTGGATGCGAATATCCCTGGTATCGGTAACAATAGAAGTATCATCAATTGGGCCTTCCAAGATGAGGTCTCAGTAGGAGATGTAAAGCGCTTTAATTTAAACGAATCTTATGTTGTTGCCCAAGTAACACGAAAGAGCACCGAAAAAGCACTCATGAGTGTTGCCGAAGCCTCAGCAACGGTAACCCCAATTTTACGCAAACAGAAAAAGGCTGCCCAAATTCGTCAAGGGCTAAGCGGAAATACCCTTCAAGAATTGGCCTCCAGTCAAAATGTAACGATTAAAACGGCCAGTGCGCTTACGCGATCTACGCCGACAATTGCCGGGGCAGGAACAGAGCCAGTAGTGGTAGGAGCCGCGTTTGGTGTTGGCGTCAATGGGACCACCGAACTTATTAATGGTGAGACAGGTGTGTTTAAAGTACGTGTGCTTTCAGCACAGCCCGCAGTAGCTTTAGAGAATTATTCTTCTTATGTAAATCAGATAAAAGCTGGATTGGCTGTCAATGCCATTAATACAAGAATTTTTAATGCCCTCAAGGCCATTGCCGATATCGAAGACAATCGAGCTGATTTTTATTAAGAAATCTGCACAATAGGATATGAAAATACGCGTGCCACAAGCCCGCGTATTTTTTTTGTAGCTTTTGACAGCTCTTGTTTATGGCGCCAGAATCATCTCATGGTATGGGATGACGGTATGATACCCTTTTTCTTTAAAATATTCTAGGGTTTGGTTTCGGGTTTGATTCGTTTTTGAACCGCGGTCTGTCTCATGATTCAAGGCCAAAATAAAATCGCCTCCCCAACCTCCTAAACTTTTAATAGCTCCCGGAAAGTCATCAAATAATTCTTCCTGAATGGGTTTGAGTCCTAAAGTCTCGGCAATCATTCGCTCGTGCTCCTTCATAAGGTCTGCGAATTCCTCTGCTGATTGTGCAGCGATTATGGCCTTTGTTAGGGCACCTAGGTCTTGAATCCACTGTGCACTGGGCTCTTTATTGCGGTAGTGTTTAATGGATTCCCGGCTATTTTGTTTTTTATTTCGGTGGACAAAATAAAGATCATCCCGAAATGGCCAGCCGAGCGTCACGGGATTTACCTGTGGGGTACTCTGATCAATTTTATAGGTGAAAGGCTGAGTCATGTTGGCTGCAGCGACATCATAACCGCTGCCGCCAAAACTCATGCCAGAGAGGCTGTATGGGTCGGTCTTGCTCCACTGCGCTATAGCGGCGATTAAAGTGGAGGAACTCCCTAAACCCCATGTGCGGGGAAATTCCAGACGACTCTTGACAGTTACACCTTGGGTATCGTCTATAAAATCGGGATTAAGTTTTATGGCAGCATCTAAAATTTTTAAAAGCGCCAAGGCCGAATCATTATTGTTCGTCGCTAAAATTTTACCAGAGGCCATATTCATCTCAGCTTCAAACCAAAGCATATTGGTATGATCAAAAGCTTGCCAAACAAGTTTTTCTGAGGTATGCGGTTGCTCAATATTGAATTTTTGACCAAATCTAGTGGGTATGGCTAGGGCCAAGGCACCGTCAAGTACGGCGTACTCGCTTGTGAGTAGTAATTTTCCGTTTTTATGAAGTTCAGTTACCATTTGCGCTTTGTGCGGCCACAAAATCAGCAACACTTCGTGCCGATATAGTATTGCTTTTAAAATGTTCTACGGCAGCAATTTTAGTTGGCTCAGTGGCATTGTATTGGCTCAATAGATTCAGAAGATGCATTTTCATATGTCCTTTTTGAATTCCGGTGGTCACCAAAGAGCGGACCGCGGCAAAATTTTGAGCGAGTCCAGCGGCAGCAACAATAGTCATGAGCTCTTCTGCAGACGGATCTTGTAAAATAGACATTGCCACGCCAACCATAGGATGAAGTTTTGTCAAACCACCTACTGTTCCGAGTGCCAGGGGTAGATCCATTGAAAATTCAAAAATATCATTATCAATTTTGGCATGAGAGAGGCTTCTGTATTGACCATCTTTGGCGGCATAAGCATGCACTCCTGCCTCAACAGCTCTAAAATCATTTCCTGTAGCCAAAACCACTGCGTCAATTCCATTCATAATCCCTTTGTTATGCGTCACGGCACGTAGCGGATTTGTTTTAGCGATAGCCACTGCACGCACAAATTTTTGAGCAAATTCATCACCGCTTAACCCCTCTTGTGCCAAGCTAGACAGTGGACAATTTACCTTAACGCGAACTATGCACTCAGGTACGTAATTCGACAATATGCTCATGACGACCTCTGGATGGTTCCCGTTTTTAAAGCCATTAAATTCAGTCGCTACTTCCCCAAATTTTTGGGCTATGGTCTCGAGACATGAATTGATATAGTTGGCGCCCATAGCATCGGCAGTTTCAAAGCGGGCATCGATATAAAAATAACCCTCTAGTGAAGCGGATTCATTGATTAAAGTCAAATCCAAGAGTCCACCGCCGCGCTTTTTCATTCCTGCCGAGAGCGCGTCAACGCTCCTGATAAAATCCGCCTTATACTGGGCGAAAAAGCCTTGTAATTCGTCGGGATTACCTGAAAAATTGAGATGTATTTGTCCGCTTTTAAACGTACTGATGATTGCTGCTTGAAACCCTCCTCGATCTACCCAAAATTTTGCGGCATTGCAGGCTGCTGCCACTACAGAACTTTCTTCAATCACCATAGGAATGGCATAAATACGGTCATTAATTTTAAAATTGGGGGCTACTGCAAAGGGTAAATAAAAGTTTGAAAGTGCATTTTCAATAAACTCGTCATGGCGCTTTTGTAGTTCTTTATCTTCATGCCAGTAAAGACTCAGTAGGTTTTCAGCCTCTGGCTTGTCCCGCAAAAAAGTCTGGGATAACCAACTAATTTTTTCCTGTTTGGAAAGTTTCGAAAAGCCATTAACGGTTTTATGTTGCATGAGTCTTTAAGCTTTAGGGGCAAATATAACGCTTTTGTCAGGCAATAGACTTGCTTTTAGTCTGGCGCGAGACGCAAATTTTAGTCAAAAAGCCTTATATTTCAATTCAATTTGAAACGATCTATATCTTCAAAATGATACGACGCGATGTGAGGGCTTTAATAGCTGTTGTGATTGGTGTTTTTTGGTCCGCAAGTCTCATTGCTCAAGACCGCTCCCTGACACTTACCGAAATTTGGAATGGACAGTTTTCCTCTGCAGGGCTTCAGTCCATCAGAAGTATGGCAGACGGGGGACATTTTACGGTTCTTGAACGTGGAGCCGCCTCTAATGCGATGGAGATTAACAAATATGATTACGCTTCGGGTCAGAAGTTAGGGGTGATCTTTGGCAGTAGTAACCATCCTGAACTTAAAGGTGTTTTTGATTATGAACTCAGTCCCGATGAACAGAAGATTTTAATCAAAACCCAGTGCAAAGCCCAGTATCGACATTCATATTTTGCGCAATATTATCTGTATGATATTTCTTCAAAAGCGCTCACAAAAATTGAGGGATCAGATTTACAAGAAGTGAGCTTTAGCCCAAACGGTCAGTTTTTGGCTTTTGTTCGAGATAACAATTTATTTTATTGGATTATTTCTGAGCAAGAATCGATTCAAATAACTTTTGATGGGCGTCAAAATCAGGTAATTAATGGTCTTACAGATTGGGTATATGAAGAAGAATTCGGCTTTGTTCAAGCCTATCAGTGGAGTGATCAAGGGGATTACATTGCATATTTGCGCTTTGATGAGACCGGCGTGCCTGAATTTTCCATGGATGTTTATGGACAGGGATTATATCCAGAGCAAAGTGTCTTTAAGTATCCTAAAGCGGGGGAGCCAAATGCTAAGGTGTCCTTACACGTTTATTCAATGAAAACCGGAAGTTCTTCTGACATAGACCTATCCTCTTGGCCTTACGAATATATTCCACGAATTAAATGGACCAAAAATCCAGACCAACTCAGCGTTCAATTACTTAACAGGCTTCAGAATGAGTTGGTCATGCTGCGACTCGATATGCGAGAAAAAGACCTTCAAGTTTTATTGCGAGAAACCGATGTAGCTTATTTGGACATTCATGATGATCTGACATTTCTGAATGACAATAGTTTTATTTGGCCCAGTGAGCAGGATGGATGGCGTCATTTGTATCACTATAACGCTCGAGGTGAGTTGATTCGACAGTTAACTCAAGGGGAATACGATGTGACTGCTTTTTACGGGTTTAATCCTCGAATTGGACGACTGTATTTTCAGTCCTCCAAGCTAGGAAGTATATTCAGAGATGTTTATTCAATGAATATCTCGGGGACGAATACCGTTCGTTTTTCACAGGACCGAGGAACTAATAGTGCCGATTTCAGTGCCGATTTCAGCCACTTTATACAACATCATTCCTCTACTAGAACCCCGGATAGGTATAGCCTGCACTCCGGCCTAGACGGTAGAGAACTGCGCGTTTTGGAGGATAACGCGGCTTTAAGTGCTCTGATAAAGCAGTACTCTCTCAATCCTAAGACCTTTGACAGTATTTACGTCAATGGAAATTGGCTCAATACTTATTCTATTAAGCCTTCGGTCATGGATAGTACCAAAAAATATCCTGTATTGATGTACCAGTACAGTGGTCCTGGATCTCAGCAAGTAATAGATCGATGGAATGGGGCCAATGATTATTGGCATCAATATTTGGTCAATCAAGGCATTATCGTAGTGTGCGTAGATGGTCGAGGTACGGGTGGTAAAGGGCGCGATTTTAAAAAAATCACCCAAGGAAAATTAGGCTTATACGAAGTAGAAGATCAAATTGCCGCTGCAGAGCAAATTTCGCGTTGGCCTGAGGTTGATTCTGAGAAAATCGGGATTTGGGGATGGAGCTACGGGGGCTTTATGTCGGCCAACTGCTTGTTCCAAAGTCAGGGAGTTTTCTCTATGGCGATATCTGTTGCTCCGGTAACCTCTTGGCGATTTTATGACTCTATTTATACCGAGCGTTATATGGGCCTTCCTCAAGATAACGCTCAGGGTTATGACGCCTACGCGCCACTGGATCACGTATCGAATATGACCGGAGATTTACTTCTGGTTCATGGCACTGCCGACGACAATGTGCATGTTCAGAATTCTATGCGCCTAATTGATGCCTTGGTCAAAGCAAATAAGCCCTTTGATTGGCTTATTTATCCAGATAAAAATCACGGAATCTATGGGGGTTATACCCGCCATCATTTGTATCGAAAAATGACCGATTTTGTGCAGAAAAGCTTATTAAACAATCTTTAAACTAAATAAACTAATATGACAACATCAACCACTACCAAAGAATTTTTTGGACATCCTCAAGGGCTTTTTGTGCTCTTTTTTACAGAGATGTGGGAGCGCTTTTCCTACTATGGAATGCGGGCCATTCTTGTTCTGTATCTCGTTTCTCAAACAGACGCCACTAATGCTGGTTTAGGCTGGGCCAATGATAGTGCTCTAGCGCTCTATGGTTGGTATACCATGCTGGTTTACGTGGCATCGATTCCAGGAGGCTGGTTGGCTGACAAAATGTTTGGACAAAAGAAATCTGTACTCTATGGAGGAATTCTTTTGGTATTAGGTCACAGCATTTTGGCTGTAGAACAAATGTGGGCCTTTTATACAGGTTTGTCATTAATTATTGCCGGTGTTGGCATGTTGAAACCTAATATTTCGACTATGGTCGGTGGATTATATAAAGCTGGAGATATCAGAAGAGATAAAGGATTTACGATTTTTTATATCGGCATTAATTTAGGCGCTTTTTTATCGAGCCTAATCGTGGGTTATGTCGGTGAAGTTATGGGCTGGCATTACGGCTTTGGTTTGGCTGGAATAGGAATGACTTTAGGATTGATCCAATATGTAATGGGGCAAAAGTATCTGACAGACGTTGGTAATTTTTTGGGCAGTTCGACAGATGCCCAAGAGATCGAGGCAATGAATCGCCCCTTATCCAAAATTGAAAAAGACCGAATTGTTGTTCTGTTTTTATCGTTTTTCTTGGTCATTGTATTTTGGGGCGCCTTTGAGCAGGCGGGAGGTCTTATGAATATCTATGCCATGGAAAATACAAATCGTATGCTCTTTGGTTTGGAAGTGCCTGCTTCTTGGTTTCAGTCGTTAAATGCGATGTTTATCATTTTTCTGGGGACTTCAGTGGCCGCTTATTGGGCCAAACGCAAACTGCGCGGTAAGCTTTCTACCTCTCTATTTAAAATGATTATTGGCTTGATCATTATGGGGACTGGGTTTTTCTTTATGTCGGCTGCTTCTGCTCAATTTGAGAGTACAGGGTCTTCAGCCATGTATTGGCTCGTTTTGGCCTATTTATTTCATACTGTGGGTGAGCTTTGTATTTCTCCAGTAGCCTTATCTTACATCACAAAATTAGCACCCTTAAAATACGCTTCGCTCATGATGGGGGTTTATTTTGCCATGACGGGATTTGGCAATAAGCTTGCCGGATTGCTTGGGGAGTCTGCTTCCACCTATGGCGAGTTTACAATTTTTACAGGAATCGCCCTGTTTTGTGTGGCCTTTGGCATGATTGTACTTCTCTTTAGAAAGAAATTAGAAGTATTTACCCATGGTATTGAGGATTCCGAACATTAAACCATTTGACAATCGACAAAAATTGACAACCATGAACACCGATATTGAAAATTTATTTAAAGACAAAGTACTGGGACATCCCGCAGGACTTTTTGTATTGTTTTTCACAGAAATGTGGGAGCGATTTTCGTATTATGGAATGCGGTCCTTGTTGGTTATGTTTTTTACGGCATCCCTGTTCGATCAGGGCTGGGGCTGGCCACGTGAATACGCCTTTGCTATTTTTGGGACCTATACTTCCTTAGTTTACCTAGCTACCCTGCTCGGGGGCTATATTTCTGACAAAAAAATAGGATTCAGATATGCGATTTTGATTGGTGCTTTGCTCATGACTTTGGGTCATGCGTGTATGGCGTTAGAAACTCAGTTTTTTATTTATACAGGACTTGTCCTTTTGGTTTTTGGGACGGGATTTTTTAAACCCAATATGACCTCGATTATCTCTGCAATGTATGAGACGCGCTCTGAGAAAAAAGATGGGGCCTATACCATTTTTTATATGGGGGTAAATGCTGGAGCATTCTTAGGTATATTGCTCTGTGGCTATATGGGCGAACAAGTAGGTTGGTCTTGGGGATTTGGTCTTGCAGGAATCTTTATGCTTTTTGGATTGCTCCAATTCTGGTTGGCCCAAGATATTTTTGGCAGTATTGGACTCAAGCCCAAAAGAGTTGATAACCAAGCTGAGTTAGGTCCAGATGAACCAAAACTCAATCCATTCACGAATATTCAATTAGTGATTATTGCTTTGGCATCAATTATTGGGCTTGCATGGATGATTAATGATCCGGTGGCCAAAATTTCTGATGGGGCCTACAATCTATTTGATTTTAGTATGGCTGGTTTAGCGGGGTCTTCGGTAATGATACTTTTGGCTTTGGTGCTGTTTATTATTCTACTAGCAATGAGATTGCCTCGTTATGATAAAATCACCATGGATCGCATGTTAGCTGTGATGTTTTTTGCCTTTATCACAATATTCTTCTGGGCTATTTTTGAACAAGCGCCGAGTTCCTTGACCATTTTTGCTCGTGATTATACTGATCGTATGCTGGAGGGTAATTCTGCACTGATTTTTAAGGTGGTAGATGCTTTGGTAACCATAGTTCCCCTTGCGGTTATTACCTGGGTGCTATTTAAACTTTTTGGCAAAATATTTACCCGTTATAAGTGGTCTAATATTATACTCGGACTGAGTTTTATCATCATTTGGGCTATTGCGCTTTACCGATTAAATGACAAATTCAGTCAAGATGTGGCCGAAATTGATGCTTCGTGGTTTGGTATTTTAAATTCCTTATTCATTATAACATTTGCCCCTTTATTCTCGCGTTGGTGGGAAAGTAAATACAACCCCAGTGCCAATATGAAATACGCCATTGGTATGTTCTTGCTAGGTCTTGGAATGGCTTGTGTGGCGGTGGGTGCCTCCGATATTCCTGTTGGGGCAGAAACGGCTTCCGTGAGTATTATTTGGCTCATTTTAGTCTATTTTTTCCATACCATGGGTGAGCTTTGTGTTTCTCCTGTGGCTTTGTCCTATGTCAGTAAACTTGTACCCGGCAGAATGATCGCCATAATGTTTGGTGTCTGGTATTTGGCAGTGGCTATTGGGATGAAACTCGCTGGAGTGTTTGGAGAGGCCTCTGAACAAATTGCACAAACTGAAGGTTTGAGTTCCTTCTTTTGGATGTTAACTTTTGTGGCGGTGGGACTTGCGGTGTTCTCCGCTTTAATGTACCCTGTGATCAAAAAATTAATGCACGGAGTACGTTAATTGAACAATCCTTAGAATTGGCCTAATGTTTGATGAGATGAGGTGATGAAAATAAGATCATTAATATTGTTTTTACTTATGCTTGCTGGGCCAGCTTTATTGGCTCAAGAAATCCAATGGATGTCTCTAAGCGACGCGCTTGCAGCCCAGAAAAAGCACCCTAAAAAAATCTTCATGGATGTCTACACAGTGTGGTGTGGCCCTTGTAAACTTTATGACCGCAATACTTTTAGTAATCCTGAGGTTGCTGCTTTTATAAACGAGCATTTTTATCCAGTGAAGTTCAATGGGGAGGGGGATGAAACTATTGTTTACCGAGGTAATACCTATGATAATCCTAGATATGACCCGGCTAAGGCCAAGCGACGTAATGCGATTCATAAGTTTTCTAGTTACCTAGGAATCAATGCCTACCCTACAGTAGTTTTTATGGATGAATCAGGGGGTCTGATCAAAAGTGTTCGGGGTTATCGTACGGCGCCACAATTAGAACTGTTTTTAAGATTTTTTGGCACAGATCTCTGGAAAAGTATCCGCACCCAAGAAGCCTATGATAACTATGTTGCTAATTTCAAACCCAGTTTTCAGTGATGCGTCGCGACAGGAAAAAATTTGAGAAGAGGCGATACAGTTTAGGACTGATCCTGCTTGTTTGTTTGTGGGTTTTTTCAGCGCAGGCTCAGATTAAATGGATGACCATGAATGAGGCTTTGACAGCTCAGACGCAAAAGCCTAAAAAGATTTTTATGGATGTATACACAGATTGGTGTGGTCCTTGTAAGATGCTTGACAAAAACACCTTTACCAATAAACGTCTGATCCGTTTTGTCAACAAGAATTATTATGCCGTGAAATTTGATGGTGAAGGAACAGAATCCATCACCTACAAGGACTTTACTTATACCAATCCAAATCATCAGCCCGAGCGCAAAGGGCGCAATGCCCAACACTTTTTTGCTGATGCCTTGCGTATCAACGCCTATCCAAGTTTGGTATTTTTTGACGAAACCGGAGAATTGATTCAGGCTTTACCTGGCTATAAATCGGCCCAAGAACTCGAAATATTTTTAAAGATGGTCGCCTCAGACGAGTATAAGGATATCACCACGGAGCAGGCTTGGGCGAACTATCAAGAGGCCTTTAAAAGTACCTTTTAAACTGGGGTTCATCAGTTTGATGGCGCCGTGGCTATAGGTGTCTAAAAACTTTTGATTGAGCTGTTTCGCTCGATCTTTCCAAAGGTCAATAACATATTTGGCATTCGAACCATCGGCCAATATTATTCGGGGTTTTAGTTCAGTTACGAGTGTTTCAAAATGAATATTGGCATTATTTGTGAGCACAAGTATTCCCTCTGTAAGTTAGGGGTATATTCCGTCATTATCTATTACAATCAAAGGGCTATTTCAAATATGGATCCTCCAATTTAGAAATTGTCACTCATGTTCAATGATTTTCAATTCAACTCACCTTGTTCTGCGCATCAACCATGAATTAGGGCCGCTACACGCTCACTCGCGCCAGTTGGGCCTAGTTTTTCAAGTAATTGGTCGTAAGCCATGAGTTGCTGAGCTCGTCCCGGCTCACTGAGAATGTGCTCTAGACTATTGGAGAGCGTTTGGGTATTGAATTCGCTTTGAATTAGTTCAGGTACTGCCGGAGCGTCTAAAATAAGATTGACCAAAGAGATATAGGAGAGTTTAATGATGCGCTTTGCAATCTGATAAGATAGCCAATGTCCTTTGTAACAAACTACTTGAGGCACCCTCAATAATGCCGTTTCCAAAGTTGCTGTACCTGAAGTAACCAATGCAACATGAGCCAAACTTAGTATCGAATAGGTGTCTTGAGCGATTATTTGAACCTCTGATTCATCGATGAATTGTTTATAAAAGCTAGTTTCTATCGATGGTGCCCCGGCAACAATAAATTGATAAGCTTTGAATTTACGTGCCATTTGCGCCATAACAGGTAGCATAGCTGATATTTCTTGTCGTCGACTCCCAGGGAGTAAAGCGATTATTGGTCGTTGGTCTAAGTGGTATTTGGCAGAAAATTCTTGCTTATCTATTTCGGGCTTATTGGCCAATGCATCACGAAGCGGATGTCCGACAAAATGAACCGGACAAGCGCGCTGACCGAAAAAATCCTCTTCAAATGGCAAAATAACGTAGAGCGCTGTGACATCTCGTCGAATATCTTTGACCCGGTTTTCTTTCCAAGCCCATGCTTGGGGGGCGATATAATAATGGACTGGTATATTTTGTTGCTTGGCCCATCGAGCAATGCGCATATTAAATCCTGGGTAATCTATCAGTATTAAAAAATCCGGATTAAAGTTTTCAATATCCCTCTTACAGCGTTTTATGTTACCCAGTATTGTTTTGAGATTAAATAGAACTTCGATAAATCCCATAAAAGCGAGATCCTTATAATGAGCCACGAGCGTCATGCCATGAGCCTGCATTAAATCACCTCCCCATCCGCGAATTTCCGCTTGAGGGTCTTTTCGCTTTAAGGCGTGAATCAAGTTTGATCCGTGTAAATCACCTGAGGCTTCTCCTGAAATGATGTAGTATTTCATATCAGAAGAAATATAAAAAATAAGTCGTTAAGGCTGCAACTATAGTCGCCAATAGTACACCACGCGCTTCGTATTCTTGATTGCGCCGTAAAAATTCAAAAAAGGCCAATAAATTAGGCAAGGCCCCCAGAGAAATTAACATCCATAGCCTATTTGTTTCGATAAACCCCTGCCACATAAGGGCAATGCTACTGTCATTTAAAAGACTAAATATCAGTAAGCAAAGTAAAATGCCGAGCCCATTAAAAATAAACCCGACCAAAGTGCCTTTAAAAATTCTTGTACTCATGAATTTAAATTCCATTGATTGATAAGTGGTATGGCATAATGGGCTGTTAGGTCATATTGAACTGGCACTACAGAAATATAACCATTGTCTAGGGCCCATTGATCTGTATCTTGGCCCTGGTCTAAATTCACAAATTCACCAGATAGCCAATAATAAGTGCGACCCCAAGGGCTTTTGCGTTTGTCGAACTGTTCTACCCATTGGGCGTTGGCTTGACGACAAATTTTAATTCCTTTAAATGGACTCTGATCAATTTTTGGGAAATTTACATTCAAAACTACGCCTTGAGGCATCCCATGCGTTAGGCATTGCCGCGTCATATGCTGAATCGGTGCAACTGTGTGACTGAAATCTGCATTATAACTAAAATCTAAAAGTGAAAATCCAATTGCCGGTATGCCCATTGTTCCCGCTTCAACCGCGGCGCTCATCGTTCCACTATAAATGACGTTAATTGAGGCATTACTCCCGTGATTAATTCCACTGACCACTAAATCTGGTTTGCGTTGCAACACCTCGTTGACAGCAATTTTGACACAATCTGCTGGCGTTCCGCTACAACTGAATTCTTGAATTTTCAAAGATTCGTCGACCTGAATGGGGTCACAGTATAGTGTATCATTTACCGTAATGGCATGGCCCATACCACTCTGAGGAGCATCGGGGGCTACGACAACCACCTCGCCCAAGGGTATCATTGCCTTGATGAGTGTTCTTATGCCAGGGGCTGTTATGCCGTCGTCATTGGTGACGAGAATGAGCGGTCTTTTATTTGACATGTGATGATTTAGGGTTAAAAATACGCTTATCTGGGTTGAAAACACAATTTGTCTTTGATTTTTGAGGGGTTTGTTTAACAAAAAATTAGCAGCGAATCTCCGCGGCTCCCCTTTAATTTTTAGCTATTTTAGAAGACTAAAACAAGAGGAATGCGAATATTGAGACGGAACTGGAAAATTTTGTTGTTGGGGGTATTTGTGGCGGTAGCCTCATGTAGTTTTACCGCTAAAGAATTTAATGATCCCAGTAAAGATCGATTGCTGATTGATTTGATTAGTTATGTCCTAGAAAGAGGACATTATGATCCGAAAGATCTTGATGATACCTTTTCAGAGAGTGTTTGGGAAGGCTTTATCGAGTCTCTAGACCCGTTAAAACGGTATTTTTTAGCACAGGATATTGAGCGTTTTCGTCCTTACAACACTCTTATTGACGATCAAATTCGGGAAAAGGATTTAAGCTTCTTTGATCTTGTTTATGAGACATATTTAGAGCGATCAGAGGCTACGAAGACTTATTATAAAGAACTACTAGCCGAGCCATTTGATTACAGTATTAACGAGTATATCAATACCGATTACGAAAACTTGACTTATGCCACTACCTCACAAGATTTGAAAGAGCATTGGCGCAAACAACTTAAATACACTGCTCTATCTAACTTATACGACCTAATTGAGGAGCAAAAGGAAGCGCGATCTATGAATCCAGATAGTATACCTTCTGAAGAAATTAGAGAATTGATCGATATGAGTACCATAGAGCTTGAGGCTAAAGCTCGAGAAACTACCTTGTCGACTTTAGAGGATAATTACGATTTTACCGATGACTTGGAGCGCAAGGATTATTTCGCTGTATACTTGAACGCTATTGTAGGTGAGTTTGATCCACACACCAATTATTTTGCTCCCCCAGACCGAGATCGTTTTGATTTGCGCATGAGTGGTAAGCTTGAGGGTATTGGAGCGCGTTTGCAAAAGAAAAATGATTATATCACCATAGTAGAAGTTATCAGTGGTGGCCCCGTCTGGCGTGGAGAACATTTAGAAGTGGGTGATGCGCTAATCAAGGTCAAACAAGAGGATGAAGAAGAGGCAGTCAGTTTGGTCGGTATGCGGGTAGATGATGCGGTTAAACTTATCAAAGGACCTAAAGGAACTAAAGTGACCTTGACCGTTAAGCGTGTGGACGGGACTA
Organism: Flavobacteriaceae bacterium; assembly: GCA_038153605.1. Classification (GTDB taxonomy): domain Bacteria; phylum Bacteroidota; class Bacteroidia; order Flavobacteriales; family Flavobacteriaceae; genus BACL21. The sequence continues at coordinate 145,011 of JAYOYS010000001.1, forward strand.
TTGATGAAGAAGTTATTGAGCGCGATGTCGTTGAGCTGGCTGAAACCTATGCTAAATCCACAATAATCGAGCAGGAGGGTAAACGCTATGGATTGATTAATCTCCCAGCATTTTATTTTGACATGACCGATTATGGTGAGCGTAATGCGGCTACCGATGTACGTCAAGAAATTGAAAAACTCAAATCAGAGCAGATCGATGGTTTGATTATGGATTTACGCAATAATGGTGGAGGTTCTTTGCGCACAGCTGTGGACATCGCAGGCTTATTTATAAAAAACGGCCCCGTGGTTCAAGTCGCTTCAAATGGTGCACGCAAGGAAGTTCTGAAGGACAGAGATAATTCTATAGTTTGGGAGGGGCCTTTGGTTCTTATGATTAATGAGCTTTCGGCCTCAGCCTCTGAAATCTTGGCTGCTGCGATGCAAGACTATAAGCGTGGCATTATTTTAGGAAGCACTCAATCGTATGGAAAAGGAACGGTGCAAAACATGATTGATCTTAATCAGTGGTTGCGCAATAATGATTTAGGGGATATGGGTGCCCTTAAAATGACTACTCAAAAATTCTATCGCGTCAATGGAGGTTCTACTCAGTTAGAGGGAGTTAAAAGTGATGTGGTCATGCCGGACCGCTACAGCTATATTGAAATCGGAGAACGTGATTACGATAATCCACTGCCTCATGATAACATTACTGCGGCTGAATATGAACTATGGCCTGGTTACATAGATTATCAGGGGACAATTGAGCGGAGTAAAAAGCGTCTTGCAACCAATACACAAGTTCAGTTAATTGAGGAAAATGCGAGATGGATTAAGTCTACTCAGGACAATCAAGAGCTTAGCCTCGCACTAGAGGCCTATAGTGCAGAAATGCAGCGTCGTGAGCAAGAAAACGAGCGATTTGAGGCCATTAAAGATTACGACAATAAATTAAATTACGCCTCGCTACAGGATAATTTAAAACTCATGGCTCAAGATTCGACCATGCGTGAACAGCACCGACGTTGGCATAAGGCCTTGGCTAAGGATGTCTACGTGGAAGAAGCAGTTCAAATATTGGCAGACTTAAAGATGAACAACATTAGACCAAATAAGGTCGCCAAGATTCAGGATTGATTTATGCATACTCAGGCAACAGTCCAAGGTAAATCGTGGGTTTTAAAATTTTTAAAAAATCCACTTGGACTATTGAGTTTTGCCATACTCACAATGGCTACTGCCCTTGCAGTTTTTTCTTATGTATTAGCGCCAGACGATTCGCCCAATGCCAATAATATGCATTTATCCATCGCCGCAAAACCTCCTGGGTTTAAGGTATTGATGTGTGTGCTACCCAATCTTCAAGCGCCAGAAGTTTCCCCTTGGACAGCTTTTTTATATGGCAGACCAAAAGGCGAATTAGAAATTCCTGTAAAGAACTATACCCTTACTGATCAAGGATTGACTGTGACCCTATTGCAGGCAGAACCTGATGGTACAGAAACAAAATTTTTTACACTCAACCAATTAACCTCAGCCGGAGAAAAATTCCAGCTAAATCAGATCATTCGGTCTTATACGTTTTGGTTAGGTACTGATAAATACGGCAGAGATCTCCTGAGCCGAATGCTGATCGGATTGAGGGTATCTTTGTCTGTGGGCTTTATCGCGGTACTGATTTCCTTGATTATCGGCATTAGTCTCGGAGCAATTTCGGGATACTTTGGGGGACGTACAGATCAAATTATCATGTGGCTTATTAATGTCACGTGGTCTATCCCTACCTTGCTCCTTGTGATTGCAATAACCTTAGCTTTAGGTAAGGGCTTTTGGCAGGTATTTATTGCTGTAGGCTTGACTATGTGGGTAGAGGTTGCTAGGGTGGTGCGCGGTCAGGTGATGAGTGTGAAACAAAGACAATATGTACTGGCAGCCAGAGCCCTGGGCTTTTCAGACGGCCGCATCATTTGGCGTCATATTTTACCGAATGCCTTGACGCCTGTTATTATCATTTCAGCTGCGAATTTCGCATCAGCTATTTTGATTGAAAGCGGACTTAGTTTTCTCGGTATAGGAGCGCAACCCCCCATACCGAGTTGGGGGAGTATAATTAAGGATCACTATGCCTATATTGTTTTAGGAAAGCCTTATTTAGCGCTAGTCCCAGGATTTGCCATTATGATATTAGTTATGGCCTTCATGCTTTTGGGCAACGCACTAAGAGATGTGTTGGACGTGAAGTGACCATCAGGATAAGCTCAGGAAATATTGATGTAGTTCGCACTGTCAAGTTTCACAAAAATAAAAAGCAGTATGGTGAATCCCCAAAGCCCTGAACCCCCATAGCTGATAAAAGGTAGGGGAATCCCAACTGTGGGTAAAAGCCCTATGACCATGCCGATATTGACAAAAAAGTGCAAAAAGATAACCGAGGCTACAGAATAGCCGTAAACCCGGCCGAATATTGATTTTTGTTTTTCAGCACGGTAGAGTACCCTCAAAATTAGCGCAACAAAAAGACTTATGAGAAAGAGTGACCCCATAAAACCCCATTCTTCTCCGACGGTTGAGAAAATATAATCCGTGTGTTGTTCGGGGACAAAATTACCCTTGGTTTGTGTGCCTTGCAGCCATCCTTTACCCCACCAACGGCCGCTGCCAATAGCAATTTCACTTTGATGCGTATTATATCCTATTGAGTTGCTGTCTATAGTTTTTCCGAGGACTAAATTGATGCGATCCCGGTGTCTTTGCTCAAAAACTGAGTAAAATACATAATTTACTGAGTACACAAAACCAATGGCAAGGGCCAATACAATCAAGGACTGCCCCCATTTAATGCGCCTGCGTCTGCGCTTTTGGCTCCATAAATAAACAGTAAGTATTAAACCTAAGAGAAAGACCATACCTTGAACTTCGATCAATAATGTGCCGATAAAAAGTAGACCTAGGGCGGTAGCAAAACTCAAAAACAAATAATTAAGGCCCTCTCGATAGAGCGGCAAGATAAATGCCAAATAAACCAGGGCACTTCCTGGATCTGGCTGAGGAATAATCAGCAATGCAGGAAGGAGCATAATGAGCAAGGACTTCCACTGATCTCCCCAGGAGCGAATGTTGGTTTGTATATCGCCTACAAATTTACCCAGGGCCAGAGCGGTTGCGGTTTTGGCAAATTCACTGGGCTGAATACTGAACCCGCCAAAAGCGTACCAAGAGGTAGCCCCATTCACGGTTTGGCCAAAGACATATAAACCCACTAAAGCGATTAAGGCAAAGAGATAAATCAAACTTGAAAATCGTTCGTAAAATTTTGCTTCGACGGCCAATATAAAGACAATCAGGACTACGCTTAAAAGAATAAAAAGCAGTTGCTTGCCGTAAATTTGATTTAAATTCCAAAGGTCTTGGGTTTCACTTAGCGATGCCGAATAAATATTGAGCCAACCAAACCCAACCAAGGCGAAGTACAGCAATACAATCCACCAATCAATCTTGGTATTTCTTTGCCCGTAGCCCATCATTGATTGATTTTAAATGGTTTTCCTGAGTAGGGCTTTTCGTATTCACTCATTAAGCTTCCATTAAGGACATATTGCTCCATATCTTTTCGGCTGATGCTATCGCGTAGATATTTTTCAGTCATAAGACTTGCAATACGTCCCGCCCAACGAGAGCCCCAATATCCGTTTTCTACAAAAACGGCTAGGGCTATTTTTGGGTCTTCCTTTGGAGCAAAGGAAATAAAGACCGAGTGATCGGTAAGTTGCATGCGTTTCCCATTGATTTTGATATAGTTTTCTGCCGTTCCTGTCTTTCCACATATTTCAATTCCGGGGATGCCGATATAGGGTTTTGAGGCTGTTCCATACTTGTAAACATCGGCCATTCCTTGAATCACTGGCTCGAAGTATTTTGGATCAATAGTAGTGTTTTGGCGTGTTGTAAAGGCTTCGGAAATAGAATCACGATCACCAATTTTTTTAATGATATGTGGGGTATAGAAATACCCACGATTAGCGATAATGCTGGTAAAATGAACCATTTGCATGGGGGTAAGAAGAACTTCTCCTTGCCCGATGGCATTGGAAATTGTTGCAGGAGTATACCAGCGATATTTTGGATATTGATAAAAGCGGTTATAGAATTCGGAATCAGGAATTAAGCCTTTGTTTCCTGCAGGAAGGTCATAGCCTAAATAGTCGCCGAGACCAAAACTTCTGAGATGCTGGCGCCAGCGCTCAATACCTTCTTGAGGTGAAGGATATTTATCAATTGTTTTGCGGTATGCATTAGCAAAATAAGAATTACAGGAATGAGCAATGCCGCCGATAAGGGCGAGTGGGGTTTGATGGTCATGGCAACCCAGGGGTTTTGAGCCACCATAATTATAGCCGCCAAAACAGGAGACATAGTCATTTATTGTAATCACTTCTTCTTGCAGGGCAATCAGCGCCGTGAGGGTTTTAAAAGGGGAACCTGGCGGATATTCTCCTTGCAATACACGATCAAAAAGTGGTTTTGCGATGGTGTCGTAATAGAGTTTGGTGAAATTTTTTGAACGTTTACGCCCGACCAATAAGTCGGGATCATAATTTGGGGCCGCCACCAGAGCAAGAATTTCACCACTTTGTGGATCTAATGCCACGACGCCACCACGCTTATTGACCATTAGTTTCTCTCCATACTCTTGGAGTTTTGCGTCAATGGTCAAGGTTATGTCGGTACCCCGCACAGAAGGGGTATCGAAGGTTCCTTCTTTATACGGGCCAATATCGCGATTGAAGTTGTCTTTTTGAATATATTTTATGCCCTTCTCACCACGCAGTATTGCTTCATATTGTTTTTCGACACCAGCCGCACCAATGAGTTCTCCCATCTGATAGTCAGGATTCATTTTTATGGTGTAATCATTTACCTCTGAGACATAACCCAGCACATTGGCTGAATGGTTGACTTGATAATCTCTCAAAGAACGCTTCTGTATGTAAAACCCTTGATATTTGTACATTTTTTCTGAAAGACCGGCAAATTCACTTTTTGTGAGCTGCGCCGCAATGACCGAGGGGAGATTTGGGGAATATCTTTTCGCCTTTTCTACGGCTGAAATAAAGTCTTGTTTAGAAAGATTGAGTAAAGTGCAGAATTCTAGAGTATCCAGAGGCTTCATGTTTCTCGGGACGACCATGACATCAAAAGAGGGCTGATTGGCCACCAGAAGAACTCCATTTCGGTCAAAAATATAACCGCGTTGCGGATAATCAAATACGGTCCTTATGGCGTTGTTGTCTGAGAGTTCCACGTAGGTGGTATCATAAATCTGCAGGTAAAATAGCCGCCCAACGAAAGTCAAGCCGACAATCAAGACTAGAAAAAATAACAAGCTTTTTCTCATAAGCTCTTTCGACTAAAAAATTGAAATACGCTCAGGATTAAAGCACTGCTCAAAAGACATGTCAAAAGCGTCGATTTAAGCACCAAAATCCAATAGGCCCAAGATCCCGCCTCAAGTGAAAATAGCACTAAATGATGCAAGACTACCGCTGACAAGACAAAGATTATTTGTTGTCCGATAGGGGCATTTGGAATTTTTGTTGTGTTGTACTGATAACTGACACCAAATGAGAAGTTTAAAAGTATAGGGCGAATCCATGCTAAAAAGACGGAGGCTGCCGCATGGACCCCGCCTGTGTCATTAAACATATCGATGCCTAACCCCAAGGCAAAACTCGATAACATTAACCAAATCCGACTGCCCGACAGCGGGTATAAAAGGATGAAATAACAATAGATCAATGGGTTGACAAAACCAAAAAGCAAGAGGTGATCCATGATTAAAATCTGAATCAAAAACACAACAATAAAGCGACCCAAAATAGAAAACCACTGCGTACTAGAATTCATTTTGACTGAGTTTTTCTAGTTGGCGTATTTCTTTTGCTTCTTGTCTTTCAATGAGGTAGACGTGATAAATACTACTCATATCAGTGTGCGGACGTACACTGACATCCAAATAGTCTTGAGCTTTTGCTGGATTGATCTCGGTGACGGTTCCCACGGGCCATCCACGAGGAAATATGGTGGATTTTCCATCCGTAACCAGAGAGTCTCCAATGGCTAAAGGGGCGATCTTGGGAATTTCGGTCAATAAAAGTTGGTCAGGGGCTTCTCCATGCCATATTAAGGTGCCAAAATGATCTGACTTTTTACTTTTTACCACCACGCGACTGCTGGTGTTTAATATTGATTGCGCCACTGAAAAATGTTCTGACACATGGGTTATAATACCCACAACACCCATAGGGCTCGCCACACCCATGTCCGGGACAACCCCGTCATTACTCCCTTTGTCTATGGTTAGGGTGTTTTTTAGTCGGTGATAGGAATTGTTGATGACATGTGCCTGAATTATTTTAGTACGGAAAAATGATAGAGAATCACCTATTTCTTGAGGCACTTCAAAACCTTCAAAGGCTATAGGAATAGAGTCTTTGGCACTCGACTTAGTATTATCTAAAAGGGCCAATAATCTCACATTTGCCGCAATTAATTCTTCGTTTTGCTGGCGCAAGGCCAAATAACTTCGCGCATCAGATAACCATGTAAAAATAGTCCCAGTAACTTTATTTGTTGAGGCAATATTTCTGGTATACAGACCTGAGTGGGCTCTTTGGGTCAATGAAATTCCTACAGAAAAGAGCGCCAAAAACAACAGGAAATTTTTATTGCGTATAAAAAATTCAATAATCTGCTGCATGTCGGCTTATGTGCTCTTTTATTTGATCAATACACTTTTGTATTTAGCGAGATTTTTGAGGCAAATACCCGTGCCGCGAACAACAGCCCGTAAAGGGTCTTCGGCAATATAAACGGGTAAATCTGTTTTCTGAGAAAGTCTCTTGTCTAATCCGCGGAGCATTGAGCCCCCTCCAGCAAGGTAGATCCCTGTGTTGTAGATATCTGCAGCTAATTCTGGTGGCGTCTGGGACAATGTTTCCATAACAGCGTCCTCAATACGTAGAATCGATTTATCAAGGGCTTTGGCAATTTCTCGGTAAGAGGTTTGTACCTGTTTTGGTTTACCCGTGAGCAAATCACGCCCTTGGACGGCCATTTCATCTGGAGGTAATTCGAGATCTTCAGTTGCTGCACCGATTTGAATTTTTATTTTTTCTGCAGTGCGCTCTCCCACATAAAGGTTGTGTTGCGTGCGCATATAGTAAACAATGTCATTGGTGAAGACATCTCCAGCAATCTTTACAGATTTGTCACAAACAATTCCTCCAAGAGCAAGAACGGCAATTTCTGTAGTTCCTCCTCCGATATCGACTATCATATTACCTTTTGGTTGCATAATGTCTACGCCGATTCCAATAGCCGCTGCCATGGGTTCATGGATCAAATAGACCTCTTTGCCATTAACACGCTCGGCACTTTCCTTTACCGCACGCATTTCCACTTCGGTAATGCCGCTGGGAATACAAATGACCATGCGTAATGATGGGGTAAGCCATTTTTTCTTCAGCGCAGGAATGTCCTTGATGAACATATTGATCATTTTTTCACTGGCGTCAAAGTCTGCAATTACTCCATCTTTAAGGGGCCTAATGGTTTTGATATTTTCGTGTGTTTTACCTTGCATGCGTGCAGCTTCTCGACCCACAGCAATAATTTTGTTACTCATGCGGTCACGCGCCACAATACTTGGAGCGTCCACTACAACTTTGTCATTGTGGATAATTAGGGTGTTTGCCGTTCCTAAATCAATGGCTATTTCTTCAGTCAAAAAATCAAAAAAACCCATGCTGCAGTGCTTGTATTGGTATAATGGTGGCGATTCCTAACAAATGTAATAAATTTTAATGCTTAAAGTGCCGTGTTCCGGTAAATACCATAGATAATTTATGCGCATTGCAGTAGTCGATGCTCAGTTGGTCTTTTATGGATCCACCAGGCTGAATTACCGCCTTTATACCTGCCTTATCAGCGATCTCTACACAGTCTGGAAATGGAAAAAAAGCATCGCTGGCCATAACAGCGCCATTGAGGTCAAAATTAAATGATTTGGCCTTTTCGATGGCCTGCCTTAATGCATCCACTCGAGAAGTTTGTCCCGTACCACTGGCATAGAGTTGTCCGTCTTTTACCAAGACTATGGTGTTTGATTTAGTGTGTTTGCAAATCACTGAGGCGAATAGCAAATCCTTTATTTGCTCCTGAGTAGGGCCTAGTTCGGTCACCACAGTCAAATCACTTTGGTGGTCTGTTTTTGCGTCGCGCTCTTGTCTTAAAACACCGTTGAGACAAGTGCGGATTGTGTGCTGTGGAGTCGTAAATAATTTTTGAACTAACAGGATACGATTTTTCTTTTGTGCCAATAGTCCAAAGGCTTCATCACTGAACCCGGGTGCAATCACTACCTCACAAAACAGTTCATGAATTTGCTCGGCAGTCTCTAGGTCTATGGTTTGATTGGCGATCAGTACACCGCCAAAGGCTGAAACAGGGTCTGCTGCGAGAGCCTTTACGTAGGCACCGCTAAGGCTGGTTTCTTGCGCCATGCCACAAGCATTGTTATGTTTTAAAATGGCGAAACTCGCTGGATGTTGCGGTCCCTGGAACTCATTCATGAGCTGTACTGCTGCATCCATATCAAGTAAGTTATTATAGCTGAGTTCTTTACCGTGTAATTTGTCAAACATTTGATCCATGTCCCCGAAGAATTCTCCTTTTTGATGGGGGTTTTCTCCGTAACGTAATGTTTGTCCTTGTGGGATACTGAGTTTTAGATGCTCTAGCTGAGTGTCCTCATTGAAATAATTGAAAATTGCTGTATCGTAATGCGAGGATATCGCAAATGCTTTGGCAGCAAATAGTTTTCTTTGGTCTACAGTGGTTTTACCTTCCTGAGCATTGAGTATGTCCAAAAAGGCTGGGTAGTCATCGACAGAGGAAAGGCAAAAAGTATTAGAAAAGTTTTTAGCCGCAGCGCGAATCAGAGAAATACCTCCGATATCTATTTTTTCTATGATGGCTTGTGGCTCTGCTCCAGAGGCCACAGTTTGTTCAAACGGATAAAGATCTACAATGACTAAATCAATTTGTGGAATATCAAATTCGCTCATCTGAGCTTGATCATTTGGATTATTTTGGCGATTGAGAATTCCGCCAAAAATTTTAGGATGCAGGGTTTTGACACGGCCCCCAAGTATTGAGGGGTATTGAGTCAAATGCTCTACAGCAACCACGGGAACATTCAGGTCCTGAATAAATTGTTCAGTGCCCCCGGTGGAGTAAATTGTAACACCAAGGTCATTTAATCTTTGGACAATTGGAGCGAGTCCATCTTTATGAAAAACAGAGATTAGGGCTGAACGAATAGGGAGCGCTTGTTCCATGGGATTTTCTTGTGAAATGAAGGCACAAAAGTAAGCAAATATGCGCTAAAAACTGGTCTATTTTTACTTTAAAAAGCGCTACCTTTAACCTTTAAAAATAAAGTCCAAAGCCTGCATGATTGTTTATTTACGCGTATTAAAAGAAAGCATCAATTTTGCCATAAGCGCCCTAATTAACAATAAGTTGCGAACCTTTTTATCGCTTCTGGGGGTCACCATAGGTATTTTTTCAATCATTGCTGTATTAGCGGCAGTAGATTCACTTAAATCTGAAATTCAAGACAGCCTTAAAGGTTTGGATAACAGCACGATTTATTTAGGTAATTTTTCCTTTGGTCCGACTGAGGTACCGCGCTGGAAATGGGAGCAATTTCCCGTAGCATCGTATGAAGAATATCAATATCTCAAGAAAAATTTAAACCAAGTTCAAGCGGTTGCATTTAATTTAAATGTACGCAATGAGACCGTTAAGTTTGAGGACCGCTCTGTGGAAAATGCCAATATCGGGGCCTTTTCTCATGAATATTACGATATCGAATCCTTGCAGATAGAGCACGGAAGGTTTTACAACGAACTCGAATCCAATAATGGCGCTCAGGTGATTGTCATTGGTCATGAAATTGCCACCTCATTGTTCTATACTGTCGAGCAGGCGGTCGGTAAAAAAGTGCGCCTCTATGGAAAAAAATTTACTGTAATCGGTGTCTTAAAAAAGGAGGGTTCTATCTTCAATGATTCTAAGGATACTTTTGTCTTTGTTCCGGTTAATGTCATCCGAAATATTTTTGGCGCAAACAATCGCAGTTTATTTCCCTTTATCATCATGAAGCCTCAGCCTGGTGCAGATAATGAGGCATTTATTGCAGATTTGAAATTAAAAATGCGCCTCAAGCGGGGCTTACGTCCTGAGCAGGAGGACGATTTTTTTGTCAATCAATTACAGGGGTTTGCCGATGCTATAGACGACATCACTGGTACGATGAATTTGATAGGAATTATCATTAGTGCCTTTTCACTTTTGGTGGGTGGTTTTGGTATTGCCAATATCATGTTTGTGAGTGTAAAAGAACGCACTAGCTTGATTGGGATTCAAAAATCGCTTGGGGCAAAGCGTCGTTTTATCCTTTATCAATTTTTATTCGAGGCCATGATCTTGGCTATAATTGGGGGTATTTTCGGGCTGATTTTAGTCTTTTTCGCTTCTTTAATTGCCTCTCAATTTACAGGCGATTTTGAGTTTGTGCTTTCCCCATTAAATATGCTTATCGGAACAGTCGTTGCTGCTCTGATTGGATTAATTTCGGGAATTTTACCGGCCTTAAAAGCTTCCAAATTAGATCCAGTTGAGGCTATCCGCACAGGGATGTAACACAAAAAGTTTAAGAGTGACTGATCGTAAAGCTTGTTTGATTGAGGTTAACCTCAAGCAGAGCCCAGCTAGTGCCAAGAGTCCATTTCATTTCGAACCAATGGTTTTCGCTTGATTCTGAAACGCTGAGAACCCCGTCAAAGGCAGGGTGTTGTGCGCGTAGCTTGAGCATTTCAAGTTGTTTGAGTACCAGAGGTGTTTTGATTTTTTGTTCAATGAAGTCGTGCGTCATATTCGTACGATTGATTTCTTTGTGATTGCCCTGGTCTGCATCGGCTGCTTGGTAATCATTTGTGCCACCAAATAAATCTAAATACCAGATTTGGGGCGTTCCTGGCATGAATAACTGGAGGGCTCTGGCCATTAACATTTTATTTGGGTCTTCGCCAAGGGCACTAAAATAGGTCGCATTAACCTGATAATAAGCGATTTTTTCTCCGTCAGGACCAAATAGGTTTTTAATGCGTCCTCCGCGAGCGACAATTTTTTCAATTAAGGCCTCAATTTGGCCAGAAGTGAGCAATCCTTGAGACATTAGAGGCTGCTCAGGATCCCCGTCTAAATCCAATAGAGGAATACCATCGTGACACCCAAGCATATTGATCAGCCTAAACCCTTTTTCTTGAATTTCATCTGCCCATTTTATCAGGGGCGCCTTATCCTTATTTTCTATTATGTGAATGATAAGCCCTGGCAGGAAGAAATCATAAATAGGAAAGCCTTCAGCGCTGACTTCATCATGAAGATGCTTACCGTATTGTGCATGAATTTCCGGTAATACTTCAAGTGAAAACTCTTGCGCCATATTTTGGAGTCGATGAAGATATTCCCATGTTTCAGGAATATTAAAAAAGTTGCTTTGTCCTACCGACTTATGCAAATAGGCAAAGGCGTCTAGGCGAATAATTTGTCCACCATACCCGCTTAGTTTTTTTAAAGTGTTTTTATAGTAATGCCAAACTTCGGGATGCTGTGCATTAAGATCCATTTGACCCAATAGCGACAAGTGGACTCTAACTAGTGGAACAACTTCTGTAATTTGAAGACCCAGAGATTCGATTGCCTTTGTTGGATTTTCTCCATTAATGAGTTTTCTTTCAATCGTGGAATGAAGTGTCTTGGATTGTTCAATAGCCAAATTAAGGACCTTACAGGCAGCTTCTATAAATTTTTCGGAGAGTTTTATCTTTTGATAAAATGTATTCCAATACGGTCTAAAACTGTGATCTGGAAAAGGAACTTGGAGTACGGGTAAGCCGGGCTTTCGGGTGAATAGTTTGTCTTTGAATTCAGGTTTAGGAACTATCACGCCTTGTTCATTCATTGAGCCATTACCCTGCCAAAACTTATTCCAATCAATAAAAAAGTTTACATTCGACGATTCATCACCAAAGGCCATTAAGTCTTTAAATTCAGGGGATGACACAGATAGGTGATTCAAAACAATGTCTAGCTTCAATCCAATCCCCATAGATTTTAATTGGCTTAGAGCTGAGTTTTCCACCAGCGGAGTATTCAAATCGTAATCAATAATAGAAAACCCCCGGTCTAAATCTGAGTTAAAAAGGGTAGGGAGTACATATAAATTTTGGAAAGTCCCTTTTAGTGGCTCATGCGCTAATAGATTAACTAAATAGGCTAGGTTTCCCCCGAGACTGTCAGGATAAGCATTTAGGATGAGTCCTTTTTGTACCTGATTTTTATTTGTTGGTTTAGCCATGAATTTCTTCTGGGTTATAACCTTCAGGCCAAACCTGAGCAATTTGGGCATTAACCCATTGTAAAAAATCAACGTCCTCTTGGGAGAAAGCCTCGAGCTGATCAGAGTCAATATCAATCTGACCAATATTCTTGCCATCGACAAACAAAGGGACGACTAATTCAGATTTGACACTAATACTGCATGCGATATAATTGTCCTGCGCACTCACATCGGGTACTAAAAAGTAATCATTTGATTCTGCGACCTGTCCGCATATGCCCTTGCCGAAAGGGATACAGCTGTGATCTGTCGGGGCACCACAATAGGGGCCGAGGTGAAGGGTCCTCTTGTCAACGTTGGCAAAATAAAATCCTACCCAAGTATAATGGGGTAGGGAATCATGCAATAAATCGCACAAGTTCTGTAATTGATTGCGGAACAAACCACTGTCTTTTTGAAGGATATTTTGGACTTGCTGCCTGAGGGTATTCATCACTCAAATTTTATGTAAAGGTATTTAAATATTGCTTTAATGCTCTTTAGAAATAGGGATTCCTAAAGGATAAAAAATTAACTTTGAAGTAACGATGAATTTGCGGAAAATTTATATACCAGTATGGCAGTTTCTCCTGGTGTTTTTTGTGACATATGGAGTGTTTAGTGGTCTTTATTTTGGTTTCCTTGATTATTGGTCTTCTCGAGGATTTACTGTGGATCCAATTACAAGGCTTGTGGGAGCGCAACTGCAATATTTTTTGAATTTTATTGGGTTTGAGGCTGTAGTGGCACCTTGGAACGAAACCGGTAATTTGGTGATTTCTGTCATGGAGGTCCCTGTAGCTCAGCTTGTTGAGGGCTGTAATGCAGTAAGTGTAATGATTTTATTTGCGGCATTTGTCTTTGCCATTCCACAGCGTTTGATGCCCACATTTATTTTTATTTTGTTGGGGACGGTTTTGCTTTACGGCATGAATGTATTGCGTATTGCACTGATCAGTTTAGGAATTTTTTGGCAACCGGGCTGGTCCTCTGCACTTCATGATTTGGTTTTTCCCGGAATTATTTACGGCACAGTATTACTCCTATGGATTTTTTGGATTTGGCGCTATAATTTGATTTATAAAAGTGATGAATAACCCTAGAATTTTACTGGGGATTATGTGCTTAACTGGTCTTTTTGCGGTGCGTCATTTTGAAGTGGCACTATTTTATGACCCATTAAAAGCATTCTTCAATGGGGCTTATCAGACCCAAGCACTTCCAGCTATGAATTGGCTTAATTGGGGCCTAAGTGTTGTAGGGCGCTATTGTATTAATGCAATCTTGTCCCTGTCTTTGTTGAAGCTTATTTTTAGGAAAAATAGTATCGTTCAATTTTCGGCAATCCTAAATGGCATTGGGTTTGTTGTTTTTATGTCTCTCCTAATTGTGCTTTTGTATTACTACAATCCGGGGGACTACAGAGCGCTGTTTTATGTGCGACGTTTTTTAATTCACCCTTTACTTTTGTTGTTATTGATTCCCAGTTTCTTGGTGCTCAACCCTCAAAAAAAGACTTAATTTTGTAAAAAAATAAACTCATGCGTATCTCTTTAGTATTGTTTTCTTTAGTCCTTCTTTTTTCGTGCCAACATAATCCTAAGGAGTCTGAAAAATATGCTCAAATGGAGCGAATTTTGGCCATACACGATGAGGTCATGCCTGAAATGGGCGCCATAAGTGGATTAATCAATCAATTGGAACCTAAGTTTTTAGCTGACTCAACCTTGGTCGTTTATGGAGTTGTAGTTGAGGAGCTAAAGCAGGCCAATGGAGCAATGATGCAATGGATGATGGATTTTAGCGAAGACTTCACAACTGATGAAATTATGGGCAAGACCAAAATTGATAAAACAAAACAGACAGACCTAGATCGATATGAAGTCTCTGCAATTCGTCTCAAAGAACAGATGTTAGGGGCTATTGAAAAAGCAAAAAATTTGAGTAATCTGTAGAATTGCCCACCCAAGCCGTGTTAAATCCATGATAAAGCCCCACGGATCAGGTTTTGAATGGCTTTATTTCATAATTTAGCACTGTGAAAGCGTTTTTATCCATCATGATGAGTGTTTTGGTTCTGACCACCAATCTCGGTTGGATTCAATCGACGCATTATTGCCTTGGAAGACCCATGGAAACGGATTTGGGTCTAGAAATTGCCCATTTAAATTGTGGTATGGTCATAAGCAGTGGATGTTCCGAAGAAATGGAACAAAAGCCTGGCTGTTGCCATAATGAGTTTCAAAAATTTTCTCTAGATCAAACTCTACTTGTTCATGGATTGGATTTTGCAGCGCCAATTTTTTATTTGGCATTACCTTTTGTGAAATCCCCAGAGGTTTTTCTCATCAATAGCAATGATTTTTCTGGGTCTTTGGGATACCAGCCAAAAGAACCACCACCCAAAGAAACTCAATTATTTATAGTCTACCAGCAATGGTTAATTTGAAGGTAAGTCGTTTTAAGCGATTTATAACCACATTAAATTAATCCATTATGTATCATACTTTATATTTAGAAGGACTCACCTGTATTGGCTGTGTCAAAAGTGTTCGCGAGGCCATGGTTGATGTGGCTGGAATTCACATCATTGATATTGATTTAGCCACTGGTCGATTTGAATTTTCTTTATTAAAAGGAATCGAATTGTCCACTGTTTTAAAATTAATTCCGGCCAAATATACTGTCCTCACACAAGAACAGTATTTGGCCAAACGCAACGCCCTCTCTAATAAGGCCTCAACTAACAGCAGTAAATCTTTATCTAAATGGCGCCAATTGCGTCCGTTATTTTTAATCTTTACTTTTCTGTTAGGCGTCAATTGGCTCAATGCTTTAGTTTATCAGTTGAATTTTCAGGAGTTTATGCTTGACTTTATGGCTGGTTTTTTTCTGGTCTTTAGTTTTTTTAAATTTTTAGATTTAAAGGGCTTTGTTCAAGCTTTCTCAGGGTACGATCCTATAGCACATCGTTTGAAATTCTACGGATGGATATATCCATTTATTGAATTATTCTTGGGACTACTGCTGCTGACCAATACTGCTGTAGATTATGCCTTGTATAGTACCCTATTTATATTGGCAGCTACAACTATTGGTGTGGTGGACCAACTGCGCAGACGCAATAAAATAGTTTGTGCATGCCTAGGCAGTGTCCTAAACCTTCCTATGACAGAGGCGACATTGATTGAAAATCTGGTGATGCTGATCATGGCCACAATGCTACTTTTAGGATGATAGTTATGAAACAGATTAGTCTTTTAAAATTTGCAGGAGTTTTAGGCGCCGCTCTGATGCCTTTTATGCTCAATGCACAAGTCCAATTAAAGGGCGCTATTTATGATGCGGCAGCGGGACCAGAGGAGCCTCTTTTTGGGGCGAATGTTTACCATCCAGAAAGTCAATCTGGAGCGGTTACCGATGAAAATGGCAGTTACATATTGGAGATTCCGAGTCTGCCCGCACGTCTTGTTTTAAGTTATGTTGGCTATAAGACCGATACGCTCGATATTAAGGATACAGCCTTTATTTCCTATGGCCTTACACCAGAAAATGATCTTGAACAGGTGGTGGTTGCGGCCAGAAGAAGTTCTCAGTATATTTCTTCCTTCAGTACCGAGCAGGTGATTCGCGTGAGCAGTGATGAATTGCTCAAGGCCGCTTGTTGTAACCTTTCGGAGAGTTTTGAGACGAATCCGGCAATAGATGTCAATTTTTCTGATGCGGTTACTGGAACTAAACAGATTAAGATGTTGGGGCTTACCAGTCCTTATATTTTAATAACTGCAGAAAACATTCCCGTGGTTCGAGGTGCGGCTCAGAGTTTAGGCCTGAGCTATGTCCCAGGGACTTGGGTAGAGAGTATGCAGATTACTAAAGGAGCAGGAAGTGTTATAAATGGCTATGAAAGTATAGCTGGTCAAATAAATGTAGAGTTACAAAAACCAGTCAGTGATGTGCCTTTTTTCTTCAATGCTTTTTTAGCGGGTAACGGACGTCAAGAGCTGAACACCCACTTGAATACTTCGGTCAGTGATAAATGGCATACGGGTTTATATATCCACGGTAATCAAAGACAGCGTGTAGTAGATCGCAATAACGATGGTTTTTTAGACACACCCATTGCAGAGCAATTTAATTTTTTAAATCGTTGGCAATACACTGATACGGAGAGGGGCTTAGTTAGTTTTATCAATGCACGCGTTCTTCGTGATCAAAAAGTATCTGGACAGCGGGGTTTTCGGGCCGATTTAGCGCAACAATCACAAAGCTCATGGGGTAGTTTAATTGATACGGATCGCATTGATTTATCCGCTAAACTCGGTTATGTTAATCCGGAAATCACTTGGCAAACAATTGGTATTCAGGGGGCATGGAGTTTGCATAATCAAAAAAGCAACTTTGGATTGAGACCTTATGACATAGAGCACCAAAGTGCCTATATGACTTTGCTTTACAATTCAATTATTGGAGATACGCGTCATAAAATAAAATTAGGCCTGAATGGTACTTATGATCGTTATGACGAGCGTTTATCTTTTGATACGCTTGGAACTAATTTACAACTATTTGGTCGTACCGAACAGGGCTTTGGATTATTTACAGAGTATGCATACAATGACATGGATAAATTAGGGGTAACACTAGGTTTACGCTTAGATCAACACAATCTATTAGGCTTGTTTTTTACCCCTAGATTACATCTGAAATATCAAGTGCTGCCCAAAACCACACTACGCGGTTCTGTGGGGCGCGGCAAACGTATTCCAAATATTTTTTCAGAGCATTTAAATATATTCGCTACCGGTCGCGAAATAACCATTGAAACCCCTGGAACCCAATCTTCGAATTATTCTAGAGAAACTCCAGGAAATTTTTATGGTTTAGATCCAGAAATTGCATGGAATTTTGGACTGTCGCTACAACAGAAATTTTCTTTAGGCATTCGTTCTATGACCCTAGGATTGGATTATTACAGAACTGATTTTACCAGCCAAGTGGTTGTAGACTGGGAAGAAGTAGGTGCGATTAGATTCTACAATAACTCAAGACCGAGTTGGGTTGAGTCCTTTCAATTTGATTTGGCCTACAGCCCTTGGGGCCTTTTCGATTTGCAATTGGCTTACAAATACTACAATCTGAGTACCGCTTTTGATTCGGGGGATAAGCGCCCTATTTTAATTCCTGACCACCGAGTATTTGCCAATCTTGCCTATGCCCTCGAGGGTAGACGAAAAAATCACCCCCTCAAGTTCGATTTGACATTTAATTGGTTGGGCAATCAACGATTGCCAGAATTACCTCAGTCGGCTGCATTGTGGGGTCAACCCAGCACGCCCTATATAACAACCTTAAACGGACAAATTACAAAGCAATTGGGCTCAGTTTTTGATTGGTATTTTGGGGTAGAAAATATTGGAGACCTCAGACAACAGGACCCAATAATAAATGGAGATCAGCCCTTTTCCAGCAATTTTGATAGTAGCATTGTCTATGGACCAATTTTTGGTCGAATGTGGTATACGGGGATCCGCTATAAAATTCCTGAATAATGAACAATAATTAATAATTAATAAAACAAGAAAGATGAGAAAATTAATGACCCTAATGGTTCTTTTAATGGCCACGAGTATGTACGCTCAAGACAGAAATGCCAAAGGCAGTCTTGAAGTGGGTGGTGTGTGCGGCATGTGTAAGGCACGCATTGAAAAAGCAGCGATTAAAGTAACTGGTGTAAAATCTGTTAAGTGGAATGTTGATACGCATGAGCTGAATGTGATTTACGATGCACGAAAAACGAGCATCGACACAGTGGCTAAGTATGTTTCATTAGCTGGGCATGACACTAAGAAATTCAAAGCACCTGATGAAGCCTATAATGCGGTTAACCCTTGTTGTAAGTATCGCGACGAGGAAGTCGTAAAGGCGCACCAATAAAGATTGTAGTGTGTCCATATGGTGCTAATAAAAAAAACCGCGGCCAACGGCCGCGGTTTTTTTTATTAATTCACCATGTATAATTACATCATGCCTGGCATGCCACCGCCACCCATTGGCGGCATCGCTGGGGCATCTTCTTTGATGTCCACTAGTGCACACTCTGTGGTTAAAATCATGCCTGCTACTGAGGCAGCATTTTCCAAAGCAACACGTGTTACTTTTTTAGGATCGATGATTCCTGCTTTGAGCATGTCGACATAGGCATCGTTTTTGGCGTCATAACCAAAAGACTTATTGCCTTCCATGACTTTGTTAATCACTACAGAGCCTTCGCCTCCGGCGTTTTCTACGATGGTACGCAGAGGTGCCTCAATGGCTCTTGCCACAATTTGAATCCCTGTAGTTTCGTCTAGAGAGTCGCTGGTCATTTTGGCCAGTACAGACTTGGCGCGCACTAATGCGACACCACCTCCGGCCACAATGCCTTCTTCTACGGCAGCACGAGTGGCGTGAAGCGCATCGTCTACACGGTCTTTCTTCTCTTTCATTTCAACTTCACTGGCGGCACCAACGTAAAGCACTGCTACTCCGCCTGCGAGTTTAGCCAAGCGTTCTTGAAGCTTTTCTTTATCGTAATCGCTGGTGGTGGTTTCTATCTGAGATTTGATTTGACCCACACGAGCATTGATGTCTGCTTTTTTACCAGCCCCATTGACAATAGTGGTGTTGTCTTTATCGATGGTTACTGTTTCAGCGGTACCCAACATGTCAATAGTTGCGTTGTCTAGTGTAAATCCGCGCTCTTCAGCGATTACGGTTCCTCCAGTCAAGATGGCGATATCTTCAAGCATAGCTTTGCGACGATCCCCAAAGCCTGGCGCTTTTACTGCGGCAATTTTTAGCGATCCTCTGAGCTTATTCACCACCAAAGTAGCTAAGGCTTCACCTTCTACATCTTCAGCGATAATCAAAAGCGATTTTCCTTGCTGAGCAACTGGCTCAAGGACCGGCAACAAATCTTTCATATTGCTGATTTTCTTGTCGTACAACAAAATCATTGGGTTGTCCAATTCGGTTTGCATTTTTTCGCTGTTGGTCACGAAATATGGAGAAAGATAACCGCGATCAAACTGCATCCCCTCAACCACGTCCACATAAGTTTCGGTTCCTTTTGCCTCTTCAACGGTGATGACGCCTTCTTTACCGACTTTACCAAAAGCCTCAGCGATCAAACTTCCGATGGCTTCGTCATTGTTTGCAGAAATAGAGGCGACCTGCTGAATTTTTTCAGAAGAGTTACCCACTTTGGTCGATTGTTTTTCTAAATCGGCTACCAAAGCAGCTACTGCCTTGTCGATTCCTCTTTTAAGATCCATAGGATTGGCTCCTGCAGCGACGTTTTTCAAGCCTTCTTTGACAATGGCTTGGGCCAATACCGTGGCGGTAGTGGTTCCATCTCCAGCTAAGTCATTGGTTTTAGAAGCAACTTCTTTCACCATTTGGGCGCCCATATTCTCAAGAGCGTCCTCTAATTCTATTTCTTTGGCCACAGTTACCCCATCCTTGGTGACTTGTGGTCCTCCGAATGATTTACTGATAATTACATTACGTCCCTTAGGACCTAAAGTAACTTTTACTGCGTTTGCCAATGCGTCAACACCACGTTTGATGGCGTCTCTTGCTTCGATATCAAATTTTATGTCTTTTGCCATAGTTGTAAATTTTAAATATTAAATGATGGCTAGAATATCGTCCTCACGCATGATGAGATAATCCTTGCCGTCAAGTTTTAATTCATTTCCTGCATATTTGCCATATAAAACTGTATCGCCCACAGCTACGGTCATTTCATGATCTTTTTTGCCTTTGCCTACAGCAACAACAGTTCCTTGTTGTGGTTTTTCTTTCGCTGAATCTGGAATATAGATTCCTGAAGCTGTTTTGGTCTCTGCCGCTTGCGGCTCGACCACCACGCGATCTGAAAGTGGTTGAATGTTTAAAGCCATATGTAAATGATTTAAGTTAATTTTTAGTTTGTGACAACTTACGGACATAAACTGTGCCATGGCATTTTTGACAGTACAACCCCAATGAAAGGTGTCAAATTGACATTTTTTGGGCTTGATTCTTTAAGGTGTCTGTCATTGATGATCGATAATGAGCTGAAATTGCCATATTTCTATGCCATCTGAGATATGTAGAAAATAAGTACCGCCGTCAATCGAAAGGGTGTTTATCGTTTTCTGAACATTACTACTTTGACCTGAATAAATATTCTGTCCAAGGGCGTCGTAGAGGTCAATACTAAAATTCCCCGAGGTCAAACCACTAAAATCCAAATGAAACGCATAAAAAAAACGGCACTCATTGAGTGCCGTTTTGTGAGGTTTTTGATGTAAATCGTCC
>JAYOYS010000001.1:165948-190679 GCA_038153605.1 Flavobacteriaceae bacterium
AAAAAAACGGCACTCATTGAGTGCCGTTTTGTGAGGTTTTTGATGTAAATCGTCCGCAATGGACTAAAATTTATTCTTGCTCTGGTGCAGGAGTTACAGGTAATTCCGTGGTATCCGGTAAGCTTATGCTTTCGATTTCATCTTGCATGAACTCACCACTATTAGTGCCTTCAAATAGAGACATATTTGAGAGTAAGATTAGCCCGAGCAAAATAGCGCCTAAGGTCCAGGTACTCTTATCTAGAAAATCTGTAGTTTTTTTAACGCCACCTAATTGCTGAGTGCCGCCACCACCAAATGATGAGGCTAAACCGCCTCCTTTTGGATTTTGTACCATAATGACCACCACCAGTAAAAAAGCGATAAAGATGATCAAGATTAAAAAAATTGAGAATGTGCTCATATCTATGCGTTTAACAAACGTTTTAATTCCTGAATTTGGTCTGCAAAGAAACTACTTTTTTCGGGATATTTCAAAATTAAAATTTTATAAGCCTGAATTGCCTTTTGATAGTTTTTTTGCTGGGCATAAACGCGGGCAAGCGTTTCAGTCATTAGTTCCTCATTAGGCTGTAAATAGGCCTCGGCTCTGTTTTGACCCGAATTGGAATCCTGCGGTTTGATGGTTGTTTTTTGGGCTAAAAAACGATCGATTTTTTCCCATTTCTCTGACGATTCAGTCCCAGTAACTGATCTATTCTTATCAATATTTGTCTCTGGGTCATTTTCTATACTACGGTCAATCGGTTTGGCGGCTGTGAGCTTAAGCCATTGTTCAAAACTATGACGCTCGGATTTATCAAATTCGAATGGTTTTTTTTCGAGGGCTGCGATGGCCTTTGATTTTACAGAGACACTTTTATCAGTATTACTGGAATGATCGGTGATTATTTCCTTGTTTGAAATCTCCGGCTGATGTTCTTGAAGATCTATTTTTACCTCAATTTGTTTGACGTGATCCTGATGTCCAACAAGGGTCTCTGAAATTGTTTGTTGGGAGAATTCTGCTGAGGTGATATAATCAAAGAGAACATCTCGATCAGTGGTAATGGCAGCGGTTTTCTTTAAGGCCTGATTGTAGCTAAGTGATTCTTGTTGTTTGAGCATCTTAAGCCTCAGGGCCTGGGCACTTTGAAAAAAAGGAAATTGATCTACTAGGGAATCCAAACCACCGAGATCTCCGGAAGTGAGGTTTTGCGGCTGGGTTAATAGGCTATTGAATTGTTCCAAAGTCATAGGCTTACCAATTGGCCAGTGATTTGTTGAAAATATCTTGGGTCAATCGTTCAAAGATAATCGATAATGCCGTATCGAGTTGCCCCCCAATTAATTGAGCGCTGCCGGAATAATCGTAGTAAAAGCTAAATTTTTGTTCGAAGTCTTTTTCTGGAGATTTGGTGTTGGTAAAGCGAACATTGACACCGATTGTGAGACGGTTTTCTGCGGCGGTATTTCTCGAAGTGGCCGTGATTGGAGCGATGTAATAATCCACTATTTCTCCCTCGTAAATCAGATCACCATTATTATTGGTTAGGCCAAGATTGGTTTGATTGAGTAAAATGTCTTGAAGGGCTAGGGTAAAATTTCGTGCAACTTTTGGTTCGACAATAGGAGCATTATTGGCAAAGTTATTGACTTGAAATGTTTTCGTTGAACTGTAGTCAATGTCTGCTCCCGTAAATGAATAAACGCCACAAGACAAGGCCGTAGCTAAGAAACTCAATAGAAGAACGTGCTGCGCTAGCTTTGCCATGGAGAATTAAAGATTAAATTGTTTTATTTTTCGATATAAAGTACGTTCGCTAATCCCGAGTTCTTGGGCGGCTTCTTTGCGCTTTCCGTCGTATTTTTCTAAAGACTTACGAATGAGTTCTAATTCTTTATCGTGTAGCGACAAACTCTCTTCTTCTTCAATATCCTCAGCAAAATGATACTTATCGGTGGTATTTTCCAATGGTTCATCTAGGTCGATCAATTCCACATCATGGGCCTGCTCTTCTGAATCGAATTCATTCGTGATTGTTGTCAGCGCAGTGCTGGGCTCCTCGGAGGCATAAATTTGTTTGATCAGCTGTGCTTGCTCAGTTTTGACTTTGGAGGTGTTGCCAGAATTCATCAGCTCTAGGGTGAGTTTTTTCAAGTCGTTTAGGTCTTTTTGCATATCAAAAAGAACCTTGTACAGTATTTCTCGTTCGCTGCTAAAATCAGAATGCTCCTTGCGCGCTGGGATTATGGCTGGTAAATTACTCCCAACATGAGGCAAGTACTCCTTAAGTTTTTGATAACCAATCTCACGTTTTTGCTCCAAAACGGAGAGTTGTTCAGTGATATTGCGCAGTTGACGAATATTTCCACCCCAATGGTATTTGAGGAGTAAACTAATAGCTTGCTCGTCTAAACGTATGGTCGGCATTTTGTATTTCTGAGCAAAGTCTGAGGCAAATTTGCGAAAAAGCAAGTGGATATCTTCACCGCGCTCTCTGAGCGCGGGTAAACCGATCTCCACGGTACTGAGTCGATAGTATAAATCTTCTCTAAATCTACCTTTTTCTATGGCTGTAGCCATATTGACATTGGTCGCCGCTACAATCCTCACATTGGTTTTTTGAATTTGAGAGGAACCTACTTTCATGAATTCGCCATTTTCTAGAACACGTAAAAGGCGTACCTGGGTAGGTAGCGGGAGTTCTCCGACTTCATCCAAAAAAATAGTTCCACCATCGGCAACCTCAAAATACCCACTTCTAGTAGTGGTAGCCCCTGTAAATGCTCCTTTTTCGTGGCCAAAAAGCTCACTATCAATGGTTCCTTCAGGAATTGCACCGCAATTCACCGCTATGTATTTATTGTGCTTTCTATGCGAAAGCGCATGAATAATCCTAGGAATATTTTCTTTACCAACACCACTTTCTCCAGTCACCAGGACAGAAATATCAGTAGGGGCCACCTGAATGGCTTTTTCTATGGCGCGATTGAGCTTAGCATCGTTACCGATGATCTCGAAGCGTTGTTTTACCGATTGAATGGTTTCCATGGTTTATCTCATTTATGCTTGTTCGCGGACAACCGCCTTTCCGATCAGAGTGGCACTGGTACAGTCTTCGATATGCACCATAACGAAATCTCCGGGTTTAAAAGTTTCTTTTGGAAAAACCGCTACCGTATTTTGTGGGGTCCGTCCACTCCAATAATTGGGGTCTTTTTTACTTTCTTTTTCAATCAATACCTCGACGGTCTTTCCGACAAAGTTTTTGGTGCGCAATGCGCTGTGTTTTTGCTGAAGATCTATGATTTCAGTGAGTCGCCTTTTTTTGATTTCCTCAGGCACATCGTCTTTCATTTTTCTGGCAGCCATTGTGCCCGGACGTTCTGAGTACATAAACATGAATCCAAAGTCATATTGGACGTACTCCATGAGACTCAAAGTGTCCTGATGATCTTCTTCTGTTTCTGTGGGAAATCCAGCTATCATGTCCTGGGAAATACCACAATCAGGAATAATTCTTCTAATATCGTCAATCAATGCCATGTACTCTTGACGTGTATGCTGACGGTTCATGGCCTCGAGAATCCTCGTGCTACCACTTTGCACCGGTAAATGAATATAATTGCAAATGTTCTTGTGCTTGGCCATCACATGGAGCACATCACGCGTCATGTCTTGGGGATTACTTGTAGAGAATCTGTAGCGCATTTTGGGTTGGGCATTCGCGACTATGTCCAAAAGTTGAGCAAAATCTACCGCTGTGGCTTGAGCCATTTCAGAGGCGTTTTTAAAGTCCTTTTTTAACCCACCGCCATACCAGAGATAACTGTCTACGTTTTGCCCTAATAGAGTCACTTCTTTATAGCCTTTTTCCGCGAGGTCGTTTATTTCTTCAATAATGCTTTGAGGATCTCTTGACCGCTCTCGACCGCGAGTAAAAGGGACCACACAAAAAGTGCACATATTATCACAGCCTCGGGTTATGCTTACAAAAGCGGTTACTCCATTGCCTCCCAAGCGCACTGGAGCGACATCTCCATAAGTTTCATCTTTTGATAGGATAACATTAACAGCCTCGCGTCCTGCATCTACTTCATCCAATAAATTTGGCAAGTCTTTGTAGGCATCAGGACCCACAACTAGATCAACAATTTTCTCTTCTTCGAGAAACTTGCTTTTCAGGCGCTCGGCCATGCACCCTAAAACCCCCACTTTCATCGAGGGATTTGTCTTTTTTATGGCGTTATAAGTTTCGAGTCGCTTTCTTACCGTCTGCTCAGCCTTTTCACGAATGGAGCAGGTATTGACTAAAACTAAATCAGCTTGATTCAGGTCATTGGTGGTATCGTACCCTTCTTTTGCGAGTATGGAGGCCACAATTTCACTATCACTGAAATTCATTTGACATCCGTAGCTCTCGATGAAGAGTTTTTTGGTATTGCCAATTCTTTCAGGACGCTCAAGGGTAGTCCCCTGAAGTTGCTCATCAATAATTTTTTCCATGCTCATAGAACCTTTATTCTTGGGGCAACAAAATCAATGCCTCGAAAATTTATGGGGTCAAAGATACAACAATCTGCCAAAATGTCAGCAATTATGAATTCTTATCCACTCAAGGGAATTTCTGGGTATTAAGCTCGTGTTAAGCATAGAATTAATAACGAATACCTTTATTGCCTTTAGACTTTAAGATTACCACTCTTTTAATAAAATTCCACCAAAAAGATTTTTTTAACCTTTAGGTTAATCGAGGTTGGCGTCCTTTCAAAATTTAACCTCGAGAGGGTGAATTAAAAAATTCGTCTACTTTTGTACACCAAAATACGGCGCTTATGGCAAAGAATTTAGTGATAGTTGAGTCTCCGGCAAAGGCAAAAACCATAGAAAAATTTTTAGGAAAAGATTTCAAGGTAGCCTCGAGTTTTGGGCATATTGCCGATTTGCCTTCCAAAGAATTAGGAGTAGATGTAGCAGGAGATTTTAGTCCTAAATACCGAGTCTCGAAAGACAAAAAAGCTTTGGTTAACGACCTCAAGTCTATGGCGAGCAAAGCGCAAATGGTTTGGTTAGCCAGTGATGAGGATCGAGAAGGAGAAGCAATCGCTTGGCACTTGTCTGAATCCTTGGAATTACCTCAGAATAAAACCAAACGCATCGTTTTTCACGAAATTACCAAGTCTGCGATACTTAAAGCTATTGACAATCCGAGAGGTATTGATTATAATTTAGTCAATGCACAACAAGCCAGGCGCGTACTTGATCGTCTGGTGGGTTATGAACTTTCCCCCGTGCTGTGGAAAAAAGTCAAAGGTGGCCTATCGGCAGGACGCGTTCAAAGTGTTGCTGTAAGATTAATTGTCGATCGAGAGCGCGAAATCGATTCCTTTAATCCCGAAGCCTCATATCGTGTGGACGCGGAATTTTTGACCAGTGGTGGGTCGAAATTTAAGGCCAAATTAGCCAAGAATTTAGAAAGCCCTCAGTCTGCAATGGCTTTTCTTGAGGCCAATAAACAGGCTCAGTATGTCATCTCAGAACTCAATAAAAAGCCTGCCACAAAATCGCCGGCACCTCCATTTACCACATCAACCCTTCAACAAGAAGCCGCACGTAAATTATATTTTTCGGTCAGTCGCACCATGACTGTTGCACAGCGTCTTTATGAATCTGGATTGATTACCTATATGAGAACGGATAGCGTGAATCTTTCTCAGGAGGCGCAAAAAGCGGCTCAAGTGTCCATCACCGAAAATTACGGGGCACAATACAGTAAACCCCGCCAATTTAAAGGTAAATCTAAAGGGGCTCAGGAGGCGCACGAAGCTATTCGCCCGACGGACCTAGGGCGTGCACAGATTGAAGGCGACCGAGATCAAATGCGTCTTTACGAATTAATTTGGAAGCGCACAATTGCCTCTCAAATGAGCGAGGCCAAACTCGAACGAACTCAAGTAAAAATTGATATTAAGGCTAATACCCCCGTGGAACATTCCTTTGTGGCAAGTGGAGAAATCTTGACTTTTGATGGATTTTTAAAGGTTTATTTAGAAGGAACTGATTTTGACGAAGAAGAGCAAGAAGGAATGTTGCCACCTCTGACTCAAGGGGAGGCTTTAGATTGTGAACAAATTACGGCAACAGAGCGCTTCACCAGACCTCCTTATCGATTTACCGAGGCTTCTTTAGTGAAGCAACTAGAAGAATTGGGTATCGGTCGTCCGTCGACTTATGCCCCCACCATTTCCACGATTATTCAGCGTAAATACGTAGAAAAAGGCACGGTCGAAGGGCAGCCAAGGTCTTATCAGTGGATGAAGTTACAAAACGATCAGATTACCGAGAAGTCATTGAGTGAGCAAGTCGGTAGTGATAAAGGGAAGCTCGTTCCCACAGACATTGGTATTATTGTCACCGATTTTCTGGTTGCTCATTTTCCCGACATAGTCGATCTCAATTTCACGGCCAAAGTGGAAGCTGATTTTGATGATATAGCTGAGGGAAAGGAACAATGGCGAGAAATGCTCAAGGGGTTTTACGGAAAATTCCATCTCAACGTAGAACAGGTTAATGAAAATGCAGAGCGCGAAAGCGGTGAACGCATTCTCGGAAATGATCCGAATACCGGAAAGACTGTTTTGGTGCGCCTGGGCAAGTTTGGACCCATTGCCCAAATAGGGGATGCTGATGATCCAGATAAGAAATTTGCGAGTCTTCGTCCAGATCAGCAGTTACATTTAATTGATTTTGAACAGGCTTTGGATCTGTTCAAGCTCCCGAAAACCTTGGGTAATTATGAAGGACAAGAGGTTGAAGTCGCCAATGGACGTTTTGGGCCTTATGTTCGCTGGGGTAAACAATTTATTTCGTTGCCTGCTGCAATGGATCCGCTTGATGTCGATATGGCCGTCGCTGGTGAATTAATTCAAACCAAAAAACAGGCTGACGCCCCTATACATGTTTATGAAAATTTCCCGGTTCAAAAAGGAAAAGGGCGCTTTGGTCCTTTCATTAAATGGAATGAAATGTTTATCAATGTCAATAAGAAATATGATTTTGATAATTTAAGTGAAGCGGATATTGTCAGCCTTATTGAAGACAAAAAACAAAAAGAAAAAGACAAACTTATCGCTTCTTGGCCCGAAGAAAATATCCGCATTGAAAAGGCACGTTGGGGCAGATTTAACCTGATCAAGGGTAAACTCAAGATAGAATTACCAAAAACAACCAAAGCGGATAAAATTACTTTGGACCAAGCCCGGGAAATGGTCAGTGCGCAAGTAGCTAAAAAACCCAAAGGCCGTAATAAAGCCAATAAAAAGTAATGTTAGAATACCTTAGGCCGGTTTCTAAGGCGGTTTGCGCCCACAGGGAAGTCCTTCCCTTAGGAGTCTTGGGCAAGCAAATATGCCTACATCTGAGCGAGGATGAATTTCCCAATATTTTGGCTTTTAAGTATGCTTTACTTGGGGTGCCTGAGCATAGGCGTGATGAAGATTATATGGGAGAGGCCATTGAGTTCGATGCTGTGCGTATGGCTTTTTATGGTCTGTTTCCTGGAAATTGGGATTGGTCCATGGTCGATCTTGGAGACATTATACCAGGCAGTTCGATAGAGGATACTGATTTTGCCCTGCGCGAGGTGCTCAACGAACTTCTGAAGATAGGTGTAATGCCTATTGTGTTGGGAGGGAGTCAAGATTTACTCTATGCCCATTACAGAGCCTTTGATGGGGTACAGGATATGATAAACGTGGTCAACATAGATCACCGGTTTGATTTAGGGGATCATCAAAAGCCAATGTCTAACAAGGCCTATGTTGGAAAAATGGTAGTTGATAAGCCCTATAACATGATGAATTACGCGGTTTTAGGGTATCAATCTTATTTGAATCCGCCCCAGGAAATTGCCTTGATGGACAAACTGCATTTTGAGGCTTATCGCTTGGGCAATCTTATAAAAGACATAACTATTGCTGAACCAATCATGCGTCAAGCGCAATTGGTGGCCCTCGATGTTTCCAGTGTTAAAAGCAGTGCTATGAGTTTTCGATATCACAAGAGTCCTAACGGTTTTGACAGTCGGGAGATTTGTGCTTTGTCCCGATATGCCGGGATCAGCAATGGGGTGAAATCTTTTGGCATTTATGAGTTAAAGTCTTTTGAAAAGTATGAAAGCGCCCCTAATTTAGTAGCACAAATTCTTTGGTACTTTATAGAAGGCGTGTCTTTTCGCGTCAATGAAGGGGATTTAATGAATCCTGATAACTTTACTATTTACTCCGTACCCGTTGACGACATGGTTTTGGTGTTCAAAAAAAGTAAACGTTCTGGTCGTTGGTGGATGGAATTGCCAAATAATAATACTTTGAATAATAATATGTCATCAGTTGCGTTATTATCGTGCACTTATGAAGATTATCTCAGTGCAACGGAACAAAATATTCCCGAACGTTGGTTAAAAGCCCGTTTGAGAAACAAAGTTTAACTATAAATGTGTGTATTTGATTTAGGGGTTTTTTCTATAAATTTGTTGCTTTTCTGAAAATTTATGGATAGGTTTACGCCCTTAAATCTGAGTAATTTCTTAACCGAATCATCTATGAAAAAGTTAATTGCAATTTTTGCGATAACCGCCCTTGTTGCAAGCTGTAGCTCAAATCGAGATCGCGGCGAATTGGTTGGCGCAAAAGGCAAAAAATGGTACCCTGAAAAACCCTATGGAATGACCCTTGTTCCAGGTGGTTCTTTTTTAATGGGTAAATCCGATGACGATTTCGTCGCGGTGAACGATGCGCCGACAAGAACTGTGACCGTTCGCTCATTTTACATGGATGAGACTGAAATTACTAATGCAGAATATCGTCAGTTTGTGAATTGGGTGAAGGACTCTACGGTGCGTCTTAGGTTAGCTATACTGGCTGACGAAATAGGAGCAGTCCCAGGAGCAGGTGGTGTTGGTGAGTTTGCATTTGTTGACCAAGAGAATCAGGAGATGACTCCATGGGAGCAATATAATTATGACAACTATTACGGAATGGGGGATGATTTCTATGCTGGTCGTAAAATTAATAATAATGTTGATTTATTTTGGAATCCAGCCGAGTATCCTGACGAGTACTACTCTGAAGTTATGGATACCATGTACATCCCGGCTGAAGAGGCTTACAATGGCCAACGTACCATCGATGTGAGTAAATTGAATTTCCAGTACACTTATATGGATATTCAAGCAGCTGCCCGTGCGAAGGGTAAACGTCGTAAAGATTTTATCATCAAAGAAGATATCAATATTTATCCTGATACCACTGTTTGGATCAAGGACTTTAACTATTCCTACAATGAGCCAATGCACAATGATTATTTTTGGCATGAGGCTTATGGAGATTATCCGGTAGTTGGCGTAAATTGGAAACAAGCCAAGGCATTTTGTGCCTGGAGGACACTTTACAAGAATGCCTACCAAAAATCGAAGGGTAAACCCTATGTCAATACTTTTAGATTACCGAGTGAGGCTGAATGGGAGTACGCGGCAAGAGGTGGCCTAGAATCTGCGACTTATCCTTGGGGAGGTCCATATGCTAAAAACGACCGTGGCTGTTTTATGGCAAACTTCAAGCCCTTACGCGGGGATTATGCCGCGGATCAGGCCTTATACACAGTTGAGGCAGATTCATACGAGCCGAACGACTACAATCTTTACAATATGGCCGGAAATGTTAGTGAGTGGATTGATTCTTCATATGATCCAGGATCTTACGAGTACTCTTCGACAATGAACCCAAGTGTGAATGATCCTGCCAACAAGCGCAAAGTAGTTCGCGGTGGATCATGGAAGGATGTTGCTTATTTCCTTCAGGTCAGTACACGAGACTATGAGTATTCCGATTCTGCCCGTAGTTATATTGGTTTTAGAACTGTTCAAGACTACATGGGCACCAACATTATCCTAAACAACAATTTCGGTGATGCACGCTAAACCCGATAATTCACCACAATTACATTAATTCTGTTTTACTTAACGAAACTCTAATTTATCATGGCAGCAAAGTCTAAAACCAACAAAAAATCTCTATTAACTCCACAAAACTTAAACATGGCCTATGGTCTTGGAGCATCTATTGTAATTCTTGGGGCTCTTTTTAAAATTCTTCACTGGGAATTAGGTCCTTTGAATGGTAGTCTATTATTGGCAGTTGGTTTGATTACTGAGGCAGTAATTTTTGCGATCTCTGCTTTTGAAAAAGTAGACAATGGACCCGATTGGTCATTGGTTTATCCAGAATTAGCGGGTGGAGAGTCAAAAAATCAAGATCCTGAAGGTTTGCTTTCAAAAAAATTGGACAATATTTTGCGTGAGGCCAAATTGGATTCTCAACTGATGAGTGATTTAGGAGACAGCATTCGTTCTTTTGGTGCTGCTGCACAGAGCATGACCCCTACCGCAGACGCGCTTGAGTCCACTAAAAAATATGGCGAGCAAATTGCCAATGCTGCAGCGCAGATGGAGTCCTTAAACGGTATATACCAGTTGCAAATGGAGGCGGCTAATCGTCAAGCTGCCTTAAACGAAAGCGTGGCTGCCAATGCTGAGCAGCTTAAAAATCAAATGGAAGAAATGGCCAGCAACTTAGCTTCTTTAAACAGTGTTTACGGAGGTATGTTGTCTGCAATGAACAAGAAATAATTTGTTTTTCAACTGTAATCTCAAACTCAATTAAAAAGTATTTAGCATGGCAGGAGGAAAACAATCCGCAAGACAGAAGATGATTAACCTGATGTATCTGGTATTCATCGCGATGCTTGCACTTAATATGTCAAAAGAGGTATTAACGGCCTTCGGGGTTATGGACGAACGTCTAATTGATGCCAATGAGGCATCAACGGCCCGTAACAGTGCTTTTATGGAGAATTTGGCCACCAAAGCATCTGAGCAACCTGAACAATATTCTGCGGTCAAAGAAAAGGCTGATCAAATTAATGCTTTGGCGACTGATTTAACCGACTTCATTGAAAACCTCAAGGGACAAATGATGGCCACGGTTAAGCCTGATGAGCAGGATAACTACGAGGTCCAAGATAAGCCAGATTTTCTTGATCAAACCTTATTTAATGGTGATAATATTTCTCCGGTTGGGAAAGATTTCTTGGCAAAAATGGATGCCTTTCGTGAGGGTGTTTTAGCCTTAGTTGGTGATGACTACCCAAGCATATCAGCCGATATCCAAAAGAAATTCTCGACTGAAGATGTCCGTCAGAGAAGTGATAATGTCAAAAAACCTTGGTTGAATTATCAATTTGAAGGATTTCCAATGATTGCCTCAAAAACTAAAATGAGTCAAATTCAAGCAGACGTTAAAACTACCCAGAGCGAGATTCTCTCAAAAATGTTGGGAAGTCAACAAGAAGCTGCCTTGTCTTTTACTCAGTATAATACGCTGTTGGAACAATCAAAATCTGCATTTTACGCAGGTGAGGCCTTTGACGGAGGTATTGTATTGGGTCGTAAAGATCCTAATACCAAGCCGAACCGTGTAGAATTGACTCTAGATGGCAAGCCGCTCGGTGAATCTCAGTACACTATAGAGAGTGGTAAGGTTAAACTGAACATCAATGCTGGTGCCGCAGGTGATCATAAGGTAGAAGGAAATTTAATTTTCTTACAAGACGGTAAGGAAGTAGAAATTCCAGTAGATGTGTCAT
This sequence comes from Flavobacteriaceae bacterium, assembly GCA_038153605.1. Classification (GTDB taxonomy): domain Bacteria; phylum Bacteroidota; class Bacteroidia; order Flavobacteriales; family Flavobacteriaceae; genus BACL21. Next base: position 177,635 of record JAYOYS010000001.1, read on the forward strand.
TTGCTACAATTACCAAGCCTAATTCAGCGGTTATAGCCGCAGACAAAATGAACGTTGTCTATCGCGGTGTTGAAAACCCAATGACGGTTTCTATTCCAGGTATTCCTGATAATAAAGTGACCGCATCTGCTTCAAGCGGAAATTGGAAAAAGCTCTCTGGAACTAACTATTCTTTTGAGCCTGGCTCAGGAACAAAGGTTACCATTAATGCCTCTGGGGTATTGCCAGATGGCCAAAAAGTAAACACCCCTGCAGAATTTCGTATTAAAGATATTCCGCGCCCCGTAGGATCCATTCGCGGTGAAACTGGAGATGGTGCCTGCGTGCGCATGCAACGTCAAGGTCTCGAGATTGCCAGTGTCGGTGCGGCTTTGGAAGATTTTGATTTTGATCTGGGATTAAAAGTAACAGGATTTAGTTTTAAAGTTTCTGGCCAACCGACTGTAATGGTACAGGGCAATAAATTAAATAGTTCCGCAAAAAGTGCCTTAAATCGTGCGCGCCGCGGAGAAACTGTTCAGATCTTTGATATTAACGCCAACTTAGTCGGTAACTCTTCGTACAAATTGAAGAAGATTTCTCCTGTTTGTATCGAATTAACAAATTAAACTTATATCATGCGTTTAACACAGGTATTTCTTGGTATTGCGTTGATGTTGCTTAGCCCCAGTCTGCAGGCGCAGCTCAATATTCTCAATGCAAAAACTCCAGATGAAATTGGGCTGAAGACTGAAGCTCAGATCGCTTATGACAATGATAATCCACTGCCTTATGGCTATGTCGATGATCGAGATATTCTCTGGTCAAAAGCTACTTGGGAAATTATTGACTTGGATGAGCGTGTGAATTTTCCACTATATTATCCGATTGACACCAATAATATTGGGTCAGAGCGCCGCTCTTTGTATGATGTATTGGTCAAAAACATTAAAAATGGTAATATTTCAGAGGTATATGCGGACTCTTATTTCTCTGAACAGAGAACCTTAAGAGATATTGAGGGATCTTTAGTGTATAGTGATACTACTGACTTAGGTATTGAGCAGTTTAATGCTGTGGGTAGTGTAGACCCTGAATACGTTAGAAGATTTACTTTGGACGCCGGGGATATTGAAGAGTGGCGTATTCGTGGGGTTTGGTATTTAGACAAACGTCAGGGTGAATTGCGTTATCGTTTACTGGCTATCTGTCCTGTTGCGAATGAAGCACGTTCGAAAGCATTTCCTGATGATGGGGTTGATTCCAAGGTTGAGTTGTTTTGGGTGTGGTATCCGGGTGCGCGCGACATTCTTCATAAGGCTAAAGCATTTAATCGCAAGAATACCTCACAACCCATTTCCTTTGATCACCTGCTGAATTCTCGTAGGTTTAATGCCGTGATCTACAAAGATGATAATGTTCAAGGCGACCGCGGTGTGGCGGATTACATCAACGACAATGCTCTGATGCAACTCTTAGAATCTGATCGTATTAAAGACCAAATTCGCAATATTGAAATAGACCTTTGGAATTACTAACAGGTATTGAATAAAGTAATAACCCTCCTGCCCAAACAGGAGGGTTTTTTATATGAAACAATTTGATTTTGTCATAATTGGATTTGGTATTGCCGGAGCCACTATTGCCCGTGAGTTAACGCTTCGAGGTATTCATGTGCTTGTTCTGGACTCTGGAATGAATACTGCTACCGCAATTGCAGGAGGCACAGTGCACCCTGCTGTTTTGCGCTACTATAACAAGGTTTGGCGGGCCGATGAGTTTTGGCCAAAGGCGAAATCATTTTATAAAAGTTTGGAGGATGAATGGCAAGTTCCACTGATTCAAACAAAAGGATTGGTAAGGGTCTTCGCTAGCATAGGAGAGTCAAGTCAATGGCAGAAAAAGCGAAAAGATCCATTTTGGCATGATTATTTAAATCCACTTAATCAGAATGAGTCCGTTTCATTACCCAATATCAATGCGCCTTACGGATATGGAATGTCTGACGATTTTTGGCGATTTGACCCTGCATTTTTGCTGAACAGCTATCGGCAAAAATTAATAGAAACTAACCAATATAGAAGGTTAGAATTGACATTTGATTCTGAGAAATCATTATTTAGTCAAATAAATAATTTAGGATATATAACGGACCGTGTGATTTTGGCTCAGGGTTATCAGCAAGCATTCTGGTGCGACTCCGCCAAGGTAAATCCTATTGTCTCCAAACAGGGACAATACCTCATAATTGAATGTCCGGGGCTCCAATTGACCGAAGTGTTAAAGTCTAAATTTTTTATCATTCCCTTAGGCGGTGATCGTTATCAAGTCGGTGCAACTTATCCTAGAGCCAGTGATCCAAATGCTTTTGAAGAAGCACAAAAAGGCATTTTGGCTGATTTAGAGCTGCTCCTGAAATTACCTTATCGCATCATTGATTATTGGACAGGGACGCGGCCGGGCACTAAAGATCGTCATCCAATACTGGGGGCGTTAAACTCAAAAAAGAATATCTACGTATTTAATGGTCTGAACTCAAGAGGCCTGCTTATGGCCCCTTTATTAGCGCATTGGTTAGCAGATTTTATACTTGAGGGGAAAGCCCTACCTAGCGAGGTTTCTATTAATCGCTTTTTTTGACTTTTGTGGGATCGTAACTGAAGAAAAGGTTGATCCATATATTGCGCGAGAGTCGCAGAATAATGGGCAAACATAGCACAAGAACAGCCGTTATTGCGAAAAAAGTTTGTAGCCGGTCCATTGAGAACCAAAAATAACTAATGATGAATGTGGTTATGGCAAATGCTACACCCACAGCGTAGCTTACATACATAGACCCGTAGAAAAATGAGGGTTCAATTTTGTATTTAACCCCGCAATTAGAACAATGTTCATGCATGATTAAAGTTTTTGATGGGTGATAAGCTTTTGAACTTTCATACATAGCTCCACTGTGACATGCGGGGCAACTACCCGTGAAAATACTGTAGAGTTTTGTGCCTTTGAATAGATTCATTTTCTGTTTTTTTGCCAAGACAAATTTAAGCATCTTTGCACGACTCAAATGTTACCTTTGTTACCCGAATGCTAAATATTCATAATTTATCGGTATCCTTTCAGGGAACCCCACTGTTTGAAGGGGTTACACTGCAATTAAAAGGAGGTGATCGCGTGGGCCTAATTGGAAAAAATGGTGCCGGTAAATCAACCCTTCTGAAAATTATTGCTGGAGCTCAAGAGTACGACACTGGGCAAATTGCTACAGACAAGGAGATCTCAGTGGGATACTTAAGACAGGATATTGATTTTGAACAAGGCCGTTCAGTCCTTCAAGAGGCTTATCTCGCCTTTAAAGTCTTACAAGGTTTTGAGCAAAAACTCGAACAGATTAATGCAGAATTGGCCCACAGGACTGATTATGAAAGTCAGGCTTATGCTGATTTAATCGAGGCCCTTAGCGATGTTCAGCATCAGTATGAAATACATGGTGGCTATCTCTATCAGGGGGAAACCGAGCGCATTTTGCTTGGATTGGGATTCACACGCGGGGATTTTGATCAAATGACCGATACCTTTTCTGGAGGTTGGCGTATGCGCATTGAACTCGCCAAACTATTACTTCAGCAGCACGATATTTTACTTTTGGACGAGCCAACAAATCATTTGGATATTGAGTCAATTCTTTGGTTGGAGGATTTTCTCAACAGTTATACCGGTGCCGTGGTGTTAGTGAGTCACGATAAGATGTTTTTAGATCATGTCACCAATAGAACAATCGAGTTATCTACTGGGCGTATGTACGACATGAAATTACCCTATTCGAAGTATCTCGTGGCAAGAGAGGAGAGAAGAACACAACAGTTGTCGATTCAAAAGAATCAGCAAAAACAAATTGAGCAAACCGAGCGATTGATTGAAAAATTTCGTGCTAAGGCCTCTAAGGCTTCTATGGCGCAGTCCTTAATCAAGAAACTCGATCGTATGGATTTAATCGAGGTTGATGAGGATGATAATGCAGTGATGAGCCTGAACTTTCCAGTTTCAAGGGACCCAGGTAAAGTTGTTTTTATTTTGGAGGAAATCGCTAAAAACTATGGGGATAAATCCGTTCTCTCCGGAGTCGATTTGAGGATTTCCCGAGGAGATAAAATAGCTTTCGTAGGACAAAATGGTCAGGGAAAATCTACCCTAGCTAAAATCATGGTGGATGCCATTACTTATCAAGGGGCATTGACCTTAGGTCACAACGTCGATATCGGTTATTTTGCTCAAAACCAAGCGGAGTATTTGGACGGCAATAAAACTGTTGAAGAAACCATGATCGATGCGGCTGATCAAAATACGCGCCCTAAAGTGCGGGATATTCTGGGAGCCTTTTTGTTTCGCGGAGAAGAGGTCGACAAATATGTCAGAGTGCTTTCGGGTGGAGAGCGCAATCGTTTGGCTTTGGCCAAACTTTTACTTCAACCACTCAACGTTTTGGTGATGGATGAACCGACCAATCACTTAGATATAAAGTCAAAAAATGTTTTAAAAGAAGCGTTAATGCGTTTTCAAGGCACATTAATATTGGTGTCGCACGACAGGGACTTTCTTCAGGGCCTCACTCAAGTGGTGTACGAGTTTAAGGAAGGGCAACTCAAAGAATATCTAGGTGATATTGACTTTTTCCTCGAACAACGAAATTTAGGCAATTTACGCGATGCCGAAAAGAGAACAATTGCTGAGAGTCCTCAGGTGAATTCTGCGAAAAAAAGTGAGTCTGGTCTTAGTTTTCAGCAGCAAAAAAAGAAAAAGGCTTTGGTCAATAAACTCAGCCAAATTGAACGTGATATACAGCTTTTGGAGACAGAAATTGAACAACTTGATAAGGATTTAGCAGACAGGTCCGAATTCTTGAGTACGGATGAGGACTTTTACCAGAATTATGCGCTTAAAAAATCAAAGCTTGATACCTTGATGAGCCATTGGGAAGAGGTAAGCGATACTCTTGAGCAGAATTGATTTTTTATGATATGTTTAACTTTATCCTTGGTTAAACCCCCTAATTTTAAAATTAACTAACTCAGAATAACTAAACTTATACCTTCCGTGCGCAAAATAATTAATACCGTCATTGCCGTTGTGATCATTTTAGGGGCTGTATTTTATGCCAATCATTTGGTCAGCAGTAATAGCCGCGTCAAACCCCCTGCGAAAAAAGTGATTAAAACAGTCTTTGCAGATTCGGCGCAGAATGCTCAGGTCCCTATCACCATTACAACAAATGGCCTGCTTATGGCCAAAAATCGATTTGAATTATTCGCAGAAGTTCAGGGGGTTCTTAAAAAAGGGGACGGTGTTTTTAAGCCTGGTCAGATTTTTAAAAAGGGTGCGGTATTGATTAATATCGATGCACAAGAATTTAGGGCCTCATTAGTTTCTTCACGAAGCAACTTTCAAAACACGATCGCTGGCATGATGGCTGATTTAAAGTTAGATTATCCTCTGGCCTATAAACAATGGAATGAATTTCTCTATCGTTTTGACTTACAAAAACCTTTGCCTGACTTGCCCCAAATCGAGGATAAAAAGGCTGAGTTTTTCATAGCAGGTCGTGGCGTAATTTCAGCTTATTATGCGATTAAAAATTTAGAAGAGCGCTTAGGTAAGTACAGTATAAGAGCACCTTATGATGGTGTGTTGGCCAGTGCCGCTGTCACAGAAGGAACTCTTGTGCGCCCGGGACAAAATTTAGGGGAGTTTATAGCAACAGAAGCTTACGAACTTGCGCTGAGTATTGCCCCTGATGCTAGTGATTATTTAACATTAGGTGATGAGGTGGCATTGCACACTCGTTCAGGCGAAAAGGCATTTAGAGGCCAGATTACCCGGATCAATAAACGTATAGACCCTACCACGCAAATGGTGCAAGTTTTTGTGGAAACAACAGACCCTGCGCTAAAAGAGGGCATGTATCTTGAAGCGGAAATTAGTGCAGGCTCGGTGGACAATGCATTTTTAATGTCCCGCAAATTACTGGTTGATGAATCGGCAATATATGCTGTAAAAGATGGAATACTGGTACTTGTGCCAGTGCAGCCTGTATATTTCATGCCCAATAAAATGGTCGTGCGAGGAGTGCCAGATGGAAGTTTGGTATTAACTCAGCCTGTCGTTGGAGCACATTCCGGTATGATGGTTAAAATTTTTGGTCAGAATCAAAGCGATGATATGGATCAAGCAAAGATGCAGGATCAAGATACTGCTGCAAAAAAATAATCGACTGGCTTAAAAGAGATCATGCGTAAACTCATTACTTATTTTATTCGTTACGAAGTCGCGGTTAATGTCATTATTTTGGCCTTTATTGTGCTTGGTATTGCTGGAGCCAAGCAATTGAAATCTTCTTTTTTCCCGCTACAAGACCCTGAAATAATCAATATCAATATCGCCTATCCGGGAGCAGCTCCGCAGGAAATAGAAGAGGGAATTGTTTTGAAAATAGAAGATAATCTCAAAGGGCTCATTGGTATCGATCGGGTCACCTCGGTATCGAGAGAAAACGGCGGAAGTATTACCGTAGAAATTGAGACTGGACGTGATATCGATGTGCTTTTGGCAGAGGTAAAAAATGCGGTTGATCGTGTGCCAAATTTTCCAACAGGTATGGAACCTCTGGTGGTGGCAAAACGAGAAAACGTGCGGCGCACCATTGAATTCGCCATTTCTGGACAGGACGTTGAGCTTTCTGCCTTGAAAGAAATTGGTCGTCAAATTGAAAATGACTTAAGACGCATTGATGGAATATCCCAAATTGCAGTAAGTGGATACCCAGAGCAAGAGATTGAGATTGCAGTGCGCGAGGCCGACCTTTTAGCTTATGGTTTGAGTTTTACTGAAGTTGCTTCAGCTGTGGCCCGGGCAAACATTCTCAGTACTGGGGGTAACATCAAAACCCTAGCAGAAGACTATCTAATCCGTGCCAATAATCGCGCGTATTACGGGGTCGCCCTAAATGGGCTTATTGTTCGTTCCAAAAATGATGGTAGTTCGGTGCGCTTGCAAGATGTTGCCGAGGTTAGAGATCGTTTCTCAGAATCCCCGAATGCCACTTATTTTAATGGGAATAAGGCCGTGATTATTGAAATCACTAATACCAATAACGAGGATTTGATCAGTACCTCAACGAAAGTCAAAGATTATATTGAGCAATATAACCAAACTCATAGCGGTGTGCAGCTCGATGTAATCAGCGATGCTGCAGTGACTTTAGAACAAAGAACAGAGTTGCTTTTGGAAAATGGGGCAATGGGTATCTTTTTAGTCTTGTTTTTCTTATCTCTATTTCTCAATACTCGATTGGCCTTTTGGGTGGCTTTTGGTCTGCCGATTTCATTCTTGGGTATGTTTGTGTTTGCCAATCAATTTGGGGTGACTATAAACGTGTTGAGTTTATTCGGCATGATCATCGTTATTGGTATTTTGGTTGATGACGGTATTGTGATCAGTGAAAATATTTATCAGCAGTATGAACGTGGTAAATCTCGAATACAGGCCGCCATCGATGGAACCATGGAGGTCATCCCTCCAATTCTTTCAGCAATCATCACAACGGTACTCGCTTTTTCTACTTTTTTGTTTCTCGATGGACGTATTGGCGCCTTCTTTGGAGAGGTCAGTATCATTGTAATTTTGACTTTGACTGTATCGTTAATTGAGGCATTAATTATACTTCCGGCGCATATCGCCCACTCAAAGGCCCTTGTTAAAACTCAGCCTACAGAAGCAAAGAAGTCGATATTGGGACGGGTATTCTTGAAATTACGGGAGCTCAATCGCTATGGCGATCGTTTCATGAGCTATTTGCGCGACAAGTTATATGCTCCTGTTTTAGCCTTTGCTTTGCGTCAGCGTTTTATTACTTTTTCAATATTCTTAGCCTTGCTCATTATCACTATTGGCTCTGTGCGCGGTGGGATTATAAGAGGGGCATTTTTCCCGATGATCGCCAGTGATCAGGTGCAGATAAACCTCTTGATGCCGGAGGGCACTAACCCAATGATTACCGATTCGATCATCAGTCGAATTGAAGCCGCCGCTTGGGAGGTCAATGAGCGTTACACAGCCAAACAAACAGGTGGATTACAGGTGGTTCAAAACATAATTAAAAATGTGGGCCCCGGAAATAACAAGGCTTCATTGGATATAAATTTATTGCCCGGAGAACAGCGTGATTTTGGTGCTCCAGAGATTAATAACGCCATTCGTGAGGCCACGGGTCCAGTTTATGGTGTAGAACGACTAACTTTTGGCTCAGGAGGAAACTTTGGGGGAAGCCCGGTTTCCGTGTCTTTACTCGGGGCCAATACTGCCGAATTAAAGTCCGCTAAAGATGAACTTTTAGAAATTATGCTGCAGAACCCTCTTTTGGTTGATGTGGCAGACACTGACCCTGAAGGCATTAAGGAAATAAACATACAACTCAATGAATCCGCCTATGCCTTGGGGTTGACCTTGCAGGATGTGATGAGCCAGGTGCGAGCAGGATTTTTTGGACTTCAAGCGCAGCGTTTTCAGAGAGGTCAAGATGAAATTCGGGTTTGGGTTCGTTATGATCGCTCAAATCGCGAATCCATAAACGATCTCGATCAAATGCGACTCATTACCCCAAGTGGAAGTCGCGTGCCATTTGGAGAAATTGCCAATTATAGCATTCGCAGGGGTGATGAAAGTATCAGTCACCTTAATGGGTTACGTGAAATACAACTAACGGCGGATCTAAAAAACCCAAAGGGAAGCGCCACAGATATTTTATTGGATTTACAAGACAATATTATGCCGAGCATATTGTCTAAATATCCTTCTGTTAGTGTTTCTTATGAGGGCCAAAATAGAGAGGCCAATAAATTGACGCGCTCTGCCCAAACAGTTGTACCTATAATCATACTTCTGATCTACATGACCATTGCCTTTACCTTTAGAAGCTACAGCCAACCGCTCTTGCTGTTGTTTATGATTCCTTTCAGTTTTATCGCCGTAGCTTGGGGGCATTGGATCCATGATTTACCCATAAATATTCTCTCAGCATTGGGTATCATTGCACTTATCGGTATTATGGTAAATGACGGGCTAGTACTTATCGGTAAATTTAATAGCTATTTGCGTGATGGATTGAGTTTAAATCAGGCTTTAACAAAAGCGGGACGTTTGCGTTTCCGTGCCATATTTTTAACCTCCTTAACTACAATTGCGGGTATTGCCCCATTATTGCTTGAAAAAAGTCGACAAGCCCAGTTTCTAATTCCAATGGCTATTTCTATTGCTTATGGGATTGCGATTGCCACTGTGTTAACCTTAATCATGTTGCCGATTTTATTGTCCTTTACCAATGACATAAAAAGAAGAGTACATTGGCTGATTCATGGAGAGCTACTGCCGAGTGAACGATTTGAGCGCGTTATAAAGGAGCGTGAATTTGTGGATCAATGGTCTCAGGAGCCCGCCTCTGTTAACCAAATTAAAGAAGATGAAGCCTAACGGAATAATATCAAGGGGTCTATTAGTTTTTGTGCTAATGGGTTTATGTTCGGTTTACGGTCAAGAATATGAAGTCTTAACCAAAGATCAAGCCATGGCTCAAATGCTCTCGGAAAACTTTGGGATTCAAATGGCCCAAAATGAAAAATTACAAGCCGAAAATAATGCCTCAGTTTTAAATTCAGGATATCTTCCAGGTGTTGCTGTTACTTCAGGGGCGAGTTATGACCTTCAAGATCAAGAGGTGACCTTCCGTGATGGTTCGCTCAATGTAGTGGATGGTGCCGAAACCAAACGGCTTAATGCAGCATTGAATATCAACTATACGATTTTTGATGGTATGGGCCGCTATTATAATTATCAGCGACTCAAGCAAGCTGAAAAGCTTAGTGGTTTACAAGTCCGGGCCACAGTGGAGTCAACACTATTGCAGTTGTTTACCGTATATTTTGAGCTAGCTCGTTTGACGGAAAATCAAACGGTATTAAAGCAGGTCCTAGATAACACCCAAGATCGATTGACTCGCGCAAATTACGGTTTTGACTATGGTCAAAACACAAAACTTGATGTGCTTAATGCAGAGGTGGACATGGTCAACGACAGTATAGCATTAACTAATAATGCACAACAACTGGCCAATACCCGAAGGGATTTAGCGGTCTTACTCAATGATGATCTGAATAGAATATTTGCTGTTGATACGTCCGTTGCATTTTTGGATGAATTATCCTTGGCGAATATGCAAAACCAGGCAACTACAGAAAATGTTCGTGTACTCATTGCGGAATCGAACAAGCAACTCAGTGTTTTTGGCGTGAAATTCCAACGCTCTCTTGAATTGCCCAGATTAGGCCTAAATGGGTCCTATGGGTGGAATGAGGGTATTTTTCCAGCCACCGGTTTTGCCACCAAAAATATCAGTTCTGGATTTTCCGCAGGTCTTCAGCTGAGTTGGAATATTTTTGATGGTGGATCAAATCGAACTGCCTTTAAGAATTCCAGAATAAATCTTGAAAATCAAGAATTGGCTTTGGAAGAAATTAAGGCGCAAGTTCATCGTGATGTCGCTAATGCTTATGGAGACTTTTTAAATAGAAAAAGGGCTTTAGAACTTTTGGACCGTTCCATTGTTACTGCGCAAAACAATTATGATCGCTCTGTCGATCGTTATCGACTGGGTCAGCTTACTTCACTAGAGTTACGACAAGCGCAAATCAATCTCCTTAACGTCAAGATGAATGCGAATATGGCAAAATATCAGGCCAAACTTTCGGAGTTAACTTATTTGCAGGCCTGTGGGCAATTGCTCAATGTTCCGCTTTAGTCCTTGTAGATTGACCCATTTTTTGAAAAAGACCTGTAATCAATAATATATGAGGAAAGGTTATGGCGACCAGCGCTGCAAATAAAATAGGGAATAGTGCTGTGCCCAAATAATCATAGCCTTTGGCCATAAGGAAAATACCAAAAACAGAGACCAACCAGTAGCGGTAACTTTGTTTGAAATAACGCAAGGCTGATTTATATCCCAGAGATTGTCCTTCAATTAGAATTTGATCTTTAATTGAGGGCAGGGCATGCCATATCACAAAATATACGGCAAATGATAAGGAGAGTTCTGTGTTAAAAAACACGACGTAGAACATCAGGAGATAAAATAATTCTTCAAAGATTCCTTTTCTAAAGTAGCGCAGTTGAAAAACCCATGAAATAATTAGGGTGGTTAACAATCCAATAGTGATCATGTTCAAGGGAATATGGCTAATATTCCATCCAGTCATATGAAAAATAAGATATTGGGCATCTGCTTGATGTGTGCTGAATAACATCGAGAAAATTACCAAGCCGTATAAAGTATAATCCCAAGCTTTGTTTTTTGAATTCAAGAGTCTACTGTGTAAATGTTGTTCTCCAAAATGATAACTACTAAAGAGCATAAAAACAATTAAACCCAAAATACGCCAAGAAAAAGCCAAGGTAAAGATTAAAACACCAAGGCTTACGTATACAGCGATCAACTGCCATTTTTTGGTTTCGTTCTTTTTTAAGAGTTCTTGAAGTAGGTTAATGTCGTTTGCCCCGTGCATTAAACCCAAAGAGAGGACAAAAATACCTGAAGCAAATAGTTCGATTTGAGAATTTGTATAGAGTGAAATCCAAATTACAAATGCCGTAATTATTATGTTAAAATTTTTATTCATTCATATTTCAATTAAGGCTAAATTACGAAAAATGTAATTTTTATTTGTCAGACCAAAATAAATGTTTAACTTTAATCAAATTATGTTAAACAAATTTAATTAACCATGACAGCATTATTAACTACATTAACGATGGCATCCAAAATGGCGCCGAATGATTATGTTGGTTTTACATTCTTTGTAGGATGTATGGCCATGATGGCAGCTTCTGCCTTCTTTTTCCTTTCGATGAATGGATTTGACACAAAATGGAGAACTTCAATCCTTGTTTCGGGTTTAATCACATTTATCGCTGCGGTACACTATTGGTACATGCGTGATTATTGGGCTTCTTTTCAAGAATCCCCAACATTTTTCCGCTACGTAGACTGGGTACTGACCGTACCATTAATGTGCGTAGAGTTTTACCTAATCCTTAGAGTCGCTGGAGCGAAAAAGTCACTCATGTGGCGTATGATTTTCCTTTCAGTTGTTATGCTCGTAACAGGATACTTCGGTGAAGCTGTTGATAAGGATAATGCCCAAGTATGGGGTCTTATTTCAGGGATCGCTTACTTTGTCATTGTATATGACATTTGGATGGGTGCTGCCAAAAAACTTGCTGAGGCCGCTGGAGGGGCAACTCTTTCTGCGCACAAAATGCTTAGCTGGTTTGTTCTTGTGGGCTGGGCGATTTATCCTATCGGATACATGGCTGGTACTCCAGGATGGTACGAAGGTATCTTTGGAGGTATGAACTTAGATGTTATTTATAACATTGGTGATGCCGTGAACAAAATTGGATTTGGATTGGTTGTTTACGGTCTTGCCGTGGCCAAGCAAAACGAAGCCTAAGCGTCGATATGATTATTAAAAGCCGCTCATTTGAGCGGCTTTTTTTTATCTATTTTTTGGTTTTTGAGCACTTAGAGGTGTGCCAGAATTAAAGTAGAATATACTTGCAAGGTATCATCTTTTGTTTGTACTTTTGTCTCATATCGCGGGATAGAGCAGTAGGTAGCTCGTCGGGCTCATAACCCGAAGGTCACTGGTTCGAGTCCAGTTCCCGCTACTAAACATGACGGATCGGTATTTATACCGGTCCGTTTTTCATTTGTACCCCCTTCATCCCCTGTAAATGAATGGATTAACCTGAAAATCGGGTTGAGATCTGAGGTTCGATACTCCCTTTCAACGGGATTGATGATAATACCCTTAGGGAAGATCAATTTTTGAACCGTAACTTTGGTTTCATAGTCCCCTGAACCCTATATTTCATTGAGTTTTCTAAAGTATTCGGATAATCATTTAAAGAATTTATATGGAAAACCCCAACAACTAAATAAATTCTATTCAATAAATTTTTT
>JAYOYS010000001.1:190779-208843 GCA_038153605.1 Flavobacteriaceae bacterium
TAAATTTTTTACTTATTTTATTGCTTGGGAGATTTTTGCTTTAATAACACTGTTTTTTGCACTTAAGATAAGTGGAGGTGAATCAAATCCAATTTTAGGTTTGGCAGTTCTGATATTACCAATAGTAATTGTTTACTACTTTAGAAAAATAATTACAAAAATCACTCTCGGATTTTTTAGTGGATTCTATGTTGCTTTTGGTTTATTATCAATCATATTAATTGAAAAATTTAAATCAGGTGAAATATTTTCTGAACAACCTACATACATGTTGATAATACTAATTACATGTTTAGCTGGTGGGGTATATTTTCAGTTCTCGCCATTCGCCAACAATAATGAAAAACTAGAATTTTAAAAATAAATTATCAACTTTATTTTAAATTGAAGTATAATACAGATTGTATTCTGAAAAAAAGCGGATACAATTATGTTCTATATTTGAATTGTGTCCTCTACTAAAAAACAAAACGGCTGTACTACAAAAGTATAGCCGTTTTTATTTTCAAACTTCATTGTATACGGTGACTACAACAAGCCTAATTGTTTTAGAAAAGAATAGTTGTCGAAAAAATCTTGTTCTTGAAGTATTTTACCATCCTTCATCAAAATAATTGTTGTTCCATTGAGATCAACTTTGTTGTTCGTTGCAGGTATTCCGAACAAATCTCCATCGTGAGTACCCTTAAAATTCCAATGCTTAACTATTTTATCTCCATCTCCAAAAATATCGATGAATTTAAATTCAGCATCTGAAAAACCAGTTAAGTAATTACCATAATATTCACGAAAGGCATCTATGCCAGTAATATTGCCTTCGGCAGTTACTGCTGTAACTTGTTCATCAAAGCTATCAGTATTTATAGCACGACTATCTCTAGTTTCAAAAAAAGCAAGCCAAGCAGTTTTATAGATTTCAATATTTTTTTCAGTTTGAGAATTTGTTTTAGCTAAGGCTTCACACTCGTCATTTGTAGCTTGATTACACCCAGAAAATAAGAATAGTGTAATCGATAAGATCATGAGATTCTTCATTATTAAAGTTTTAAAGTTGGATACAATATAAGCTAAATATTGATGAACCCTGCTTCTGTTACAAAAGTTACCGTTAATTGATGATCAATTAGTTTTCTTTGTGATAAAGACCAGATTATTTAAATTTATTAATCTAACAACCAAAGCCTTTACATGAAGAGAAGAAACTTTATTCGAAAAGCGGCCTTGACCTCAGCGGGTACGATTTTAGGGGCAGAAATAGTTTTTGCTCATGTTATGCCTAAGGGTTATGTCCCGTTGGCATTTCAAGACCCAGATCCATTTAAGATGTTTGCAAAAAACAAGGAAATGATCGTTTTAAATGATCGACCTTGGAATATTGAGGCGCAAGCTCATCTTCTCAATGAAAAAATAACCTCAAATCAATTTATGTTCATCCGGAATAATGGCAAAATTCCAGAAAATATTGAGGTTAAGAATTGGTCGATTTCCTTTGATGGAGAGTCCGTCAAATCACCAAAAACGTATACACTTTCCGAGCTCAAGTCTAAATTTAAACAACACACTTACCAACTCACTTTAGAGTGCGGTGGGAATGGAAGAAGCGAATTCGATCCTCCAGCCAAAGGCAATCAATGGACAGTGGGTGCAGTTTCTTGCGCCACATGGACTGGGGTGCGTTTGCGTGATGTCTTAGAAGATGTTGGCATTAAAAATGACGCTGTTTATATCGGTTATCACGCTGCAGATGCCCATTTGAGTGGCGATCCAGATAAAGAGCCAATATCTCGCGGTGCCCCAATGGCTAAAGCACTTCAAGACGAAACGCTTTTGGCTTTTAAAATGAATGGGGAAGATATTCCTTTGGCCCATGGCTACCCACTGAGATTGGTGGCTGGTGGCTGGCCTGCTTCTGTTTCAGGAAAATGGATTACCGGGATAAGTGTGCGCAATAAAGTGCATGACGGTGAAAAGATGACAGGTTCTGCTTACAGAGTTCCTTGTGAGCCGGTCGCTCCAGGAGAAAAGGTTAAAGATGAAGATATGTGCATCATTGAGTCCATGCCGGTAAAGTCTTTGATTACTTATCCGAAAACAGGGGCGCAGATTAAAGAGGGTAAGGTTTTGACAATTAATGGGCACGCCTGGGCAGGTGAGCTTGAAGTGTCAAAAATGGAGTATTCCATAGATTTTGGTTCAAGCTGGAAATCCTGTGATTTAGACCGCCCAGTGAATCGTTTGGCCTGGCAACATTTCTCGGCGGAGATTTCCTTTCCCAAGAAGGGATACTATGAAGTATGGGCACGCGCCACAGATAGTCAAAACCAAAGCCAGCCTATGGTGTTGCCTGGATGGAATCCCAAGGGCTATTTAAATAATGCTTGTCATCGTATTGCGGTAAAAGTTATCTAATGCAGGAGCGTCATCAAAATTTTATAGAGAGTGTCAAAAAAATCTATAACGCCATGTTATTGGTTTTTGGCGCCGTAGTGCTTGTTTCTTGTTTTTTGGTTTACGGTATGATTGATCCGGGCTTTTCTGCTTTTCGGCAAGCAGATCCGATGGTTGATTATACTTTAGTTGATGAGGATGAAAATTGGGATAAAATTGAAAATGGTATTCACTTGCGCACCGGACTCAAAGAGGGGGCAGGTCTAATGGAGACAGTAAACAACTGCACCAATTGCCATTCGGCCAAACTTGTGACTCAAAATAGAATGGATGCGGCACGTTGGGCCGCGACTATTGATTGGATGCAAGAGACTCAAAATTTGTGGGATTTAGGAGGAAATGAAGAAATTATCATCAATTACTTGGTTACCAATTACCCTATTAAGAAAAAAGGACGTCGCGTTTCTTTAGAAAACATTGAATGGTATGACTTGGAAAACTAGTTTGTTTCTTGCATTAGCACTCACCGTATTATCTTGTCAGGATAAAGGCAAGCCAGGGAGTATGTCTTTTGATGCTGTTGGGACAGAGCAACATCTAGAATATTTTAGCACGACCCATCTAATTGAAGCAGACGCACTTCAAGAAATACTTGGTCAGCCCAAAATCAAAATTGTTCACTTTGGTCGAGAAAAAGAATACAATGAGGGACACATTAAGGGATCTGTAAATATTTGGCGCTCCGATATCGAGGACGCCTCCTATCCATATAAAGGCATGATATGTTCTAAGCAGCAATTAGAATCCTTGTTTCGTGCCAATGGGATTAACAATGATGATGTGGTCATTGTTTATGATAATGTTGCCTCTTGCGATGCCGCCAGACTTTGGTGGGTGCTCAAAAATTATGGTTTTGAGAACTTAAAAATTCTCAATGGTGGCTTGACAGCTTGGCATGAAATTGGCGGCGAATTAACAACAGAATCAACCATTACTCAGCGCAGTGAATTTAGTCTTCCTGAGATATCTCCTATGAGTTTATATGTAAATAGGGAGGAAATGTTGACCTTTGTAAATGAAATTAATCCTCCAGTAATTTTTGACACCAGAACGGTGGATGAGTATACAGGTGCTCAGCAAAAATCAGGAGCAAAAACAGCAGGAAGAATTCCGCGAAGTCTGCTCATGGATTGGGCCGATTGTGTAAATTACTCCGGAGATAAAAAATTCAGAAGCATAAAGGAATTAGAAAAAATCTATGCTCAGGTAATCCCCGATAAAAATCAGGCCGTTGTGGCCTATTGTCATTCGGGAGTTCGCTCCGCACACACGACCTTCGTGTTGACTGAGTTATTGGGCTATAAAAATGTAAAAAATTATGATGGGTCATGGACAGAATGGTCTCATTTTGAAAATTACCCTAAAACAAAAGACAGTATAACGACAATATTTTAATGTGCTATGGAAAAATATTTTGACGGTTTTATCAATGCCTTTTTTGGAACCCTAGACTGGACTTGGAAATCAATCTTGTTTGACGTTCCTTGGTATACGAATTACTTTTATGGACTCATTGCTATTTCTCTTGTGGTCTGGGTCCTAGAAATTGTATTTCCTTGGCGCAAGGATCAGTCAATTTTTCGAAAGGACTTTTGGCTTGATGGATTTTACATGTTTTTTAATTTCTTCATTTTTTCGGTTGCGATAAGTGGATTTTATAAACTGTTACAACTTGGTTTTGCAGATTTCGGAATCACGGATAAATCACTAGCTCTTTTCGATCCATCAGGCTGGCCAATGTGGACCCAACTTTTGTTGTTTTTTGTGGTACTCGACTTTGTTCAGTGGTTCACCCATACCTTGTTGCACAAATATGCCTTCCTATGGCAATTCCACAAGGTTCATCACAGTGTAAAAGAAATGGGTTTTGCGGCGCATCTGCGTTATCATTGGATGGAAAATATTCTTTATAAGCCTTTGAAAACTTTTGGGGTGATGATTCTCTTTGGTTTTGAGCCCGAGCAGGCATACATCGTTCACTTTATAGCGATCTCCATTGGTCATATCAACCATGCGAATATAAAGGTGACTTGGGGCCCGTTAAAATATATCTTCAATAATCCAGTGATGCATTTATATCATCATGCTTATCATTTGCCTGAGGGGAAATTTGGGGTCAATTTTGGGATTAGTCTTAGCCTTTGGGATTATATCTTTAAAACGGATTATATTCCTGAAGATAGTGGTACTATCGAATTAGGATTCCCAGGTGATGAAAAGTTCCCTACTGATTTTGTCGGGCAAAATACCTACGGCTTTAAAAAAGTACAATAGTGGAATATGACTCAACTTCTTTGGGTCTGGGTTTTTTACTATCTGGTCATTGAGCCTTGTTGAGGTAAAAATTTTGCCTTATAAATAATCCTTGGATCAGAATTTTATATGAAAATGGGTATTTAGTTCAGAGCACATGTTTTTCTTCAAAAAATGTGTGCTGTAGCTGAAGTTGTAGTCGAGCTACTTGTCAATTATTTTTAGGCCTCCTTCCTTTTATTGATATAATTCTGAAAATCAGATAAATAATGAAATTATTTTTGAATTTTAAGAATTGAGAATTTTCGAGTTGTAGTGATTTGTATACTTATTGTATAGTTTTTTTATTTCCCGGAGCATTAAAATTATACTATTTTGACCTAATTATGTGCCCTTTTCACAAAGGAGAAATCGGCGACCAAAATTTATACTCTTAAGACCAAAAATTAACAATGAATTCTAGCTTAAAGAAAAAATCTATATATCTGGGTAATCAACCCTATCATCACGATCAAAAAGAAATACAAGGAACGGAAATCACGATTAATGGGCAGACGTATTACAAAATTAGTAATGCGGACAAAATGCGTCCATTTTTTATGAGTTTGGTGAGCCATTCAGATCACTGGATGTTTATCTCTAGCAGTGGGGGCTTATCTGCAGGACGCATTAATAGTGATCATGCCCTCTTTCCCTATTATACGGATGATAAAATTACTGAGTCTTACGAGTATACAGGGAGTAAGACCATTATATTAGTTGAAGATGCTGATCGTCGATTACTCTGGGAGCCATTTTCTGAACGCTACACTGGAGTCTATAAAATCCAGCGTAATTTATACAAAAATGTTTACGGCAATAAGTTGATTTTTGAAGAGATTAACCATGATCTTGGGCTCAATTTTAGTTATGAATGGTCTACAAGTGAGCGTTTCGGTTTTGTGCGACGGGCGACTTTGACGTCTTTATCATCAAACAATTTAAAGGTTAGTGTTCTTGATGGGATACAAAATATTTTGCCTTATGGAGTGCCTGAGGGATTACAAGCAAGCAGCAGTAATTTAGTTGATGCTTACAAAAAATGTGAACTTGAAACGGGCAATCTTGGTTTATATGCTTTGAGTGCCATTATATCGGATAAAGCCGAACCAAGTGAGTCATTGAAGGCTAATGTTGTCTGGTCCCTAGGCTTCAATGAACCTACTGTTTTGTTGTCGGCCAAACAGATCGATTCCTTTAGATCAGGCGGTACCGTAGTAACTGAGGATGATGTTAAGGCCGAACGTGGTGCCTATTTTATTGTCGAGTCTTTTGAATTGAGCGCCGGTTCATACCAAGAATGGTCCATGGTTGCTAACCTAAGCCAGGGCATGAGTGACGTAATAGGTCTTAGAGAAGCCCTGAAAACACCTGAGCAATTACAAGAAGAGTTAATAAAAGATATAGCCAATGGAACCGATCAATTGATCGCTCTTATTGCTGCCAGTGATGGACTACAACTCACTGCAGACCGACGTCGTAACATTCGACACTTTGCCAACACAATGTTTAATGTCATGCGTGGTGGAATTTTTGACGATAATTACAAGATCGATCGCGCGGATTTCATGGCCTACATTGCGCGCGCGAATCACAAGGTATACTTTAAAAAAGAGGATCAAATGGCTACTTGGCCAATGCAATTTGATTTGTTTTTCTTACAAAACGCCTCTAAAAAAGATGAGGATTTGAATTTTCAGCGTTTGTGTACCGAGTATCTTCCGTTAAAATTCAGTCGCCGACATGGAGATCCAAGTCGCCCTTGGAATAAGTTCTCTATCAATTTGCGCAATGAAGACGATGGATCAAAGATTCTTGATTATCAGGGAAACTGGCGTGATATTTTTCAAAATTGGGAAGCCTTGGCCCATGCTTATCCAGAATTTATTGAGGGTATGATTTTCAAATTCCTCAATGCCACAACCTTTGATGGTTATAATCCATATCGCGTATTTAAAGATGGTTTTGAATGGGAGACCATTGAGCCCGATAACCCTTGGTCTTACATTGGCTATTGGGGCGATCATCAAATCATCTATTTGTTAAAATTCTTGGAGTTTTTAAAGGCTTACTCTCCGGAAAAACTAGAGACATATTTTACGGAGAATTCATTTGTATATGCTAATGTGCCCTATCGCATCAAACCCTATGCAGACTTACTGAAGGATCCAAAAAACACCATCGAATTTGATCATGAGAGAGAGACCAAAATACAATTCAAAAAAGATGAAATCGGAGGAGATGGGGCGCTCTTAAGAGAAACGCACGTCTTTATTTACAAGGTCAACTTCATCGAAAAAATTATGGCCACAACCTTGGCCAAATTATCGAATTTTATTCCAGAGGCTGGGATTTGGATGAATACCCAACGTCCCGAGTGGAATGACGCTAACAATGCCTTAGTGGGTAATGGGGTCTCTATGGTGACGCTCTATTATTTGCGACGCTTCCTGGTATTTTTTAAAGATATTTTAGCGCAAACTGAGCATAATGAAGTGGCCATTTCAGACGAACTTTTACAGTGCTATACCCAGATGAAAGCAACATTGGCCAAATTCAAGGATAGCCTTGCTCAGCCCATATCAGATCAGCAGCGAAAAAGTATTCTGGACGGACTTGGGATGCCTGCCAGCGATTATCGTCAAAAAATTTATGATGAGGATTTTTCAGGCAAGAAGTCCTCAATGTTACTCAGTGATTTGGCGGAATTTATTGATTTGGCATTGTCCCATTTACACCATTCAATAGAGGCCAACAAACGCAATGATAACTTGTACCATGCCTATAATCTAATGACGGTTGTCGAGGATAGTAGTATCGCCATAACATACTTACCTGAAATGCTTGAGGGTCAAGTGGCTGCTTTGAGTTCAGGTTATCTCTCGGCCGAACAAAGTTTGGAAGTGTTGGATGCACTCAAAGCCAGTGCTTTGTTCAGAGAGGATCAATACAGTTATGTGTTATATCCCAATAAGACTTTGCCGCGTTTTTTAAAGAAAAACAATATCGATGCTCAGACCTTGGCTAGCTCCACGCTTTTATCACAACTGGCATCAGAAGGCAATATGGAAATTGTGACCAAGGATTGTCTGGGAGGCTATCATTTTAACGGCAATTTCAATAATGTTAATTATTTGCGTGCCGCACTGGCCAATTTGCCAGAGGAATATCAATTGCTGGTGAAACAAGAGGGCAAACACATTGAAAACATTTACGAATCGATTTTTAACCATAAATCTTTTACCGGTCGCTCAGGAACATTCTTTGGTTATGAAGGTCTTGGCTCTATTTATTGGCACATGGTATCAAAATTGCGCTTAGCCGTTTTTGAGGTCACAAAGTTGGCAGTTGCCCAAAATATAGATCGAAAAATTGTCGGTCGATTATACGATCATTATTTCGAAATTAATGCAGGAATCGGGGCACATAAATCTCCTGAACTTTACGGAGCATTTCCGACAGATCCTTATTCCCATACTCCTGGAGGAAAGGGGGCACAACAACCGGGTATGACTGGCCAAGTAAAAGAAGATTTGCTTTGTCGTTTTGGAGAGCTTGGGGTACGTGTTGCTAACGGTCAATTGAGTTTTGATCGGGCTCTACTCCCAGAGTCAGAGTTTTTGATGGCACCGGCCCAATTTAAATATGTAGATGTAACTCAAAAAACAGAAGTTATTGATTTACCAGAACAGAGTTTGGCCTACACGGTATGTCAAGTGCCTGTGGTGCATTTACGCGGTGGGTCTCCATCTATGAAGGTAAACATGACCGATGGAAGTGAAGTCTCAATCTCTGGACTTACGCTAACTGTTGAACTGAGTCAAGCTATTTTTAAACGCAGTCATCGTGTTGCTCAAGTGACCGTGATTTGCTAGATCGCATAAAAACAAAACAAAAGAATGATCAAATCACAAGCAAGATTAAGCTTTTCGTTGTCTAAGAAAGCACTCCAACAAGGAGGCAAACTGCTATACGCTGCGGTTTTGGCAACGGGTTTAGTAGCTTGTGCCTTTAATCAAAAACAAGATAAAGTTATGCACCATAAAAGTGCTTCTGAAATTCTAGGCAATCCTGAATATCCTGCAATTTCATACGGGGGTTATCGCGGTTTAGGGCGACAAGAGCAGCCTAGTATCGAACAATTAAAAGAGGATTTACGCATCATGCATGCTATGGGTATACGTTTTTTACGCACCTATAATATGCAGTTTCCTCATGCGACTAATGTCGTTAAAGCTATCGACCAAATCCAAAAGACTGATCCGAGTTTTGAGATGTATATTATGTTAGGTGCCTGGATTGATTGTGCTGGCGCATGGACTGAATCGCCAGACCATAATCAAGAAAATTATCCGGCCAATAAAGGCGAAATTGATCGGGCTGCAGCATTAGCTAAAGAGTATCCTCATATTATAAAAGTTATTGCTGTGGGCAATGAGGCCATGGTCCATTGGGCCGCTTCATACTTTGTGGCCCCAAAAGTTATTCTTGGATGGGTGAACTACCTTCAAGATTTAAAAACGAAGGGAGTCCTGCCCTCAGATTTATGGATAACAAGTTCTGACAATTTTGCCTCTTGGGGTGGTGGCGGCTCAGAATACCATAATGATGAGCTCAATGCGCTTATTCGAGCCGTGGATTATATTTCGTTGCATACCTATCCATTTCACGATACCCATTACAACCCTTCTTTCTGGCATTATAACCTTTCGGACTTGGACACAACTGCGAGAACCTCCATTAACGAATCGACTGCTATCACTAAGGAATTAAAATTTTCGGCCAGTGTCGAGCTTATGAATCATGCTCTTGAGTACAGTCAAAATCAGTTTGCTCAGGTGGCTGCCTATCTCAAGAGTATTGGCGTAGAAAAACCCATGCATATTGGAGAAACAGGATGGGCGAGCAGTTCAGACGGGCTTTATGGGCCCGAGGGATCTAGAGCGGCCGACGAGTATAAGCAGGCTCAGTTTTACAAGGCAATGAGGGCTTGGACTCAAAAGGCCAATATCAGTTGTTTTTTCTTTGAGGCTTTTGATGAGCCCTGGAAAAGTTCAGCAAATCCATCAGATTCTGAAAATCATTTTGGACTCTTTACCTCTGTTGGACAGGCCAAGTACGCCTTATGGTCTTTGGTCGACCAAGATGTATTTAAAGGATTGACACGTGATGGAAAGGAAATTGAAAAAACCTATAACGGTAATATAGAATTATTGGTTGAAGACTTAGCGATTCTTGAACCGCAACAACAATCTATACCCGCCGAATGATTTAAATAAATGATGACAAAAAAAAGATTATACTTAGTTCTCATTTTTTTAACAGTCCTTTTTATGGCGGGATGCAAGGACAGCGTTCAATCTCAGTCGAATAAGGTTTGGGTCGAGCAAGCCAAGCTTCAGACGCATCAGGGCTCCTATTTCATTAAAGGGGTTTGTTATCATCCAGTGGACAAGGGGCAGACCAAAAGAAGTTTTGAGCGCCTAACCCAGGATCTAGATCTTATGCGCAAAGCAGGAATCAATACGATTCGTGTGTATGAGCCAATTGATTCAGAAGAAGTTTTGGATGAAATTTATAAGGCTGGTATCCGTGTTATTGTGAGCTTTGGATACAATCAACAAGGGCGCTACGATTTGCGTTCTGGCAGTTACTTAGATTATGTCCGTAAGTATAAAGAACATCCTGCCATATTGCTGTGGGAATTGGGGAATGAGTACAATTATCATCCAGAGTGGTTTGGTGGCTCCCTGGATTTATGGTATACGACCGCCGCACAGGCAATAACAGAAATTCATAAAATAGATTCCGAGCATCCTGTAGCTTCAGCTCATGGAGAGGTACCCACAAAAGAGGTAATTCAGCAATTAAACGAATTAGATCTCTGGGGGCTTAATGTTTATCGATGGGACGAATCTCATAAGGCAATTGAGGATTTTAACCGTCTCAGCGATAAGGCGGTATATTTTTCAGAACTCGGGGCAGACAGTTATATGACTTCCGCAAAATTGGGGTATGAGCAGGGGAAAAACCAAAAGGCACAAGCCGATGCTTTGGCTAAGATGCTCTCACAGATTTTAACACCTCAAACACGCTCCGTTGGAGTGGCGATTTTTTCTTTTACAGATGGATGGTGGAAAGCGGGTAATCCAGAATCTCAGGACGTTGGAGGTTGGGCTCCGGGCAGTAGTGGAGTGCCTTATGATGCAACGGCCAATGAAGAATATTGGGGTATTGTGGATATTGATCGCAATACAAAGGAGGTTTATGCCGTAATTCAATCCAGTTTTAAGGCCTATCCGGAATCTGAATAATGAATTTGGTAAGTGCATGAGTGATGTAGAAATGAAAATAATTAAAGCAGGATTGAAAATTGAGGTGTTTGAGACCTCTCGGTCTGGAGGTAACTTTAATCGTGTAAGCCAAAGTCAAATAGCGATTTGGGCACAGCGTGAAGAGAAAGGCTCTGTGGAACTCGTTTTATTACCTGATTGCGAGCGCCAAACTATTACCGGTTTTGGAGGTTCGTTTACGGACGCTACCTCATATTTGGTGCATCAAATGAGTCCATCTAAGCGGCAATCAATTATTCAGGCCTATTTTTCACAGGACGGAGCAAACTACTCCATGACTAGAACGCACATGAATTCATGTGATTTTTCGAGAAGACAATATTCTTATGCACCGGTGGCTGGAGATAAAAACCTCGACCATTTTAATATCGAGCACGATCGCGACTATCTCATCCCTATGATAAAGGCCGCCCTAAAATGCTCAGTCGATGGTTTCAAATTAATTGCTTCACCCTGGACGGCCCCGCCATGGATGAAAGACAATAACTCATGGGTCGGCGGCAATTTGTTACCCGAATATTCTTTGACCTGGGCTCAGTTTTTTGTTAAATATGCTCATGCCTATGCCAAAGAGGGTATACCGCTTTGGGGATTCACGGTAGAAAATGAGCCCCATGGTAATGGAGGTAACTGGGAGAGCATGCATTTTTCACCCGAGCAAATGACTGCTTTTGTTCAAGATCATTTAGGACCAGCACTGGCTGAGACTGGACTAGAGCATTTAAAGATTTTGGGCTATGATCAAAATCGTGAAGGCTTGGATCAATGGGTTTCGGTAATGTATCAAAATCCAGAAAACGCACGTTATTTTGATGGTACTGCAGTGCATTGGTACGAAAGCACCTATGATTATTTCCCCGACGCCTTAGAGCGGGCACATCAAGCCGCTCCCGACAAGTATTTAATCCAAACTGAAGCCTGTTGCGATGCTCAGATTCCTGTTTGGGAAGATGACGATTGGTATTGGCGTGAAGAGGCTACGGATTGGGGTTACACATGGCGCGAGCCTGAAAAAAAATATTTACATCCTAAATACGCGCCTGTACACCGCTATGCCAGGGATATAATAGGATGTTTAAATCACTGGGTTAATGGATGGATTGATTGGAATATGGTGTTGGATCGACAAGGAGGACCAAATTGGTTTGAAAATTGGTGTGTAGCGCCAGTTCTTGTAGATCCCGATCAAGACGCCATCTATTTTACCCCACTGTATTATGTAATGTGTCATTTCAGCAAATTTATTCGACCAGGATTTGTGGTGATACAGCACAGTTGTGCCGACCAGGATATTATGGCCACCGCCATTAAAGCCGATGAAAATAGCTTTGTAGTGGTATTATTTAATCCGACAAAGGAGCCTAAACACATTCAAATTAAAGTAATCGATCAAATCTATCGCGTGGATTTAACGCCCCAAGCGATACAGACCATTATAATAAACAACTAACAAAAGACTACGACTATGACAGATGTGAAATCAATGCCGAAAAAGGGTGTCTCCATGGGCCAAAAGATTGCTTTTGGTTTTGGGATGCTCGCTAATCAAATGTTTCCCGCCGCTTTGGGGGTTTTTATTATCGTTTTGGTGCAAGACTTGGGTTTTGCCGCCATCCTATGGGGTGTCATACAATTTGTGCCTCGAATATTTGATGCGATAACTGACCCCATCATGGGATTTATTTCAGACAATACTAAATCAAAGTGGGGCCGCAGACGACAATACGTGCTCATCGGTGCTCTAATTATGGGTCTGGCCTATGTCGCTATGTGGCAACTGCACAAGGACGATGGAATTGTGTACAATTTTATTTACTTTTTGAGTTGGTCATTAGTCTTTTATCTGGGCCTTACTATTTTTAGTGTACCCTATGTCGCCATGGGGTACGAAATCAGTGAGGACTTTCACGAGCGTACAGAAATTATGGCTGTGGCCCAATTTATTGGCCAATGGGCCTGGGTTATTGCACCCTGGTTTTGGGTTATTTTATACGACCCTGCTTGGTTTCCAGAAGGGGCAGACCAAGGGGTTCGTGATTTGTCGATTTGGGTGGCGATTCCCTGTACTGTATTTGCGCTAATCCCGGCCCTTTTCCTCAAAAGTAAATCGACTTTGGACCGCACGGACTTTTTGCCCATTAGCGCCCCTCATGTTCTAAAAAGTATCAAAGGAATTTTTACTTCGGCTTTTGAAGCTTTCAAGATCCCACAATTCCGCCAAATTGCCGGGGCGACCTTTTTGATTTTCAATTCATTTAATGTCATCGCCGCATACACCTTTTTAATCATAGTGCATTATCTTTTTAACAGTGATCCGGCCAGTGCAGGGAATTGGCCGGCCATGCATGGTTCGGTTGGTGCTTTGGTCACGACCTTTTTAGTTATTCCGATAATTACCAAAATGTCTAAGGTCATGGGAAAAAAGAAGGCCTTTATCATCTCTCAACTGATCTCTATTGTCGGGTATATTTTATTTTGGTTTTTGTTTGTTCCAGGAAAGCCATATTTATTTTTATTTGCCCTGCCGTTTCATTCCTTTGGGATAGGTAGTTTGTTCACCATTATGATGAGTATGACAGCCGATGTATGTGACTTAGATGAGTTGCAAACAGGCAAACGCCGTGAAGGGGTTTTAGGGGCCGTCTATTGGTGGATGGTAAAATTAGGATTTGGAATAGCAGCCCTGCTTGGAGGATTTATTCTTTCAGTAGTTGGGTTTGATGCTGAAAACGTGACCCAATCTGCCGTTACTGGAATGCGTCTCTTCTATACCTTGTTACCCATTGCAGGGGTCATAGGGGCTATTTGGATCATGAAGAACTATGATATTACAGAAGAAAAGGCACAAGAGATTAAAGCACAATTAGAGAAAAGAAAAAATTCATAAATAGAAATTTAAATTATCATTCATGTCGTACAGAAAAGAAAAGATGATGTCATTGGCTGGAGTCCAGGTCAATGCTCTAGATCGAAAGGGATTGCAAGAGCAAAGTCGCGTATTGCTCAATGAAAAAATGCACGGAATTTGTTTTAGCCCCTATGAAGGTACACAAAAACCAGGAGATCCAATTTCAGAGGCGCAAATCAGAAGAAAATTAGCCTTATTACAACCTTACACCAAATGGATTCGAGTGTTTTCCTGTACCGAAGGCAATGAGCAGATTCCAGTATTGGCAAGGGAATATGGATTTAAAACTTTAGTTGGGGCTTGGCTCGGGGATGATCTAGAAAAAAATGAAGAGGAAATCGAGGCTTTAGTGGCTTTAGCCAATAAAGGTTATGTCGATGTTGCCGCAGTGGGTAATGAAGTGATGTACCGCAAAGAGCTTCCAGAGCAGGAACTTATCGATTACATCAATCGCGTCAAAGAGGCATTGCCAGAGATCCCTGTGGGTTATGTAGATGCTTACTATGAATTCACAAATCGTCCAAAAATCACCGAGGCGTGCGATGTGATTTTAGCCAATTGTTATCCGTATTGGGAAGGCTGTGGTATTGATTACTCATTGCTTTATATGAAGCAAATGTATTATCAAGCACAGGCTGCGGCTCCTGGTAAAAAGGTAATCATTACCGAGACGGGTTGGCCTAGTGAGGGAGAAGCTCTCGGCGCTGCAGTGCCTGCTTATGAAAACGCTTTGAAGTATTTTATTAATGCACAAACCTGGTCTCAAACCGAAGGTATTGAAATGTTTTATTTTTCTGCCTTTGATGAGTCTTGGAAAGTAGATGCAGAGGGGGCAGTAGGGGCTTATTGGGGTCTTTGGGATCAGCATGATCAACTAAAATTTTAATCCGTACCTTCATCGTCTAAGAATTTTTTGCCTTGCATTACGATCAATTTTTTTCCATTGATGCTGGGCCAGGAGTGTGTTATTCTGGTTATCGAGAAAATCAATTTCCAGGAGGCCCCATTCCCACAGAGCAAGAGGTCAAACAAGACTTGCTTTTGGTGGCTCAGCATTTTTCTTATATCCGCCTATATAGCGTCGATAACCATACAAAAATGGTGCTCGAAGTGCTTGAAAAAGAAAGTATTACTTTAAAAGTAATGATTGGTGCTTATTTGGAGGCTGAGGTAAACAATCCAAATTGCGGTTGGGATTCGGGGATTTACGCCCCAGAGGTATTAAAAGCGAACGCACAGAGAAATCGGCAGCAAGTCCTTGATTTGATACAGATTGCAAACCAATATCCCCAGCGTATTTTTGCCTTGGCTGTAGGTAATGAAGCTTGTGTTTCTTGGACTGATCATTTGGTTGATGTGGCGCAAATCAAGGAGTATATTTTAATGGTCAAAGCCAAGTGCACGCAGCCCGTCACAGTCTGTGATAACTACGTGCCCTGGTTAGAGGTAATGGTTCCCCTTGTGAAGCATGTAGATTTTATCTCAATCCACACCTATCCTGTCTGGGAGTATCAAGACATCGATAAGGCCCTTGGCGTTACCCAAAGTGACTTTAGTAAAATAATCCAGAAGTATCCCGATAAACCGGTGGTCATTACTGAAGCAGGCTGGCCTACTATGGCCAACGGAAAGGGAATACCGGTGCATTTTGCTCATCCCATGGCGCAAAAGACCTATTATCAAGCGCTTAATCGTTGGGCTGAGGAGTCTAAGGTATTGGTTTTTTGGTTTGAGGCCTTTGATGAACCTTGGAAAGGCTCTGATGATCCGGCAGAACCCGAAAAGCATTGGGGGCTCTATAATGTAGCGCGCAACCCAAAAAGAGTATTGATTAAAGGAGGCTACAAGCGCTAAGGAAACTTGACGTAACTTTGTCAAAATTTTCTTTATGGCCCACCGTGCTGGATTCGTCAATATTATCGGAAACCCTAATGTAGGTAAGAGTACACTTATGAACGCTTTTGTTGGAGAGCGTTTGTCAATTATCACCAGTAAAGCACAAACCACTCGCCACCGAATTTTGGGTATTGTCAATGGTGAAGATTTTCAAGCAGTATTTAGCGATACCCCTGGGATCATTAAACCGGCATATGCCCTTCAATCCCATATGATGGAGTTTGTAAAATCGGCTTTTGACGATGCCGACGTTCTCATTTATATGGTGGAACTTGGCGAAAAGGATCTGAAAGATGACAGTTTTTTTGAACGCATTAATAAGGCCAAGATCCCAGTATTACTTTTGCTCAATAAAATTGATTTGGGTAACGAAGACAAGCTCAAGGAGGCACTGGCTTATTGGCAAGAGAAGGTTCCCAATGCTGAGGTTTTTGGAATTTCAGCTACAGAGAATTTTGGGGTAACTGAGGTTTTTCAGCGCATCTTGGCTTTACTTCCCGAATCTCCAGAATTTTATCCAAAAGACCAGTTGACCGACAAGCCTGAGCGATTTTTTGTCAATGAAATCATTCGTGAGAAAATCTTACTTCAGTATAAAAAGGAGATACCTTATGCTGTAGAAATAGATACCGAGGAATTTTTTGAAGATGATGAGATCATCCGTATCCGCTCCATAATTATGGTAGAACGGGAAACACAAAAGGGTATTATTATTGGACATAAAGGCCAGCCTTTAAAATGGGTAGGCATCGAGGCACGCAAAGATCTTGAGCGCTTTTTTGGCAAACAGATTTTCATAAAATTAGTAGTTAAGGTCAATAAAAATTGGCGTAACGACCCCAAACAACTCCGCCGATTTGGCTATGACGCTCAATAACCCCTAAGAGCGCAATGGGCAGCCACTTAAAAACCTGAACATGCGGATTTCTTAAGTTTTTATCCACTAACTTTGTGGCCAATTTTGTATTATGAGTATTGTTGCTATTGTCGGATGTCCTAATGTAGGAAAATCCACTTTTTTTAATCGCTTGATCCAAAGACGTGAGGCTATCGTGGATGCCGTGAGCGGGGTAACTCGCGATCGTCATTACGGTAAAAGTGATTGGAACGGAAAGAGCTTTTCTTTGATAGATACAGGCGGTTATGTCGTGGGTAGCGATGATATTTTTGAAGCAGAAATCGACAAACAAGTCGAGTTAGCGATTGGTGAGGCTGATGTGATCATTTTTATGGTTGATGTAAGTCATGGGGTGACTGGGATGGATCAGGAGGTAGCTCAGCTTTTGCGACGCAGTAAAAAGCCGTATTTTCTGGCGGTCAACAAAGTGGACAGTGCTAATCGCGAGCAAGATGCCGTTGAATTTTATTCATTAGGGGTTGATCAGTACTTTACTATTTCGAGTATTAATGGGAGTGGAACGGGCGATTTATTAGATGCCGTTGCCGCAGCGCTTCCTGAAAATTCAGAAGCTCAAGAGTCGGAATTACCGCGCTTTGCGGTGGTGGGTCGTCCTAACGCGGGAAAATCATCTTTTATCAATGCCTTAATCGGACAAGATCGTTTTGTGGTGACCGATATTGCAGGGACCACACGGGACAGTATCGATACTCAGTACAACCGCTTTGGATTTGATTTTAATCTTGTCGATACTGCGGGAATCCGCAAGAAAAGTAAAGTTAAAGAGGATCTTGAATTTTACAGTGTCATGCGCAGTGTACGTGCAATAGAACATTGTGATGTCGTGCTTTTAGTTTTTGATGCCACGCGCGGATTTGATGGTCAAGTGCAAAATATCTTTTGGTTAGCCCAGCGCAATAACAAGGGAGTTGTGATCTTGGCCAACAAATGGGACCTGGTCGAAAAAGACAACAAGACCACCAAGGAAATGGAACAGTACATCAAAAAACAATGTGAACCCTTTGTTGATGTTCCAGTAGTTTTTATGAGTGCTCTGTCGAAACAACGCATCTTTAAAGCCATTGAAACAGCCGTTCAAGTCTACGAAAATCGCAGTAAAAAAGTCAAAACTAGTCAGCTCAATGAGGTCATGCTGCCCATTATTCAGGCTACGCCACCTCCTGCGATGAAAGGTAAATACGTCAAAATTAAGTTTTGCACCCAGTTGCCTACCCCGTATCCGAGTTTTGCTTTTTTCGCCAACTTACC
>JAYOYS010000002.1:0-98068 GCA_038153605.1 Flavobacteriaceae bacterium
TCACAAACCCACAGAGCTCCATTTAATGTCGGGGTGGCAGGATTCGAACCTGCGACCTCCTGCTCCCAAAGCAGGCGCGATAACCGGGCTACGCTACACCCCGTAAAATTATGCTGTAATTTTACAGTTACATTGCGGAGAGACAGGGATTCGAACCCTGGCAACGGTTTCCCGTTGACAGATTAGCAATCTGCTCCATTACCACTCTGGCACCTCTCCTGTCTATGTGATAAGAACGTGCATTTTTCAATGCGGATGCAAATGTATTTTTTTATACCCAATAACCCAAAATTTTATGGGCGTTTTTTCACAATACTTGTGCGATTTATTCAGGATACGCCACACGCAGATGATACATATTGGTTAGCTTTTTCTTCAACACCTTTTTGATCTGCCCAATTTCCTTAAAGGTAATGTTCGCGTTATCAAATTGACCCTGCTCCATATGCATGTCTACGATCGACTCTACAAATTCATTAATCTTAGCCGAAGTCGGGTCTTTGAGGCTTTTGCTGGCTGCCTCTACACTATCGGCCATCATCAGTATAGCTGTTTCTTTAGAAAAGGGTTTTGGCCCGGGATATCTAAAATGCTTTTCCACAGCACTACCCTGCTGTTCAATTTCCTTTTTGTAAAAGAAATACACCAGATTTGTTCCATGATGCGTTCTAATGAAGTCTATGATGCGCTCTGGAAGCTTGTATTTACGTGCGAGCTCGATACCCTTGATAACATGTCCAATAATAATTTTGGCGCTTTCTAAAGGCTCTAAATCGTTTAGCGTATTAATGGAGTTGACTTGATTCTCGGTAAAGTTTGTAGGATTATTCATTTTCCCAATGTCATGGTACAAAGCCCCCACACGCACCAACATACTGTCGGCCCCTATTTCCTGGGCGGCAGCCTCAGCCAGATTAGCCACATTCAGAGAATGATGAAAGGTCCCTGGTGCCCTGTTTGACAATTCCTTTAATAGTAGTGAGTTGGTATTGCTCAGCTCGAGCAGCGAAACTTCTGAAACCAGCCCAAAAATTCGCTCATAAGCGTAGATCAGTGGAAAGGCAAATAGCGTAATCAATCCACAAATCAAGAAATAAGCAAAGTTTTCCATGGCCAAAGTGCCATACCCACTAAATAAACCATCTAGACTGCCTTCTTGAATAATGAAAAAGGCCAAATAGCCAACGATATAAATCCCTGTAATTTGACCCACAGAAATAAAAAGATTGGCCCTTTTTGAAAGTTCGGATACTGTGAGTATGGTGACAATCCCAGCAATGATTTGCAAAAACATAAACTCAAAACTGTTCGGCACGATAAATCCCAGTAGCAATACTGTAAGGACATGGGCAAATAAGCCCAAACGCGCATCAAAAAAGCTCTTCAGGACAATGGGTAAAATACACAATGGTATCAAATAGACATAAGCTGCGTCAAATTTGATAACTAAAGTTGTCACAAAAATCATCAACAGTATATTTATGAAAATAAAACTGAGTTTAGTGTTGTGTTCAAAAATTTCAGGGCGGTATTTGCGCAAAAACAAATAAAGCATCACAAATACCAAGGACACCAATAAGGTGTAACCGAAAACTAACCATTTGTAGTTGCTTTGACTCCACACCTGACTCTGAAATTGTTCCCTAAGAGAATTGAGTCGTTCAAATTTATCCCCTTCTACAATTTCTCCTTTAGCAATAATTCTTGCCCCCTTCTCTACTACGCCAATGTTTGGGTTGATGTCTGCCAATAGCTCTTGGACTGAGGCTTCGGTAAGCGCAGCATTATAGATTAAATTCGGTTTGACTACGGTAGCGATAATTTGGGTGAAAATATCAGCAATTTCAGGAGTTGAACCGGTCTCTCGCTGAGATAAAACCGCCAGCTCTTCTCGCTGTACTACCCTTGAGTAAACGGTTTGTCTCACCTGATTATCAACCCTGAGGTTTACCAATTGCTCTGGTAAATAATCATCTCCACTACCGCCAAGCACCCCATTTTTATAGAGTTTATTCACAAGATTAAGTCCGATTTGCTTGACTTTATTTTTAGGCGTAACCCAAGCACTATCCTGATAGCTCAAATCTAACAGCACACTGAATTCCTGCAAGGCCTTTAGCGGAATGTCCGGATCTAAATCAAAAAATGGAACAGCGTTACGTTTGATCGCCTCGCGTTCCTCTTCTAGTGTTTTGTTGTCTTTTTTTATAGTAAAATTAAAAGGCGCATACAGATTTTCGTATTGCCAAGGTTTACCTTTTTGGAATTGATACTTAAACTGGCCTCCCTTGGGTAACATATAAATCACCAAGATGATAGAAGCCACCATCAGTAAAAGCTTGAAGGCATTGGACTGATTGCGCGAAAGCAAAGACAAAAATTGGTGCATTGATACCGACTTAAAAAGTAAAGGTAACAATTCGTTATAACTTATCACAAGGCTTTAGTTATGCCCCAAAAGAATTCATTTATAATGCTTAATTTAGCTCTCTTGATAACCTAATTTCATGAGTAAAAACATTGTAATCGTCTCTCGTGCACGTACCCCGATAGGTAGCTTTCTGGGGAGTTTATCATCCCTTTCAGCCCCAGAATTAGGGGCTATAGCGATCAAGGGTGCATTAGATAAAATTAATCTTGATCCGGCCCTAGTCTCAGAGGTACTAATGGGTCAGGTCGTTCAAGCTGGTGCAGGTCAAGCCCCCGCTCGTCAAGCCGCAATAGGCGCTGGAATTCCGGACAGTGTGCCCTGTACCACAGTAAATAAAGTATGTGCTTCAGGATTGAAAGCCGTAATGCAGGGGGCACAAGCCATCGCCATGGGCGATGCGGAAATAGTTGTAGCCGGCGGCATGGAAAGCATGAGTAATATACCGCACTATGTCGCGATGCGTCAGGGTCAAAAATTCGGGTCTGCAACCCTAACTGATGGCCTACAAAAAGACGGCCTTGTGGATGTTTATGCCCAACAAGCGATGGGTGTTTTTGCCGAACAGTGTGCTACCGAGTACGGCTGCAGTCGTGAAGATCAAGATGCTTTTGCCATTACCTCCTATGAGCGCTCTGCGAAAGCCTGGGCCGAGGGCAAGTTTGACGATGAAGTTGTTCCTGTTTCCGTACCACAAAGGCGTGGTGAACCTATTGTGATCCGCCAAGATGAAGAATACAAAAACGTGCAACTAGATAAAATACCCAGTTTGCGCCCTGCCTTTGTCAAAGATGGTACAGTCACAGCTGCAAATGCCTCTACAATCAATGATGGCGCTGGTGCTGTGGTACTTATGAGTGAAGAAAAGGCCGTTGAACTCGGTTTGAAACCTCTGGCCCGCATTGTAAGTTATGCTGATGCAGCTCAAGCCCCTGAGTGGTTTACAACAGCCCCAGCTAAAGCCCTACCCAAAGCTTTAGATAAGGCAGGATTAAGTCTAACGGATATTGATTATTTTGAATTAAATGAAGCTTTCTCTGTGGTTGGACTCGCCAATATGAAAATAATGGACTTATCTCCTGATAAGGTTAATGTAAACGGAGGTGCAGTATCTCTGGGTCATCCCCTTGGATGCAGTGGTGTTCGTATATTAATCACCCTAATCAGTGTACTTGATCAAAATCAAGGACGCTTTGGAGCGGTAGGTATATGTAACGGCGGTGGCGGGGCTTCAGCGATGATCATCGAGCGATCTTGAATAAGCCTTAAAGCGTCATGTGTTTGACATAACAATGAACTACGGAATTTGTCATTTAAGTATCGTCCCTATGCGGGCTAATCCCGAAGATGCTAGCGAACTAGTCTCTCAATTACTTTATGGCGAACTCTTTAAAATAATCGATCAGCGTAAAAAATGGATCAAAATAAGATGCACCGCAGACGACTACTCCGGCTGGATCGATCGCAAGCAGTATCAAGGGCTAAGCGCAGAACAATATAATGAGGCTTTGGTCAGAAACGCTTCTTACAGCGGTGATTTGGTTGACTTTGTGAGTACAGCTTCAGGGCTTCTTAAATCGATAGTATTGGGCAGCAGTATTCATAATTGTGATCTCCTGGGCGATACCTTTGAAGGCCAAAGACGCCGAACCGAAAAGCAGAATTCAGAACTAATCATAGAGCAGGCCCTTATGTATCTAGGCACACCATACTTGTGGGGTGGTAAAACTCCATTTGGGATTGACTGCAGCGGACTTACTCAGATGGTCTATCGCTTGAGCGGCAAGTCATTACCTCGGGATGCTAAAGATCAAGCTCAATTGGGAGACCCCCTGAGTTTTATAGAGGAAAGCACTCCAGGTGATCTCGCGTTTTTTGATAATACAGAGGGAAAAATCACCCATGTTGGACTAATCATGAAGGATAATTACATTCTACATGCCCATGGTGAAGTCCGAATCGACCGCCTAGATCAAACAGGGATCTTTAATACCGACAAAAATACGCATACCCACAAACTCAGAGTTATCAAGAAGATACTCTAAGCCCATGCATATTCTCTTTCTGCTTATTTGACTTGGCACACTGAGTAAAAATAAATAAAAAAAAGGCCGCGCTGCACGCTGCCTTTTTTTGTCTGATGACCCAATCGGATCGATGTAAATTTTATGAAATCAAATATTTATTTCCCTTCAAGTTCAGCAACTTTAGCCTTTGCAGCCTTGTATTCAGGAGTCATGCCTAATTGACTGTATAGGTTCATTAGCGTGCGCAAAACCTCAATATTATCCGGAACGGTTTGTGAAGCCCCCTCTAAGTATGGCAAAGCCTCACGATACATTTCTCGGCGGACTTCTTTTAATTCATCATAACGTCGATTATCGGCTGCAGAAGTTCCTAGATTATTCATCTCTTCTACCAAATCTTTCTCTCCTTGTAAAATCAATGAAGCCATATTTATCTGAGCGTATGAATAGGTCGGATCTAATTCTAGGGCCTTTGCGTAATAGGTTTTTGCACGATCACTCTCTCCCAATTGCATAGCGCTTACTCCCAAATTATAGAACAACTCAGGATTGTTTGGATCGGTTTCAACAACTTGCTCCATTACTTGACGATATTTAACCATATCCCCCATCTTGTAGGCTAAATCAGCCTCAGAACGCATTAAGTTGACATCATTAGGATTTGCGGCACGGGCACGGGCCATCAGCGCTACGGCTTTTTCGTCTTGTCCTTGATTGATGTAGATTAAAGTTACTTTTTGAAGTAGATCAGATTCTACAGATTCAGATTTAAAATCACGAGGCTGCTCGTATAAGCCAAATTTCATTCCTTCCTCACGTTGTTCGCGTGATTCAAACATCACCTCTTCTCCATTGGCTTTACTCACCGCGTAAAATTCTTCACGAATTCCAGTGTAACCCATTTCCAAAAGTTGGGTGTATTTTTCAAGCGCACGATCAAATAGTCCACCATTAACTAAGTTTCCGGCTGCATAATATAAAAATGAGGTGTCGGTTGGGCTTAATGTATACCCTTGAGTCAATAAGTCTGCAGCACGACCATAATTCTCGCCGTTCTGCGCCTCGATTGCCTTATTCACAAAAACCCCACGCAACGTCCATACGATTCGATCGGCACGCTGCTGGCTTTCATTATCTAATCCGCGTGAATTAGCTTGACTCAAAGCCTCGACCGCATTGGTAAGATTATTATCGCTCACTTGCTCCCCTGAACCTAGAAGCGCTTCAGCTTTAATCAAATAAAATTGAATCACTTGTTCTTTATCCATTTCAGCAAATTTGGCCTCAGCTTGATTCAGCTGAGCTAGAGTTTCTGTATAATTCAACGCCTCTAGGGTTTTTTCTGCCTTTCTCAATTCCTTTTTCTGTCCCAAGACAACGGTTGATACCATTATAGCAAAAACCAGTACAAAATGTTTTTTCATTTTATTATTAATTAATTATTCTTCTGTTTGATCTGTCTCCTCTTGGGCTGCAGCTTGATCTTCATCTGCTTGAGTTACCTCAGTTTCACCCATCTCATTGTTATTTTCAATTAAATTGCTCATGTCTCCCGTTTCAATGTCTGAGTCCTCTGAGTCAATGTTATCTTCATCGTGCATGACTTTGGCAACAGCGGCAATTGAATCTTCCTCACGTACTTTAATTAGACGTACTCCTTGAGTGGCACGACCCATTACCCTAAGGTCTTCCACGGCCATTCTGATGGCAATCCCAGACTTATTGATGATCATTAAATCATCGTTATCGGTGACGTTTTTAATGGCGACAAGACCTCCAGTTTTCTCGGTAATACTTATTGTTTTCACTCCTTTTCCGCCACGATTTGTAATTCGATAATCTTCAATACTTGAACGTTTACCATAACCATTTTCAGAAACCACAAGGATGTCCGACTCTTGATCATCTACAGTAATCATGCCAATCACTTCATCTTTGGGTCCCCCCAATGTGATTCCACGCACCCCTGATGCATTTCGGCCCATAGGACGAGTTTTCTCTTCTTCAAAGCGAATGGCTTTACCCGAGCGCACAGCAATCATTACCTGGCTATCGCCTGTGGTAAGTTTTGCTTCGAGCAATTCATCTCCTTCTTTTATTGTTATGGCATTGATTCCATTAGTACGAGGTCTTGAATACTGCTCAAGCGGAGTCTTTTTAACCTGTCCCTCTTTAGTGGCCATAATCACATAATGATTGTTTATGTAATCCTCATCTTTTAAATCTTGAGTACAAATAAAGGCCTTAACCTTATCGTCTTGCTCGATATTGATCAAGTTTTGAATCGCACGCCCTTTTGAAGTACGACTGCCTTCTGGAATTTCAAATACACGCATCCAAAAACACTTTCCTTTTTGGGTAAAAAAGAGCATATATTGGTGGTTGGTTCCCACAAAAAGGTGCTCCAAGAAATCTTCATTTCGCGTAGATGAAGCCTTTTGACCTACACCCCCTCTATTTTGAGTTTTGTATTCGGTTAGCGGAGTTCGCTTGATATAACCTAAATGACTGATTGTGATTACCACCTGCTCATCAGGGATCAAATCAGTAATACTTACATCACCGCCAGCATATTCTATTTCAGAACGACGTTGATCGCCATATTTTTCGCGAACCTCGATGAGCTCTTCTTTGATAATGGTCATACGGCGATCTTTTTTATCGAGAATATCTTTATAGTCCTCGATAGTTTTCATCAACTCCTCGTACTCAGAACGCAATTTGTCTTGCTCAAGACCCGTAAGCTGACGCAAACGCATTTCCACAATGGCTTTGGCTTGAATCTCAGAAAGCTCAAACCGCTCCATCAGTTTTTCACGGGCTTCATCAGCATTAGAAGAGGCACGAATAAGTGCAATCACTTCATCGATATTGTCTGAGGCAATGATTAATCCTTCAAGAATATGGGCGCGCTCTTCGGCCTTGCGCAACAAATATTGAGTACGCCGAGTCACCACCTCATGACGATGTTCCACAAAATGTAAGATCAATTCTTTGAGGTTAAGCAGTTTTGGACGACCATTGACCAAAGCGATATTATTCACACTAAAGCTCGATTGAAGCGCAGTGTATTTATACAGCATATTCAACACGATGTTCGGAATGGCATCGCGTTTAAGTAAGTAAACCACACGCATACCATTGCGGTCAGATTCATCGCGTATATTGCTGATTCCCTCAATTTTCTTTTCGTTAACTAAGTCTGCGGTCTTTTTAATCATATCCGCCTTGTTCACTTGATAAGGAATCTCTGTCACCACGATGCACTCGCGCCCTTCGATTTCTTCAAAATGGGCTTTACCGCGCATTACTACTCGTCCTCTACCAGTTAAAAAGGCCTCTCTCACTCCTTCGTAGCCATAAATCACGCCCCCTGTCGGAAAGTCAGGCGCTTTGATATGCGTCATTAATTCCTCGACCGTGATATCGTGGTTATCAATATA
The DNA here is from genome assembly GCA_038153605.1 of Flavobacteriaceae bacterium. Classification (GTDB taxonomy): domain Bacteria; phylum Bacteroidota; class Bacteroidia; order Flavobacteriales; family Flavobacteriaceae; genus BACL21. Next base: position 7,899 of record JAYOYS010000002.1, read on the forward strand.
GGCTACAGTACCATCGACAACCTCTGTCAGATTATGCGGTGGCATGTTAGTGGCCATACCCACTGCAATACCTGAGGCCCCATTGATGAGAAGACCAGGAATTTTTGTAGGCAACACTGTTGGTTCTTGCAAGGTATCATCGAAGTTGAGCTTTAGGTCAACAGTTTCTTTATCAATGTCAGCGAGCATGTCCTCAGATATCTTACGCATACGCGCCTCTGTATAACGCATTGCCGCTGGACTATCTCCATCAATTGACCCAAAGTTACCTTGTCCATCTACGAGCATGTAGCGCAAACTCCAATCCTGAGCCATACGCACCATAGCGTCGTAAACAGAGGTGTCTCCGTGCGGGTGATATTTACCCAAAACCTCACCAACAATACGCGCTGATTTCTTGTGGGCTGTATTTGAACGTACCCCAAGTTCATGCATACCAAAAAGCACTCGTCGGTGTACTGGTTTCATTCCATCACGCACGTCAGGAAGGGCACGTGACACAATGACGGACATCGAATAATCGATGTACGCCGACTTCATTTCATCCTCAATATTGATCGGTATTAATTTTTCGCCTTCAGCCATAGTTAGTTAGGGTTTTTTTAAAGGTATTTACAAACAAGGCAATTTAAGTAAATTATCAATGTTTATGGGCCTTTACACTCTATTTAAATCATGAATTTATTAACAAAAAAACAGGGGTTTATCGTTAATAACTTCATAGCTTTTACCTTTGTTTTTGACCATATTTTTCTTCCATTTACCCTAGCGACCAAAATTTGGCATTTCTTTTGCTTATTTTTGAGATGAAAAACGATTGCTTTTAGAGAAAAGAGGCTGAAAAGCGTAAAAAACAGCAGACTATGGAAGATAATTTTTCACCCCGAGTTAAAGACGTTATTGCCTTCAGTAAAGAAGAAGCCCTGCGTTTAGGCCACGATTTTATTGGAACCGAGCACTTGATGCTGGGGCTTTTGCGCGATGGAAACGGAAAAGCTATATCCATTCTAAATGCTTTGGATGTGGATCTAAATCAATTGCGTCGCAAAGTGGAAATCTTGAGTCCGGCCAATGCCGAAGGCATGCTTACTGCTCAAGACAAGAAAAATTTACATTTAACCCGTCAAGCCGAACGCGCCCTAAAAACCACTTTTTTAGAAGCGAAACTGTTCCAGAGTACTGCAATCAATACCGCGCATCTGCTTTTGTGTATACTGCGCAACGAAAATGACCCTACTACGAAGCTTTTGCATAAAATGAACGTAGATTACGATGGTGTCAAAGAACAATTCAAACAACTATTGGTTAAAGACGACGATTATATCGAACCGACAAACGAATCATACAGTGAGCCTGAAGATGATGCCCCGAGCGCTAAAGATCAGGACCAACCTTTTTCAGGAGGATCGAGCAATAAAGGTCAAAAGAAGTCTAAAACTCCGGTTTTGGACAACTTTGGGCGTGATTTAACGGCACTTGCCGAAGAAGGCAAGCTTGACCCTGTAGTGGGGCGAGAAGCGGAAATACAGCGCGTTTCTCAAATTCTAAGTCGTCGCAAGAAAAACAATCCTTTGCTTATAGGTGAGCCGGGCGTGGGTAAATCAGCGATCGCTGAGGGATTGGCCTTGCGCATTATACAGCACAAAGTCTCGCGCATTTTATATGACAAACGCGTTGTGACATTAGATCTGGCGAGTCTGGTAGCGGGCACAAAATACCGCGGACAATTTGAAGAACGCATGAAGGCCGTCATGAATGAGTTAGAGAAAAATGACGACATCATTTTATTTATTGACGAGATTCATACCATCGTCGGTGCAGGAGGCGCTACTGGATCACTGGATGCCTCCAATATGTTCAAACCAGCCTTGGCGCGTGGAGAAATCCAATGTATTGGTGCGACCACCCTTGATGAATATCGTCAATATATCGAAAAAGATGGTGCCTTGGAGCGTCGTTTCCAAAAAGTGGTAGTCGAACCAACCTCTGCCGAGGAGACTATTGAAATTTTACAGAATATCCGCGATAAATATGAGGGACACCACAATGTAACTTACACTGATGATGCCATCAAAGCTTGTGTTCATTTAACCAATCGCTATATGAGCGACCGCTTTTTACCGGACAAGGCTATTGATGCTTTAGATGAGGCAGGTTCTCGTGTACACATCACAAACATCAATGTTCCTGAGAGAATATTGAGTTTAGAGCAAAAGCTTGAAGAAGTGCGTGCGCACAAAAATTCTGTGGTCAAGCGCCAAAAATATGAAGAAGCGGCAAAATTGCGCGATGACGAGAAAAACATCGAAAAGGAACTCGCTGCTGAGCAAGAGGCTTGGGAAAATGAAGCCAAACTGCACCGGGTAACGGTAACCGAAGACGATGTGGCTCAAGTGGTCGCCATGATGACTGGCGTTCCTGTGCGCCGAATCGCTCAAGACGAAAGTGAAAAGCTGGCGGCACTCCCCGATCGTATTAAAGGTAAAGTCATAGGACAGGACGAAGCAGTGGCCAAAGTGGTAAAAGCCATACAACGCAATCGCGCTGGGCTGAAAGACCCAAATAAGCCTATAGGCTCATTTATTTTCTTAGGGCAAACAGGTGTGGGTAAAACTCAGCTCGCTAAAATATTGGCACGCGAATTATTCGACAGTGATAATGCCCTGATACGTATAGACATGAGTGAGTATATGGAGAAATTCGCTGTTTCGAGACTTATTGGAGCGCCCCCGGGCTATGTAGGCTATGAAGAAGGCGGACAGCTCACAGAAAAAATCAGACGTAAACCCTATGCTGTAGTACTTCTGGATGAAATCGAAAAAGCGCACCCAGATGTATTCAATATGCTCCTTCAAGTTCTTGACGACGGTTATATAACCGATAGTTTAGGACGCAAGATCGATTTCCGAAATACGATCATCATCATGACCTCAAATATTGGATCCCGTGCGCTTAAGGACTTTGGTCAAGGGGTTGGATTTGGTACCGCAGCAAAAACAGCTCAGGCTGATGCTCATGCTAAAAGTGTAATTGAAAATGCCTTGAAGAAGACTTTTGCTCCTGAATTTTTAAATCGTATTGACGATGTAATGGTCTTCAACGCTCTTGAACGAGACGATATTCACAAGATCATCGATATCGAATTGGGCAAACTCTACAATCGCATTGAGGCTTTAGGTTATCACCTAGAACTAAGTGAAAAGGCAAAAGACTACATCGCCGATAAAGGATTTGACCAAAAATACGGAGCAAGACCGCTCAACCGTGCGATTCAAAAGTATATCGAAGATGTCATGGCTGAAGAAATAATCACTGCTAAGGTGAAAGAAGGCGACACAATCTCCATGGAGTTAAATGAGCAGGCAGATGGGCTTACAATTTCAGTAAAAAAGGCAAACAAGAAAAAGGCCGAGGCCAAAGCGGAAACTGAGCAAGAGGAGACTAAAGAATCCGAAAAGCCGGAATAATTTCTAATTAATTTACCATACCACGGTCAGAACCGACTTTTGAGCGCTTTCCGATGAGCTTATGACCACAAAATAAACCCCTTTGGACAAGTTTAATGGCCATAAGTAGCTTTTTTGTGGCCCAGTAAACTTTTCTGCAACGAGACGACCATTTACACTGTACAGTTGTAACTTATCAAAGGCCACATTGGATTGAAATTCTATGAATTGCCCTTGAGCATCGACTCGTGCTCGGGGCTTTAATAATGCAGAAGGGGGTCTTAATCCCAAAGTAGGGCTACAGCCCGAAATCGAGTCGAGATTGGAATAAAATAAGGCTCCTTGTTTAAAAAAACAGCTGAGATGTCCCACCCCATTGATATCAGGTAGACCGCTTGGCGCATTAATAATGGACAAAGATCCGACACCTTCAACCCAAATACAATTATTGTTGCTCGTAGTATTGTTCGGCGAAGGACTGAAATAAAAATGCTTATAGGTCTCCCCATCCTCAAGAACACGCGACCGAATACTATCCACCACAAAAGGCCCAGCATTTTCAGGAAACGGTGCGATGGGATTCCGCATGGCAAAAGTATCCCCTTCCAATAGACTAAAATCATAAAGAAGATACTCCTGACCGATACTATTATTGCCGAGTATTCGTAAATATACTCTCTGGGTAGAGAGCTCCTCTCTGAGCAAAAAACTGCGAGAAATATAGTGGTAGCCATCTAAAACTTTGTAGTTTTTACCTGCTACCAAGGTGTCTCCGTCAGTGTAATAGATATCCGTAAGGCAACCAAAATAGCAACTGGTAAAATGCCATTCATTAGTATTGTCTAATAGCGGCTTGTAATTTTGAGCATATAAAGCACTTCCACCAAAAAAACTGTTAATTAGGCCCATACCCAAAGAGCAAACTAAACCGAGTACTCCTGGTTTAAAAAACTTAAATAATTTGAGTAGATTCATGATTTTGGCGAGTCTTTTATGTGCTTATAATCGATTTTAATCTGTTTAATTATAGGTTGTTAAAATATGATTTTTAATGTTATTATTTAAAGTTCTAATAATTCGGCATCAATATTAAATGAATCCATAAATCGTAAGATGGCCATCATATCATTATGAATAATGCGATCGGTCAAAAGCGGTGGAACAACCTCCCTCAAAGCCAAGAGGACTTGACTTAAAAACTTACTTAAGGTTCGATCTTTTCTGAATTCCATAGCCTGTGCCGCTGTTAATAGCTCAATAGCCAAGACAGAAGCTACGTTATCCAATATTTTATAGCATTTGGTAGCTGCATTAGCCCCCATGCTCACATGGTCTTCTTGACCATTAGAGGACACAATTGAATCTACTGACGCAGGTGTGGCCCACTGTTTATTTTGACTTACGATACTCGCCGCGGTATATTGAGCGATCATTAACCCGCTATTGAGTCCTGGCTGAGCCACTAAAAAATGAGGTAGGTCTCTTTGACCAGAAATTAATTGATAGGTTCGGCGCTCAGAAATATTGGCTAATTCAGCCGAGGCTATGCCTAAATAATCTAGAGCCAAGGCCAACGGCTGTCCATGAAAATTTCCCGCGGATATAACCAAGTCTTCTTGATCAAAAACATTAGGGTTATCCGTTACAGAATTAATTTCCGTCATCATGGTTTGGGCAACAAAGTTCAAGGTGTCCTTAGTTGCGCCATGAACCTGGGGAATGCATCTAAAAGAATAAGGGTCTTGCACTTTTTTATCTGGCTGTACGGCCAAATTGCTGCCTTCCAAAAATTCTCTGATCCGCTTTGCAGTAAGGCTTTGTCCTTGATGAGGCCGAATAAAGTGAACCAGGGGATCTAAGAACTGTTGATTACAATTAAAAGCTTCTATAGATAATGCTGCGATGAGGTCCGCCCAATAGGACAGTTTGGAGGCTTTTATAACATTATAGACCCCATAGGCACTCATAAACTGAGTCCCGTTAAGCAGAGCCAGACCTTCTTTAGCCTGAAGGCTAATGGGCGTCCAACCTAACTTTAAATGCACATCTTTAGCACTTATTTTTTCATTATTGTAATATACTTGGCCCTCGCCAATCAGACCAAGGGATATATGAGCTAAAGGAGCGAGATCACCAGAGGCGCCGAGACTTCCCTGTTGATAGACTATAGGCGTAATCCCATAATTGTAAAAATCAACCAAGCGCTCTACCGTGGATAACGCAATACCACTATATCCATAACTCAATGACTGAATTTTAAGCAACAACATGATCTTAACTACTTCACTTGGCACCTCTTCACCCATGCCACAAGCATGGGAACGCACGAGATTCGTTTGTAACTGCGCCAAATGCTCAGGGTCTACTGCCGTGTCGCAAAGCGAACCAAAACCAGTATTAATGCCATAAATCGGGCCCTTATACTGTTCGATTTTACGATGCAAATAAATATAGTTGTCCACTATGCGTTTTTTGGCCTCTGCACTTAATTCAAGGGTAAATGCCTGAGTAAGTATAGTGCTTACTTCAGAGAGCGATAAGGGCTCTGAGCTGATATAATGGACAGGTTTCATGGCCCCAATTTAGTGATAAAAACAATAAGGTCACAGGGGTTTAAAAAGGGGGTGATTTACTAACTTTGCAACGCAACTTTAAAGCGCCTTTTTATGAAAGAAACCGCCCTTACCCATGTTCATCAAGCCTTAGGCGCCAAAATGGTTCCTTTTGCGGGATTTAATATGCCTGTATCCTATCAAGGCGTTAACCAAGAGCATCATTGCGTGCGCTCTGGTGTTGGTGTATTTGACGTTTCTCATATGGGTGAGTTTTTTGTTAGCGGACCAAATGCTTTGGCATTGATTCAAAAAATTAGCAGTAATGACGCTTCGACTATGAGCGATGGACAAGCACAATACGCTTGTATGCCAAATGAAACAGGGGGAATTATCGATGATTTGATTATCTACCGCTTTAGTCTGGACCATTACATGCTGGTAGTCAATGCCTCAAATATTGATAAAGATTGGGCATGGATTAATCAGCACAATACTGTGGGGGCGATTTTAGAGAATCGTTCAGACGATTTTTCACTTTTGGCTGTGCAAGGGCCTCAAGCACAAGCGTTAATCCAAAAGCTTACCGAAACCGATCTAAATGAAATCAAATTCTACAGATTTAATACCGGACGTATCGCAGGTCAAAGTGATGTTATAATCAGTAATACCGGATATACCGGAAGTGGAGGATTTGAATTGTATTGCGCAAATCGCCAAGTTGAGGCCATTTGGAATGCGTTATTCGAAGCGGGAGCAGATCAAGGCATCCAACCAATTGGTTTGGCCGCCAGGGACACATTGCGGCTTGAAATGGGCTATTGCCTTTATGGCAATGACATAGACGACACTACCTCACCCATTCAAGCCGGATTAGGCTGGATCACTAAATTCACTAAAGATTTTGTGAATAGTGCCGCTTTGGCTCAAGAAAAGGAAGAAGTCCCAAAAATTAAACTTTGCGCATTTGAACTATTAGAGCGCGGTATTCCGAGACACGGCTACCCTATTGTGAAAGAGGATGGTACTGAAATTGGCCGTGTAACAAGTGGAACAATGTCTCCTTCTTTAAACAAAGGAATCGGGTTGGGTTATGTTCAAACACCTTATCACGCAATAGATCAGACGATTTATATCAGTATTCGTCAGAAGCTGCTGCCTGCCAAGGTAGTAAAACTTCCCTTCTATCAAAAGGCTTAATACCTGTGCCCAAACGAAAAAAATCAATAGAGCGAATTCTGATTATTGGGGGTAGCGGTTATCTTGGTAGGGCTTTATACCGGGAGTTTCAGTCATTTTACCCGGTCTTTGGCACCTTTTGCAATAGAGATGAATTTTGGGAAAATCACGGGGCATTTTACCATTACAATAGCAGCCTTCATCCGCTTAGCCCAATTTTAAACGAGGTTAGTCCCTCACATGTGATTGTGAGTATGTGGAGTGACCATCAGGCAGGTTTGGAAGCGATGAGCGAACTTGTGCAATATGCTTATCAGCACAAAACCCAGATCATTCTACTTTCTCATGTACTCGTTTTTGATGCCGTTGACCAGCATCCCTCTTACCCCTTACATCGAAGGCAAAGTATTTCACAAACAGGGAAGTATTTTATTGAGCTCGAAAAAATTTTAGAAAAATTACCCAATGAACAATGGCTTATCGCGCGCCTAGCTATGGTTATTGGCTTTAATAGCCCAGTGGTAGAGGCCATAAAATTGAAGCTGGCCCAAAACGAACCCATTGAGGTCTACCCTAACTTGATTATGAGCGCTATTACGCGTGATATGCTGGTCAAGCAATTACACTATTTATTAAATCAAAAATCTATTGGCATAGTACACTGTGCCAGTACAGATCTCATCCATCACATTGATTTAGTTCGCGATATATGTGGTCTACTTGGTCGTGAGCAACCTCGATTGACTCATGTCTATAACTCAAATAAAGAGACCTATTTGGCCCTAATGAGTGAGAGCACACATTGGCCTAACCATTTGAAGATTAATATACAAGAGGTGATTAATCAAGGCACACTCAGTCATATTGAAACCACAAAATCGCTCCTTAATTCATGATTGAATTTAGGTGTAAATTATTTTTTCCATCCCTGTTTTATCGCTGCTCAGTAATTTTTATTTTTGCTTAAATAATTAAACCATGGGAAGAGCATTTGAATTTAGAAAAGCGCGTAAAATGAAGCGCTGGTCAGCAATGAGCAAGGCCTTTACAAGAATCGGAAAAGATATTGTGATGGCTGTAAAAGAAGGCGGACCAGATCCTGACGGCAATTCACGATTGCGTGCGGTAATTCAAAATGCCAAGGCAGTAAATATGCCAAAAGACAATATCGAACGTGCTATTAAACGTGCTTCAGATAAAAACCAAGGGGATTACAAAGAAGTTGTTTTTGAAGGTTATGCCCCGCATGGGATTGCTATTTTAGTAGAAACAGCCACAGACAATAATACACGCACGGTGGCCAATATTCGATCTTATTTTAACAAATGCGACGGAAGCCTCGGAACTTCAGGCTCGGTGGTATTTATGTTTGACCATGTATGTAATTTCAGGATTAATGCTGGGGATATGGATATGGAAGAACTGGAGCTAGAATTGATAGATTTCGGTGTTGAAGAAATTTTCCAAGACGAAGATGATTGTATGATTTATGCTCCTTTTGAAAGCTTTGGTTCTATTCAAAATTATTTAGAAACCAATAACTTAGAGATTCTTTCCTCGGGTTTTGAACGAATTCCACAAGTCACTAAATCCCTTACACAGGAGCAAGTAGCAGATGTTGAAAAACTCCTAGAAAAAATTGAGGAGGACGATGACGTACAAAACGTCTATCACACTATGAGTGAGACGGATTCTTAGGCTCTGGAGTCCAAGAAAATTCGGGAATATGACCCACAGCACCAATAAAGTGCTTTTGTAAAACGGGCAAATCCTTTTCGATCGATCCTGTTGGTTCAAAAACATCCCCAATACGCACCTGTTTTTTTGCGTAGTCTAATGCAATAGGGATGATGGGAACATTAGCTGAAGTCGCGATATAATAAAAGCCCGTTTTCCACTGACTAACTTTTTTACGCGTACCCTCCGGTGATAGGGCTAGCCAAAAAGTCTTATGCTCCTGAAATAATTTGGCAATGCTTTCCACTTTATTTTGACCAGGAGTTCGGTCTAGAGGTGCTCCACCGGTCCATCGAAAATAATAACCAATGGGCCAAGTAAATAACTCCTTTTTACCTAAATAATTAATGCGTAATTTCAAGATGCTACGGATCAAAAGGCCCATAATAAAATCAAAAGAACTGGTATGGGGAACAACAATAATGACACACTTTTTTATGTTGGGATCTAGAGCACCAAATAGTTGCCACCCCAGGACTTTATAAAAAATTATCTTGGCAAAAAAACGCATGATTCAATTACATTTTGGCATAAAGTGCCAGGAGTTTCTCAGCATTAATTTTTGACTCCCAGTCTGGGCCGAGGGCGTTTTCCCATAACGGCACTAAACTCAGAGCAATTTTAACCATGGTATCCATTTGATTTTGGGTTAAATCCTTACAAATTCCTTTTGGCAGCTCTATACCATGGGCGTCTTTCATTTGTTTGAATAAAACCACATCAAAGGGATAAAACTCCTGAAGGTGGTCAAAAACTATGCAATTACCCACTCCATGCTTGACCCCCAGAACATAAGATAATCCATAACTCATGGCATGCGCCACTCCGACTTGAGAATAGGCGATACTCATTCCGCCGTGCCACGAGGCCATCATTAGTTTTTCACGAGCGCTTTGATCGTCAAGTTCTGAATTCAAAAAGATTTCCTTGCATAAATCATAAGCCTTTTCACCATAACTTTTACTGAATTCGTTTAAAAAGGTTCCATTTAGAGATTCAACACAATGAATAAAACAATCCATACCGGTATAAAACCACTGATCTTTTGGCACGCCTTTAGTAAGCTCAGGATCGAGCACCACTTGATCAAAAGGGGTGAAATCACTATTGATCCCTAATTTTTTTTCTGGACCGGTAAGCACCGTAGTGCGCGAGACTTCCGCACCAGTACCTGAAATGGTAGGTATACCCACGTGATATACAGCTTTATTTTTGACCAAATCCCAGCCTTGGTATTCACTCGCTTGTCCCTTGTTGGTCAGCATAATCGATACAGCTTTGGCCAAGTCCAAAATTGATCCTCCACCGATACCGATAATCCCAGAAGGTCGGTAAGAGAATTCTGTTTTGATACTTTTTACCAAGACATCGACCTGTTCCGTTTTTGGTTCTTCGAAAGACGAAATAAAAATAAGCTTGTCATTAAAACGCAATGGTATACGCTGAATGAGCTCCTTATCATTTTGAAATACATCATCCACCAAATAAATAAAGGGCGCTTTTTCCTTGCGCTGAGGCACTAAAATACTCGCCAACTGCTCAAAACAACCATTTCCATAAACCACTTTTGGAACCATTGGAAAATTGCGGTATTTATTGTTGATGGGTAGGCGCTTTTCTTCCTTAAGGACCTTATTGGCGCGTACCAAATCTTCTGGCGTATCTATCTCGATACCCTGCGTATTAGAGATAGCCATTTTGATGCGTTTGCCATATTCTAAAAAACGAATACATTCAATTTTTTCAGTGGCCTCGAGTATGGTCATCGGCAAATTGTAAAAATCCAAGAGGGCCTGCTTGCGAAACGCATAAATCCCTTTGTGTTTGAAATACTGTACTGCTGTATTCTTATCCCTTGGATAAGGAATTGGACTGCGTGAAAAATATAATGCATAGTTTTCTTTATCCACTACTACTTTTACAGCATTAGGATCACTGATCTCACGCCAGTCGTGTATTTCGGTCATAAGTGAGGCCAAATCTATTTGGTCGGCATCGGGACCATCAAAAACGCTCAAGACTTGAGCTAAACCTTCTTTACTTGTAAAGGGCTCATCACCCTGCACATTGACCACGACATCAACATCCATATCAGCAACCGCCTCAGCAATGCGATCGGTACCGCAATCGTGTTCTTTTTGACTCATAATGGCCTGCCCACCATGCCATTCTATTTCCTTAAAAATAACGTCACTATCAGTTACTACATAAACCGCATCAAACAAACCAGTAGCTTTGGCCGCTTCGTATGTCCTGACAATCACAGGCTTACCGCCCAGGTCTTGCATTAATTTTCCAGGGAATCTAGAGGCACCGTAGCGCGCAGGAATCAAGGCGATAATCTTCAATGGTCATGGTTTTTTAGGCGTCAAAAATAATAAGTTTAATGCATTAAATGCGCATTAGTATTCTCAAGATACAAAAATGCTATTTGGGTTGGTTTTAGGAATCAAAATATTCCTTCGAAAAGCCCAGTAAATAAAGTTGATTTTTTGCCCGAGTCATGGCGGTGTAAAGCCATCGCAAATATTCCTTATTAAGGCCCTCTTTAAGAAAAGGCTGTTCGACAAAAACTCGATCCCATTGGCCTCCTTGCGATTTATGGCAAGTAATGGCATAACTGTACTTTACTTGAAGGGCATTGAAAAATGGGTCTTTTTTTATGGCCAAAAATTTCTTGTAATTGGCTGTAATTTCTTTGTAGTCCTCCCGAACTGCCTGATATAGGGCATTGGATTGCTCGTAGGTCAAACTCGAGGCCTCACTATTTATAGTATCCAAAATCAGTACAGTATTGAAAGGCAGTTGATTGGGATAATCGAGCATGCGAACACGCACTTTTGCAAAATCAAAGCCATGGATGAAAACAAATTCAAAAATCTCCAAGACTTCGATGACATCGCCATTGGCAATAAAACCTGCAGAATCGGCCGGTTTCAGCCAGAAATAGTTATTCTTTACCACCATAAGTACATCCCCCACACAAAGGCCTTCATCGCGAAACAAAATTCGTTGACGGATTTGCTGGTTGTACAAATTGGCGCGCTTATTAGAACGCACAATAACAACAGCCTGATCGATATTATCTTTGGAAAACGCTCCTTCTAAAGCCTCCAAAACCTCCTGCCCCCCAAACGGACGAATAACTTCTTCTTGACGACCTAAATCAAATTGCAATTGTTCAGGGGTGTCTTGCTGAATCCATTGCCGGATTTGTGTCGCATTGGAGACAATATCACCCTGTTCTCTTTGACGGACCACCTCAGTCAGTGCCGACTCGCTTACTGATTTGTGAAATTGTATGCGTAAAACATCGGGATCCAAGGCAGGACTAATGCTAAGGTGCACCGGAGGTAATTGAGCTAGATCACCCACAAACATGAGTTGACATCCGGGGCCACTATAAACATATGTCATCAAATCATCAAGCAGTGACTGACCTTCAAAAACCTTTGAGTCTGTATTGGTGTCAGCAACCATAGAGGCCTCATCGACGATGAATAAGGTATTGCGGTGCTTATTGGTCTGCAAAGTAAATTTTATACCCCCGCCCTTTTGGCTTCTTGGGACATAGATTTTGCGATGTATGGTAAAGGCCTCACGATTGCTATACTGACTTATAACTTTGGCTGCACGACCAGTAGGTGCCATAAGGACACTTGATCGTTTGAATTGATCCAAGGTTCGGACTAAGCCTCCAATCAGAGTACTCTTACCGGTACCAGCATAGCCGGTAAGCAAAAAGACACGATCAGCCTCCCTTTTTACACAAAATTCAGACATGGACAAAATAGCCTGCTCCTGCCCTGGGGTTGGTATATGTTCCAACGCTTTTTTCAAGGCTTTTTCGAATTCTGTAATGGTCATTAAAATAAGGGAAAACTCAGGTCAAATATAGCTAGGTTTTTTCCCAAATTCCTTTTATGATTGAAAAAATATTGTAGATTTGCCTTGGTAGAAAAGACCCTTTTTTCAACTTAAAACAGATCAATGAAACTCGGAATTAAACTCGTCCTTTGGATCCTAATCATCTTTTTGGGTTACAAGCTTTACAATTCAATTATCGGCCCAGTACATTTCAACCAAACCAAAGAAAAAAGATACGTTGCAGTTATTGCTAAGTTAAAAGATATCAAGGCAGGTGAATTGGCTTATCAGGAACTTAACGGTAAATTCACCGCAGATTTTGACAGCCTAGTCCAATTTCTCGATACGGCAAAATTTGCCATTACAGCTCGTCGTGATACAAGTTACGCTGATGTGGCGCGCAACCGTGCTTTTGGTCTTGACCCACAAAAAGGAGGATACTATATTGAAGATGTCATTATTGATACCTTATCATTTGCATCAATAAAAGATTCAATCTATCCAGGATCTGAGCGTTACAAAATGATGATGAATATTCCGGATTCTGATCAAAAATTCGAATTACGTGCAGGAACAATTGATAAAAGTGGAACCATTTATCAAGTATTTGAAGCGCGCGCCTCGAAAGATGTAATCCTAGCAGGACTTGATGCCGATTTAATCGCTCAAGAAAAACAAGTCAACTCTGTAGATGGTGTTAATGGACCATACGTCAAGGTAGGTTCTATGGACGAGGTTAACACCAGTGGAAACTGGCCAAAACTTTATGACTCAGCCAAGGACAAATAATCATGTTTTTACGAACAAAAGTTGGTCCGTTCAAGTTTCTTTGACCGGACTTTCTTTTTTGGGCCCGGGTCAATCTCAAGAGGCTGTCTATCTTTCGGAACAATTCCCCGTGGCCACAACAGCCCAAGGCTTGACGCAATATCTGGATCAATTTTGGGGGAGACAAAGAGAAATACTTAATATCCAGCCGCATCAAAATATACGCTTGGTGCACCAATCCTCCTGGTACACTGTTGTCCCTAAAGCATTATTTGACCCCGCTAGAGGTTTAGATTATTTAAAATTCAACACCCGACTACTGGATAATGATTTGGTAGCTTACGATACTATAGAGGCTCTGGATTTAGTCGTGGTCTATTTACCCTTTACCAATGTCAATAATTGGTTTTTTGAGCGCTTTGGCAGTTTTACCTTTGAACATAGCGCTTCAGTGCTCCTACGCCACCTTTTGGCACAAAATACTGCCGTCAACAACGCGCAGTCGATGATTTATTTATATAAAGATAACTTCGATTTCATAGTATGGCAGGATAAAAATCTCCTGATGTCTAATACATACAATTTTCAGGCCCCTGAGGATGTGCTTTATTATGTTTTATTTGGTTTTGAACAATTCGATTTAAACCCGGAGCAGATACCACTTGCCATAGCTGGGTCTGTTTCAGAGCAGAGTGAAATTTTTGATCTTTTATTTAAATATGTTCGTAATGTTTCTCTCTACAGTCAAGGTCCACGCCCTATCAAAGATCTAGCACAGCATCAAGAACTACCCCTGCAATGCATCAGTCAATTAGGATAATTTCAGGAAAGCATAAAGGGCGAAAAATACGAGGGCCCAAAAATCTACCTGTGCGCCCGACCACAGACTTTGCCAAAGAAGGCTTGTTCAATATTTTACACCATGGTGGAGGCTTGGTTGGTGCCAAAGTTCTAGATTTATTCAGCGGTACTGGAAATATCGCATATGAATTTGGATCGCGCGGAGCCAATCACATCGATTGTGTTGATCAACATCGAGGCTGTATTAAATTTATTGAAGAGACTACTCTAACTCTTGATCTACCTATACGTTGTTTTCAAGGCTCCGTTTTGAAATTTTTAGAGCACCACCAGGGCCATTACGATTTTATTTTTGCTGACCCTCCTTACGAACTTGAACAATCGATATTGCTTGAGTTAATTGCTCTTATTTTTGAGCGCAATTTAATAGCTGAACACGGACTATTTATTTTGGAACACGAAAAAGAACGTGATTTTTCTTCCCATGAATATTGGGTAAACTCGAGAAAATTCGGGGGCTCCGTATTTAGTTTTTTTGAATAAAAAGCAGGCCTATAAGCCGGATTCTGTATCCATTTCTGGACCCTTATCATTTATCTAGGCGATTCATTACTGAAACGCTCAATCTGCCTACCCTCCCACTCAGACGGGCATCTTCAATCGTGGGTTTACGTGGCATTTCACCGCATAGAGTTTACCTGATTTCACTACAGCATGATCTGTACATTCTTTCTGTTGCACTGGTCCTAATTCGCCGAAACGAACCGACGGCTGTTAGCCGCTATGCCTCCCTATGGTGCCCGGACTTTCCTCTTCATTCAAAGATGAAGCGATAAGGCGGCCTGCCCGACAAAATTAGCAGAAATGTTGATAACTCACGAAATAATCCAAACTGAATTCAGGAAATTCAAAAAGGGGCTTTTTATATTTGTTAAGGCATTATGGAACACTTTGTAGTATCGGCGAGAAAGTACAGACCACAAGGGTTTGATCAAGTGGTGGGACAAAAGTCCATTACCCGTACTTTGGAAAATGCCATCAGCAATAACCATTTAGCGCAGGCGCTTTTGTTCACCGGACCACGTGGGGTTGGTAAAACAACTTGTGCCCGAATCTTGGCAAAAAAAATTAACCAAGACAGTAATGATCAGCACGAAGGTGGAGTTCAGCCAGATGAAGACTTTGCTTTTAATATTTTTGAGCTTGACGCTGCCTCAAACAACTCTGTAGAAGACATCCGTTCTCTTATTGATCAAGTGCGTATACCCCCACAAACAGGACGTTTTAAGGTTTACATTATCGATGAGGTCCATATGTTGTCCTCTGCGGCTTTTAATGCCTTTTTAAAAACACTTGAGGAGCCACCCGGCCATGCGATATTCATTTTAGCGACCACCGAAAAACATAAAATCATTCCGACAATACTTTCGCGCTGTCAAATTTTTGATTTTAAGCGAATTACAGTAGAGGATATCAAAGAACAGTTACAACGCGTAGCCCAGGCAGAAGGAATCCAAGCCGAAGATGATGCATTGCATTTGATGGCCCTAAAGGCCGATGGTGCCATGCGTGATGCTCTATCGATTTTTGATCGTATCGTAAGTTTCTGCGGTGATAATATTACCAGAACTGCAGTGGCGGAAAACTTACATATCCTAGATTATTCATACTACTTCAGTCTTACAGATTTAATGTTACAAGAGGATATTCCTTCCCTTTTACTACAACTGGACGAAATCCTTGCTCAAGGTTTTGATGGACAGCACTTTATAAATGGGTTATGTTCGCATTTCAGAGATTTACTCGTGGCCCAAACACCACAAACAATTCCGCTTTTGGAGGTTGGTGAAAATATAAAACAGGATTACGCCAGACAGTCACAATCTGCTGAGCGGGTTTGGCTCATGGCTGCACTTGAAATGGCTAATCAATGTGCCTTAAATTATCGAAACAGTCGCAACCCGAGACTACTAGTTGAACTGTGTTTGATGCAGCTCGCTTCTCTAAAGAATTTAGAGCAAAAAAAAAAGTCCTCTAGACAGCCATACATAATCCCAGCTCTTCAAGTAAAGGCTACGGAATTAAAAGGGACTGAAACACTTGCGGAAATTAGAACCCCAAAAGAGGCTCCTTCAAATGAGACTCAGGCAATATCGACCCAAGAGGTAAGCCAGACCCATAAACTGACTTCAGATGAACTTGATAATTTATCGTCTGCTGAACCCATTGTAAAGGACGCTGTTAATGCACAGCCCATTCCAGATGAGCACATACCTCAAGATCAACACAAGGCAATAGAAAGCCCCACTAAGCCCCGTAAAATTGATTTAAAGATAGAGGGCATTCGTTCAGGAGTCTCCTCACTATCACTCAAGAGTATTCATGAGAAAAAGCAGCTCCAAGCCCAGCAAAAAAATTCCGAACCCAATACAGGTGAAAAAAGAGCTAACACTATCACAATTGAGTCATTTTTAGAGGCCTGGTATAAGTATGCGGATCAAATCAAAGCGGAAGGAATGTTCAATTTACATTCGCATTTGACCATGGAGAAACCGGAGCTAGAGGGTACTGAAATTATCCTCACCTACCCTAATGAAACCATCAAAATTGAGGTAGAGCGCGAACAAGGCCCACTGCTCAACTATTTAGCTAATCAACTCGGAAATGACTTGATGAGTCTAAAAATAAATGTCGTAGAAAGTGCTGAGAAACGATATGCTTACACCCCTGAGGAAAAATATACGCAACTCAAAGAACTAAATCCACTTCTAGATGTCTTGCGCAGTAGTATGGATCTCGATGTATAAAGAACTGGAAATATGAGTCAAAAAAGTCCCTCAAAAATGTTAGGATTAAAGCTTCCGACAGATCCAAGATGGGTCAACATAGTCTCCAAAAATATAGATGAAATTTTAACGGATCATGCTTACTGCGAGCAAAAAGCGGCCTCCACAGCCATTTCGCTTATTATTGGTTATCCTGAATACACTAAGCTTGTTGCTGAAATGACCTTGCTGGCCCAAGAAGAAATGAGCCATTTTAAAATGGTACATGATCGCATCGTAGAACGCGGAGGTCATTTAGGCCGAGAACGTAAAGACGCCTATGTAAATGCCCTGATGAAGTTTTTTCCTAAAGGCGGCAGCCGTAATGATCAATTAGTCCATCGTCTACTTTATGCAGCCCTTATCGAGGCACGCAGCTGCGAACGCTTTCGCTTGCTGAGTGAGGAACTCGACGATAAAAAGTTGGCAGATTTTTATCGTAAATTGATGATCAGCGAGGCGAATCATTACACCATGTTTCTAAAATTTGCGCGCCTATATGGCCAAAGAGCAATCGTGGATAAAAAATGGCAGGATCTTTTAGAATTTGAAGCGCAAATCATGAAAGACCTCAGTAAAAATGAGCAAATCCACGGCTAATTAAAAACTGCGAAGCGTGTCCAAGGAATGCCCCTGTTTGGGGTCTTGAAACATGCGTTTGACCATTCCATCAGCTAGTCCAATCTTGGGCACATAAATATTTTTAGCGCGACTCCATTTCATTGCAGATAAGTAAATCTTGGTGGCGGGAATAATTACATCAGCACGGTCCGGATTCATCTCTAGTTCATAAATGCGCTCATGATAAGTCAAAGACTTTAGGAGTTCAAAATAATTGACTAAGAAAAAATAACTAAGGGGTTTTCCAATTTTTTTGCCACTTTTAGTATAAATACTGTTAATATTTCCACCGGAACCAATCACATTAATCTTGTCATAAGGCGCAGTGACTTTGGTGATCCATTCCTTGACCTCATCCCACATAGATTCTCGAACCATATCATTTAAAATCCGTACGGTCCCCAACTTAAATGAGCGAGAGACAATCACCTGACCCTGACTATAAAGAGTAAATTCAGTACTACCCCCACCCACATCGACGTAAAGAAAGGTTTTTTCAGTCCCAATAAAATGACCAAAATCCGTCGCAGCAATAATGTCGGCCTCAATTTCTCCGTCAATAATTTCAATTTGAATACCAGTAGCATCCTTAATGCGTTGAACCACTTCTTCACTGTTACTAGCCTCACGCATGGCCGATGTAGCACACGCACGATAACGCACCACCTTATGGTTTTTCAGCAACAATCGATAAGCACTCATGGCATCAATCATACGCTCAACACTTACAGCAGAAATTGCCCCGTTTAAAAAGACATCGGCTCCCAAACGAATCGGCACGCGCACTAAAGATGTTTTCTTGAAACGGGCTGGCTTATCATCCATTTTAGTTACTGTGGCAACCAAAAGACGGATTGCGTTAGACCCTATATCAATCCCACCATATTTTTCCATCAACATCATTCGGACTCCAATTTCTTTTGATAGTAATCGTATATCGCAAATTGAGAACGAATAGAAGGACCTCCTTCGCGCACATAGGCATTGTCTTGAGTAGCAGAAATTAAGCGCGCTTTGACATTATCTTGCCAGCTGATATCAAAGGTTTCTTGTAGCTCTTTTTGAATTTCCAGGTCGTAAATAGGACAGCTGATCTCCACTCGGGTATCTAAGTTTCGCCCCATAATGTCTGCAGAAGAAATAAAATATTTTGGATCGTTACTATTGTTAAAAATGTAGAGACGCGTGTGCTCAAGGAACTTATCGACAATACTGATTACCTCAATATTTTCACTCAATCCTTTTACTCCTGGAATTAAACAACAGATGCCCCGAACAATTATTTTAATCGAGACTCCAGCTTGACTGGCTTGATATAATTTATCAATCATGCGATAATCACTTAAACTATTGAGCTTAAGCTGAATCCCAGCAGCCTTTCCCTCTTTCTTGTTTTTGACCTCACGCTCAATTAAATGCTCCCAAACTCCACGTGTATAATGAGGCGATACTATAAGGTGTTTATAGGTCTTTACTCGATAATTAACGTCAAAGAAATTAAAGACTTTGCCGATGTCTTTTGCAATATCTTCATTAGCAGTAAACAAAGTATAGTCTGTGTAAATGCGGGCGGTACTTTCATTAAAGTTACCCGAGCTCAAAAAGGAATAACGCTTTATTTTTCCCGCCTCCCAGCGCTCGATAACACAAGCCTTACAATGAACTTTAAGTCCTTTAACACCAAAAATCATGCGCACACCCTCCTCCTGCATTTGTTCCGCATAATGGATGTTTGCCACCTCGTCAAAACGCGCACGAAGCTCAATCTGAACCACAACATCTTTTCCGTTTTTTGCCGCATTGATCAAAGAACTGGCAATGTGGGAGACTTCGGCTAAACGATAAATTGTAATTTTTATAGACTGTACTTGAGGATCTAAAGCCGCTTCGCGCAGAAACTTTACTACATACCTAAAGCTTTGATAGGGTGCGTGTAGTAAATAATCTTTTTTGGCAATTTTCGCCAAAAGACTCCCCTCAAAATTAAGCCCCTTTATGCGCAATGGTACTTTTGTCTCATAGAGTAAATCCTGTCGCCCTAAACTAGGAAATTTCATATAGTCCCGTCTATTGTGGTAACGACCACCTGGAATTACACTATCCGTACTTTCAATTTTCATTTTATCCATGAAAAACTTGAGCATCTCGGGATCAATATCTCTATCGTAGACAAAACGGACCGGATCTCCCGAACTACGGCGTGCGACACTCTTAGATATTTTCTCCAAAAAACTACGACTCAAGTCAGAATCTATATCGAGTTCAGCATCCCGAGTTATTTTTATCATATATGCAGAAATCTCCTGATATGAAAAAATACTGAAAATGATACCCATACAATGGCGAATCAGATCGTCTAAGAGAATAATATATTTTTGCCCATTTTTTTCAGGAAGCTCCACAAAGCGATCAATAACGCGCGGAACCTCAATTAAAGCATAGTTCACTTTGGGGTTACTGTGCTTGGAATCTTGATGCTCCATTTCATTTAAGACCATTCGGACCGCTAAATAGGCCGCACTATCTTTTAAGGCAGGAAAAGTTTCCAATCCGGTCAAAATAATCGTCACAAGCGCCGGACTCACTTCTCGAAGAAAATAATCGGTAATAAAATGACTTTGATCTGGCGTAATTTGGTGTTCATCAATGATATGAATCCCTGCTTTCCCGAGTTCTTTTTGGATACCTCCCAAAATATCAAGACTCAATTGCTGTTGACTAATTACTATTTGGGTGATTTCCTCTTGCAAAACCTTAGCAGCCATTCCCCCTAATTCACTCCGACCCACCTTACCAGCATCTACAATGCGCTTAATCGTAGCGTACCGCACCTTAAAAAACTCATCGAGGTTATTAGAGAAAATTCCTAAAAATCGCAAGCGCTCAATCAATGGCACAGAGGGGTCTTTGGCTTCCTGCAATACGCGGGCGTTAAATTGCAACCAACTGATATCTCGATTAATAAATCGATCGTAATATTTTTTGGATTGAGCCATCATCACTTAAAGTCTCTAGGAAATATAGTTTCTCTTGTCGTTCCTTTTGATATTTTTTGCCAATCATCACATGAAAAATCAATGACTGTCATGCCGCATGTAGGTACATGATCAATTCTTTTGTCCCCTAACATATTCACAAGAGCTGTAAACGCATGATTATGACCCACGAGTAAAACGATTTTATGGTTAGTATCCAAGGATTTAATAAAGCGAAATACATATTCTCCTGAAAAGTCATATAATGATGATTCGAATACCACTTTTTGTTCTGATATATTGAATGCCTCGATGAATTCCTGCGCTGTTTGACGGGTTCGTGTTGCAACACTCACAGCAGCAAAATCAGGTCTCTTGAGCTGCTGTGCAGCAAAATTAGCCAACAACAATGCATCTTTTTTACCGCGCGCATTTATAGGTCTTTTAAGATCCTCAACCCCAGTCTCCCATGAAGATTTGGCGTGTCTCAAGAAATAAATGCTTCGCTTCATATAACACTCAATAAGTTTATTAAGGCGCTAATCGCTCAATTATCCACGATTGATGGCCTGATTGATCGTTTGGTTCCAGTTTTCTATAACGTAAGCGATCGTGCAAACGGTTTGCTCTACCTTGCCAAAATTCATAGCCATCAGGAATAACACGGAATCCGCCCCAATGATCAGGACGCGGTATTTCTCGGTCTTGATATGCACTCTCAAGTTCGGCTAATCGCTGCTCTAAAACAGAACGAGATTCAATAACTGTGCTTTGATTACTGACATGTGCTCCTATTTGACTCCCACGCGGACGGACTTTGAAATAAGCGTCCGATTCATCTGGTGTCAATCGTTCAGCTCTTCCTTTTATATGCACTTGTCTTTCTAAATCAGGCCAAAAAAAAGATAATGACACTTGGGGGTGTCTTTCGATATCTTGTCCTTTTTGACTGTTGTAATTGGTAAAAAATTGAAATCCCTGGCGATCAAAGCCTTTTAAAAGAACCACCCTTGTCATTGGAAATCCCTCTGAATCTAAAGTAGTACAATGCATGGCATTAATCTCGATATTTAAATCCAAGGCCTTCAACTGGTCAAACCAAAGCTGAAACTGATCCATTGGGTCCTGAGCTGCTTCTCGCTTGCGCAAGGCTCCTTTTTCATAGGACTTTCGATAATGATGGAGATTTTCAGACATACCAGTATTTCATTGCAATTTACGAGATTTTGAGCAGTTTGATAAGACGAGAAATTAAATTTCAGTTAATTCAAAAACACCACCGTGTTCCAAAGTATAAAATGCATTTTCCCGGGCGAGATAGGTCGGTAAAAAAACCTTAATGGCCTCTTTTTTAAAGTCTTCTAGGGACTTATAACGTCCCGAGTAATGCCCGAGCAATAAAAACTTAGCCTGGGCCACCTTGGCCATTGCTGCCGCCTGACCGGCGGTACTGTGTTTAGTTGGTTCACAAAGATGCTCGTGCTGACTCAAAAAGGTACTTTCGTGATAAAGTAAAGTTACCCCATGGATTAACTCTGCTAAAGGCTGATGATAGGCTGTATCACTGCAGTATGCATAAGAAATCGCAGGAGGTGGTTCATGGGTAATGGCCTTGTAATCTACAGGATTACCCTGTTCATCTTGAACCCAATGACCTTGTTTGGCCTTATTAAAATATACTGAGGGTACCTTTAGCTTGTGGGCTGCCTCTGGATTTAATGGACGAGGTCGAGGTTTTTGCTCAAACAAAAAACCATTGGTATAAACCCGATGATCAAGTGGTAAAGTACGTACCGATATATCTTGATCTTCATAGATTAAAACACTATCGCTTTGGGTCAATTCATGAAACCGTAAAGGAAACCTCGTCCAGGATTCCCCAAGTTTAAGAGACATAATTACAATCTCCTTAAGTCCCTTTGGCCCATAAATATCCAAAGGCTCGGTTCTGCCTAATAAATTAAAGGTCGCTATAAGCCCAAATAAACCGAAATAATGATCTCCATGGAGGTGAGAAATAAAGATTTGTTTAATACGGGCAAACTTGATTTTATTTTGACGCAAAGCCACTTGAGTCCCCTCTCCACAATCAATTAAAAACATATGCCCATCGATTTCAAGTAACTGTGCGCTGGGATGTGCATTTGCCTTAGGGGTGGCAGAATGACATCCCAATATATGCAATCTAAGGCCCATAATTAAAAGCCTAAATCGCGCTCGATCTCTTCCATTTCTATAAGATCAAAGGCTTCATCTTGGGTTGGGGCTGCAGAAAGATCTTCAGGGTATTGAATTAATCGCTCAGGCTGATCCACAAGAATAAAGGATCTATTTGACGATACTTGTTCTGCCAAAACCGACTTAATCGACTGATATATAATATCTGGGGAAAGATCACAACTTCCTACCATCAGAACGATATGACAATTCTGCCACTTTGCTTTATTTGCTGATAATTGCTGAGATAGGTCAGAATGCTCATTGGGCAATTCAGTAATCACAACAGTATGTCCTTTTGAGGAAAACTTCATTTATTTGATTTTCGCGGCGAGTAAATAGATTACGGCCATACGTATAGCGACACCATTTTGAACCTGATCTAATATTATGGCCTGCGGGCTGTCTGCGACTTCACTAGTAATTTCAACCCCACGATTAATAGGACCTGGATGCATTACGACAATTTGTTTATCCAAAGCTTTGAGGTGATCTAAGGTCAGCCCATATTGCTGAGCATATTCACGTGTGGAAGGAAAATAACTCATAGACATGCGCTCGTTTTGTACCCGAAGCATATTGACGGCATCACACCACTCTATTGTTTTTTTCAAAGAAGACTCGTAGGTCACCCCAAGGGTCTCTACATACTTAGGAATCAATGTTTTAGGACCACACAGTTTGACCTCGGCCCCTAGCTTTTTCAAAGCAAAAATATTGGACAACGCCACACGCGAATGTAAAATATCCCCCACAATAGCCACCTTTTTTCCTGCCACATCCCCCAGGGATTCGCGAATGGAATAAGCATCTAATAGGGCTTGTGTAGGATGCTCGTGAGCGCCATCACCTGCATTAATGATTCGGGCATTAACATGCTTGGATAAGAAAATTCCGGCCCCAGGATTTGGGTGACGCATCACCACCATATCAACTTTCATGGCCAGAATATTATTTACCGTATCTATCAGGGTTTCACCTTTTTTCACAGAAGATGAAGCCGCAGAAAAATTAACTACATCAGCCGATAGTCGCTTTTCTGCAAGCTCAAAAGAGAGTCTGGTCCGGGTGCTATTTTCAAAAAACAAATTAGCAATGGTTATGTCACGAAGGGAGGGAACTTTTTTAATGGGCCGGTTTATGACCTCTTTAAAATGATCAGCAGTTTCAAAGATCAATTCAATATCCTCAGCTGTGAGGTATTTAATGCCTAATAAATGTGCTACACTTAATTCCTTCATATATTATTGCTCCACGAGATAAACAGCGTCTTCTCCGTCTTTTTGTTGCCAACGAACCAAAACTTTTTCCCCATTGATAGCATCGACCTGACGACCACGATAATCGGGCTGTATCGGAAGATGACGACTAAAGCGACGATCAATTAAAACCAGAAGCTCTATTTCCTCTGGACGGCCAAAACTTTGTATGGCGGTAAGAGCAGAACGGATACTTCGTCCTGTGAACAAAACATCATCTATAAACACTACTTTTTTACCCTCTACAATAAAATCTATTTGAGTCTTATTGGCTTCCAAAGGTTTATCAGAGCGACGAAAATCATCCCTAAAAAAGGTTATATCTAAATAGCCCAGAGAAACGTTTTCAATACCGTAATCAGCGACAAGCAAAGCCTTTATGCGTTCTGCCAAATAGACACCACGGGGCTGAAGGCCAACTAAAACTGTGTTTTCGAAGTTATTGTGATTTTCAATGAGTTGACAAGCCAAGCGGTTTAGTGCGATCTGTATTTCCGTTGCATTTAAAAGCACTTTTTGGCTCATGTGAAAAGATCTGAATCGGATTCAGGGGTCAAATTTAAGGGTTTTTGACTAATTTAAGCGAATAAACGGGTATAAAAAACCCGGCAGTCCTGCTGCCGGGTTTTATATTAAGTCTGTCAGATTCAGATCACTATTGACCCTTACCCTCCATTTTATCCTTAATTTCTTGAAGCTTTGCATTGGCGTCACCCAAGGTTGGTTTTGACTCCTCAGCCTGTTGAGCAGCAGCTTTAGCCGCTTTCTTGACAATCTTTGCTTCTTCTTCTTTATGGATTGACATGTGAGAAGCAACGACCTTTTTAAAGTCCTTGTTGAATTCGATAATTACAAATTCAGCTTCTTCTCCAGCTTTAAGTAAACTACCGTCTCCTTTTTCTAAGTGACGCTTAGGAACGAAAGCCGTAATATCATCGTTAAAGTTGATCACAGCGCCTTTATCGACCATTTCGTCAATTTTGGTAGTATGCTTGGTGCCTACACCAAACTCAGCCTCGTACTTATCCCATGGATTTTCCATAGTTTGTTTGTGGCCTAAGCTCAGTTTACGACCCTCTACATCCAATTCTAGAACTACTACTTCTAGCTTTTCACCAATTGAGGTAAATTCACTTGGATGCTTCACTTTCTTAGTCCAAGAAAGATCGCTGATATAAATTAATCCATCGATTCCTTCCTCAAGTTCTACAAATACACCAAAGTTGGTAAAGTTGCGCACTATTCCAGTGTGCTTAGAACCTACAGGGTATTTCTTGGTAATATCAGTCCATGGATCTGGGGTCAATTGCTTGATACCAAGTGACATTTTGCGCTCTTCACGGTCAAGGGTTAAAACAACAGCTTCTACCTCATCACCCACATTTACGAAGTCTTGAGCGCTGCGTAAGTGTGTAGACCATGACATTTCACTTACGTGAACCAATCCTTCTACACCTTCAGCAACTTCAACAAAAGCACCGTAGTCTGCAATTACTACAACTTTGCCTTTTACACGATCCCCTACTTTCAGTTCGTCTCCAAGAGCCTCCCATGGGTGTGCGCTAAGTTGCTTCATCCCCAGTTGGATACGTGTTTTATCTTCATCAAAATCCAAGATAACTACGTTTAACTTTTGATCAAGTTCCACGATTTCACTTGGATGATTGATGCGTGACCAAGAAAGATCAGTAATATGCACCAATCCATCAACACCACCAAGGTCAACAAATACCCCATAAGAGGTAACGTTTTTAACAACGCCCTCAAGGACTTGACCTTTTTCTAGTTGACCGATGATTTCTTTCTTTTGCTCTTCTATATCAGCTTCGATGAGCGCTTTGTGTGAAACTACAACGTTTTTGAACTCATGGTTGATTTTAACCACTTTGAACTCCATAGTTTTACCCACATACACATCGTAATCACGAATTGGTTTAACGTCAATTTGAGATCCTGGCAAGAAAGCCTCAATACCAAATACGTCTACAATCATACCTCCTTTGGTACGACATTTCACAAAACCATTAACCACGAGTCCATCATCATGAGCTGCGTTCACGCGATCCCATGCTTTGATGGTTCGCGCCTTACGGTGAGACAATACAAGTTGACCCGTTGCGTCTTCACGCACATCGATCAATACTTCTACTTTGTCACCAACCTTTAGATTTGGATTGTAACGGAATTCGTTTAGTGAAATAACACCTTCACTTTTGGCATTGATATCGATGATTGCATCTCTATCTGTTAAATGTACCACAACACCTTCTACAACCTCATCATTTAAGGTGTCCACAAAGTTTTGTGCTACTAGTTTTTCGAATTCTTCTAACTGCCCTTCATCTACAGGATCAATACCTTCCTCGTAGTTGTGCCAGTTAAAGTCTTTTAGGAATTGTTCAGAATTCTGAACTCCAGTATCCGCTTTTTTAGCTTCTACTGCCGCTGTTTCTTGAGTTTCAACAGCTTCGTTGTTTGCTTGTTCAGCCATTTTTAAATTTTGGCATTCCATTGAGAATAAGGAATCGCCATTTGTATTCTGCAGCTCACCCAAAGGCTAACGCTATAAGTCCACAGAAGGATTAAATCAGTTTAAATGCTCCTTTTTTTCCTTTGGTTGGCGTCAAAAAGGGTGGCAAAAATAGAATATTCCAATGGAATATCAAAACATTAAAAATCAGTTTATTGATGCGAATTTTGGCCGAAAGTCAAAGAGGGGTATCTCAAGGATTAAACGCGCCCATAAATGCGGTCTTTAGCCAATTGTAAAATCATATTGAATTGGTCTTGTGGATTCATCTCACTATTATCGATTACCACAGACCCTTTTGGCACAATTAAAGGGGAAATAGATCGTTGAGAATCCATAGTATCTCTCGATTGCAGATTATTTAAAACCGCTTCATAGCTCACCTCTTGGCCAGAGACCAAAAGTTCTGCGTGCCGTCGTTGGGCCCTTACCGCAGCTGAGGCTGTCATGAATATTTTTAATTCAGCCTCAGGAAAAACAACCGATCCAATATCACGACCATCCATTACTACCCCACCTTTAGCCCCAAAAGATCGTTGAATTTCTACCATTTTAGCCCGTACTTCGGGTAGAGTTGCCACTAGACTCACTGATTCAGAAATCTCCATACTACGGATGAGTTGCGAAACATCGCGACCATTGAGTAAGGTTTTGTTGACACCATTTTCCCAAGTGAAATTAATATCAATCTCAGCCAATGCCTCAAGTAATGCATCCTTTTGAAGCTCATTTTCATTAATAAACCCGTGTTCTATGGCATAAAGCGTGACTGATCGGTACATGGCGCCACTATCGATGTAAATATAACCGAGTTCAGCAGCCATTTGTTTGGCAACAGTACTTTTGCCAGTTGAAGAATGACCGTCTACGGTAATAATTATGCGTCGCATTATTGTAGATTCATATTTAAACCAAAAAAACTTGAAGCTGCAGCACTATTAAATCGGCTGTAGGCATAACTGAAGCGCAATTTATTCAATTTAATACCAAATCCCGCGCTCAAACCTGCAAAGGAACGCTGATCAACGATACGCAGCTCCTCACCGCGTCTAAAACTATAGCCCAATCGAAGATTGAAGCCCTTGTCAGGAAATAGCTCCACACCAATGATGGCATGTCGTAAAATCTCGTCGATAAAATTAATATTTTCACTAGTGGCGTTTCCCTCGAGATCAATTTCATCTCTATTTGGATTAGCAAAGGCCAATCGCCAATTCTCCAGATGTTCCATGGTCAAATGCCAGCGGACTGGAATGTTTTCAAGATCTTGAGAAACCCCGGCGACAAGTTCAAAAGGGAGTTTTTCGGCTGTAATGTCGTAAGGATCTAACTGAGCGCCAAAATTTCTTGCTACAAGGCCAAAGTTAAGACCTTGGGCTTCATTGCGATATAGCAGGCCTAAGTCCAAGGCAATTCCTGAAGCATTGTACTGCTCAAGGGTCGAGGATATGAATTTTAAATTTCCTCCAAAATACCAATTTGTAAGAGGGATATTTTTGGCATGACCTACCGACACCGCTAGCTCCCCGCCTGTAAATGAGCTTGTCGATTGACCTTGTTCATCATAGCCCGCGAAATTACCATAATTAATGTAAGTTACTCCTGTATGAAATACTTGAGTTCTTCTATCCCAGAGGTAGGCATAACTGGCGGTACCGTAAGAAATGTCTGAGACATAGTTGTTAAAATTCACCGACAACTGATTGTCCATAGCAGGATTAATCGTAGCAGGGTTAAAAAGGGCCTGTGTCGGATCGTAATCAAAATTAGTGACCGTTTTACCGCCTAAAGCAACTTGACGAGGACTCGAGCCGAGATTTAAAAATTGAAAAGTTGTAGAACCACCGACCTGTGCCGCACCGAGGTGGGTGCACAAAATAAAAGTCATCAGTAACCACAATCTCATCATGCTGTTGGTATCAATCACTGGTTTGATTAACGACTACAATGATACTTTATTTTCAAGCCAAATAAAAGTCGGTCTTGTTTTAGTCCCAAAGCTTTTTCGGCCTTTTCACACGTTGATTCGTCACAGCAATAGATACTACCTTCATCATATCAGAGACATAATGAAAGGTCAGGCCTTTGAGATAATGCTCTGGAATCTCCAAAATATCCTTTCGATTACCTTCACACAAAATAATTTCTTTGATTCTCGCTCGCTTGGCTGCCAAAATCTTTTCTTTAATTCCACCTACTGGCAAAACCTTTCCGCGTAGCGTAATTTCTCCAGTCATGGCCAAACTCTTTTTAACCTTACGCTGGGTAAATAGAGAAACTAAAGAAGTCAGCATAGTCACCCCTGCACTGGGGCCATCTTTGGGCGTAGCTCCTTCGGGTACATGAATGTGAATGTTATAGTTTTTAAAAGCATGAGGATCAATACCCAAGGGTTCAGCATGAGATTTAATGAACTCCAAAGCGATGGTTGCTGATTCCTTCATTACCGTTCCTAAATTACCTGTCATTGTGAGCTGACCTTTCCCTTCGGAGATAGCTGATTCAATAAAAAGAATATCGCCACCCAGACGAGTCCACGCTAATCCAGTTACCACCCCAGCGACATCATTATTTTCATATTTATCTCGCTCGAGTTTTGGAGCGCCTAAAACCTCCTTTATAATTTTTTGAACAACAGTAACTGAATACGGCTCATCCATGGCAATGTTCATAGCGGCATAACGCACGATTTTAGCAATTTTTTTCTCCAAACCGCGCACACCACTCTCACGAGTATATCCTTCAACTACAAATGCCAACAAGCGTTTGGGTATTTTTAAATGACTCTTATCTAATCCGTGCTCTTTGAGCTGTTTTGGTAGTAAATGTCTGTGGGCAATTTCTACCTTTTCTTCTATAGTATAACCCGAGACTTCAATAAGCTCCATTCGATCCAAAAGCGCAGGCTGAATATGGCTCAAGCTATTTGAGGTTGCCACAAACATCACCTGAGATAGATCATAGCCTAATTCGAGGTAATTGTCATAAAATGCATTGTTTTGCTCCGGGTCTAAAACCTCCAGCATTGCGGACGAAGGATCGCCTTGATGGCTGGCCGAAAGTTTATCAATTTCATCCAACACAAATACAGGGTTTGCTTTTCCTGCTTTTTTAATACTTTGCAGTATACGCCCTGGCATGGCGCCAATATAAGTTTTTCGGTGTCCTCTAATTTCTGCCTCATCGCGCAAGCCACCCAAAGACATGCGCACATATTGACGTCCTAGGGCTTCAGCTATGGACTTACCCAATGAAGTTTTACCCACACCCGGAGGACCATACAGACACAAAATTGGGGATTTCATGTCCTTGCGCAGCTTAAGTACTGCCAAATACTCAATGATTCGTTTTTTAACGTCATCCAGACCAAAATGGTCTCGATCAAGTATTTTCTGAGCACGCTTTAAGTCAAAAACATCCTGACTGAACTCAGACCATGGCAATTCAAGCATGAGATCCAGATAATTGCGTTGAATACTGAATTCAGCTACCTGTGGATTAATACGCTGAAGCTTATTGAGTTCCTTTTCAAAATGCTGAGCGACTTCACTGGTCCACTTTTTCTTTTTGCTTGCCAAGCGCATCTCTTCAATTTCGGCCTCGTAAGAAGTCCCCCCAAGTTCCTCTTGAATGGTCTTCATCTGTTGATGCAAAAAATATTCTCTTTGCTGTTGAGACATGTCGCTTTCTACCTTGGACTGAATATCCATTTTTAACGACAATTTCTGCAATTCGATATTTAAGAATTTAAGGGTCTGTAAGGCGCGATCATTGAGATTGTTGATTTCCAATAAACTTTGCTTTTCTGGAACTGTAATGTTCAAATTAGAGCAAACAAAGTTTATGAGAAATGAGGAGCTCTCGATATTTTTAATGGCAAAGGCAGCATCCGAAGGGATGTTTGGACTATCCTTGATGATATCGATCGCCAATTCCTTGATTGAATCGATAATGGCATTAAATTCCTTATCGTCCTTTTCTGGACGCTGTTCATCAACTTCTTTAATCGTAGCGGTAAGAAACGGGTCTGTCGTTACTACCTGCTCGATTTCGAAGCGTTTTTTGCCTTGAATAATTACGGTTATATTGCCATCAGGCATTTTAAGGACCCGCAGAATACGCGCCACGGTCCCCACTTGGTATATATCTTTTGATTCGGGATTTTCTTGGGACTCTTCTTTCTGCGCAACCACCCCAATAACTTTATTGCCTTGATTGGTTTGATTGATTAGGTTAATAGATTTATCCCGACCTGCTGTAATAGGAATCACAACCCCTGGAAACAATACAGTATTTTTGAGAGGTAATATGGGTAAAGTTTCTGGCAATTCCTCAGAGGACATTGCTTGCTCATCTTCTGCACTGAGTAATGGAATGAATTCCGCATCCTCATTCAAGTCTTTAAATGACAAACTGTCTAAATTTATAAGTTTGGCTTTCGACATAGTTAGTTCTCGGTCATTATGTCACACTTTAAATCGGTGCAACAATCATCACTTTTTTGTTTAACTCCGTGTTGTCAGCGCTTTGCCACTGATTATTGACATCTACACTGACTAACGAATATACTAAGGTCAATAGTTATGCCAGAGCCACACTTCAGGCAAAAAAATACCCGGAAAACCAGGTATTTTATTTTGTTTCTCATTATTTCAGGAATCAACCCAATTACGCCCTGATTAAGCTTTCTTTTGAATTAGGCAATTGATGCTTAGGGTATGGTAAGGGTAAATACACCATTTTCAATGGAATATTCTTCTATGTAAAATCCATTAGGATCAAGGGCAATAAAACTAAATTGTCCTTCAATAACCCCATCGGAATACTGATAACTCGTGATGATTAATTGACCTGGAGCCGCAAAATAGAGTTGCGCATTTTCAATATCAGGATTGTATAACCCAATACTCTCCACACCAGTCTCAATGCTCGCAGTTAATGCATAGGTCCCAGGCATGACGTCAATTGGAAAACTCAAGGCAATCGATCGATTCGTATCAGTCTCAATTCCTGTTAGTTGAATATAAGTCGTGTCATAACTTGGGTTGAGCAAAACCTCCACAGTGGTCGCCGTAAAACTTCCTCCATCCACTTCAGCACTCATGGTATTGTCTGCAATTGGGGCATCTGGACGATAATCCATGATAAAAACCCCTTCGGTAACAAGAACTTCTCCCTCATTGATACCAATAGGATCGGTAGCCGTAAAAGCGAAAGTCGCGGCAAGTTTACCTGTAATATTCCCGTATTCTTCAAATGTGATAGACCCGGACATTGAGGTCATAGCCTCAGTTCCTTGACTATCGGTATAAGCTACGGTTAGGTTTGAGCCATTGAATATGGGGTCAAACTCATAAGTCCCCACACTCAGTCCCATTGGAATAAAGAATTCCATTCGCTCGAGCGTCGGTGCTGTCGCAGTTAATTTAACGATCTCATCACTCCCCACAATCAGGATCTCAGCTACAAAGGACTCATCGATAAATTCTTGACCATCTACAAGGGCAAAGAAGCTGCTTTCTGGGTCAACAATACCTGAATCACCAGGGTCATCTCCTGGATCGACTCCTCCATTATCGCAATCAAAAGGATCTAAAGATCCATCAACAAGTGTAAAAGGAATATCCGTAAATACCCCATTGGTAACCACTACTGATTCAGTAATAGTCCCACCTACCCCATCACTAATTTCTCTAATAGCTGTGAAGGAAAAAATACCACTTACTGTCTGATTGTCTTGGTCGTATGTTTGTATCGACGCACTGCCAGATCCCCCCAAACTACTCAAAACTTCAAATGGTGTTTCTGTTGGTGCTTCAAGTATAAAGCTCGTTGGGTTAATTTCTTGGGTCAGATCAAAAGTACAAGTACCAATATTAGTGATGACAATTGAAATAATATTGCCAAAATAATCGGTGCCCGTCATCAGCAAAACCCCGTTAATCAATTGCCCAGTTGTGGTAGATGCCGTAAAAGGTTCTCCGTTAATCGTCGCTGAAAACACACTAGTGTCGTTGGCTTCTCCTTCGGTGACAAAATCACCGGTTAGTGGTTCGTCTTCACAAGCTGAAAAGAAAAACAGACTGAAAACGGTTAGAAAGAGACCGCGAACCAAGTATTTTTTCATAGGGCAAGATTTGCTTTAGGTATGTAACGCAAACTTAAGTAAAAATTGTGTAATCAAGGCTTTATTTTATGGGGAACCCTGGTCAGTAAAACGATACCAGAAATGAAAAACACAATCAAAAATAAAACTGAGTTTCTCATGCTTCCTGTGATTTGATCGATAAAACCGTAAAGCAGCATTCCAATTACAATACCAATTTTCTCCGCGACGTCATAAAAACTGAAATAAGAGGCCGTGTCTTCCGTGGCTGGTAGATACTTTGAGTACGTCGAGCGACTCAGGGACTGTATTCCTCCCATAACTAATCCGACAATTGCTGCAGCGATATAAAATTGAAAAGGACTCACCATAAAATAAGCATAAATACTCATGGCTGCCCATACACTATTGACTGCGATAAGTGTATTGAGATTCCCAAACTTCTTAGAAGCCTTTGCCGTAATTTGAGCCCCAATCATAGCCAATAGTTGAATAATGAGTATGCTCACAATGAGCCCCGTTGTTTTCGCACCTTCATCAGGCCAAGCGATCTCATGCTCTCCAAAATAAGTGGCTACAAGCATAATTGTCTGTACCGCCATACTATACACAAAAAAAGCCATGAGGTATCGTTTAAGGCGAATGTTTTCAGATAGCGCATTATAGACGCCTTCAAGTTCTTTGTATCCACTAAATACAATTGAACGTGTAACTTTATGCGACTTACTCACCCCTTTTGGCAAGACATAAAAAGTATACTGACTGAATCCCATCCACCAAAGCCCAACCATAACAAATGACCAGCGCATAGCTTCCATACTTCCAGCTCCTGAGGGGTCAAAGCCGAAAGCCTCAGGCTTCATAACCATCGCAAGATTGACAATTAGTAAAAGTACGCTACCGATGTAACCCAGTGAAAAACCTTTCGCGCTCACAGCATCTTGCTCATCAGGGTATGCAATATCAGGGAGATAAGAATTATAAAATACGATACTGCCCCAAAAGCCAATGAGCCCAAAAAAGTAGCACATGAGCCCCAAATAAATATGATCTAAATCAAAAAAATACAAGCCCATACAAGACAACGAGCCCAAATAACAATAAAATTTTAGGAACGCTTTTTTGTTGCCCACAAAATCGGCAATACCCGAAAGCAAAGGAGAACAAATAGCCACTACGACAAAGGCCACTGCCGTAACGTAACTGATTAAAGGAGTTGGGCGAATTTCACCACCAAAGATTTCTAAAGATTCAGCTGAGGCACTTAAGAATATGGCTCCGTAATAGATTGGGAAAATTGCAGACGAAATAACTAAACTATAAGCTGAATTTGCCCAATCATAAAACGCCCAGGCATTAATGTAACGCTTGTTGCCCCGGTAATTTTGTAACTCTGTTTGTGACATTTAAGAAAAGGTTTGCCCTAAGAAGGTATTGATTAGCTTTGGTCCAAGTTAATCAATTATTTAAAGTCGATAAGATAGAAAAATCCTTTTGACTTATTTTTGGCCTAACTTTTGTACCCTACACAAAAACACACATTATGAAACATGTATTTCTAACCCTTGTCAGCTTAAACTTATTGTTCTCATCCTGTCAGGGACCTGAAGGCCCTCCAGGAGTTCCCGGAGTAAACATACTGGGTAAAGTCATTGAGGTCAGCATAGATCTCGACCAAAGCAATAGCTACCAACAAGTCGTAACTTTACCCTTGGATGTAGAGGTTTTTGAGAGTGATGCAATTTTAGTTTATCGTCATGAAGGTATTTTTGATACTGCCGATATCTGGACGCCACTTCCCACAACCTATTTTGATGCTGGGGGTGGAACCTTTTTATACACATTTAACCACACCTATTTCGATGTAAAGTTTTTCCTTGATGGAAACTTTAACCTAAATACCTTGGGTCCAGAATGGACACAAAACCAACTTTTTAGGATTGCCATAGTCCCTGCCGAATACGGAGATGGTTCTTGGAGTATGGAGGATATTGAGCAATCAGGTTCTTTTGAATTTTTAGGAAACTAAACACAATATAAATATGCGTCGATTTTTAATTTTTCCCATCGCATTGATCTTGATTTTGAGTTCTTGCAGCTCGAAAGCTCAAAAGAAAGAAGAAGTTTTTCCTGTTGAAAAACCAGATTCGGTCTGGCAAAAGGAATTAAGCCCAATGGCGTATCGCGTACTGAGAAAAGCAGCGACAGAACCACCAAACAGCAGTAAACTGAATAAAGAATATCGCTCCGGTACTTTTCACTGCGGTGGATGTGGGGCCCCACTTTTTGAATCCTCCGCAAAATATGACAGTGGCTCAGGCTGGCCTTCTTTTGATCGTCCCATTCAAAATGCCATTGCCTACAGTACAGATTATGACCTAGGTTATGGACGTACAGAGGAACATTGTGCTAATTGTGGTGGTCACCTCGGTCATGTATTTCCTGATGGCCCCAGAGAAACCACAGGAATGAGGCATTGCATTAATGGTGCAGCGCTGAACTTTATTCCCAAAAGAAACAGTAAAAATCAAAATGAGGATTAATCCGATATGTTTTTTATCTCAAGGAAAATTAATCGTATGAACTATTCTAAAAGAAACTACCTATGAAAAAGTCAGATCAAGAATGGCTAGAAGAATTAGGTCCAGAACGTTATCGCATTTTACGACTCAAAGGCACTGAGCGACCGTTTACCGGGGAACTCAATGACGAGTATCGCTCGGGTGTTTATCTGTGCGGAGGCTGTGGTTCACATCTTTTTGATAGTGATGCGAAATTTAATAGCGGATGTGGTTGGCCATCATTTGATCGCAGCGTCCCGAATACAGTCTCTTATGAGCGTGACACGAGTCATGGCATGTATCGCACTGAAATTTTATGCCAAAATTGTGGAGGGCACTTGGGGCATGTATTTCCTGATGGTCCCACAAAGACCGGTCAGCGATACTGCGTAAATTCACTCTCCATATCCTTTGAAGAAAAATCTAAAGAAAACCCGGTTTAAAACCGGGTTTTTATTTTGTAAATTTGCTGGCATTCAAACCAAAAAATTTTGAACAAATGAAATCTTTTGACGTAATAGTATTAGGCAGTGGCCCGGGAGGATATGTAACGGCGATTAGAGCGTCACAATTAGGGTTAAAAACAGCCGTAATCGAGAAAGAAAATCTGGGTGGTGTTTGCCTTAACTGGGGATGTATCCCAACTAAAGCCTTATTAAAAAGTGCTCAAGTTTTTGATTATATCAAACATGCTGAAGAATATGGCATCACTGTTAGTGAATTTGACAAAGATTTTTCAAAAGTTGTTCAGCGCAGTAGATCAGTCGCTGATGGAATGAGTAAAGGGGTTCAGTTTTTGATGAAGAAAAACAAAATTGAGGTCATCAATGGCTATGGAACGCTGAAGCCCGGAAAAAAAGTAGATGTAGATGGCACAATTTATAGTGCCGAGCACATTATCGTTGCTACAGGAGCGCGTTCACGTGCCTTACCAAACTTACCTCAGGATGGCAAAAAAGTTATTGGCTATAGAGAGGCCATGACCCTAAAAGAGCAACCAAAATCTATGATTGTGGTGGGTAGCGGTGCCATTGGGGTTGAGTTTTCGAACTTTTATAACAGTATGGGTACCGAGGTGACCATAGTGGAATATTTGCCCAATCTTGTTCCTTTAGAGGATGAAGAAGTTTCAAAACAATTTGAGAAGATTTTTAAGAAGAATGGCATAAATGTCATGACCAATGCTGCTTTAGAAAGTGTTGATACTTCTGGAGACGGGGTTAAAGCCAGTATTAAAACAAAGAACGGTATTAAAGAATTACATGCAGATATCGTGCTTTCTGCTGTAGGTATCGCAGCCAATATCGAAAATATCGGTCTCGAAGACGTTGGAATAGTTACGGATAAAGGAAAAATAATGGTAGACGAATTCTATCGTACCAATATTCCGGGATATTATGCCATTGGAGATGTTGTGCCTGGACCGGCTTTGGCACATGTGGCCTCTGCAGAAGGCATTACTTGTGTAGAAAAAATTGCTGGAATGCATACTGAACCTATTGACTACGGGAACATCCCTGGATGCACTTACACCTCGCCTGAAATAGCCAGTGTAGGACTCACAGAGGCTCAAGCCAAAGAAAAAGGTTATGAAATTAAAGTGGGTAAATTCCCATTTTCAGCCAGCGGTAAAGCCAGTGCCTCTGGGGCAAAAGATGGTTTTGTAAAGGTTATTTTTGATGCCAAATACGGTGAATGGCTCGGATGCCATATGATTGGCGCTGGAGTTACTGATATGATCGCTGAGGCGGTTGTGGCGCGCAAGTTAGAAACCACTGGTCATGAAGTTTTAAAGGCCATTCACCCACACCCTACTATGAGTGAGGCTGTAATGGAAGCCGTAGCTGCGGCCTATGATGAGGTGATTCACCTTTAACCACAGTCCTTTGACGCGTAAAACAAAAAAATCCTCTTTCGAGGATTTTTTTATTCAAAATAATTTAAGGCTAAATCATACACCCTCAGGCCAAATCCAACAATTACTCCCTTAGCGTGCGGCGCTATATAGGATAGATGGCGGTATTCTTCTCGAGCAAAGGTGTTGGATATATGCACTTCTACTACTGGAGTCTCAATGGCCCGCACGGCATCCCCAATACCTACGGACGTATGCGTATAGGCACCTGCATTTAATATTATGCCATCGGCACTAAATCCGTGTTCATGAAGCAGATCAATGAGCTCTCCTTCGATATTCGTTTGGGCGTAAACCAATTCATGACCCACAAATCTATCACGCAAGTTTTGCAAATAACTGTCAAATCCTTGTGCCCCGTAAATTTCAGGTTCACGCTTGCCTAACAGATTTAAATTAGGGCCATGTAAAATGACGATTTTGGCCATAAAAAAAATTTTCTAATTGTTCCCTAATATCAGGGGTAATCCATCTTCACCCGCACCGATAACGATGATTTTTGAATTATTGGATTCGGACAATTTAATGGTAGCCTCTATCCCTTTATCACTTAAAATTTTATCCGTTAAAGAGGCACTTAAGATGCGGTTGGCATCGGCTTTACCTTGTGCTTCAATAATTTGACGCTCAGCCTCCTTTTGGGCGGTAACCAAGCGGAACTCATACTCCAAAGACTCTTGCTCTTGCTTTAGTTTACGCTCAATAGCGTCCTTGATTGTCGATGGAAGCGTCACATCGCGCACCAAAACTTCATTGAGCTGGACATACTGCCGGTCAAGGATCTTTTTTGTCTCACTGTAAATTTCGTCCTGAATGGCATCCCGCTTGGAGGAGTAGAGCTGTTCTGGGGTATAACGCCCTACAACACTGCGCGCAGCGCTGCGTATGGCTGGCTGAATAATACGTTCAAGATAATTTTCCCCTTTTTCTTGATGGAGCTTACCTAAATCAGCGGTAATGGGTTTATACCAGGCCGAAGCATCGATCTGAATTTCTAGACCATTAGATGAGAGTACTTTCATCTTCTCAAACAATTCTTGTTGACGAACTTCATATACAATGACTTTATTCCAAGGCGCCACCAAATGGAAACCTTCGCCAAGTGGCGGCTTATCAGTTACTACCCCATCATCAAAGGTTTTATATAATACTCCAGCTTCTCCGGAACCAATAGTAATTGCTGATTTTGCGAGTATGATCACTGCAAAAATGATTAAGGTAATGGCAGGTACTCCTGCTTTTGGTAATTTTTCCATAATGTCTTGGGTAAATTTTATATAATTAAAGTTTATCTATACTTATCGATAACTAGTAATAATGACTGTAACATCAAAAACCATGTTTTTGTTTGTCCTAAATCAATCCATTATATTTCCTAATGAACCATTCAGTTGCGCTCATCAAAATTAATAAAGCTAAAGCGTAATACCATCGAATGAAGTCCAGATTTTTAAAAGTCACGACTTCGCGGGGTAAAAACTCTTTTTGATTTTTTAGGTATTCCTTAAATTCATCCATTTGCCCGAGATGCCGCAAGGAAACCTGATTCAATTCGGCCCACTCTTTCATGGGTTGAATTTTGGCAAAGCCCTGACCTATTTCATTGGCAACGGGGGCGATTTCAAATTGACCTGACTTTTGTTCATTTGTACCCAAAACACTCAGGGTAAAGTCATAAACACCAGCAGGTACATCAGTCAAATTTAACTTATACTGTTTTGTCTCGGCCAAAAGTGGTCGTGTGATGATTTGATTACTTTGCTGATTAATCATCCGAATTTCAAGTTCCGCCGACATATCCAAAGAATCTGTTTTGTCCAGATATTGAGCATATAATTCTGCCTCGGCCATTTGGGTATAGATCGCCTTATACTTTAATTTAAGAGCACTCTTTTCTTGATACTTGCTTACGTATTTTGCCATAATTCCAAGAAAAGAATCAAATGAATCGTGTGTTTTGGATAGCCTAAAGGCTTCCATTCTCCAGCGCCATAGGTCAACCCCATCCCAAACAACCCAGCGCACTCCATTTTCTTCAAAAAAACCGAGCTGAACACTATTTAGCGGTTGATTTTGTATCACCGGCCTTAAGAGCACCTGATGAGGTATGTCAATACTCAATTGACCGATGTCGGAAAGCAATGGCGGCATATCATTCCATTGATCCCAAGGACTTTTAAATAAAGAAAATGCAGAATTTGGTCTTACAAACAGGGCATCACTCACCCCAATACCATCTTTTTTTAGGTTCGGTTGTATTTTAGTTATTTCAGACCACTGGGTTTGAGGGCCCGCAATCAACCACGTATTTATTGGGGTTTTGGCCATTCTCGTGATCAATTCAGAAAAATCTTTAGTTGGATGATACAAAATCACAGCATCAACCTGATCTAAATAGGTCAATCCCTTTTCTGGACTCACTGGGATCACTTCAGTATGATCGTCTGCCAGAAGTCCTCTGGTGAGCGCACCTACATCGGGATGGCTATTGGTATGAACTAATAAAATTCGTCTTTGATCCTCAACACTTTCAACATTTAACGAGGCACTGTTGTTTTGAATAATTTGCTCTCCCGGGACAGCGTTTAAAATCCATTTAAAGGTTTGATTACCTGTACCATTGGTGAGCAGTTCAGTCTTTATTAATTGGCGCGTTGCACCAATGGGAAAATTAACATTGATGGTTTTAACTTTTATTCCGTTTTGAAAGGCTTCTAGCTGAGTCTTTATTTGGTTTGAAGAACCGAATCGGTTGATTAATAATTCGACCTCAAAGGACTGACCCTTGCGCACTGCTGGATTAGCCGTAACCCTTTGAATTGATATATCTTCAGGCCAAATTGTATCTCCGAGTATTACAGGATAAATCAGGCGACTGTTCGACCTGTAGTAGTTAAAGGCAGGACCCATGGTCTGCTGCCCATCGGTTACAACGAGCATAGGTCCTCGGGATTGCCCCAAAATGCGATCAAGGTTTCTTACGGCGCCTCCTATATTGGTCTGAGTTTCCCTAAAATTTAGCTCTTGTAAAGGGCGAATTTCCTGGCCAAAACCATACCAATTAACTTTGAATTTACCATTCAGATCTTGGTCCTTTTGCCATTGATTAATAAATTCTGCCATCGCTGTACTATCGGCAATGGACTTGGATTGATCTAATAGAATACTGAGTTCGGGATACGCTAAGGAAACAGACTTTTGTCTCACTTGAGGATTGAGCAACAAAAGAATTATTAATACTAGAGAAGCTGTCCTAAGGGCAATCAGTATTGGCTTAATCCATTTGTTTGACAACTTTGTCCTGGCGTAAATATAAAATGACAAAATCAACGACATGGGGACCAAAATGATCATCCACAGCCATTGATTTTGTATAAATGGTTCCATTTATTGGACCAATAAAGGTCAGTTTAGGTGTACATACCGCCGTCTACATGGATCACTTGACCCGTGACATAGGAGGAGAGATCGCTCGCCAAATACAAGCATGTATTGGCTATATCTTCAGGAGTCCCTCCTCGTTTAAGTGGAATACCATCACGCCATGATTGAACAGTAGCCTCATCCAATTTTTGCGTCATTTCGGTTTCAATGAATCCAGGGGCAATTACATTACAACGAATATTTCGCGACCCCAATTCCAGTGCAACGGATTTAGAAAATCCAATGATACCGGCCTTGGAGGCCGCATAGTTAGTTTGTCCAGCATTTCCCTGAACCCCAACAATTGAACTCATATTGATGATACTCCCGTGTCTTTGCTTGAGCATACTTCTCTGAACCGCTTTGGTCATATTGAATACCGACTTGAGATTGACTTCAATAACACGATCGAAATCCTCCTCACTGATGCGCATCAGCAGATTATCTTTGGTAATTCCCGCATTATTTATCAAAATATCGACACTGCCAAAGTCTTCTAAAACTTGAGCTACCAGTGCCTCAGCCTGATCAAATTTGGCAGCATCACTCTGGTAAGCCTTAACCTTTACTCCGTTGCCCAAGAGTTCATTTGCCATGGCATTAGCAGCCTCTCCTGAGGAATTATAGGTAAACGCCACATGAGCCCCATGGGCAGCGAAAACCTCTACGATACCCTTGCCTATTCCCCGACTTCCGCCGGTGATTATGGCAACTTTATTTTCGAGTAATTTCATCTTTAATTTGGTTTAGTTGTTATTTGAGCAATTCAGCTATTTTTTTGCCTATTTCGGCGGGAGAGTCCACAACATGAATACCACAAGAACGCATAATTTTCTTTTTGGCTTGAGCTGTATCGTCACTGCCTCCAACAATAGCGCCCGCATGTCCCATGGTGCGTCCTGCAGGAGCTGTTTCACCTGCTATAAAACCTACTACGGGTTTAGTACTGCCACTAGAGGCATACCAATGCGCCGCATCAGCCTCTAACTGACCTCCAATTTCACCAATCATAACCACTGCTTGAGTCTCTGGATCATTGATCAACAGAGAAAGTGCCTCTTTTGTTGTTGTCCCGATTATAGGGTCTCCCCCTATCCCTATGGCCGTGGTAATACCAAGACCTTGACGCACGACTTGATCTGCAGCTTCATAAGTTAACGTCCCTGATTTTGAGACAATACCTACAGGACCTTTTTTGAAAACAAAACCAGGCATAATACCCACTTTAGCCTCTTCAGGAGTTATAACACCAGGACAATTGGGACCTATTAAACGACAATCGCGTTCTTTGATGTAATCCGCAGCTTTAATCATATCTGCTACTGGGATTCCTTCTGTAATGGTAATGATCACCTTTATACCTGCCTCAGCAGCCTCCATAATGGCATCAGCGGCAAATGCCGGTGGAACAAAAATAATACTGGTGTCAGCACCTACCTTGGCCACAGCCTCAGCAACTGTATTAAATACAGGACGCTCTAAATGTAACTGCCCCCCTTTACCTGGGGTAACACCACCGACCACATTTGTGCCATACTCAATCATTTGGCTGGCGTGAAAAGTCCCTTCACTCCCTGTAAATCCTTGAACAATAATTTTTGAATTTTTATTTACCAGTACACTCATGGTGCGTGTATATTTTGAGGGGTTAATGAGGCGCAAAATTAAACTTTTGCCCTCGTTTAAAAAAGGAATTTATTGCTTCTTTGCTGAGTAAATCAATGAGGGATCTTTACTAAATGGGCTGCCAGTCAGGCGCACTAGCCGGTTGACTCATCATATGACCTTTAACAATGATTCCATCTGAGATTTCCCAAAACGCATTAAAGTGGGATATAGCCAGTTCTTCATCTGGATTTTCAATAGTACGCGCATAATAGGTGCAACGCACGGCCACTGTGTTGCCTTCTTTTACAAGGTGATGCAACACTACCCGAAGATCATAATAAGTCTTATTTATTTCTTTGAAAAAGGCGTCAAGTTGATCAAATCCCATAACTACTTTTCCATGACTGCTGAACCAGGTAAGCACCAAATTTTTATGAAAAAATCTGGAAACTATATTCGGATCTTCCACGACATGAGCATTGTAAAATGCTTTGACCAGTTTTTTTGGTCCCATTACTTCTTTTTTAATTGTTCTACAACTTCTGGCAACTGACGTAATGCTGCCAACTCTTTATATTTTTTACGAAACTCTTCTGCAGGCGTGCCAAAATAAGATTTACCACCCTCAAGTGATTTACTGACGCCACTTTGCGCCGAAATAATTGACCCAGCCCCTATAGTTATGGCACTAGTGATTCCTGCTTGGCCCCAAATGGTTACACCATCTTCGATAACAACACATCCCGCTACCCCAACCTGTGAAGCAATAAGGCAGTCTCGACCAATCACCGTATCATGGCCCACGTGGACCTGATTGTCAATCTTAGCTCCTTTCTTTAGTGTTGTATCACCACTAACCCCTTTATCGATAGTACAAGCAGCACCAATATGAACCTGATCTTCAATTACTACACGCCCGCTACTTTTGAGAGGATCATATCCTTCAGACCGCTTTTTGTAGTAAAATGCATCTGCCCCCAGAACACTCCCTGAATGAATCACCACCCCATCCCCTATAATGGTATGATCGTAAATAACCACATTTGCGTGAATGAGACAATCTTGACCTATACTGACATTATGCCCGATGAAACAGCCCGGTTGAATTACTGTACCCTCACCAATTTGGGCAGAATCGGAAATCATCGCAGTAGCGGGAACAAAAGGTCTAAAATGTTCTTTTAATTTATTGAAATCCCTAAATGGATCGTCGGAAATAAGTAAGGCCTTCCCATCAGGGCAATCGACCTCTTTATTGATCAAAATAATGGTTGCTGCTGAATTTAATGCTTTGTCATAATACTTGGGATGGTCCACAAAAACGATATCCCCAGAGGTTACCACATGAATTTCATTAAACCCTTCAACGGGAAAATCATCAGCGCCAATATAACGACAATCAAGTAATTGCGCTATATGTTTAAGTGAGTGTGTTTGTGGAAATTTCACAGCAATTATTTCATACTAAAGTAAAAAAAATCCCGCCTTGGCCGGAGCAAAAACGGGATTAATTTTTATCGGTTTTAAGGAATTAGTCCTTCATGCGCTCTTGATATTGGCCTTTTTCGGTATCAATTTTAATTTTATCCCCTTCGTTGATGAATAATGGCACATTTAACCGTGCGCCAGTCTCTACTGTCGCAGGTTTAGTCGCGTTGGTTGCCGTATTACCTTTAACACCTGGTTCTGTCTCAATAACCGTCAAAATCACGTGCGCCGGCATTTCCACAGATAAAGGCATTTGATCTTCCGAATTAATGATCACCGTTACAACCTCTCCTTCTTTAATCAAATCTGGTCGGTCTAAGGCGCTTTCAGGAAGTTGGATCTGGTTATAATCCTCAGTATTCATAAAATGATAGGCCGTCCCTTCTGCATACAAATACTGAAACTTATGTGTTTCTACACGAACGTCTTCTATTTTGTGACCTGCCGAAAATGTATTGTCTATTACCTTTCCAGTGGTGACACTTTTGAGTTTAGTTCTTACAAAAGCAGGGCCTTTACCCGGTTTTACATGCAAAAATTCAATGATTTTGAAGATATCGTGGTTGAATTTAATGCAGAGTCCTTTTCGAATGTCTGAAGTCGTTGCCA
The DNA here is from genome assembly GCA_038153605.1 of Flavobacteriaceae bacterium. Taxonomy (GTDB): domain Bacteria; phylum Bacteroidota; class Bacteroidia; order Flavobacteriales; family Flavobacteriaceae; genus BACL21. Next base: position 52,386 of record JAYOYS010000002.1, read on the forward strand.
TATAAAGTGTTTATTAATTTTGAAAATACCCTTTCATAATCCCTCGTTTTGAGTCTTTGATGAACTGTAAAATTTCATCACGCTCTGGGGTAGCCTCAAGTTCTGCCTCAATTATCTGAGCCGCTTGGGTATTGTTATAATTTTTCTGATATAAAATGCGATAGATACTTTGAATCTCGCGGATTTGATCACTCGTATAGCCACGTCGTCTTAACCCTACCGAATTGATCCCCACATAAGAAAGTGGTTCTCGGGCAGCCTTAACATAAGGGGGGACATCTTTACGTACCAAAGATCCTCCGGTGACAAAAGCGTGATTTCCAATCATACAGAACTGATGTACCGCCGTCATTCCCGCAAGAACGACATAATCTCCAACATTAATGTGTCCGGCCAGCGTGCTATTATTCGAAAAAATACAATTATCCCCCACGAAACAATCATGGGCAATATGGCAATAAGCCATAATCAAGCAGTTTTTTCCTACTACGGTTTTTCCGCGGTCGACCGTTCCTCTATTTATGGTCACGTACTCACGAATAGTAGTGTTATCTCCAATTTCTGCGGTTGTCTCTTCACCCTTAAATTTCAGGTCCTGAGGGATGGCAGAAATAACCGAACCGGGAAAAATGTTGCAATTCTTACCAATTCTGGCACCCTCCATTATGGTGACGTTTGAACCGATCCATGTGCCTTCACCGATTACTACATTGTTATGAATCGTTGTAAATGGCTCTATAACAACGTTTTTAGCGATTTTAGCACCAGGATGAACGTAAGCGAGTGGTTGATTCATATGCTATTTGGTTTTTACAATTTGGGCCATAAGTTCTGCCTCTGTAACCATGCGATCATTCGCATAAGCCTTTCCAGCCATATGAACTATCCCTCTTCGAATTGGGGTAATTAGATCAAGAGTAAATACCAAGGTGTCCCCAGGATTCACTTGATGTTTGAATTTCACGTTGTCTATCTTCATAAAGAAGGTCAAATAATTTTCGGGGTCTGGAACCGTACTCAAAGCCAATATTCCACCAGTTTGCGCCATGGCCTCGACAATCAAAACTCCGGGCATTACCGGTGCCCCCGGAAAATGACCCACAAAAAATGGCTCATTCATGGTAACGTTTTTCAAACCGACCACACGATTTGAACCGAGTTCCAATATTTTATCTACCAATAAGAATGGCGGGCGATGCGGCAACATGGCCATAATTTGATTGACGTCTTTTACTGGGGTTTTATGAATGTCAAATTTTGGCACTGCGTGTCTTTTACGATCTTTGATAATCTTGCTTATTTTTTTGGCAAATTGAGTGTTCACATAATGGCCCGGTTTATTGGCAATAACCTTTCCTCTAATTCGGGTGCCAATGAGCGCCAAATCACCCAAAACATCAAGTAACTTGTGCCTGGCGGCCTCGTTCGGATGGTGAAGAGTTAAATTGTCCAATATGCCATTGGATTTAACAGAGATTTTGTCCTTCTTGAAGGCAGCGCGTAATTTATCCATAGTTCCTTCAGATAATTCTTTATCCACGTATACTATGGCATTGTTTAAATCTCCTCCTTTAATTAGACCATGCTCTAAGAGCATCTCAATTTCGTGAAGAAAACTAAATGTCCTTGAATTAGAAATCTCATCTTTGAAATCACTAAGCGTATTTAATGTAGCATTTTGGGTCCCTAAAATTTTGGTACCAAAATCAACCATAGTCGTCACCTGATATTCTTTGGCTGGGATAATGGTCAATTCACTACCTGTTTCTTCGTCCAAAAATGAAATCACCTCATCTACGACAAACTCCTCACGATCAGCATTCTGCACAACTATGCCCGCTTTCTCAATTGCCTCAACAAAGAATTTTGAGGAACCATCCATTATCGGTGGCTCAGGTGCGTCTAACTCTAAAATACAGTTGTCGATCTCCATGCCGACTAAAGCCGCCAAAACATGTTCTGAGGTTTGAATTTTTACCCCGGACTTCTCCAGATTGGTCCCGCGCTGTGTGTTGACCACATAATTCGCATCGGCCTCAATAACAGGGGCATCTACTAGGTCAACGCGAACAAATTTATAACCGTAATTTTCCGGTGCAGGCTTCAGCGTTAGGGTAACATTTTTTCCAGTATGAAGACCAACGCCTGTGAGTGATACATCTGAAGCGATTGTCGTTTGCTTGCCATTACTATTTGCCATCATTGACTTTTTTTTCCAAAGTGTCGAACGCTCGAACAATTTTGGGTAAATTTTTAAAATGAACGTAACTCTTGCTGTATTCTCCGTAGTTAAAAGCAGGAGAACCTTGAAGCACCTCATTATCCTTGATCGAACGTCCTATTCCGCTTTGCGCCTGAATTTTTACGTTATTGCCAATGGTAATATGCCCTACTATACCCACTTGTCCGCCAATCATACAATTTTCACCGATTTTTGTTGAACCGGCGATTCCAGTTTGCGCAGCAATCACAGTATTTTTTCCAATTTCCACATTGTGCGCAATTTGAATCTGATTGTCTAATTTAACGCCACTGCGGATAATTGTGGAACCAAGAGTAGCGCGATCAATTGTGGTGCCCGCCCCAACATCTACATTGGACTCAATGACAACATTACCTATTTGTGGCACTTTATCGTAGGTTCCTCGCTCATTTGGGGAAAAACCAAAACCATCCGCCCCAATTATGGCCCCACTGTGTATTACCGTTGATTCACCAATCTGCGTTTCAGAGTAAATTTTTGCCCCAGAAAAAACAACCGCATTATCGGCAATATTAACATTATCGCCGATGTACGCATTGGGATAAATTTTTACGTTATTGCCAATAACCGCATTGTCGCCAATGTAAGCAAAGGCTCCGATGTAACAATTTTCACCGTATTTCGCAGAATCCGATATATAAACCGGCTGGTCAATACCTTGCTTATTCATCTTTACTTGATTGTAGTAAGATAAGAGAGTAGAGAAAGCACTATAGGCATCCTCTACCCGAATCAAAGTGGCTTGAATGCTTTGTTCTGGCTTAAAATCTTGACTTACAATGACAATTGAAGCCTCAGTTGAATAGATAAAATTAGTGTACTTAGGGTTTGCAAGAAAAGTCAAACTTCCTTTAGTACCTTCTTCAATCTTAGATAATCGAGAAACAGCTGCTGCCCCATCACCATCGACTGTGCCGTTGAGTATTTCTGCAATTTGGTTGGCTGTAAATTCCATTAAAATGGTATCAATGTGCAAATATAAAAAAAGCGTTTCTATTCAAGTGTTTTTGGGTAACATTGAAAATACTTCACCACCTTTTCTGACAAGGCTCTAATATGTAACTGATCACTGGCTTGCGCAACATCAATTAACGACCCATCCTTCCTAAGAAGTTGTATATTTTCTTTTGATCGATTATAAGCCAGGTTAGAAATACTTCCTGTAAACACAAGATAAGATGCCTCTGCGAGCGAAAGGTTGTGTTTCTTGGCAAATTTTTCACGTTTTTCATCGAGTTTATCGGCAGAAAAAGGCGCTTCTTTAATTTTTATTTTTAATAATCTGCGTTTGATTATTGTTCTCGATAAATGACTCAGGACAAAATCATCGTGATCTAGCCATAATTTTAGTGCCGCTAGAATATCAATATCATCCAGTTTCAGAAAATTATCAAGATCCTCTTGAGACAATATTTCGCCGTATTTATGGGATAAAAAGTAGTTCAATGACCCTTGAATTCCAATAGGCACCCCATTTTGGGTCAACTCGCGCGCCCGACGGACAATGTTCATCAAAATATGTTCAGCACATAGAGAGGCTTTATGCAGATAAACCTGCCAATACATCAGCCTTCTGGCGACCAAAAAGTTTTCGACAGAGTAAATTCCCTTTTCTTCAACAACAAGACTATCATCAGCCACATGCAGCATGGTTATCAGTCGTTGCGCACTTATTGATCCCTCAGCAACCCCAGTATAAAAACTATCTCTTCTTAAAAAATCAAGTCGATCCATATCGAGTTGACCTGATACAAGCTGTTTGAGGAATTTTTTGGGATGTCTTCCTGTGAAAATTTCAATGGCTAAATTTAATGCTCCGTTGAATTCATTGTTCAAACGATTCATTATCGCTAATGAAAGTGCTTCATGTGACATGCTGGGAACTATCACCCCCTCTAGCCCATGGGAAAACGGACCATGACCGATATCGTGTAATAAAATTGCTAGATAGAGAGCCTCCTCTTCTTCTGAAGTAATCATCACATGTTTTTGACGCAGAACAGAAACGGCTCGCTGCATCAAAAACATGGCTCCTAAGGCATGATGAAATCTAGTATGATGCGCTCCGGGATACACTAAATAACTTAACCCCATTTGAGAAATGTGCCTCAATCTTTGCACATAGGGATGTTCAATGACTTGAAAAATCAAATCATTGTGAACCGGAATGAAACCATAAATGGGATCATTGATAATTTTCAACTTGTGAGATTTACTCAAAATTTAACGATTAATTAGCACCTTTAGGTGTATTTTTAGCATACTAAAACGCGTCCTCAAAGGTTATATATACTAGAAAAGCGCAAGACAAATATACGTATATGAATGAGATTAAAGTTCTTTGGGTAGACGACGAAATTGATTTGTTAAAACCCCATATTTTGTTTCTAGAACAACGTCATTATCATGTTACCCCTGTTCGCAGTGGTACTGAAGCTATCAATGCGGTAGAAAATTATACTTTTGATATTGTTTTTCTGGATGAAAATATGCCAGGACTATCAGGACTTGAGACCTTACAAGAAATCAAAGAGATACAAGACAACCTTCCCGTTGTGATGATTACAAAAAGTGAAGAAGAACATCTAATGGAGGAGGCAATTGGTTCAAAAATAGCGGATTACCTCATAAAACCCGTCAATCCGAATCAGTTACTGCTCAGTCTCAAAAAGAATCTGGATCAATACCGCTTGGTAGCGCAAAAGACCAATCAAAACTACCAACAAGAATTTCGAAAGATTGCGATGGATTTATCGACGATAAATCAACCGAATCAATGGAGTGATCTCTATCAAAAATTGGTGTTTTGGGAAATGGAACTCGATAGTATAGAGAATGCAGGGATGATGGAGATACTAGAGAGCCAAAAACAAGAGGCCAATTCACAGTTTTGCAAGTTTATCGAGAAAAACTACGAGAACTGGTTCGACGGGCAAAGTGATGCGCCAGTTATGTCGCACACCTTGTTTAAAGAAAAAGTGGCCCCTTTGCTCGACGACCAACCCACTCTGCTTGTGATCATTGACAATCTGCGTTATGATCAATGGAAGGCTTTTGAGCCATTGCTTAACCCACTTTATAAAAAGCGTGATGAATCACTGTTTTACAGTATTTTACCCACAGCAACTCAGTATTCGAGAAATGCTATTTTCTCTGGGTTAACCCCCGCGGATATGGAGAAATTACATCCAAATTATTGGCGAAATGATACAGATGACGGTGGAAAAAATGTTTATGAAGAAGAATTCCTAGGGCTACAACTAAAACGACTTGGGCTAGATTTGACTTGGAGTTATCACAAAATCACTTCTCTGCGCCAGGGTAAAAAACTAGCAGAAAATTTCAAAACTCACAAAGAGGAACAATTAACGGTTGTGGTCTATAATTTTGTCGATATGCTTTCACATGCCAAAACAGAGATGGAAGTCATCAAAGAACTCGCCTCTAATGATAAATCATATCGTTCACTTACGGCAAGTTGGTTTAAAAACTCGCCGTTACTTGAAATCATACAGCAAGCGGCTGCGATGAATTTTAAGCTCATGATCACCACCGATCATGGGACAATTAATGTCAAAAGCCCATCAAAAGTTGTGGGAGATAAGCAAACAAGTTTGAACCTACGTTACAAAACAGGGAGAAGCTTAACCTATAATCAAAAAGAAGTTTTGGCAATTAAAAATCCAAGTGCTGTTCGATTACCCTCTATACATATGAGCAGTAGCTTTATTTTTGCTAAAAGTGATTATTTCTTTGCCTACCCTAACAATTACAATCATTACGTCAATTATTATCGCAATACCTATCAACACGGAGGAATTTCACTTGAGGAAATGATTATACCATTTGTGGTGATGAAACCCAAAAAATAGGAGAATTCGTGTATTTTATCGATATTATCTTACCTGTTAACTATTTAATGCGTATATTTGCCCATTCATAAAATAGTAATGGAAATTGAGTTTAGTCTGCTTGATATAGACAGTGTCGCTGGAACTATTTTAAAGAACGTTCATTCAAAAATTATACTGTTTAAGGGCTCAATGGGATCTGGCAAGACCACATTAATAAAAGCTATTGTTAAAAATTTAAATAGTCAAGACGTAGTCTCGAGTCCCACATTTGCCTTGATGAACGAGTATAATTCAGATAACTGTAAAATTTATCATTATGATTTTTACAGAATTACAAAACTTGAAGAAGCTTTAGATTTAGGTTTCGATGAGTTCTTAGAAGAGGATTGTTGGAACTTAATTGAATGGCCTGATTTAATTGTAGGATTATTGCCACAAGATTATGTGGAAATTAAATTAAATAAAGTAACAGAAACAAAAAGGAGTTTATCGCTCAAGTTGTTTCATTAAGCATTAAAAGGTTGGGCAAGTCTTCACCGTTTTTTCCACATGAGTTACTTCCACAAGAGGAAATGTTAGATATTTCTCGCAATAGTAAACGACTCTTCATCGGTATTCCAAAAGAAAGGCATTTGCAGGAAACACGCATTCCTCTCACTCCAGACTCAGTATCTGATTTAGTAAAAGATGGACATCGAGTTTTAATTGAATCCATGGCTGGCGAGAATGCAGGGTTCACAGACCACGATTATTCAGAAGCTGGGGCGGAAATTACACCTGATACACAGAAGGTGTTCGAATCTCCGATTATTTTAAAAATTGAGCCACCCACATTAGAGGAAGCTCAATGGATAAAACCTAATACCTTTCTTATTTCAGCGATTCAAATAAAAAGCCAAAATATAGCCTTTTTTGAATTACTGCAGGCTAAAAAAATTACAGCTATAGCATTTGAATATGTCAAAGAACAGGATGGAGATTATCCCATTCTCCAAACTCTTAGCGAATTGGCAGGTACTTCATCTATTTTAATTGCCTCTGAGCTTTTAAGTCAACATGAATCAAGTACAGGACTACTATTAGGAAATATCGCTGGTGTAGCACCAACCGAAGTTGTTATAATTGGGGCTGGTACCGTTGGATATTATGCAGCCAAAACTGCTTTGGGTTTAGGAGCTAAAGTGAAAGTTTTTGATCCGTCAATTAATCGCTTAAGAAAATTACAAACGCGATTAAATGGCAACATTCACACTTCGACTATTCAGCCTAAGTCATTGCTAAAAGCGGTAAGACGCTGTAATGTAATTATTGGGGCGCTCAAAGGAATGGACCGATCTCCAATGGTAATCACTGAGGACTTAGTTGAGTTCATGAAAAAAGGTTCTGTTATAGTCGATGTTAGTATTGATTCTGGAGGATGTATTGAAACCTCTCGATTAACAACTCATGATGATCCAACATTTGTGCTACATGATGTAATTCATTACGGGGTGCCAAATATCTCTGCACGTTACCCAAGATCAGCATCACTTGCACTGAGTAATATTATCGCACCGTTTTTAATGAATATTGGCAATAATGGAGGTATTGAATCCTCAATGCGATTTAATAATGGTTTAAAGTCGGGAGCATATATGTATAAAGGTATTTTAACAAACAGAACTATTTCAAAATGGTTTGATATGCCGTCTCGAGATATTAATCTTTTGATTTTATAATCCTTGTGAGCTTTATTAAACGTCTTGTTTATTATTTGGGTGGTGTTGGATTAGGCATAATCTTACTCATGTTTTTTCTGTCAGGAAAAAAAACTTCATGTGATTATGGTCCAAACTCAAGAACACTAAAATTCTTGAAAAGTAAACCCCTAATTAAATCAGATGAATTACAAAGGACCTTGATGAGCTTTGAATTAGATTCGGCTGAGGTTGCTTCTGTATTTATCCAGGGGAAGGTTAACTTTCGAAAAAGTAAAATATCCAATGAACTTCCGAATATTTACTCTGTCTTTATAACATTCGAACAGCAAGGAAGTTTTGAATTTAGATTTCGAGTAGATGAAAAAGTAACAGAATTAATTTCTATTCAGCCTTCTGATCCTTAATAATTTCATTTATGAAATATGAGGGATGATTCCTGTTTTTTTTATAAAACGATCTTGAAAATGAGGCAGAATTATTATATCCACACTCTGCAGCAATTGCTTCGATAGTATATTTTCTAAAAACTGCATCATTCTTAATTTGTGACACCGCAAAATCGATTCGTGAGTCATTAAGGTATTGTGAGAAATTAATTGACTTACTCGAATTAAGTACTCTCGATAAATAGCTTGAGTTTGTGTTAAACTTCTTGGCTAAACTCATTAAACTGAGGCTTGAGTTGAGAAAATCTTTGTTTTTTTCAAACTTCTCGAGCTTTCTCAGTATATCAGTAACAATGTCCTGAGAAAGTTGCGATTTATTTAATTCATTGTCATTGTTAGCATCGCTTTTATCAGAAAGCTTTTCAGCCTTCATTAATTTATCATATCGGCGTCGATAAACAACTTTTTGTCTATAGTAACTCCAGGCCAATAGGCTAGAAGAAATGATTACCAATATTGAAACTATAATTAGCAAATTGATGATAAATTTATGACACTAAACTAGGATTATCATCGTGCTGCTTTACGACGCCTTAATTCTTTTTTTAGCAGTTCTAGTTCCCGACTGGTCTGACCAGCAACAGAAGTGTTTTCCTCTGCTCGCCTAATCAGATAAGGCATAACATCTTTAACAGGACCAAAGGGAATATATTTAGCGACATTATAACCGTGGTCCGATAAATTGTAGGTTATGTGATCGCTCATGCCATATAATTGACCGAACCATACTCTTGGGTCGTTTTTATCAATTCCATGTTCTTCCATTAAATCTAACGCCCTCAACGTGCTTTTTTCATTGTGGGATCCCATAAATAAAGAAATATCTACTATGTTTTTGAGAATATAGGCCACTACGGCATCAAAGACCTCGTCTGTATGCTGTTTATCTCGGCAAATAGGTGTAGCGTAGCCCATATTACGAGCACGATCATTCTCCTTTTCCATGTAGGCACCACGCACCACTTTAAAACCTAGTTTTATCCCTTTTGATTTAGCTTGAAGATGTAATTCTTTAAGATAATCCAAGCGATCGTGACGATAACACTGAAGCGTATTGAAAACTACTGGCTGAACTTTGTTATAACGAAACATCATTTGCGTACACAAGGCATCTGCTCCATCTTGCATCCACGATTCCTCTGCATCAATTAATAACATAAGGTTATTGGATTGTGCCGCCCGCGCTAAATCATCATACCGCTGAACAACACGATTCCATTCTTCTAATAGTGGGCCCCTTAAAACTCCTTGAGCACTGGCCTCCCAAATTTTAAAACGCCCTAATCCTGTCGGTTTAAAGACTGCAAAAGGCATAGAGGCTTTCTCGGTAGAAAATTCTATTAAAGAAAGAACTTTATCCCGAGTAGCATCAAATTGAGCCTGCTCTTCTTTACCTTCTACAGAATAATCTAACACTGAGCGCACCCCCAAAGATTGCAGGGATTTGACAACCTTCATGGCGTCTTGCTCATTAACACCGCCACAAAAATGGTCAAACACTGTGGCCCGTATTAATCCTTCTACAGGCAGGTGCATATTCAAGGCTAACTTAGTTAGGTTAGTACCAATTTTTACCAAAGACTCACTTGAAATCATTTTAAAAAGTGCATATGCCCTTTCTAAAGAGGCATCTGTCTTTAATGCAAATGCCTTCTCGGTATTATCAAACAGCTTATTTCCTGCCATACAGTCTACAAATAAGCACAAATATAGTTAGATTTGAACTTTATTTTTTTCACAAAAAGGCTTTTCTAAATGTCATATTTTATTCAAAATACTGACCATAATATAAGTTTAGGTACGCAAGCGTGGTCCGTTCTTAATAGGACTTTAAATAAGGACCTGTGGAGCACAATTTTTGTTCTAACAGATGAGGCCTCCCTGAAATTTTGCTACCCAATATTCGAGGAAAACATTGATAAAAAAACCCTAAAAGTGTTGACCATTCCTCATGGCGAAAGCTCGAAGTCAATTAAGTGGACACAAAAATTATGGGAAGAATTGACAGAAAGTGGAGCGGACCGCAAAAGCCTAATGATTAATTTAGGTGGTGGTGTGGTAACGGATCTCGGTGGTTTTGTTGCCAGTACATTTCGAAGAGGTATAGACTATATAAATATCCCTACTACCCTTCTTTCAATGGTTGACGCCGCTATCGGCGGAAAAACAGGTATAGATTTAGGGGTCCTCAAAAATCAAATAGGCGTGTTAGCCCAGCCCAAAGGCATTTTTATTTTCCCTGTGTTTCTTAATACCTTACCTGAGCGAGAATTAAGTTCAGGCTGGATGGAAATGGTGAAACACGGTTTTATAACGAACAAAGAATATCTTGATGATTGTCTTCAAACTCCTCGTCGAGACAATTCTGAAGTAGCCCAGCTAATCTGGGAGTCTGTGAAAATTAAAAATGAAGTTGTTATCCAGGATCCTTATGAGCATGGAAGACGTAAAACCCTAAATTTCGGACACACACTAGGCCATGCCATCGAAAGCTACTGTTTAGATAATTACCCCAAGGAATACATAAAGCACGGTGAGGCTGTGGGAATTGGAATGGCATTGGCCCTATATTTATCGCATATCACACAAGGATTTTCTAAAGAAGCTCTATTTGTATATCGCGCTAAATTGAAAAAAATATTACCGGATTATCACTTTGATGCGGAGGCACAACAAATGATAATTTCCTACTTAAAACACGACAAAAAAAACTCCCACGGTCGCATAAATTTTGTTTTATTGAAAGACATAGGAGATTATGTTCTTGATTGTCAAATAACTAACAAAGAAATTTTCGACGCATTTAATTTTTGGCAAACTGCTGAGTGAATTAAATCTTGACATATATTTAAAATATTATTTCAAGATTTATGAGACGCATCATTGTTGATTATAAAAAACTAACACCTAAGATTCTTAGTCTCTTGGCGAATAAATATCCCGATGGTTACGACGATGAGGATATCATCAGTTTTCGAAATGCTCAAAATCAAATCATTGAAGCGGTAGAGGTCCGTGATCAGGATACTATATATCTTGTTAAAGTTAGCGCCAAACTTGAAGCATCGATTGCCAATTTCGAAGAGGAAGACGATATCGACTCTGAATCAAATGAACCATTTGACGAATCTACCGATATACCGGATTCTGGTCAAGAGAGTGAAGATGATGATTTTGTGGATATTGATTAAATCTCGTTAAAAATGGAGTGCATCAGACGTTTTTTATCATTGATGCTCTCTTCTAGAGAAATCATAGTCTCAGTGCGCGTTACCCCTTCTATGTCATCTATGCGAAAGATAATTTCTTTGGCATGGCTTGTTTTCTTTGCACGAATTTTACAGAAAATATTGAATTTACCAGTAGTCACATGGGCAACGGTCACATAGGGTATTTCTTGTAATCGCTCAAGGACAAATTGTGTTTGTGAGGTTTTGTTAAGATAAATTCCTACATAGGCAATAAATGAATACCCAAGTTTCTTGTAATCTACCATCAAAGAGGAACCCGTAATAATATTGGATTCTTCCATTTTTTTCACTCGTACATGTACGGTTCCTGCCGAGATGTTTAGCTTTTTTGCGATATCAGTGAACGGAGTGCGCGTATTTTCAATCAGCATTTCAAGAATGTCGTGATCTGTTTCGTCTAATTTAAACTTGGCCATTTCATTTTTTTTACAAAAATAAAATTGACAGAAGATAAAACACGCTTTTTTTTATATTTTTATCAATAAACCGGACTTTTTTAACAAAATCGTTACGATTAATTTATTTTCGAAATCGTTTTCGTGAGAATTTATCAATATTTCTTCAGCGTTTATGTCATGCATTTTATAGCCCAAAATCCTTCCTGGTGTGACAATATCGTGTACATAAGTCTCCAATTTAAGCGCCCCTTGATATAAAATGTAGCGATTCTGGAGCCCTATATCCACTGTTTTTCCTTGATAACACACATTTTTTAAGACTATATCCCGCAACATATTTTGGTTTTCTGGGATATCAAAATACCGTTTAACGACTTCCTTGGCGTCCAAAGGCTTCTTTGCCTGATGATTTAAAATCCCAAGCAATGCCAGAAACACGACAAATCGTGATTTTTCACGCTGATAGTCTCCAATTATGTGCCCCGACTCTATGAGCAAGGTAGGAATTTCCTTAGATTGAAAGTAGTCACCAAAACAACTGGCGCAAAAAGACTCATCATATCGTCCAACTTTGTCAAAGCCCGAATTTTGAAGTTGACTCTGAGCTGAAATGATATATTCCATAGCCTTTAAACGAGACTGCGTAAGACCTAAACCCTTATCTGCGGCAGGTGATAAAAATGATATAACTGGGGGTGTGATGTCTTTGTCGATACTGTACAAACTTCTTTGATCATGACAATTAAGACATAAATCAGGTTTAAATTCAGTGACTAATTCATCGAGCAGTTTGCTCTCAGGTTGAATTTGGGTAATAGCATCGCGATTCAAGTCAAAACCAAGGGCATTCTCACGGCTGTAGGCATGCGCGCCATCGGGATTGAGCTGGAAAACAAATCTTAAATTATAAGTTTCCAAAATCGAACTAACGATATCTGTTTGATACTCTTTTTGATTTAAAAATGAAAAAAGATCAATTAACCCACGAGTGGTGGTAGATTCATCACCGTGCATTTGAGACCAAGCTAGGATTTTATTTTTGCCATTTCCGAGTTCCACATATCCAATTTCTCGGCCTTGAATTGAGGTGCCCACTGTCTTAAAAATACCTTGAGATTTTGCGCCTCTAACGAGCTGATTTAACACGCTAGGTGGGGTATAGCGATGGCCAAAATCCTTGGTTTTTATCGCCGCATATAATTGTTCTATTTGCTCAGGTGCCATCATTAGAAAACAAAGGTAAGCATCTACTTGTTTACAATTGTAAATCGTTTGAATCATGAAAATGAGCCCAGAAAAGGGGAAATAAGGCCCAATTATTTACAACAATAAACACCAATGTAAAAAATATTGTATAAAATTTACTATATCAGTAATTTGAAATATTTTATTTAAAGTAATTGATTAAAATAATTGAAGTGTAAAAGATTAAATTTACTATCGTAAACACAATTATTAACCATTATTTGTTAGCTTTGGTAAACAATAAAATTACAATGGTAAACAGTGTAGAATTTGCGAAAAGATTGAGTGAAATTCTAGATTATTACGGAATCACAGCAGCTACTTTTTCTGATCTTTTAGCGGTTAATCGCTCAACCATTTCACACCTTCTTTCGGGACGCAATAAACCGAGTTTAGAATTTGTTTTAAAAGTACTTAATCAATTTCCTGAAGTAGAACTTTATTGGCTGCTCAACGGGGAGGGCCACTTCCCTACCCAATCAAAAAATAAAACCAAAGAAGTACCCAATCTTTTTTCAGAAAAGTCAGCAAATGAATCAGAAAAAGAGTTAATCGATAAAATTCCTCCTGATTTTCTCACATCAAACTCAAGTCCACAACAACTGAGTTCTGATTTTGGTGCAATTGAGCGTATTGTCGTTTTTTACCAAAATGGAAAGTTTAAAACTTATACCCCTTAAATCTTAAATCAAGACGGTCATTTGTGATTTTTTGGCGAAATTTATGCCATGAAAGATTTCAGTAAAACCTTGTTCTTTCTTGTAATTGTTGCAGTACTCTTTTCGGGCTGTTTCAATAATCCAAGGGATTGCGATGCCTACAAAACAGGAAAATTTACTTTTTCTACCGCGGTAGGTGGACAAATTGAAACTAGCGAATTTGAGCGATTCGAGGGCTTCGAGGTGGAATATTATCAAGGAAAACAGGATACCTCAGATCTTCGTTGGATCAATAATTGCGAATACATTATTCAAAAACGTTATCCAAAAAACAGAGCTGAAGAACAGGCCATACACATAAAAATACTGCGTACAGACGCCTCAGGTTACGAATTTGAATATAGGGCAGTTGGGGCTTCAAAAACACTCAAGGGGCGAGTAAATCGTTCCTAGACGTTAAAATAATGAGGTTTGACCTTGTGTATTATCCGTACTTGGCGGATTTTCATTATCCGATTGATTTTCTTGGACTGAGTCATCGACAGGCTCGGGGCGCACCTCGATTTCTGCAATTTTTTTGGCAGATTCATCTGCTTCAGTCTCACTTCTAACCACAATATCTAGATCAGGCTCGACCTCAGCTTCAACCTCTTCTTCGTAGACTAGGGGCTCTAAAGCATTAATTTCAAGGACTTTATCTTTGGTCAACTGATTCCCTAAAGCAGAAATACCCTTAACAGCAATAAATGACTCCAAGTCAATTTCTAAGTTATCCTTACGGGCCTTATTGCGTTCTTTGACGAAAATTAGTTCAGCCATTGGTCGATAATCAGTAAACACCTTCTCTAAGTATGACTTAGGATGATCATTGATGACCAATTCTTCACGTTCTGGGTTTTCAATTAAAAAGCGTTTAACATAAAACAACTCCTTATCCCCTGCCCAATAAATCACAGTAATGGGTTTATCCTTTTTCCATTGTTCAAGAACAATCATGTCGTCATCAAAATGTAGTGACATATCAGGTAACACCGTCTTGACTATTCCATTTTGTCGGATAATCAACAAGCGATCGTCAGAGGTAAACTCCCCAAGAAGTTCACCGCGTCCGTCAACATTAAGTCTTTGGACGGTATCATCAAACCATATTTTTCGCGGTTTCAGGGTTGATAATCCTTTTTCTTTTAGCTCAATACGCTTAACGGCATATTTAGAAACGATATTTCCTTTGGAGTCACGCCCCTTGACCAAAATATCGGAAAAATCGAGATCCCATTTTAGTTTTTTAATACTGCCTGATTGACGCAGCAATACGGTGACAACCTCAGCCTCTCCATTAGGATTGGCAGTGAAATAAAGCACTTTAGATCCGACATTTCCCGCCGCTATATCATATTCACGATCGCGAGTAATACTTGTCACGGCAAAACGCTTAACATAAGTCGCCCCTTTTGAACCATCCTTGTAAATCAGGTTATAAATGGTCCGCTTGTCCTTTTTCTTCCAAACGCCGGCATAGATAATTCCTTTGCCGACAAAAGTCTTATCGCTGACTTTGGTAACCATCATTTGCCCGGACTCCGTAAAAACTATGATATCGTCTATATCACTGCAATCGGTCAGATACTCGTCACGGCGCATACTGGTACCAATAAAGCCCTCTTCACGATTAACGTAAAGCTTTGTATTTCTGATAACTACCTTGGTCGCTTCGATGTCATCAAAAACACGAATTTCAGTTTTGCGCTCACGACCCACACCATAGTCTTTTTTAAGGCGATTAAAATAAGTGATTGCGTAATCGATCAAATGAACTAAGTCATGCTTTATTTGCGCAATTTGATCCTCAAGAGCATCAATTTTCTGTTGCGCCTTATCGATATCAAATTTTGAAATTCGTTTGATTCGAATTTCTGTAAGCCGGACTATATCGTCGGTGGTTACGGCCCTTTTTAAATGCGTAATGTGCGGTTTTAGCCCCAGATCAATAGCCTCAATAACACCTTCCCAAGTTTCAACTTCTTCAATATCACGATAGACGCGGTTCTCGATAAAAATCCGCTCTAAAGAGGCAAAATGCCATTGTTCTTCTAAATCGTTCAGCTGATATTCCAAATCACGCTTGAGCAAATTCACAGTGCGATCAGTCGAACGTTTGAGCATTTCATTGACCCCAATGAATAAAGGCCTGTTGTCCTCAATAACACATCCAAGTGGAGATATTGAAGTCTCACAACTGGTAAAGGCATACAGGGCGTCTATGGTTTTATCTGGTGAAATTCCTGAGGGTAAATGGACCAGAATCTCTACTTCTGCTGCCGTATTGTCTTCTATGCGCTTAATTTTAATTTTACCTTTATCGTTTGCCTTGAGTATCGAATCAATCAAACTCGAGGTGTTCGTCCCAAAAGGGATTTCTTTAATCACCAAAGTACTTTTGTCGAGCTGATTGATTAAGGCTCGAGAGCGTATTTTCCCACCGCGCTTACCCTCATTATACTGAGAAGCATCCATCAAACCTCCTGTGGGAAAGTCCGGTAAAATCTCGAAACGTTTGCCTTGTAGATGCTTGATCGAAGCATCGATTAGCTCAATAAAATTATGCGGTAATATTTTTGTCGAGAGCCCTACTGCAATCCCTTCAGCGCCTTGTGCCAAAAGAAGTGGAAACATCACCGGTAAGTTAATCGGTTCTTTCTTTCGACCATCGTAAGAGGATTGCCAATCTGTAATTTTAGGATTGAATACTACGTCTAGAGCAAATTTGGACAAACGAGCCTCGATATATCGAGAAGCAGCGGCATTATCCCCAGTATAGATATTGCCCCAGTTACCTTGAGTGTCAATAAGCAAATCTTTTTGACCGATTTGCACCATAGCGTCAGCGATACTGGCATCGCCATGGGGGTGATACTGCATCGTATGCCCTACAATATTTGCCACTTTGTTGTAGCGCCCATCATCCAGCTCTTTCATGGCATGCATGATACGGCGCTGAACAGGCTTAAAACCATCCTCAATCGCGGGTACCGCACGCTCTAGGATAACATAGCTTGCATAATCCAAAAACCAGTCACGATACATCCCAGTGACCCTGGTAATGGTCTCTTGAACGTCCGTCCCCTCCCCATCTGGGGTCAATTCTGGGTCAATATACTCTAATTCCTCACTCATGCAGATGCTTCAACTTGATCCAATTCGACTTTGAGGTTATTGATGATAAATTCTTGACGATCGGGAGTGTTTTTGCCCATATAAAAACTGAGCATTTCCTCAACGCTCATCGCTTTATCTAGCATAACTGGGTCTAATCGTATGTCTTCTCCAATAAAATGCCTGAACTCATCTGGGGATATCTCACCGAGCCCTTTAAATCGGGTAATTTCTGGTTTTGGCTTTAACTCCTCTATGGCATCAATACGCTCTTGCTCCGAATAGCAATAAATTGTTTTCTTTTTATTGCGTACCCTAAAGAGCGGGGTTTGGAGAATATACAAATGACCTTCTTTGATGAGTTCTGGGAAAAATTGTAAAAAGAAGGTAATCAACAGTAGTCTTATGTGCATCCCATCTACGTCTGCATCGGTAGCAATAACAATATTATTATAGCGCAAATCTTCGAGGGATTCTTCAATGTTTAGCGCTGCCTGCAGAAGATTGAACTCTTCGTTTTCATAAACGATCTTTTTGGTTAAACCATAACAGTTCAGCGGCTTACCCTTGAGGCTGAAAACCGCCTGAGTGTTCACATCACGACTTTTGGTAATACTTCCTGAAGCCGAATCTCCCTCGGTAATAAATAAAGTCGTATCCAAGGTTCGGTCGCTTTTGGAGTCCGTTAGATGGATGCGACAGTCTCTGAGTTTTTTATTGTGTAAACTGGCCTTTTTGGCGCGTTCCTTAGCCAATTTTCTTATTCCGCTGAGTTCTTTGCGTTCTCGTTCTGCTTGAATGATTTTACGTTGAATTTTTTCGGCAACCTCCTGGTTTTTATGTAAAAAGTTATCCAGTTGTGTTTTAATAAAATCGTTGATGTAGGTCCTTACTGTAGGCAAGTTTCCGCCCATATCGGTGGACCCCAATTTTGTTTTAGTTTGACTCTCAAAAACAGGCTCCATCACTTTGATACTGATGGCGCCAACAATTGATTTACGCACGTCGCTAGCATCGTAATTTTTGCTATAAAACTCCCTTATGGTCTTGACTAAAGCTTCGCGAAAAGCGGCTTGATGCGTCCCTCCTTGGGTCGTGTTTTGACCATTTACAAAACTGTGATACTCTTCACTATATTGAGTTTTACTGTGCGTAAGGGCAATTTCAATGTCCTCACCACGTAAATATATTACGGGGTATAATCGATCATCTTCGGACATATTGTCCTCTAATAAATCCTTAAGACCATTTTCGCTGAAAAACTTTTCCCCATTGAAATCAATGGTGAGGCCTGGGTTCAGATAAACGTAATTGCGGAGCATTTTCTCCACATACTCATTACGGTATTTGAAGTTTTTGAAAATTGATTCATCCGGCGTGAAAATTACTTTAGTTCCACGACGTTTGGTGCTTTGCTCTGCTGACGGATCATCAACGAGCTCGCCGAGTTCAAATCCAGCAGATTTCATTTGACCATCACGCACAGATTCCACGCGAAAAGAACTGCTCAAGGCATTAACCGCCTTAGTTCCTACTCCGTTCAGACCGACAGATTTTTTGAAAGCCCGGGTGTCGTATTTACCTCCAGTATTCATTTTAGAGACCACATCAACCACTTTTCCCAAAGGAATTCCTCGTCCAAAATCTCGAACACGTACTTCCTTATCCTTAATGCGGATTTCTATTGATTTACCTGCCCCCATGACGAACTCGTCGATACTGTTGTCCAGGACTTCTTTTAAAAGGATGTAGATACCATCATCAGCAGTAGAACCATCACCTAACTTACCGATATACATCCCTGGACGTAAGCGAATGTGCTCTTTCCAGTCGAGTGAGCGAATATTGTCCTCGGTATATTGGGTATTTGACATGGGTGATTGTTGAATGGCTAAGATAAAATTCTCCCCAAAATTGAAAAACCTTGGAAGGTTAAAGTAATTAACAATTCGGGCAAATAATTGTTAAGAAAAATCAAGTAATTCAGGCCTTGACAACCAAAGCCTAACCAGCCAAAAACTTGATGAATTTAAGATAAAAATGGGGGGGTAAAATTGAATTTAGACATTAAATCTAAAATGCATTACATCGCCATCTTTGACAATATACTCTTTACCTTCTACGCCTAGTTTGCCGGCTTCACGCACTTTTGACTCACTCCCGTATTGCGCGTAATGATCAAATGAAATTACCTCAGCGCGAATAAATCCTTTTTCAAAATCAGAATGGATTACGCCAGCAGCCTGTGGCGCTGTGGCGCCAATAGGGATTGTCCAGGCGCGTACTTCCTTTTCACCAGCGGTGAAATAGGTCTGTAAATTTAACAAGGCATAAGCGCTTCGAATAAGTTTAGAGGCTCCAGGCTCATCTAATCCGAGATCGTCTAAAAACATTTGACGCTCTTCAAAGGTCTCAAGTTCTGTAATATCTGCTTCTGTAGCCACGGCTAACACCAATACTTCAGCGCCTTCTGCTTGAGCGAGTTCACGGACCCTTTCCACATAGGCATTACCGGTGGCGGCAGATTCCTCGTCGACATTGCACACGTAAAGCACTGGCTTGTCGGTAATAAACTGTACTGGGGTAATAAATTCTTTGCGCAAATCTTGCTCAATCTCAATACCGCGAACAGAAATTCCTGAAGAAAGTCCATTTTTAACATGATTGAGTACGTCTTGTTCTTTTTGAGCTTCTTTATTTCCCGTTCTGGCCGCTCGATATACCTTTTCTAAACGTTTTTCAACAGTTTCTAGGTCTTTGAGTTGCAACTCCATGTCAATGATTTCCTTGTCTGACTCTGGGTTAACACGCCCCTCAACATGAACAATATTGTCGTTGTCAAAGCAACGCAAAACGTGCAGAATAGCATCTGTTTCTCTAATATTGGCCAAAAACTGATTTCCCAATCCCTCGCCTTTACTGGCACCTTTAACAAGTCCTGCAATATCCACAATTTCAACTGTGGCAGGAATCACTCGCTGAGGCTGCACCAATTCCTCGAGTTTGATCAAACGCGGATCGGGGACGTTCACCACACCAACATTAGGCTCAATCGTACAAAACGGAAAGTTTGCGCTTTGGGCTTTGGCTTGTGACAAACAATTAAAAAGAGTTGATTTTCCTACGTTAGGCAATCCGACTATACCTGCTTTCATGGTGCATTATTATGGGCTGCAAATATATCACATAGACTCAATAAAATGTGAATTTTTAGAAATTTAGGCCCGTGCTGTGTAACTTTGTTAAAAATTAAGGCAATGAATATTAAAAAGCACTTTCTAATTTTCTTTTTGATTCCAATGACATTTTTGGGTCAAAATAATGAAACCGTCAAAGAGGTGGTTACGGTAAAACGCGTCATTACCAATAATGGTCAAAACATCATAATAAGTGAACAACAGGAAACACAGCAAATCAAAGGCACCGTGGTTGTGGCCGGAGACAGCATTGTGAATCAGCGTGCTGTTGAGGAAAGTATTCAAATCAATGACACGATCAAGGCTCAGGATCAAAGAATAAAAGACAGTGTTAATCAGGTCAGAGTAGCTGAATTGAAAGCGGCACGAGAAGCCGAATTAAAAGCTTCAATTTAAGCACAAAAAGCCAAAGCAGAAGCCCAAAAAAAGGCGCTCGAGGCGCAATATCAAAAACAACTAGAGGCACTAGAGGCACAGCGCAAAGCGCTCATGAAAAAACCTGACAATAAGAAATAAGGCTTGTTTTAAACAGTCTATTCAAAATGCATAAAGCGCTGTTTAGCTAAGAGCTCTTCCTCTGATTCTACATGGGCATCATCAGGGACACAACAATCTACAGGACAAACAGCGGCACATTGAGGTTCTTCGTGGAATCCTTTACACTCGGTGCATTTATCTGGAACAATATAATAGTATTCATCGCTGACAGGGATCTGAGCCTCTTGAGCATTCACGGCCTTGCCTGAAGGTAATACCACCTCTCCTTTCAAATCCGTACCATCACTGTATCGCCAATCGTCTGCACCCTCGTAAATAGCGGTGTTTGGACATTCTGGCTCACAAGCACCACAATTGATACATTCGTCTGTAATGATAATGGCCATAGCAATTTGTTTTTCTAAATTTGTGCAAATTTAATATCTAACTGGGGGTTCTCCAAACAATCTCATGCAATTAAATCAGCGCATAAATGCCTTTGTTAAACTGGGTCAAGAAATGGGCAAAATTGGGAATCAACCTGAATCATACCCTGATTTATACACCGAAATATACGGCCACAACAAGTGGTTTGATCAAAAACATGTGAGTCTAGCGCTGCTCGAGTGGTCTAAACAGCTTTCTGAACAGGCATTATATCGCTGGACAAAGGATTATTGCCAAACTTCAAACGGCGTAAAAACCATAGCACTGGTTTTAGCCGGAAATATTCCTCTGGTAGGTTTTCATGATATTCTTTCCGTATTGATTTCAGGACATAAAATTCTGTGCAAATCTTCGAGTAAGGATCCTGTGCTCTCTAGGTTTATTTTAAGTCGCCTAGAAATTATAGAACCTCAATTCGCCCCCTTTATTGCTTGGGCAGAAGGGCCTTTGAAGAATTTTGATGGGGTCATCGCCACGGGCAGTAATAATTCTGCCATGCATTTTGAGCATTATTTCAAGAATTACCCCAAAATTATCAGAAAAAACAGAACCAGCGCAGCGGTCTTATCAGGTGAAGAAAGTCCGGAGCAACTAGAGGCCTTAGCAAAAGATATTTTTCAATATTTCGGCCTGGGATGTCGCAATGTTTCGAAGTTATATGTGCCTCAAGGCTATGATTTTCAACCTTTTTTTGGGGCTGTATTCAGCTATGCCAAGGTCATGCAGCACGACAAATACATGAATAATTACGATTATAATAAAGCGGTGTACCTTATGGGCCAAGTGCCTTTAATGGACAATGAATTTCTCCTGCTCAAGGAAGATTCTGATCTTGTTTCGCCAATCGCAGTGGTTTTTTATGAATATTATGACACTCTAAACAACCTAAGAACACAACTTTTTAACTTAAATGAACATATTCAATGTGTTGTAGGTGTAGCGCAAGATCTGTGCTCGGTTGATTTTGGCCAAACCCAATGCCCGGCCCTGGACGATTACGCCGATGGGGTCAATACACTAGCCTTTGCTAATTCGCTCTGATTCACCTCTGGGCGAAAACCTTATCGTTGAAAAAAGCTCGTTTTTGTTAAAATTATATTGATAAGTTGTCCTCATTCTTTAGTGGTTTGCCAAGATATTTCTCACCTTTGTAGGCTCATTTTATGGCTATGAAAAAACACAATTTTAGTGCTGGTCCCTCAATACTCCCCCAAGAGGTCATGCAGCAAGCCTCACAAGGGCTTTTGGACTTTAACAACTCCGGACTGTCCATTATGGAAATCTCACACCGAAGTAAGGATTTTATTGAAGTTATGGATCAGGCCTGCGCCCTTGCACTAGAATTGCTGGGATTAGATTCCGGTGAGTATAGTGCTCTTTTCTTGCAAGGTGGGGCAAGCACTCAGTTTGTTATGGCTCCCTATAACTTTTTAAAACACAAAGCAGCTTATCTCAACACCGGAACCTGGTCTAGCAAAGCAATTAAAGAAGCTAAATTATTTGGAGAGGTAAACGAGGTCGCTTCGTCGAAAGATCAAAATTTCTGCTACATTCCGAAAGACTATCGGATTCCTCAGGACAGCGACTATTTCCACTGCACGAGTAACAATACAATATTTGGTACACAAATTCAGCAGCTTCCAGAGACTTCTGTCCCTGTGTTTTGCGATATGAGTAGTGATATATTTTCACGCGTCCTAGATTATTCAAAATTCGATTTAATCTATGCAGGAGCCCAAAAAAACATGGGTCCCGCGGGAACGACGCTCGTAGTGATCAAAAATGATTTACTGGGTGATGTACCCAGAGCCATTCCTTCTATGCTAGATTATCGTGTGCATCAAGAAAAAGGCAGTATGTTCAACACACCGCCGGTAGTCGCCGTTTATGTCTCGCTTTTGACCTTGAAATGGCTCAGTAATATAGGCGGGGTCTCTGCCATTGAGCTAATAAATCGTGAAAAAGCGGATCAGCTTTACTCGGAAATCGACCGCAATGCATTGTTTAAAGGCTTTGCTAACCTGGAGGATCGCTCACTGATGAACGCCACGTTTAATTTGACCGATGAAAGTCAAAAAGCAACTTTTGACACCCTTTGCAAGGAGGCAGGAATCAGCGGGATTAATGGACACCGCAGTGTTGGTGGATATCGCGCCTCAATTTACAATGCCATGCCACTAGAGAGCGTACAAGTCTTAATTGAAGTAATGAAAGAATTCGAGCGCCGTGCTTAAGCGCCTATAATAATGATTAGATCAAAAAGTATGATTAAAGTACACGCCAACGACGGCATTTCTCAAAGCGGGGTTCAGGCCCTTGAAAAAGCAGGATATAGCGTAAGCACCACCAAAGTTGCTCAAGAGCAATTGGTGAATTATATCAATCAAGAGTCTATCTCAGTTCTTTTGGTGCGCAGTGCCACAACAGCGCGAAAAGACCTAATTGACGCCTGTCCAGGTCTGAAAATTATCGGTCGCGGTGGTGTTGGCATGGACAATATCGATGTAGATTACGCCCGGTCTAAGGGATTACACGTGATCAACACCCCAGCAGCCTCTTCGGCTTCTGTAGCTGAGCTTGTATTTGCTCATCTTTACGGTGGGGTACGCTTTTTACATCAATCCAATCGCGCTATGGCCCTAGAGGGAGACACTAATTTTGGCAGTCTCAAAAAAGCCTATGCCAAAGGACGTGAACTCCGTGGAAAAACTTTGGGAATTATTGGATTTGGTCGCATCGGTAAGGCTGTAGCCCAAATCGCGTTAGGATCAGGAATGCGCGTTGTTTACTTTGATCAATACGTCCCTTCGGCTACCATCAATTTAAAGTTTTACGATCAGCAAGAACTTAACTTTGAGCTCACCGGCTCAACCTTTGACGCGGTTTTAGCGGAAAGCGATTTTATCACATTGCATGTTCCGGCCCAAAAAGATTATGTCATTGGGGCTGATGAGCTGTCAAAAATGAAGGCCGGTTCAGGACTCATTAACGCAGCGAGAGGTGGTGTGGTCGACGAAGTCGCCCTTATTGAAGCACTAGAATCGAGACACCTATCGTTTGCTGCTATGGATGTTTTTGAAAATGAACCTACTCCGGCCGTTCAGGTTTTAATGAATGAGTATTGTTCTTTAAGCCCACACATAGGGGCAGCCACCAATGAAGCCCAAGATCGAATCGGAGAAGAATTAGCGGCGCAAATTATCGATTTAACGGCTTAACATTAGCATTAGTTTTTTCGAGAATTACCTTGTTGAGCTGTTAAATCCTCAGGGCAATATCTAAAATGACATTGCGAATGTCTAACTTTGCCCCCTATGTTTGAAAAACTCAAAAAGCGATGGAATGTCACCAGTAATTTTCAGGTGACCAAAATTCTAGTGGTCTTCGCGATAACGGGAAGCTCATCGGCTAAAGTTACCGGGCCATTGTTGAAATTAAGTCCGGCTATTGCAGGACTTGATTCGCTTTACTTCAATACTATTTACGTCATCGCGACTTTGGTATTATACCAGTTTTTGCTCCTATTCTTTGGCTGGCTTTTTGGAGAAAAAGAGTTTTTTATCCTATTTTTAAAAAAATTCTTCAGAAGACGAAAACTGTGAACGCCAAAGTTGCTCATTTTAAAAACTTGACTCATAGATTGATAGCCCTTATTTTCGGGTTAGCGCTGATTGTGCCAAGTTTGATGCAATTAGAGCACATACTTGACGGACACAGTCATCTCGGATGCAGCCAAAACACAACTCACCTCCATGAATTAGATCACGGCTGTGATTTGCTTGCTTTTCATTTTAGCGCCGCTGCCCTAAACTTTTTGGTATCGGGTCTTGATACTAATATTAGGATTTTTCGCAAGGAGAATTTCTGGTCAAATGTCCTTTTCAAACATCAAAAACCCACGACACAGACCTCTCGTGGACCCCCTACATTGATTTAATTTTCCAGATTTGGCGATTGACAAAATGGTTTAATTAAATCTATAAAATGCAAAAATTATTGTGGGTATCAATGTTGCTTATTGGTGCCGTTACACAGGGACAGACCTGTGAACTTATATTTTCTGGTGTAATTGAAGATCAGCATGATGATTCAGTGCTTTCGCAGGCCCTGATCTCGATAATTGATACAGATTATTATACCTATAGTAACGAACAGGGCGAATTTTCTATCGATAATCTTTGCCCTGGAAATTATACTTTGGAAGTCGCTCATGCTGAGTGTAAAACCCGAACATTTTCCATAAAGATAAACGAAAATATAAGCAAAGTACTCAAGCTAGAACATCACTATGAAAAACTCAATGAAATCTTTTTAAAAGGTAATGCTCAGCGCATCAATAAGTCTGCTCCTGTAGATTATTTAGATCTGACACTCATTGCAGAAAAAAGTGACCAATCGTTAGGGGATCTAGTCTCTTCTCTCGCTGGCCTGAGTAGTATGAGTACAGGAAAAACAATAATTAAACCTGCAATTCATGGCTTATACGGCAGTCGTGTTACCATAGTGAGCAACGATGTAAGATTAGAGGATCAACAATGGGGCTCTGAACACGCGCCAAATGTCGATATTAACCTAGCACAATCTGTAGAGGTCATAAAAAATGCGTCTGCCTTACAATACAGTGGCGATGCAATCGGTGGATTTATTGTACTAAAACCCCAACGCATTCCAGTCAAGGATACACTTTATGGCAAAACCAGAATTTCTGGTCAAACAAATGGACAAGGAGGATCAATTCACGCTGGACTTATTAAAAGTTCGGAATCCGGATGGTATGGAGCCTTAGATGGTACTTTCAAAAGGTATGGTGATTTCAGCGCGCCCAATTATGTTTTGAGCAATACCGCAATGGCCTCAAACACCTTGGCAGGACGATTCGGCATTAATAAATTTAACTATGGTGTTGAACTCAGTTATAATCGCGTCTTTAATAATCTAGGGATTTTAAGAGCCTCTCATTTAGGAGGAGCAGAAGATCAATATGTGGCCTTAAATAGTCCTAAACCATTAATTATCAATGATTTTACCTATGATATTGATCGGCCAATGCAAGAGATAACGCATCAGATAGTCTCGATAAAAACTTTTGTTAAGTCCAATGCTTTCGGTAGAATTGACTTGCGTTATGACTTACAATTAAACAATCGCCAGGAGTTTGATATTCGTCGCGGTAGTGATCAAAACAAAGCCTCTCTGGATTTGGACTTAGAAACGCATGCTGTAAGCTTGGATTGCGCTCCTCAAATCACAGGTCTTAATTATCTAAAAACTGGGCTTTTGGGGCGTTTTTTTAGTAATGTATCCAACCCAAATACTGGTGTAAAGCGCTTGATCCCTGATTATAAAAGATATGATCTTGGTGTTTATGCTCTAGCAGGCAAACCACTGGGTGAGCATCTAGAAGCAGAATTAGGCATTCGTCTTGACTATATGAGTATCAAGGCGTTCAAATATTATTATTTAGCACTTTGGGAGGAGCGAAATTATGGAATCATATATCCTGAATTTGAACTCGAGACCTTGGGGACACAAATTTTGACAAGGCCCAGATTTGATTATTTGAATCCCTCTGCTTCGGCAGGTCTTAATTGGTCCGTGAATCAGCAAAATGAATTATCACTGAATTTTGCCATAGGGGCGCGCAATCCAAATACTTCTGAATTATTTTCCGAAGGTTTGCATCACTCAGCGTCAAGAATTGAGATTGGAGATCTAAAATTTGAGTCAGAAATTTCCAAGAATATATCCTTGGGCTTTATTCATAGCGGAACTAATCTGAGTTTATCCGTTAATCCCTTTATTAGATTCATTGATCGTTTTATCTTGCTGGAGCCTACGGGCATTCAGCAAACGATACGGGGTAATTTTCAAGTTTGGTCATACCGACAAACTGATGTTCTCCTTTCGGGTATAGATTATAATTTGCGCTATGCACTGAATTCAGAACTTAATTTTGATCAACAATTTTCCTTGGTCAAAGGTTTCGAGTCAAGTCATGGAGCAAAGCCGCTGATCAATATGCCGCCACCCCAACTTGTCAATGCGATAACCTATAAAATTGATAGACTACAAAATCTCGAAATTCGTCTTGAAAGTACCTATACTTGGAGACAAAATGAATTTCCAGACACGAATTTTGAAGCATTCATTCCTGAGACTCAAACTCTTGAACTCATTGATGTCAGTTCGCCTCCAGGGGCTTATCATTTGATGAATCTCGAGGTAGGCTATCCCCTACTAAAATTAGGGAATGGCTTGAATAAATTAACTGTTCGTGCAGAAAATCTACTCAATACTTCTTATCGAAATTATTTAAATAGCAATCGATTTTACGCCGACGAAATCGGTCGAAATCTACTGCTTTCATTCACCACAACATTTTAAATTAAACATTATGAATACAAAGTGTAATAACATCTCAAAATAAACTCATATGAACGGATTAACATTTAAATTAAATGCAAAGTCATTTGCCCATCTACTGAGCTACGCTTTTGCGCTACTTTTTCTATTTTCAGCTTGTTCTGATGATGACACACCTCCAGCTCAAGTGGATGAAGAAGAGGTAATCACAACACTTATTGTCTCTTTAACCAACAATAACACTGGAGAGCAAATAGAATTACGCAGTCAAGATTTGGACGGTAATGGCCCGGATGCTCCTGTTATTCAAGTCTCCGGAAATTTATCAGTAGCCTCTACTTACACCGGATCTATTGAACTCTTAAATGAGACCGAAAGTCCTGCGGAAAATATTCATGAGGAAGTGCTGGCAGAAGGAACCGATCACCAGTTTTTTTATACGCAAGGAGGCGGCCTTAATGTATCTACCCAATATTCTGATGTGGACAATAATGGTAACCCCATCGGATTGACCTTTACGATCGCTACCACTGCTCCAGGACAAGGGACACTGACCTTTACTCTACGTCACGAGCCACTCAAACCAAACGATGGTTCGCTCTCAGGGGCTGGTGGAGAAACAGATATTTCAGTCAGCTTCACAGTCACGGTAGAATAAATTATCTAGTTGGGTTAGGTTAAGCCCTTTTGAATCAGACAGAGTATTCGATCATTTTTTGGTCAAATACTCTGTTTTTTTATCCAATTTCGGTTTAATCACAAACTGACAATAGGGCTGATAAGGATTATTTTTATAGTACTCCTGATGTTCAATTTCTGCTGGATAAAAGACTTGAAAAGGCTCAATTTGAGTCACAATAGGTCGTTCAAATTCCTTTTGACTATTTAATTGGGTTATATACTGCTCTATGGTTTGCTTTTGCTGCTCTGAAGTATAAAAAATAGCACTGCGGTAGTGCTCACCAACATCATGCCCTTGTCGATTCAAAGTCGTTGGATCGTGTGTTTTAAAAAACAAGGCCAAAATTTCTTGCAAAGGCAGTTCCTCTGGCAGGTAGGTGAGCTCAATACACTCGGCATGGCCAGTTCTCCCTTGACAAACTTCTCGATATGCTGGATTTTTAATGTACCCTCCACTAAATCCTGAGACGACAGACACAACTCCTGGAACATCGAAAAACACTGCCTCCGTGCACCAAAAACACCCTCCAGCCAAAATTATTTTTTCCATAACAATACTTTTATTTAGCCTAAAAATACATACCCAAGTCGGATCACCCAAACATTTCAAAACCAATACATGAGACTTGGTGGCCTAATTTTAAAACTGTAATTTTCGGACTCAATTAATTAATATGATTCAGGCCAAAGGTATTATTAAAAATTTCGGGCCACTGCAGGTGCTTAAAGGGGTCGATTTGTCTGTAGAAAAAGGTGAGATTATTTCGATTGTAGGTGCTTCGGGAGCAGGTAAATCGACTTTATTACACATACTAGGAACCCTTGATCGCATGGATCAAGGGAATCTTAAAATCAATGGTGTTGCTCCTTTTGAACTAAGTGCAAAAGCCTTGGCCGAATTTCGAAATAAATCTTTAGGTTTCATATTTCAATTTC
The DNA here is from genome assembly GCA_038153605.1 of Flavobacteriaceae bacterium. Taxonomy (GTDB): domain Bacteria; phylum Bacteroidota; class Bacteroidia; order Flavobacteriales; family Flavobacteriaceae; genus BACL21. The sequence continues at coordinate 81,456 of JAYOYS010000002.1, forward strand.
ATCAACTTTTACCTGAATTCAGTGCTGTTGAAAATGTTTGTATGCCTGCCCTGATTCAAAATCAAAGTATGGCTCAAGCGCAAAAAAGAGCCAAAGAACTTTTGGATTATCTTAATTTAAATCATCGCTTTAACCATAAACCAGGAGCCCTATCTGGCGGGGAACAACAAAGAGTTGCTGTAGCTCGGGCATTAATGAATAATCCATCGCTAATTTTGGCTGATGAACCTAGTGGTAACCTCGATACTCAAAGTGCCCAAGAATTACATCAATTGTTTTTTGATTTGAGAAAGTCTTTTGATCAAACCTTTATTATCGTCACCCATAATACTGAACTCGCTCGTATGGCCGATCGACAATTAGTTATGGAAAATGGGAATTTCATACTATAGGTATGGACCGCAAAGCTGTCAAGAATCTGCTAGACCGCAACCTGGAGCTCTATTACAACGATGGTTTTCTCAGTGAGGACCCTTTGCAGATTCCTCATAAGTTCAGCCAAAAGGAAGATATCGAAATAGCCGCCTTACTTACAGCAACCATAGCCTGGGGTCAAAGAAAAACAATCATTAATAATGCTGAACGCATGATGTCTTTGATGGATGACGCGCCTTACGATTTTATCCTTCATCATCAAGAGAGTGACTTAAAAGTAATGGATAATTTCGTGCACCGCACTTTTAATGGAGCCGATCTAAAATTTTTTGTGGCTGGATTAAAACATATTTACAGCACATATGGCGGACTTGAAACTGTTTTCCACGCCTGCTCTAAAGAGCCATTTCTACACAAATCAATACATTATTTTCGCCAATGTATGTTTGAAACCCCACATGAAAAACGCAGTGAAAAACATATCAGCGACCCCTTGAATAAATCAGCAGCCAAAAGAATTCATATGTTTTTAAGGTGGATGGTTCGTCCTTGTGAACGTGGCGTTGATTTTGGTCTTTGGACTACCTTATCCCCTGCTCAACTCTCATGCCCCCTTGATGTACACACAGGTAATGTAGCCCGTTCATTAGGACTTATATCGCGCAAAACCAATGATATTATTGCTCTGGGAGAACTAGACAAAGCCTTACGCAGCTTTGATTATATGGATCCAGTGAAGTATGATTTTGCTCTTTTTAGTTTAGGCGTGGACAAGAATTTTTCTTAAAATTGTGCATTTCATCAAATAAATTTACTTTTTATCGTAAATAATAAACATTTTAATGTATCTTTGAGGCATCAAACCCCTATTTGATTAACCTAAAGAAATCTATCATGAAATACTTATTACTCTCCCTAAGCATTTTTACTTTTTGGAGCTGCAGTCAAGAGCCCATAAGTTTAGAAACAGAAAGCATTCAAAGTCGTCGCAGTGGAAATAACTACGGTATTGTCCATGTCGCCGATTTATACGCCGCTCAAAATATTTTAATTGGCAGTGTTGAAGTGGCTAATTACAATGATCAAGTTTATGTAACCTATAAAACTAATGGAGATTGGTCGTTAAAAAAAACCCATTTATTTGTAGGAGAGTATAGCGAATTGCCCGTGAATAATGGTGGTAATCCACAAGTGGGTCGCTTTCCATACAAAAGAACACATCCTAATGGCACTCAAGAATTTACCCATGTAGGCCCTGATGTTTATTCCTCTATGTGCTACTTTCACGCCGCCCATGCCGAGGTTATAAACACTAGTGGTCAAAGCGAAAGTGCCTGGGCTGACGGAGATCCTTTAGGTGGCAATAGCTGGGCTATGGACTTTCAACAATGCTATTAGGCACAGTAATTTTTTTAACATAATTTACCCTAAAAAAGGCATCTAAACAGGTGTCTTTTTTATTTAGTGTATATTTGCGCAATTATTGAGTCAATGACATTCCTCAGGCCGGAAATACTTTACGCTCTTTTTCTTCTCGCCATACCGATTATTATCCATCTTTTTGAATTTCGCATTTTTAAGCCAACGGCCTTCACCAACCTGCTGTTTTTGGAGGATCTTAAAAATGAACAACATCGCTATCAAAAGTTGAAAAAATGGATAATTCTCTTTCTTCGTTTAGGATATTTTTCTGGCTTAATTACCGCTTTTGCCCTCCCTACCATACTCGCCAATCAGGCTAAAGAAAAAAATACTCCTGTTTCTGTGATATATATTGACAACTCGTTCAGCAGTATGGCAAATGGTTCCACAGGTACCGCCCTACTCTCAGAAGCCAAAGAGGAGTTATACCAATGGAGTAAATCTTTAGAGGAAAATGAAATTAATTGGTTTACTAATGACGCGGAATATTCAAATCAATCTTTAATCGGCTTTCAACAAAGTATCTTAAGCCTTGAAGCTAGTCCAAAGCAACTTTCAGCAGCTCAGGTAATGCTCAGGGCAAGACGAATGTTTGAACGCGCAGGTACCAATAACCAACATTTAATTTGGTTTACCGATTATCATAATTGGCAATTTCCTGGCGATAATCAGAATATGGAAATTAGGCTTCGGCCCTTGATGGCTGCAAATCGTGATAATATTAGTTTGGAAGAAGCTTCAATAGATCGTTCCGATCCCGACAATGCGCGTCTGAGTATATTATTACGTAATAGTCTCTCAAGCGAACAAATATCGACTATTCGAGTATACACCGAAGGTAAACTTTTTGCACAAACAGGTGCTAATTTAACCCCTCGACAGGATAAAACTGTAGAATTTGATTTAGGAGCGGTGCGTAATCTCAAAGGTATGGTGGTTATTGAAGATCGCGGATTGAGCTATGATGATACCCTGTACTTTAATATCCCTGAACAGCCGCGTTTAAAAATATTGAGTGTTGGTTCGGCTTCTACTACGGTTCTTCAATCTATTTATGATGAAAACGATTTCTCCTTCGTGCAAAAAGACTTGAACAATTTTGACTATGCCCTTATTCCTGGACAAAACTTTATCATACTCGATCAAGTTTCAAAAGTAAGTAATCCCCTCATTACAGCCCTAAAAGAGCATCTTGTAAATGGTGGCGGCCTTTTGATTATTCCTGAGGTTAGTGCTTTAGAAGCCACACAAATTTTATTGGATGAATTTAATTTAGGAAAAATTGAATCCTTTGAATATCAGGCTAAAAAAGTTGTTGAAATCGACACCAATGATCCTTTTTATCTAGGCATTTTTGAGCAAGACGTAGCCGTTTTTCAATATCCAACTATAGGGCAAAGCTTGAATATCAATACCGATTCAAAATCATTATTAACATTTGATCAAGGCAGGCCGTATTTTTTGAGTAAAAACAACATTAATGTCTTTACGGGTCCAATTACTGGCCCGGGTACAAACTTTGACCAGTCTCCTTTGAGTGTGGTTACCTTGATTCAATTAGCGCTACAAACGCGGATTTTCCCGAAGCCTTACTACTCCACTTTCTCATCAAATGATCGATCACAAACAGCTGATCTACTTGGCGCCCGCGCATCCATTGCGGGATCTCTGGTTGCAGATCAAGTTTTAGTTCTAGAGCGGGAAAGTGAGCAATTAATACCGCGACAAAAACAGGTGTTGGATTTAATCGAAATTGACTTTAGTGATATTGAATTTAAACCTGGTCATTACCGAGCTCGCCTCGAAAACGATGAATTGGGATGGTTCAGTTTTAATCACCCCAGAGACGAAAGTCACGGAAATTTTGTCATTCCTGTATTTGATTTAACGCAAATTGCAACTTCAAAAAACATGAACTTGGCCATCACGGCAATTAATCAAACCTACGAAGGCAAACAATTATGGTTTTGGTTTGCTATTTTTGCATTGATTTGCTTTTTGGCCGAAATGTTCATTTTAAAACAAACCACATGAGAACACTACTTAAATCGGTTACAGTCATTGATCCCGAGGGTCCCTACCACAATCAAGTGGTTGATTTGTTGATTGATCAAGGAATCATTCAGAACATCGGCGAATCCATTGATGATGATAAAGCAGAATGCATTCAAATGACCAATGCACATATTTCTCTGGGATGGTTTGATCCCTCGGTTTCTCTTGGTGAGCCTGGTTTTGAGGAGCGAGAAACCCTGGATAACGGAAGTTTGGTTGCCGCAACTTCAGGGTACACTGCCATTGGCATTCAACCCAATACAAATCCAGTAACGCAGTCTAAAGCTGCAGTAAATTTTATTAAATCAAAAGAGAATATTGTAAATCTCTTGCCGATTGGGGCCTTAACCGTTGACAATAAAGGAGAAGACATATGCGAACTCTTTGATATGCATAATTCGGGTGCCATCGCTTTTGGCGATTATAAAACCTCTATTAAAGACCCAAATGTTTTAAAACTAGCCTTGGAGTACACACAATCGTTTTCTGGAATTATTTGTTCCTTCCCTATGGATTCAAATTTGGGTAAAAATGGAATGATCAATGAGAGCCCTCAAAGTGTTCAATTAGGTCTAAAGGGAATTCCGAAACTATCAGAGCATCTTCAAATCAAAAGAGATTTGAGCATCTTAAAGTATACTGGAGGGCGACTCCATATTCCCACTATTTCTACAGCGGAATCTGTTACTCTTATTCGTGATGCAAAAAAACAAGGTATGGCAGTTTCTTGCAGCGTAGCCATTCATAATCTAGTTTTGACCGACGAAATTTTGGAGTCTTTTGATACCGATCACAAACTTCTGCCACCTTTAAGGGAAAAAGTAGACCAGAAAGCATTACTAAACGGGCTAATAGACGGGACAATTGATGGTGTAACCAGTGATCACAACCCCATAGATATTGAACATAAGAAAGTAGAGTTTGATCACGCCATGTTCGGGAGTATTGGTCTTGAGCACACTTTTGGCACACTTCTAAAACGAATCGATCTTGTAACCACCATAAAAGCACTCACAGGATTACGCCAATGCTTTGGATTAGAAATGGGGCACATAACCAATGGCAGTCCAGCGAATTTGACTGTTTTTAACCCTGATCCCGTCGGAATCGTAACATTGGATGAAGGGCATTCAAAATCTAAAAATGCCGCACTAAAAGGGTGTGAAACCAAAGGGAAAGTTTTAGGAATCATTAACGGGGATAAACAACTTTGGAATGAACAGTAATCATGGTTCAGGCCCAAAATTTCACTGTGTACTAGCCTATTTGACTTTTATTGGACTGATTATCGCTTATCAATTAAACAGAGATTACAAGGATCCGCGCACAACCTGGCACATTAAAAACATGTTTGGATTGCTCTGCGGGCTTTTTGCAGCCGTTTGGTTACAAGAATATCCTATAGGATTTTACGTCTACTGGACGGTGGTTTGCCTTTGGATATATTCTTTAATTATGGCCGTTTCAAATCAACAACGCGGCATTACATATTTGAGTAGTGCTTTTCAAAATTGGTTTAAATTTCTCAATCAATAATGAGTCATAACTCAAGTTCACTCGATCTACCTCTGGCTCATTTATATCGCGCTAGTTCCCTAAAATCCACGGCACCATTGCTTGTCTTACTACACGGCTATGGGAGTAATATGCATGATTTATATGGATTTGTCCCCTATCTAAGCGAGGAATTTGCTGTTGTTGCCCTTCAAGCACCCATACATCTTGGCGGTCCAAGTTATGCCTGGTATGATATTTACTTTGATCAACCTAAGGGTAAATGGAATAATGAGGATCAAGCAAAGATTGCTGTAGAATTAATTCTCAATACGCTAAAAAAAATTATTAATCAAATCGACATTGACCCTGCGCAATTAAATGTGCTTGGCTTTAGTCAAGGGGCTATTTTGAGTTATGCCTTGGCCATGGCCCATGGCCATTTAAATAAAGTGCTTTGTCTGAGCGGCTATTTAAATGAGGGTGTTTTTCCTGTATCGACTGATCTAAATTCCTGTTTGAATACCCAATTTTTTATTTCGCATGGAGATCAAGATCAAGTAATTCCTGTGACTTGGGCTCGATCATCAAAAATACGCTTACAAGAATTAGGATGTCAACTACAATATCATGAATTTCCTGTAGGTCACGGAGTCTCTCCAGAGAATTTTGCAGCTTTAAATTCTTTTTTAAACCAAAAACCCCTTTAAAACCTCATTTTTAAGAAAGGTTTTTCAGGGATAGAGTACAGAGGATTGCGTCGTTAAATCCAAGAGACCATCTTGGTCAAAAAAGTACTCAATCCAAATTTCACCCCAAGCGCGACCATCGCTGCAATCAGCAATCACCCACCGATGATTTAAAAATTTAACGCGATTAATGCGCCACTCTCCATTGGCCTTAGCAAAAGGTACTAACGGATTTCCGCCCTTAGTTAGGTTATATTCATAAATACTCTCCTTAACCTTGGATGTCGCATCTTCAGGCTCTATTCCTATACGTTCAAAATAGGTTCGTGCCGCGTCATTGGTCAAAAAATCAAAATAACGTAGCTCAGAAATCTCTTGATTCAAATAAGATAAAGAATCCTTAAAGTTTTGATTTTTTTGTTCCAAAGAACTAATTGTAGCCGCTTGTCGATCAAAAATTGAAGATTGATTGACATACATGAATAGCACTAATAAGATGCTAAAAAAAAACAAATACATATAAATTCTTGACTTCATCAAATTTCAATTTTAAGTTCATCATAGGCCAAGTAGACCCCTTCTGGCAAAGTCTCATTGACTTGCTGATGGAACCCCAGTAAATGGCTAACGTGGGTCAAATAGGTTTTTTTGGGTTTCAATTCTCTAATTAAATCTAAGGCCTCATCGAGATTAAGATGCATGGCATGGGGCTCGTGTCTCAACGCGCTTAAAACTAAAACATCGAGGTTTTGAAGTCTAGATTTGGCCATATGATCTAAAGTCTTAACGTCTGTCATATAGGCCAAATTGTCCACTCTAAAGCCTAAAATAGGCAAAGCACCATGTTTTGCTTCAATAGGCATTATTATTTTGCCACCGAGTTCAAAGGATTTGTTGGCCTTTATAATTTGAGGATCTATCCCAGGGGCACCCGGATATTTATTTTTTTCTACAAAAATATAAGGAAATCTCGTTTTAATAGCCTCGAGCGTTCGAGCACATCCATAAATTGGAATAGCCTGCTTTTGTCTAAAATTAAATGGACGCACATCATCTATACCCGCTATATGATCATTGTGCTCGTGGGTCATTAAAATGGCATCCAATCGCATGGTATGGCTGCGCAGCATTTGTTGCCGAAAATCCGGACCACAATCGATAACTACCCTAAAATTTTGCCATTGTAACAATACTGAAACGCGCAATCGTTTGTCTTTAGGATCATCACTTTTACAAACAGGATGATCACTCCCAATTACGGGAATACCCTGAGAAGTACCCGTGCCCAAAAACCTTAATGAAATAGGGGCTGACATAAACACAAAAATAGCAGTATTTTTTTTGTTGGGCAGGGGTAATTAGTACCTTTGTAATGTAATCTCAGAGTCTATTACCATGCCCGATCTTATTCCTGGCGACAAGAAATTTGAAACTATTCCGTCAATAAAAGACAAGGCGCTACGCATCAACCTTAACGAAAATATCTACGGTACCTTCGCGGAGATTGGTGCGGGACAGGAAACTGTGCGTAACTTTTTTAGAGCCGGTGGCGCTTCAGGAACTATTGCCAAAACGATGTCTGCTTATGACAAAGACTTTAGCGATGCTATTTATGGGGTTGAACCAGAAGGCAGATATGTTACTGAGGCGCGACTCAAAAAAATGTTGGCCCATGAAATTCAGCTCATTGAAGAGCGCATTTCCAGAGATAAGCATCCGCGTAAAATGTTCTTTGCTTACGCCAATACAGTAGCCACTATTGATTTTGCAAAAAAATATCTCGGTCATGGATGGGTAGGAATTCGCTTTCAAACAGATCCAAATGAGGCATATAGCGAAATCTTGCTACACATTAGATTCAAAGAAACCGAAGCGGTATTACAACAACAGACTCTTGGGGTACTAGGGGTTAATTTGATTTATGGCGCCTTTTACAAGCACGACCGGCCTAAAAAATTATTGAGATATCTCTACGACCATATTGATCAAGACAAAATTGAAATAGATACCATCAACTTTAATGGTCCAAAATTTAGCGAAGTTGATAATCGACTTATGAGTCTACAATTGCTGAAAAACGGCATGACCGAGGCAGTAATTTTCGGGCCCGACGGAAACAATATTCTTCCGGCGCGTATTCTATATAAAAAGAATGTTTTAGCCTTGAGAGGTAGTTTCAGACCTGTAACCAAGGTCAATATGGATATGTTTGAACGCTCGTTTGAAATATTTCTCAAAGAAAACAAGGTCGATCCCAGTAAGTCGCTGGTAATTTTTGAGATCACACTCTCAAACCTCAAAGCAGAGGGAGAAATCGACGAGCAAGATTTTATGGATCGCGCCAAACTCTTGTGTTCTTTGGGCCAGACTGTAATGATTTCAAATTTTCAAGAATACTACCGACTTGTAGAATACTTTTCAAATTATACCAAAAGCCGTATGGGGCTTACCATGGGGGTCAATAATTTAGTAGACATATTCGACGAAAAATATTACCGACATCTCAGTGGAGGAATTCTAGAGGCCTTCGGCAAGTTATTTTACAAAGATTTAAAAGTCTATTTGTATCCTATGCTAGACCCCAATACCGGGGCACTCATTACAAGCGATACCCTCAAAGTTCATCCACGCATGAAAGAATTATACAAGTTCTTTAAGTACAATGGTAAAGTGGTAGATATAGAAGACTATAATCCTGAAATACTCAATGTTTTCTCCAGAGAAGTCTTAAAAATGATTGAAAATAATAACCACGGATGGGAAGAAATGCTCCCCGATGGTGTGGCAAAACTCATCAAGGAGCAGTCCTTGTTTAATTATAAACAATCTGAAAATAACGTCGTTACCTAAAGGCTTTATTGATCTAAAATCTGAGCGGCGTGGTCCTTTGTTTTGACCTGGTCAATCACCCGGTAAATTACTCCATTTTCATCAATGAGAAAGGTTACTCTATGGATACCATCATAGGTACGGCCCATAAATTTCTTTTCGCCCCATACACCAAATCCCTGGATTACTGACTTTTCAGTGTCGGCCAAAAGTGGAAATGGAAATGAATATTTTTCTTGAAATTTCTTTTGTTTTGAAGCGCTGTCCGCACTTACTCCGACAATTTCGTAGCCCGCTCTTTGTAAGGCCTCATAATTATCAGTCAAATTACAAGCTTCTGCCGTACATCCCGGTGTATTGGCCGCCGGGTAAAAAAATACGATTAGTTTGTTGCCAGCATAATCAGCAAGTGTGCGGCGATTGCCGTCTTGGTCCAAAGCGTCAAATGCAAACGCTTTGTCCCCTTCTTTTAAGGTATTCATCGCTTTTTCTTTTTTTTAATTTAATGGCATTAACTTAGCGCCATCGGTTATAAAGTTACGCAAAATGACTAAATCAGAAAAAGTAGAATTTGTCATCAATTCCTTAGAACAATTATATCCAGAGACGCCAATACCTTTGGATCACAAGGACCCTTATACGCTGCTCATTGCCGTACTGTTATCTGCACAAAGCACTGATGCTCGGGTTAATACTATAACCCCACTACTTTTTGAAAAGGCCGACAACCCCGATGACATGATTAAACTTACAGTGGATCAAATTAGGGAGATCATAAAACCTGTGGGGCTTTCCCCTATGAAATCTAAAGGAATTCATGGGCTCTCAAAAATCCTTGTGGAACAATATGATGGTAAAGTCCCTGAGTCCTTTGAAGCTTTAGAAGCTCTTCCTGCTGTAGGGCATAAAACAGCCAGTGTGGTCATGGCTCAAGCTTTTAATGTCCCCGCTTTTCCTGTAGACACCCATATTCACAGATTGATGTTTCGCTGGGGATTTAGTTCTGGTAAAAATGTGGTTCAAACAGAGCGTGATGCAAAAAGATTATTTCCGAAGGAAAAATGGAATCGTTTGCATTTGCAGATAATTTTTTACGGCCGTGAATATTCTCCTGCTCGAGGATGGGATTTAGAAAAAGACATCATCACCAAAACCGTGGGAAGGGCTCAGTTCAAAAAATAATAAAACTTCCTGTTTTGGAGAAAAGCAGTATTTACTGGTGGCCGAGCTTCAGAAGACACTTAGACAATAGAAATAAAAAAGCCCCAAAAAATGTTGGGGCCTTCTTGCTAATTCAGCAATAAATCAAACTTTTTTGATTTGTAGTTTATAACACTTAATGCGCTGGAATAGGCTAACAAAAATTTAATGGTTTCTTCTTTGGGAACTAAATTTTCATCCACGCGTTCCCGACGTGGTGTTCGAGAATAAAGTTTTGCCATATATCGCTAATTGTTTAATAATTGATTAACGACTATAGGTTAGACTTATTGTATGTCAATTCGTTAAAACGATTTGATTGCGCTCTATTACTTTGCGCAGGTTAATAAGTGCATAGCGCATGCGGCCTAAGGCAGTATTGATACTTACACCGGTTTGCTCACTAATTTCTTTAAAACTCATGTCTTTATATATGCGCATGATCAGGACCTCTTTTTGATCCTCTGGTAGCTCTTCTATCAATCGCTGTACATCTTTTTCGACTTGATCTTTAATCATACTGCGCTCGGCATTTAGATCACCATCACTCAGCACAGAAAATATATTAAAATCATCATTGCTCTCAAATTTGGGCATGCGATTGTTTCTTCTGAAATAATCAATCACCAAATTGTGGGCAATGCGCATCACCCAGGGCAAGAATTTACCCTCCTCGTTATAGCTGCCTCGTTTAAGAGTATTGATTACCTTGACAAAGGTGTCTTGAAAAATATCCTCGGTTACATCGCGATCGTATACCTTGGAATAAATAAATCGATAAATTCGGTCTTTGTGACGTGCGATTAATTCGCCTAGAGCAGATTCATCGCCATTAACATATGCGCTGACTAACAACGCATCAGAGTTCATGCTGTACTTCATAACGCTTCTTTTAATAAGATAAAGGCCACATTAGGGGCACTTTGTTGTCCTTAAATATTAAAAGTAGTGTTGTACTATAAGCTCTTGTTTATGCGATTATGTTTGTAAATATAACAACATTTCCTTGGCAATCACAAAAAATATTTCCCATTTCTTATGAATTAAGTCTTGAGCACATCAAAAATCTTAGGCGTTAATCAGTATCTTTGCCCCTTGGTTTAAACCGCATAAATAGGCAAAAAACCCAAAAATTTCATGATAAGAGAGGCCATTAGTATTCAAGGCGCTAAACTCCACAATTTAAAAAATATAAATGTGGATATCCCCCGTCATAAACTGGTGGTAATCACAGGACTTTCGGGTAGTGGTAAATCGAGTTTAGCGTTTGACACATTATATGCAGAAGGCCAACGACGCTATGTTGAGAGTTTATCCTCTTATGCCAGACAATTTCTAGGGAGATTAGATAAGCCAAAAGTCGATGCCATCAAAGGAATCGCTCCAGCCATTGCCATTGAGCAAAAGGTAAATGCGACTAACCCTCGTTCAACAGTGGGCACAGCTACTGAGATTTACGATTATCTAAAGCTGCTTTTTGCCAGAATTGGGAAAACCTATTCCCCTATCTCAGGTTCTGAAGTAAAAAGAGATCAGGTAAGTGATGTCGTTGATTTGATTAAGTCCCTGCCTCTAGATACTCGATTACTGCTGCTGGCTCCTATTTATCTTGAACCCAAAAGATCCCTAAAAGATAAACTCAGTGTTTTAGCGCAACAAGGATTTTCAAGGGTTCTAGACCACAATCAGATGGTCAAAATTAATGAGGTAACCGCTGAGAGCGCTGAAGAAATTTATCTTATTGTGGATCGAGTGGTGACCGCTGAGGATGAAGATTTTTTAAATCGACTCGCTGACGCGGTACAAATTGCCTTTTATGAGGGTAAAGGCAGCTTGATACTCAAAGAAATTGACAATGATCAGATTCATACTTTTAGCAATCGTTTTGAACGCGATGGCATTAATTTCCTTGAACCTAACATACATTTGTTCAGTTTTAATAATCCATTTGGCGCATGTCCAAAATGTGAGGGCTATGGGGATATTATAGGAATTGATCCAGAATTGGTCATACCGAATAGCGGTCTCAGTATTTATGACAATGCTATTTTTCCATGGAGAGGAGAAAGCATGAGTTACCACAGAGATCAACTTGTCAATCACGCCTACGAATTCGATTTTCCCATTCACAAGCCTATTCATGAGCTAACAGCACAACAATATGAGCTCTTGTGGACTGGTAATCGCTATTTTATGGGACTAAACGATTTCTTTGCGGAACTCGAAGCTAAAAACTATAAAATTCAAAATCGGGTCATGCTCTCTCGTTACCGAGGGAAAACGACATGTCCTGATTGCAAAGGCACACGATTGCGCAGCGAGGCAGGCTATGTCAAAATTGACGGACACAATCTTCAGGGATTAATGAATTTGCCGATAGAGGAACTAGCTCCGATAATGGATGGGCTGAGGCTGACCGAATATCAGCAGCAGGTCAGCAAGAGATTGATGACCGAAATAAAAAATCGACTGAGTTTTCTCAAAGATGTGGGCCTAGGCTATTTGACCCTGAATCGAAAGAGCAATACTCTTTCAGGCGGAGAATCGCAACGAATCAATTTAGCGACCTCCCTAGCCAGTTCTCTGGTAGGCTCCATGTATATTTTGGACGAACCGAGCATTGGGCTACACCCGAAAGATACAGAGCGACTAATTGGTGTATTACAAAAACTCCGAGACCTAGGAAACACGGTAATTGTAGTGGAGCATGATGAAGATATTATGCGCGCAGCAGATCACATCATTGATATTGGTCCCGAAGCCGGTAGATTTGGCGGTAGCGTAATGGCTGAAGGCCCCTTAAACGAAATACTTAAAAATAAGAGTCTCACCTCGGACTACCTCAGTGGACGTCTAAAAATTGAAATTCCTGAAAATCGGCGGGCTACCCAAAAGAAAATTGTTTTAGAGGGAGCGCGTCAGCATAACCTAAAAAACGTCACTGCGATTATTCCTTTGGGGCAAATGACCGCGGTAACAGGAGTCTCTGGAAGTGGTAAAACAACATTGGTCAAACGCATACTCTACCCTGCTCTACAACGTCAAATAACAGGCTATGGCGATAAACCCGGGGCTTTTGATAAACTCAGTGGAGATCTCACGGCTATTCACCACATCGAATTCGTTGATCAAAATCCTATCGGTCGATCATCGCGCTCTAATCCAGTGACTTACATAAAGGCCTACGATGACATTAGAAAACTGTATGCCGATCAAAAACTGAGCACTTTGAGAGGTTACAAAACCAAACATTTTAGTTTTAATGTAGATGGCGGACGCTGTGATTTATGTAAAGGTGAAGGGGAAGTTACCATAGAAATGCAATTTATGGCCGATGTTCATCTGGAATGCGACGCTTGTAAAGGGCAAAGATTTAAAAAAGAAATCTTAGAAATTCGTGTCGATGATCGCTCTATTTACGATGTATTGTCCATGACTGTGGATGAAGCCATGGAATTTTTTGCTGGGCGTGGAGATAAAAAAATTGTTCAAAAACTCATGCCTCTCCAAGATGTAGGTTTGGGCTATGTGCAACTCGGTCAAAGTTCATCAACGCTTTCTGGCGGTGAAGCACAGCGCATTAAACTCGCTTCTTTTTTAGTCAAAGGCGAAACAAAAGAAAAGACCCTATTTATCTTTGATGAGCCGACCACGGGATTACATTTCCATGACATCAATAAATTATTAAGATCATTCTATGCCTTACTCGACAAGGGGCATACGGTGGTCGTAGTAGAACACAATATGGATGTAGCCAAATGTGCCGATCATATCATTGATTTAGGCCCAGAGGGCGGGAAAAAGGGAGGAAATATTGTAGCACAAGGCCGGCCACATGAGGTTATTAAGGTGCAAAAAAGCGTCACTGCACCATTTTTAAAAGAGCGTCTAGTCCTGGGAAAAAACTGACCTAAGCGGTCATTTCTTTAATCAAATCAGCTAACTGTTGCGTTAAGTTTCTACGCTCATAAGCCTTAATTTCTACTCTATTTTTTCTAGGAATTTGGGATTTATAGGCGGTATAAGTCTCACGTATATATCGGACAACCCCGTCTAAATCACTTTGAACAAAAAACGCCCCAGATTCTGTGGTCTTTATTATCGGCTCAATTGCGCTATCCACTGGCCCCAAGGCCAAAATTGGGGCAGCAAGGGCAACATATTCAAATAATTTCGCGGGTATAATATGATGAGCATCGAGTTCATCCCGCTCTGAAAGTATCAGTAATTGTGCTCTTGACATGGCCTTAACAGCCTCCTGGTGGCTTCGATTCGGAGATAAGACCAGAAATTCACTTAACCCAAGGGTATTTATTGATTCAAGCACCCCAGGGGCCACATTTCCTGTGAGTTCAATTTCAAGATCTTGCTCAAAAGTTTCAAATCCATTGTGTATTTGCTCATAAATAATTGTGGCCAAGGCCTGCCATAGCACCAATGGGTTGCGCGGTTCCATCAGAGTCCCAACATGACTTAAACGGAATTTATCTTGAGCCGTTTTTTCATTAACAGAGATATTTTTAAAATCTTTGGCGTCAAAACCATTGGTAATCACAGTAATCTTTTTTGAAGTTCTCGCTTGAAAAGAGGCGGCTGTAACAGCACTTGTGGTCAATATTCGATCAGCCGATTGCAATACTTCTTGTTCTAATTGCAAATGGCGACGATTAGCCCAGCCCATAAGATTTAGCGCTTTGTGATAGTAAATCTCTGTCCAAGGGTCACGGAAATCAGCCACCCATTTTATACCTCGTGATTGTTGCAGTTTCTTTCCGATGAGATGGACACTATGCGGGGGGCCAGTCGTAATGACTACATTAATCTCTGGATGTCGCTCAAGGTAGTCTTCTAAGCGACGGACTGAAGGCTTGACCCAAAATTTTCGAGGATCTGGGATGAATAAATGGCCACGTATGGACAACATTAGTCGCTCTAGGAAACCTGGATTTTGTGTGTTGACCATTCCCCTACTTATGGAATTTGACTTTTTAGGGGCTAATATTGAGAAAACTCTGGCGGGTTCAAAAATGGGCAAGCGCAATACCTCCAAATCTTCAGGAATATCATGCTCGTGTAAAGGGTCTAATGTCGGATAGTATGCCCCGAAAGGACAAACAACTACAGGATTGATAGCAAATTCCTCGAGATACTTCACAAACTTCAACCAGCGCTGTACTCCAGGACCACCAGCAGGAGGCCAGTAATAAGTAACGATCAAAACCTTGGTGACCCCAGACATAGTTTATTGATTAGAAATACCAAATCTGCGGTATTCCCCAATTAAAAATATAAGTGCGACTATAATCAGCAATATTGTACTCGATAGACTAATCATAGTTCCTGTTTGAACCACTTCGGGCACAAATTCAAAAACAATCTCATGGTTTCCTTGAGGCAGCAGTAAAGCCCGTAATACGTAGTTAGCACGAAACATTTCAACGTTTTGCCCATCAATAGTCACATGCCATCCATGAGGATAATAAGCTTCAGAAAATAAAGCCACCCTTTGTTGTGTCGTATTAGAACGATATACCAGTCGATTCGGTCTTTGAGAGATGAGTTTAATTTGATCCTTTTCGAAACTAACCGAGTCTTGTGATTTCTCAAACCCCGATTCCGGCCAATCAGGCAATAGATCAAATTGTGCACTGTTTATCAGGGCAATCTTTTGCAAATCATTCTGTCCAAGGCCCAGAAGTTCTTCCTCTGGAGTATTTGTGACCACCACAGAATCCACTAACCAGGCAGGACCCAGACGGTTTTCATTGATTTGCATTTGCATCATTGAGGTACTTGGATCGCGCTGGACGACGTACTTGACATTAAACATATCAAGTATTTGATCTGGTGCTTCAACTAAATAAAAGTCGTATAAATCCTGCATGCGCCTAGGTTTTGCGGCATGGTATCCTCCTAATTGACGATGAAAAAAGTTAGCTCGAGCAGAATTGAATGGTGCAGAGGACAAATCAAAAACCCGAAAATAAGTCGTGTCTTGTTTGATGCGCATATCTATTTCGCTGGCTTGGAAAGGTCGCTCTACCATTCTTTTTTGAACGAAATCATCACTATTGACATATCGCCAATCTACAGAAACTAAGTCTAGAACAGATAAGGCAATGAGTCCTATTACGGCTGTATTTTTGGCAAGTTTTTGATTAAGATAGCCCCATAAAAGACCAAACGTAATCAAAGTAAGAATTAAAGCACGTAGAGTATCACTGCGCATTAATGAAGCTCTATCTTCACGTATGGCTCTAACGAAATCTAATCCCAATTGGTCCATAAAATATCCATCATAAGGCCCGGTAAACTCAAGCAATCCGTATGATGCACCAAACAATAAAATTAACATTCCGATGGCAAACATGCCCCCACGGATCAATTGCTTCTTTAGCCGGGCTCGATTTTGATCGGCCTGTTTTACAAAGGCAACACCCCCTAACACAGCCAATAATGGCATCAAAAACTCGATCAAAACCTGAATAGAGGATACTGCCCTAAACTTGTCATATAAAGGGACGTAATCAATAAATAAATTGGTCAGCG
>JAYOYS010000002.1:98168-111405 GCA_038153605.1 Flavobacteriaceae bacterium
TGGTAATTCCTCCTGACTCGAACCACCCATAAATCGTGGAATCCACAAATTAAAGGTTTCTAAAGGAGCATAACTGTATTCGGTGATATAGTCATAATCTAATCCGTCATTTTGTGGTAATGTATTTCCTGACGAATCGATATTCACTACAGCAGGACCTCGGGTAGACTCACGAGCGTATTCACGAGTGGCTAAAATATTTGAAGCATTTAATCCTAAGGCCAGAAGTCCCGAGGCCATTAAAACTAAGGTTGCTTTAGAAAAAGCATTTATTTCGGCTTGCTGCACGGCCTGGATTCCCATAATCAACCATAAAAGAATAATGGCCATTAAAAGATAATAGGTCATTTGATAATGATTGGCCATGAGCTGAAGACCAATAGCGAGCGCACTAAGCAAAAAACCGCTTTTATATTGTCCATTGAGGGTTCTTAAAACTGCGGCAACAACCCAGGGGAAATAAGCTATCGCATGAGCTTTCGCGTTGTGACCAACCCCCAAAATAATTATGAGATAGGTGGAAAAGCCAAAACTCAAGGCCCCAAAAACGGCCCATAATCTTGAGGCTTTGAGCCCAATTAATAAAAAGTAAAGCCCGAGAAAATATAAGAATAAGTAGTCTGCAGGCCGCGGCAAAAAACGCAATGCACGATCCACATATTTAAGGCCATAGTAGGCATATTGAGCGCCTAATTGGTAGGTAGGCATTCCGCCAAATGCGGAATTATTCCAATAGGATTCTTCCCCAGTTTGCGCCCGATATTCAATAGTCTCTCGAGCCATGCCTTGATATTGTGCGATATCACTTTGAAATAAGGCGCGACCACTTAAGACAGGATGAAAATAAGCCAATGAAACAACAACAAATAACAGTAATACCGGAATATGTTTGGTCAACTTGGATAAGATCCTTTTCATCAAAACGCTTTTGTCTTTGGAATCACTCATTTGGTTTTATCTCTTTTGTCGAATTTAATAAAAAGAAAGGAGTATATAGGTCAATCTTCGATCTCCTCAAAATCGATATATTCCCCAACTACCTTTTTGGATTGGGGATTTTCTTTTTTTTCGCGCTTCATTCCAGAGGAATGATTTGAAAAAGAGTCAAATGGATTATTTTTTTGAGGGCCAAAAGGTTGATTTGACTTAACGGCTCTTTTAAAGAGCTGCTTTATCAGCCATGGCATCATACGGGGAAATAACCAACGCACCATTAATTTTAGTGCATAATAGATCCACAAGACAATGAGTAAAGTTTTTAGAAATTCAAACATGTGAAAGAGTGAACAACAAAAGTAGGAATTACCAAGGAAAAGTCGGGTTCAAGACTATTAAATAAATGATAAAATCCGCTATCTTTGAGTCAAATCAATGCCATGAAAATTCACCTATTCTTGCTGATTTTACTCACTCAAAGTTTAGTGTTTGGACAGTACACTGACATGCTCAATTCAAATCGTCCAGGGGGTTCTCAAGGGGCATTTTCGGTGGGTACAGGAGTATTGCAATTCGAATCAGGGATGAGTTTTGGTAATGAAAAACACAGCTTGCGCTATACGGAAACAGGTGTTTTTAATTGGGATTATACCATCCGTTATGGATTTTGGAAAGAGGCCTTAGAAATAAGCCTTATGGGTGATTTTCAGCGCAATTCGATCACTTACACTCAAGGAGCGCTAGCCCCTGAAACTTTGGCCAATTTTAAAAACAATACTATTGGTGCTAAGTACCTGATTTATGACCCCTACATAAAACAAGAACAAGACGGCCCAAACCTTTACAGCTGGCGTCAAAACAATAGATTTCAATGGCGCGATTTTATTCCAGCCGTCGCGATTTATGCAGGGGCCAATTTTGATTTTGATAATAATCCCCTTTTACCTTACACGGAGGCGACTATAAGTCCTAGGTTAATGGTTGCTACGCAAAATAATTGGATTGGTGGGTTTGTATTTGTGACCAACATCTACGCAGACCGATTTACTACTGATTTTCCGACCTACGGATATACTTTGACACTGACACATGCGACCCATGAATATTTTTCAATTTTTGTGGAGAATCAAGGCTTTAAAAGTGATTTTTATGCCGACCAAATTTTTAGGGGTGGTATCGCCGTATTAGTCAATGATGATTGGCATATAGACGCTGCGTTAAGTGTAAACGCCAAAGACACCCCAAGCTTATTTTACACGCGACTTGGGATGTCTTATCGCATAGATCGTCACAAAAAAGATGAGTATCTTGAGGAAAAAGGGTCAGATGCACGTAAGGCTCAAAAAGAGGAAAAGAAACAACTCAAGCGCGCCAAGAAAAACCAAAAAAAGCAGCAGCGCAAAATGAAAAAACAAAAGAAGAAGGGAATACTGTTTGATGATTCCTCCGATAGCTTAATGCAGAATTTAGAATAATGATCGAAGTACGGCCTGTAAAAAATAAAAAGGACCTCAAAAGGTTTGTTCTGTTTGCATTTGATCTCTACAAAAATAACGCCTATTGGGTGCCTCCTATCATCGCCGAGGAGATGAACACTCTAGACCCTGAGCGCAATCCAGTTTTTAAAAATGCGGAGGCCCAGTATTTTCTGGCCTATAAAAATGGAAAAATTGCTGGAAGAATTGCGGTTATCGTAAATCATATTGAGGTTGAACAGCAAAACAAACCAAAATTGCGTTTTGGCTGGTTTGACGTGATTGATGATCTGGAGGTGTCAAAAAAATTACTCGATGAAGCAGCTAAAATCGGACGCGCAAAAAATTTAAGCTATATGGAAGGGCCTGTGGGCTTTACCAATATGGAAAAGGCAGGTTTACTTACTATGGGTTTTGAGCAACTTAGCACCATGATTACCTGGTACCACTACCCTTACTATGCTCAGCATTTTGAGACTCTAGGCTTTGAAAAGCAAGCCACATGGGTAGAATTTAAAATGGACATATTACCCAAGGCCTCTGATAAGGTGGTGAAATTTTCAAAACTCATAAAAGAGCGTTACGCACTATCAGTATTAAAATTTGGACATAAAAAAGAAATTTTACCATATGTCGACCGCATGTTTGAATTACTCAATCAGACCTACAGCAGCCTTCAAACTTTTGTACCAATACAACCGTATCAGGTTGCCCATTATAAAGAAAAGTATTTCAAA
The DNA here is from genome assembly GCA_038153605.1 of Flavobacteriaceae bacterium. Lineage (GTDB taxonomy): Bacteria > Bacteroidota > Bacteroidia > Flavobacteriales > Flavobacteriaceae > BACL21. Next base: position 101,317 of record JAYOYS010000002.1, read on the forward strand.
TTTATTCAACCCGAATACATTACATGCGTTCAGGATAATAACAATGAACTCGTGGCTTTTGCCATTGTCATGCCCTCATTTAGTAAAGCTCTTCAAAAGGCGAATGGAAGGATTTTTCCTTTTGGCTGGTACCACATCATGAGAGCCCAATATAAAAATGATCAGGCAGCCTTTTATCTTATTGGAATAAATCCAGAATATCAAGGCAAAGGCGTCACCGCTATTATTTTCGAGGAAATACAAAACCTGTTTAACCGAAAAGGAATTGTTATTGGTGAGACCAATCCCGAGTTAAAAGAGAATACAGCTGTTCAGCGCTTGTGGAAAGACTTTAATCCTGTGCAACACAAAGAGCGAAGCACCTATAAAAAAGTACTCTAGGATAGAATTATTCTTGACCTACGGCTTGCATCACGGCCTCAGAAAGTCTTTTGTAAGTTCCATTTTCAAGACGTGAACGAATACTTGAAAAGGCCTCTAAGGTCTCATTCACATCTTCAAGGGTGTGGGTCGCTGTTGGAATCAAACGCAACAAAATAAGACCTTTAGGAATCACAGGGTATACCACTATAGAGCAGAAAATACCATGATTTTCTCTAAGATCTTTAACCAAAGCCATCGCTTCTGGAATACTTCCCTTGAGATATACCGGAGTCACACAACTTTGGGTTGTTCCCAGATCAAAACCACGCTCTTTAAGACCGTTTTGGAGGGCGTGAACATTTTGCCAAAGCTTTTCACGCAGCTCAGGCATAGTGCGTATCATGTCAAGTCGTTTTAACGCCCCTTCAACCAATTGCATTTGAAGGGATTTAGCAAACATTTGAGAACGCAAATTGTATTTTAGATAATTGATGATTTCTTGATCAGCAGCAATAAATGCTCCTGTACTGGCCATAGACTTGGCAAAGGTGGCAAAATACACGTCTATTTGATCTTGTACCCCTTGCTCTTCTCCAGCACCAGCACCAGTTTTACCAAGTGTTCCAAAGCCATGAGCATCATCGACTAAAAATCTAAAATTATATTTCTTTTTTAGCGCGACAATTTCTTTGAGTTTCCCTTGCTCACCGCGCATCCCAAAAACACCCTCAGAAATCAATAAGATTCCTCCGCCAGTTTTTTCAGCTACGCGTTCTGCACGCATTAGATTTTTTTCTATGCTCTCCAGATCATTGTGTTTGTAAGTAAAACGTTGTCCTAAATGAAGACGAACACCATCTATAATACAAGCATGTGCATCTACATCATATACAATAACATCATCTTTGGAGACTAGAGCATCAATTGTCGATAAAATCCCTTGATACCCAAAATTTAGTAAATAAGCAGCCTGTTTATTCACAAATGCCGCTAATTCACGCTGTAGTTGTTCGTGTAAATCGGTATGACCACTCATCATTCGAGCGCCCATAGGATATGCTGATCCGTATTTGGCGGCGGCCTCTGCATCAGCCTTGCGCACCTCTGGACGATTTGCTAAGCCCAGATAATCATTAACACTCCAGGTGATAACCTCCTTGCCACGGAAGCGCATTCTGTTTGATATTTCACCCTCAAGCTTTGGAAAAACAAAATAACCTTCTGCCTGCTCTGCCCATTTACCTAGTGGGCCCTTATCCTTGTAGATTTTATCGAATAAGTCTCTCATCAACGCACCAATTTACTTCGATTAAACGTGACAAAAGTACATAATTTCATGCTCAAATGAACGAAAAAGTTCTAAAGAAATAAACAATTTAAACGCCCCCTTAATCCAATTTGAGGGTGCTTTTAAAGGAATTTTTCGGGAAAATATTTTGGCGATTAACTTTAGAGTCAACCTCAGTTTTTGTCAATTTGCAGACTCTTGGGAGTTTGATTTACTGTCTCCATAAAACCCTGATCGCGCATCCAAGCATCATTATAAACCTTACTCATATAACGAGAACCATGATCTGGAAAAATGAGTACGACATGACTTTGAGCATCAAAAACCGCTTCTTCCTGTAATTGAATAAGCCCTTGAAATGCCGCGCCACTTGTGTATCCCATGAATAATCCTTCCTCTTGGGCTAACTTTCTGGCGGCCATCGCACTATCCTGATCCGTAACTTTTATAAAACGATCAATTACCGAAAAATCGGTTGCTGAAGGAATTAAATTTTTTCCTAAGCCTTCTATTCGGTAAGGATAAATTTCGTCTGGGTCAAGCTCTCCTGTTTCATGATATTTCTGGAGCACTGAGCCATAGGCATCAATTCCAATAATCTTAATCTCAGGATTTTTTTCTTTGAGATATTGAGCGGTACCAGAAATAGTCCCCCCTGTCCCACTACAAGCAATTAAATGTGTGATTTTACCACGGGTTTGCTGCCAAATCTCAGGGCCTGTAGAATGATAATGTGCCGCTGTGTTTAAGGCATTAAAATATTGATTGATATAAATGGACCCTGGAGTCTGTTCATGAATGCGCTGGGCTACTTTGTAGTATGATCTTGGGTCATCAGCCGAGACATTGGCAGGGCATACATGAACCTCTGCGCCCATAGATCGCAACATATCAATTTTATCAGGCGAAGATTTGGACGAAACGGCCAAAATACATTTATACCCTTTCAACACGCTGACCATGGCAAGGCTAAACCCAGTGTTACCACTGGTAGTCTCGACTATCGTAGCCCCTGGAGTTAATAAACCACTGCGCTCGGCTTCTTCGATAATAAACGCAGCAATTCTGTCTTTTGCAGAATGTCCCGGATTAAATGATTCCATTTTTGCCCAAAAGCTTCCAGGAAAATCGGAAACAACTTTTGTCAAACGCACCAATGGCGTATTTCCAATTAAATCAAGAATACTATCATGAACATTCAAATCACTCATATTTTCATCATTTTGCGCTTGGGATTAACGCCAAATCACTTGGCAAATTTAATTAAAAAATAGACTACTTCTGAATCCCTTCCAAATCAAATAGAAATGCGTACTCCATAGCTAACTCTTTGAGCCCTTCAAAACGTCCTGATGCTCCGCCATGCCCTGCATCCATATTTGTATGCATGAGCAACAAGGAAGACCCCGTTTTAAGAGTTCTCATTTTGGCAACCCACTTGGCAGGTTCCCAATATTGCACCTGTGAATCATGAAGCCCTGTGGTTACCAAAAGATTTGGATAGTTTAAGGGCGCCACATTATCGTAAGGCGAGTAAGATTTCATATAGTTGTAGTAATCAACTTCTTTCGGATTACCCCATTCATCAAACTCACCCGTAGTCAATGGAATTGATTCATCGAGCATAGTTGTGACTACATCCACAAAAGGGACTGCAGCAATTACCCCATTATAGAGCTCAGGAGCCATATTTATTACCGCCCCCATCAGTAATCCTCCGGCAGATCCTCCCATTGCGTAAAGGTGATCGGGACTGGTATAGCCCTCATTGATTAGATACTTAGATACGTCTATAAAATCTGTAAAAGTGTTTTTCTTTTTTAAAAGTTTACCGTCTTCATACCAAGGCCTTCCCATATATTGGCCGCCGCGAATATGTGCAATAGCAAAGGCAAATCCTCGGTCTAATAAAGAAAGTCTAGTGGTGGAAAAATATGGATCCATGGTCGCTCCATAAGAACCATAACCATATTGGAGCAAAGGATTTGATCCATCTTTTTTAAAGCCCTTTTTGTAAACCAAGGAGACTGGAATCATAGTTCCGTCTTGGGCTGGTGTCCACAAACGCTCAGAGACATAATTATTTTTATTAAAATTACCTCCAAGTACCTCTGTCTCCTTCAAGACTACTTGCTCCCCTGTATCCATGTCGTATTCAATAACGGAGGCAGGCGTGGTCAAACTTGTATAACGATAACGTAACTTAGGAGTATTGAATTCAATATTTTGGGTAGTCCCTGCCGAATAAGTTTCATTATCAAAAGGTAAATTAAAGGCTGGTCTTCCATCCCAAGGCATAATCCGCAGCTGAGTCAAGCCCTCGACGCGCTCTGAAACTACCAGATAATCTTTAAATATATCGACATCTTCCAGAAGTACATCTTCACGATGCGCAATTACCTCTTCCCAATGCTCTTGCCCTGTTTTATTCACAGGGGTTTTCATTAATTTAAAATTGGTCGCGCCATCTTTATTGGTCACCATGTAAAAGTGATCTTGATAGTGATCAATATCATATTCTAAACCGCGCAAACGCTTTTGAAATATATCGAAAGAACCGAGAGGATTATCAGCATCACAAATACGGTACTCCGAGGTCAAAGTACTGACACTCCCAATCACTAAATACTGTTCTGACTTTGTCTTATAGACATAAGTGTTAAAGGTCTCGTCCTCCTCATGAAAGACCAATACATCGTCAGATTCAGCCGAACCCATGACGTGGCGATAGATTTTATCAGAACGCAAGGTCACCGGATCTTTTTTGGTATAAAACAAGGTTTTATTGTCGTTCCCCCAAGTCGACCCTCCAGTGGTGTTTTGAATGCTTTCAGCTAGAATTTCTCCGGTCTCTAAGTTTTTAATATGAAGCATATATTGACGACGACTCAAGGTATCTACCCCAAAGGCCACCCATTTATTGTCTGGACTCACATTGAGCCCCCGCAATTGATAATAAGCAAAGTCTTTGGCCATTTCATTGACATCAAACAAAACTTCTTCTTGCGCAGTTAAACTGTCTTTTTTACGGGAGTATATTGGATATTCACTGCCCTTTTCAAAACGAGTGATATAAAAATATCCATTGTAGAAATAAGGAACAGATTCGTCATCCTCTTTGATGCGCGCCTTCATCTCTTCAAACAAGTCAGACTGAAAATCTTTGGTATGCGCAGTCATTTTATCATGATAGTCATTTTCACGCTCCAAATAATCAATTACCTCTTCATCCTCCCGGTCATTGAGCCAATAGTAAGGATCCATGCGGACATCACCGTGCATTTCTAAAAATTTTTCTTTGACTTCAGCCAGAGGTGGGGTCAGATTTTTTGGTGCCATTTTTTGGGTATTGTTTGAACATGAAACGACCAACAGGCCGAATACACTCGCCAGTAAGTAAGACGTACTATTCATTATACTTTATTGAATTTGGTTAGGATTTCAGTTGCGCAACTAAAAGTAATAATTTCTGAGTTATAGCCTCGTGATATTTTGTATAAATAGTACTATGAATTCATAAACTCAGAGAGTACCAAAAGCATACGTTGATGCTGTGCCGGGGTATAATCCAAATGGGTTACGATACGCCATTTCCCTTGACCCATAGCACTGATACGCACTTTATTTTTGTCCAGAAAATCCAAAAACTGCTCTTGATTCACCTCGGCTTTCAGATAGAAAATAACAATATTGGTTTGCGTTGGTTCTACCTTTTCTACATAATCTAATACCTCCAAAGTTTCTGCTAATTCTATGGCTCTTGTATGATCTTCAGACAGACGATTCAATTGATATTGTATGCCGTAGAGTCCAGCTGCGGCCATATAGCCTACTTGACGCATTCCACCCCCAAGAACCTTGCGTACGCGCATCGCCCTCTGAATGACCTCAGACCGACCCACCAAAACCGTGCCCATAGGAGCGCCTAGACCTTTGCTGAGACAAACTGAAATGCTATCAAAGATTTGTCCGTAAGCCTTGGGGTCATCACCAGTAGCTACCAAAGCATTCCACAATCGCGCCCCATCTAAGTGGTATTTTAAACCGTGCTTGCGGCATTGATTTCCAATGGCCTTTAGCTCTTCAAAGTCATAACAGGCGCCTCCACCTTTATTGGTGGTGTTCTCTACGCAGACCAAGGTCGTCAAAGGACTGTGATAAAAATCAGGAGGATTGACTGCTGGCGCAATTTGATCGGCATTAAGCAAACCTTGTGGTCCAGTTAACAGTTTACAGGAAACCCCACTATTGAAGGAAACACCCCCGCCTTCATAATTATACACATGGGACCACTCATGAGCAATAAGCTGCTCTCCTGGCTGAGTGTGTAATTTTATGGCCGCCTGATTTGCCATACTTCCTGTGGGAAAATACAACGCTTGCTCTGCACCAAAAAAATCAGCGACAAAATCCTGTAAGTTATTTACCGATGGGTCTTCGTGGTAAACATCATCACCCACCTCGGCGGTATACATGGCCTCGAGCATACCTGGGGTTGGTTTTGTTACGGTATCACTGCGTAAGTCAATTGCGTCTAAATCTGGCATACTCTTATCTTTTTTGTAAAAATACAGAATCCATTATTCGATGCATTTCTGTCAATTTTAAGGTCTGATTAAAAATATAATTCGCGTTTTCCTCTGCCCATTTTTCATCAAAATCTTTAAGTTCAAATTGGCGTAAGACACAAATATCTCGATAATATAAACTATAGGCGTAGGTATAGTCTTTCAAAGACCTTTCATTTTTTAATTTATCTCGGTTTGTCGAAGATTCAAACTTGTCCGAACCTTCCTCATTTTTTTGTTTAAAACGAAATGGCTTGACTAAATCATCGCGCAAAGCAGCCCAATGAGCGGCAATAAATTCTCCCAATTTAAGGTCCGATTGTTCCGCACTTGACCATGATTTATTTCCAATTCCTTGCGCTTTAAATGATTCATTACCCGATTGATAATACAGCTGTTGTAATCCCCCGGGCTGTATTGTCCTTAACACAATTAAATTAGGAGGAATTGCCGATAAAGTAGTTGATTGAGAAATGTGCTGACTCCAAGGCATACCTTGTTCCTGAAAACAAATCGACTCATGGGCAAATTCTGAATTTTGCGCATGCACTGAAAAAGACCAAAGGCACCATACTTTGATCGTCAAACTTAACAGTCTCGATGCGCGCATTACACCCATGTCATTTTAAGTCTGGAAATATACACAAATCGCTGCCTATGGGACTTCCATCGGGTAATTCAGGGTTTTCCATTCGGTCAAAATCATCAGGACTCTGCCAATACTGATTTAAAAGATCCAGATAGTGCGCAGCCATATCCTTATGATATTTTTTTGCCCAACGTTCCCATTGATATAAATGATCTTTTAATTTTGACTTAACCTGAGGTAGCGATTGTTTATCCACGCTCGCCGCCATAATTTGGCGCAAATATAGGTTTAGTACATATTCGTTTAATGCGGTCAATCGATCACTGGCTTGCGCAGTATTAAACATATGTGCTGATTTTTCTAGAAGTTCATCCAAACTCAGTTGACTAGGATCGCTTACCTGTTGCCAATAAATGCGGTTTAACCGCGCTGAGTTAAGGAGCAGGTCAAGGGTCATAGAAGCAGCACTTCCTGCCGCCGTAACTGGATCAAAATTCAAGCCCATGGCAGACTTAAAGGATTCACGAGTGCGTGGGTATCCGAATGCCCTGGGTGGAAATAAAGCCTCTACGCGCTCTGGGATGTGCAAACGCAATGGTGAGAGTGTATTTAAAATTGAATTCAAGGCATGCCGCTGATCGGTAGAAGAAACAGCCTTATTTATGGCCGATTTTGCGCCCTTAATACTATAGTCATATAACTGCCCTCCTAACATCTTCGTGGCCGCCTCGGTCTGATAACGATGCAAATAATAAATAGGCACAAAAACATCCTCTAAAACAGAATGAGGCTGACCCGAAGGAATTTGATTCATAGAAAATTGATTTATGGCCACAGAACGTACCGCCATTATCTCATCGAGACCCATCGCTGCATTACTGGCGTTATCCCACAGATGCGCCTGGGCATGACTCCCGCTGGTGGCGCGAGCGTCAGAATCAGTAATGAACAATAAGTTTTGTGCAAAAGCATCATCGAGTAATGCCTTTAAATAACTTTTTTCATCGGACTGTTCAGGAATATCACCATAACTATAGGCTACCGAAATTTTATCCCAAAGTCCAATCCCTGTTTCATAAGCCTTACTGTAATCGATTAGTCCATCGACTAAACTCAATTGAGGATGTGGATAATCCATAACACTGACCTTGCCATAGGCACTTGCCGCGAAATTATGAGCGAATCCCAAAGTATGACCGACTTCATGAGCAGAGAGTTGCCTTAATCGAGCCAAAGCTAATTCCTGCATAGCGGGATCAACTTTGTCCTGAGCAAATGGATCAACAGACAAGCCTTGAGCGATTAAAAAATCTTGACGTACACGCAAACTGCCCAGACTCACATGGCCTTTAATTATTTCGCCGGTACGTGGATCAGTGATGGATGCCCCATAAGACCAGCCTCGTGTGGAACGATGGACCCATTGAATTACATTATAGCGCACATCGAGCGGATCGGCATCTTCAGGAAGCAGTGCCACCTGAAAAGCGTCCTGATAGCCAATGGCCTCAAAGGCCTGATTCCACCACTGTGCCCCTTCCAGTAAAGCCGAACGTATGGGTTCGGGCGTGCCTGGATCAAGGTAGTAAATAATTGGTTCTACGGCAGGACTCATAGCCTGATCTGGGAACTTTTTCTTTAGGCGATGTCGGGTAATATATTGCTGTTTTAAAGGTTTATCTATCGGCGTGGCATAATCATAAAACGTCATGGGAAATGCCCCACATCTAGGGTCAAAAGGACGCATTTTATAGTCATCATCCGGTAATGCCACAAAACTATGATGCTGGATGGTAGATAATTCAGACCCTTCCCAAACACTTTTTAAGGCCTTGCCTGTAGGCTGACCATCAAAGGTTAAGAGCGCCTCAAATTCCACATTAAGAGGAAAAGCTTTGGTGCGCTGAAGCCACAACACCGATTTACCCTTATTGAGTTTAAAGTTGCCTTGCTTTTTTTGTGCCAAAGTCTGAGTGACTTTATGGGTGTCTTGCAACAAGAAATCCGTCAGATCGACAAGATATTTATCTTGATCTACCGCAACAATATCAAAACCAAACAACACATGAGTGCCGAAAGCCTCACCTACGGACTGACGTTCCAAATAATTTTCGGAGTTCGCCCGAAACTGCAAATTCGGGGCCATAAGCAGTAGTCGTGGCCCTGATTTTTCAAAGCGAACGACTTGTTCCCCTCCCAGTTGACCACGATCTAGACCGATATCATTGCTCCCCAAACCGGTACGTAAAGCGTGTACATAAAGAAATTCTTGGCCAAGTTGATTCTGGTCGACAACCAAAAATATTTTGTCTTTATCCGGGGTGTAGTAAAAATCGAAAAAGCCTTCAAATTTTGTTTTTTCGGGGGAGTTTTCCAGAAACTGGGCCTGCATGGTGAGACCAAAAAGCAATAGGGGTAAATAGCGTAAAAGCTTCATGATATGCCGTCTAATAGTGAAACTTTAAAACTATTAAATATTTGTTGAAACTCTTTCTTCTTGGCGGGTTAAAAGCTATTTTTGTGAAAATTAATTATGTATGACTACAGCAGATCACCTCAAAGATCTTAGACATCGCCTGGATGCGTTAAGGAGGTATCTTTGACGTAGATGGTAAAAAAATTACCATCGCCAATGATGAGGAAAAAACATTTGACCCGAATTTTTGGAATGACCCCAAAGAGGCTGAGGCCTTTATGAAAGACTTGCGCACCCTAAAAAAATGGGTAGACGACTATGAAACCGCCGAGCAGAATTTTGAAGAATTAGAAGTATACTTTGAATTCTTTAAAGAGGGGGAAGAAACGCAAGTACAAGTCGATAAGGCCTATGATGAGGCGCTCAATGCCATTGAACAACTAGAGTTTCGCAATATGCTCAGTAGTGAAGGTGACGATCTAAGTGCCGTATTACAGATCACAGCAGGTGCTGGAGGAACTGAGAGCTGCGACTGGGCCAATATGCTCATGCGCATGTATCTGATGTGGGCTCAAAAACACGGCTTCAAAGTCAAAGAATTGAACTTTCAGGCGGGAGATGTAGCCGGCGTAAAGACGGTGACTCTAGAAATTGAAGGCGACCATGCCTTTGGCTGGCTCAAAGGTGAAAATGGCGTCCATCGTCTAGTGCGTATCTCTCCTTTTGACTCTAATGCAAAAAGACACACCAGCTTTGTCAGTGTTTATGTCTACCCTTTGGTCGATGACCGAATTGAAATTGAAATTAATCCGGCCGATATTTCATGGGATTTTGCCCGCAGTAGTGGTGCTGGGGGACAAAACGT
>JAYOYS010000002.1:111505-119159 GCA_038153605.1 Flavobacteriaceae bacterium
CTGATGTCAGTGGGTCAATGACGCTCAATGCATCTGGAAAAGTGACGCGATTTAATGCCACTGGTCAGTATTTGACTTTTGACTATGATGCCTTGGGTAATATGACTGGGCTTAATCAGTATGATAATAACGATAATTTAATTCACGCTTATAGCTTCGCTTACGACTCTAAAAATAATCCGTTTTACGGTCAATTTGATGCCTTGTATTTAGTGCGCAATATTGACTTGTTTTGGGATTTTAGTAGTATAAATTTCACTGGATTCAGTGGTTATATTTACCCTTATAACCCCAATAATGTGACCGCAATATCGCGCGATGGATTGACCACAACTACCTACCTATACGGTTATGATGGGGATGATTACCCTGCAGTGGTTAGTGAGGTTTCAGCGGGAAATTCTTATCAGTGGGACATTCTCTATATTACTGAATAAATTGAAGACTCGCCAGATCAACACCATAATATTTGATCTCGGTGGGGTCTTGATCGATTGGCAGCCGGCCTATGTTTTTTTAAAGGAATTCAGGGGCAATAAAGAAAAAATGGATGAATTCTTGAGCACGGTCTGTGCTTGGGAATGGAATTTAAATCAAGATGCCGGTTATCCTCTTGAAAAAGCAACCCAAGAACGTATTGCGTTGTTTCCTGAATATGAGCGACTGATCAAAATGTATTACGGTCGATGGGAAGAAATGCTGGGTCTCGCCCATAAGGATACGCTCACGATATTAGATTACCTAAAAAATCAAGAGAAATATCGGCTACTAGCTTTGACCAACTGGAGCCACGAAACTTTTCCAATCGCCCAAAAGAAATTTCCATGGCTTGAGTGGTTTGAGGGTATAGTGGTTAGTGGTGAAGAAGGACTGCGTAAACCTGATCATGAAATTTATCATCGATTATTAAATCGATATAAAGTAAACAGCTCTCAAGCTGTATTTATCGACGATAATGTGGACAATATTAAAGCTGCCCAATCCCTTGGGTTCAAAACTATACATTTTACAAGCGGCCGAATCCTAGCACAAGAACTTGAGGATCTGAATATTATATTTCCAAAGGCGCTTATTGAGCAAATCAATAATCCTTTAACTAGCCTTGATTTATGATTAAAATCTATCATAATCCTAGATGCAGAAAATCGAGAGAAGCACTGAATTTTTTACAATCAAGTGGCCATAACTTTGACATTGTATTGTACCTAAATGAAAAATTGACTCAGGCGGAGCTCAGGGAAATAATTCAAAAACTCAAGATCAGACCTGAAAAATTAATTAGAACAGAAGAGACGCTCTGGAAAACTCAATTTAAAGGAAAAAGCTTAAGTGATTCGCAGCTGATTAATCTCCTAATTCAAGAGCCTAGATTAATACAGCGTCCTATAGTGGTTCTCGGAGATAAAGCCGTTATTGCCCGGCCAGCAGTGGCCATTAATCTGCTATTTTAAATTTAACAGAATTTTATGAGCCTATGCCTTTAAATGGGAGTATCATTGGGCTCAAATTTTACCCATGAAAAGCCTTATCAACTTAGTCTTTCTACTTCCTTTTTTGTGTATTTTAACTACAACGAGTTATGCCCAAAATATGAGGCCTGTGGTGGTCAAAGGTCAAGTTTTAGATGGGTTAGATCAGAGTCCTCTATCCTACGCTAGCGTGGGAATTTTCGACCCAAATAATGAACTTATCTCAGGTGGTATTACTAACGATACAGGATTTTTCGAACTTGAGATCGTCACAGGATCTTATATTTTACAAATCGATTATATCTCCTATGAGTCTTTGCGCATTGATATTAAAACCAGCACTGATATCGATTTGGGCGAAATTTCTTTGACCCAAAATCAAGAAGCCCTCGAAGAGGTTGTGGTGCGGGCAGAAAGTACCGAGGTTCAAATAAGACTGGATAAGAAGATTTATACCATCGGTAAGGATTTAACGACAAGTGGGGCCACAGTCAGTGATGCCTTAAACAATGTACCTTCAGTAACTGTAGATTTAGATGGGAGTATCGCCCTGCGCGGTAATGAAAACGTCCGCATTCTTATAAATGGTAAACCTTCGGCGATTGCCGGTTTTGGACAAACTGATGCCCTAAGGCAATTACCAGCAGAAGCCATAGAGCGTGTTGAGGTCATTACAGCACCTTCAGCACGATACGATGCCGAGGGTACTGCAGGGATATTAAATATTGTCCTGCGTAAAGAAAAGACTCGGGGTGTCAATGGATCTTTTCAAGCCAATGTAAATCAGCCTATCGGTTATGGGGCTACCCTGGCTTTAAATTGGCGTACTGATCGGTTCAACTTGTTCAGCACCACAGGGTATCGACACCGTGAAAGTCCAGGATATGCTTCCTATAACAACCGATACTTCAGTCCCAATTTTGAGGCGGCGGGCTATACCGAGCGACGCAATTTTGACCGCCTACAAAAAGGCATCAATACTAATTTGGGTATTGAATATTTTTTGACCGAGTCCTCATCGATTACCGGCTCTGTATTTTTGAGGCAAGGAGATGATAATGATAAAACCGAAAATCAGGCTAAAGAATGGACTGCTCAAGATTTATTACTAAGTCATATTGAGCGACTGCAAAATCAAGATGAAAAAGACCAGTCAGTGCAATACGCTTTGAATTATGTGAATGATTTAGATAAAAACGGGCAGAAGCTGACGGCAGACCTGCAGTATGAACAAGAATCAGAAGATCAGTACAGCAGTATCCTTGAGCGTTTGATCAGCCCAAATCCGCAAGCTCTTCCAGAAGAAGATATCGCCCAAAACGAATCAGTAACACGGCTTTTGGCTCAAGCAGATTATGTTTTACCTTATGGTAAAGACCAGCAATTTGAACTGGGATTTCGTTATGATGCCCGAGATCAAACAACTGATTATCTGTTACGCGAACAAGCCACGGTAAATGGCCCTTTTGAAATCAATCTCGACCTTTCAAATCGTTTTGATTTTACCCAAAATATATTTGCCGTATATACCCAATACGGGGCCAAATTCGGAAAGTTTTCTGCCTTAGCCGGATTGCGTCTGGAACATACAGGACTTGAAGGTGCAGCCGTTGGGGTCAATAATCAAGGAAATATACAAGGGCTAAATCTTGATTTTGACAAGGAATTTTTGGGACTCTTCCCTACCCTAAATCTTGTCTATGAACTCAATGAAAACAGCAATATTTCTTTGGGGTATAATAGACGGATCAATCGGCCACGAAGCTGGTTTATCAATCCGTTTCCTTCGCGTTCAAGCGAAACGAATATTTTTCAAGGGAACCCAGATCTCAATCCCGCCTATGCCAGTGCACTTGACTTAGGGTTTATGATAAAAAATAAACAGATAACCCTAACCACCTCTGTCTATGGTCAATATGAAACCGAATCGTTTGAACGCATTCAAGAGGAAACTGGAGAAGTTACCGATAATGGTATTCCTGTAATCAGAACTATTCCGATTAACTTGTCAACCAATCAGCGTATCGGTTTTGAGTTGGGTATATTGTATAATCCAGCTAAATGGCTCCGCTTTAATTCAAGTTTTAACTTTTTCCAATTTGAAACTCAGGGGATCTATAACGATATAGATTTTGGCGCTAAAAATGTAAGTTGGTTCACCCGTTCAGGCGTGAAAATTAATTTACCTGGAGAAATCAATACACAAACTAATTTATTTTATCGCGGGCCTAATCAAAATGCCCAAACAAAAAGCGAAGGCATCGCTTCGTTAGATTTTGCACTGAGTAAAGATCTTTTTGATGAAAAACTCAGTCTTTCTTTTAACGTGAATGATCTATTAAATAGCAGAAAAAGACGCAGTTTTACCCTTGCCGACACCTTTGAAAGCGACAGTGTTTTTCAATGGCGTGTCCGAACTTGGACCTTAGGTATACTGTATCGATTCAATCAAAAAAAATCAGAGCGTAACCGTAACAATAATCGCGGGGGCGGCTACGATGAAGAAGGATTTGAAGGATAGACTTGTGCCCTGGTCTGAAAGAGAGATTTGGATTAATTTTCATTATAAATAAAAGGCCGGTCGCTGGGCGACCGGCCTATTTTTTCTGGGGACTCCACTCACAAAATCGCAAATGAAGAACAATTTTATCTTACTCGTCTTGAGACGATTTTTGCTTTTTTAATTTGAAGTGCTCGATTAGTGCTCCACCTATCCAATAAGGAATGAATGAAACAAGAAAAATCATCAACCAAAACCCTATAGTGAGAATGGTTAAAAATGCTAAAAATCCTAAATATTGATTAAAATCGAACATGGGCTTTATTTTGACGACAAATATAAAATGAAAAATTGATAATTCCATATTACTCACTTGAATTATCCACAAGCCTTTGCAGTGTTTCAATGCCCATGTCGAAAATCCATGAATTCTTTAATATTGCCCTGAAAAGGCCTTAAATTTGTATCGATTTAAATTTTAATCACGCCATGAAATACAGAATAGAGAAAGATACCATGGGGCCTGTGGAAGTTCCAGCCGACAAACTTTGGGGCGCGCAAACAGAACGTTCTCGGAACAATTTTAAGATCGGTACACCTGCCTCTATGCCCATTGAAATCATCTATGGTTTTGCTCAATTGAAAAAAGCTGCCGCCTACACGAATTGTGATTTAGGGGTACTCTCTGCTGAAAAACGAGATTTAATCGCCCAAGTTTGTGACGAAATTCTCTCAGGACAACACGACGAGCAATTTCCTTTAGTGGTTTGGCAAACCGGAAGTGGAACACAAAGCAATATGAATGTCAATGAGGTGATTGCCAATCGAGCCCATCAAATCGCAGGAAAAGAAATTGGTCAAGGCGAAAAAACCATACAACCAAATGACGATGTGAACAAATCACAATCCTCGAATGATACTTTCCCTACCGGCATGCACATTGCGGCCTATCAAAAAATTGTGGCCGTAACCCTACCGGGATTGGATCAACTCCAGGCGACCTTAGAGCAGAAATCAAAAGATTTTGATCAGGTGGTAAAAATAGGGCGCACCCACCTAATGGATGCGACACCACTTACTTTAGGGCAAGAATTCAGTGGATATGCCACACAACTAAAGTTTGGCATTAAAGCCCTGAAAAATACCCTACCCCACTTAGCCCAACTTGCACTTGGGGGAACAGCGGTAGGAACTGGAATAAACACGCCAAAGGGTTATGCTGAAAAAGTAGCTGAGTATATTGCTGAATTTACAGGACTACCATTTGTGAGTGCTGAAAATAAATTTGAAGCTTTAGCCGCCCATGACGCTTTAGTCGAGACCCATGGAGCCTTAAAGCAAATCGCAGTATCCCTAAATAAAATAGCCAATGATATAAGACTACTGGCCAGTGGTCCTCGTAGTGGAATAGGAGAAATTATCATTCCGGCGAACGAACCAGGCTCCTCAATCATGCCAGGTAAAGTCAATCCTACCCAATGCGAAGCCATGACCATGGTTTGTGCACAAGTTATGGGAAATGATGTCGCCTTGAGTATTGGCGGATTACAAGGGCATTTCGAACTCAATGTTTTTAAGCCTGTGATGGCAAAAAACTTACTTGAATCTGCCCAACTCATCGGCGATGCCTGTGTCAGTTTTGACGAGCATTGCGCCCGAGGTATTGAACCCAATTATAAGGTAATCGAAGAGCAACTGGGTAAATCTCTAATGTTAGTGACCGCCTTAAATACCAAAATTGGTTATTATAAAGCCGCTGAAATTGCCAATGCAGCCCACGCGAACGGAACAACATTGCGCCAAGAAGCCATTAGGCTGGGCTACCTCACAGGTGATGAATTTGATGCTTGGGTCAAACCTGAAGATATGATCGGGCGTTAATCACGATAAGCAAAATAACCATCAGATTATATGGAGCGACCTCGGGTCGCTCTTTTTTTATACTTTTTTAAAAAATTAAATATTTATCGATGAAATACAAATAATATAGATAAAAAGCAAAATATTCGTATCTTAGTACTACCCAAATTTGATAAATAACCTACTATGAAACGACTATTTCTAGTATTGACTGTTGCCCTTATATGGTCGACAAACACCACTCAAGCGAGCCCAATTTCGCAAAACAATAAGCTATCAATTGCAGCTGTAAGCTCTGTTTTTACTGAGGTGTACAATGTTTTCAAAACGGATAAATCCCGGGTTGATCATGGCAGTGAAAATGACAATGGCCAGCAAAATTCAACAGCAGAATCAGTAGTAAAAGATTCAGGTGTTGCATTTCAAAATTCAGCTTTTGCCAAAGAAAATTCCTACAAAAACAATCAGGAGATCATCGTCAGAAACCCTCTTGTGGCCGAAAATTCTACTGCCAATTTTATGTTTTTTCAACAGGCCCACATTTTTTCCAACGGAATCTTTTACGGTTTTGTTTTAATGATCGTGTTGCTCAACGCTTTTTGCGCCATTTTATTCAAAGACAAATCTTTTGGCTTATTCGCACTTGGCATAACTGTTTTAAGCGCGTTAATATTTCAATTTGACGGTCTGGCCGCTTTGTTTACACTTGATGTTGTCCAAAGTCTATTCCTAGAAATAGCGACCCTTTGGATTTTGACCTTGTTGCCCAGTTTATTCTCGCACCATTATCTCATGGCCAAAGAATATGCCCCAAAACTTAAAATTCTCTCGGCAGTGCTTTTGGGATTAAGTGTATTGGCAATTGGTTTTTATGGTTTTCTGGGGTCCATACTTTATGTGCAAATCTCGGAGGTAATAATGATTACACTCATAGGACGCTATCTGTTTTTAGGATTTAATCGCGCAAAAGACAGTGGTTATGCCAAAATATTCGTTTTTGGGCTTACACCTATTCTCATTGTACTCATCGATCAATTGATTTATAATCAACTAGGACAATCTTTATTTGGGCTGAGTGATGGACTTCTAAAACTAAGTGCAATAGCCTTAGTCCTTATTATGTACTCATGGATTATTGTACAGAATGCAATCCCTCAAAGGAGAACAGGATATGCGCAATTTAGAGATGCGTATTTTCATGGACCGTCAAGAAGCCTTTACAGCAAGAATCAAAACTGAAAAGCTTGTCGAGGATCTCTATCTAGAAAACTTAATCATGCAGTATGATCTAGATGGTTTTGAAATTAAACTCCTACAATACATTTCTGAAGGCAAAACCAACGCGATTATCGCCAAAAAGATGAACACAACTGTAGAGGAAATCGAAGACCGTACCAAAGATCTTTATCAGAAACTCGATATTGCTGAGCAAATCCGTGAAGATGAGGCCTTATTGCAGACTCAGCCCGATTATTTATACAACTAAAAACCAATCCTTTGATTATTAGTGCAGCTATGCCTTTTTGATTGCTTGCCAGCGCCAATAAGAAGCTGCGCTGAGCAAAACGAAAAAGCTCAAGAGATAATAAATAAAGCTCGGGGTTACAGGAACATCACCACTGGCATAGGAATGTAAGCCCGTAAGGTAAAAGTTTACCCCAAAATAGGTCATCATAATACTGGCATAAGCAAAAATAGCCAGTACGTTAAAGGTCCATTTTCCGCGCAAACCGGGCACGAGTCTGCTGTGGATTACAAAAGCATAGATCATAATACTGATTAGAGCCCAAGTTTCTTTTGGATCCCAACCCCAGTAGCGCCCCCA
>JAYOYS010000002.1:119259-126114 GCA_038153605.1 Flavobacteriaceae bacterium
AGCCAACTTAGATGAGCCACCCAAAGCAAAATAGACGCCACAAAGGCCGTTGAGGCGATAGTGAGATCGCTTTTGCGTCCAAATGCCAGACCAAAAAACACAGTGGCCCACGAGACATAAATGACACTTTCGTAAGCATCACTCCAAGGAGCATGCCCACTGATATACCAACGTGCTGCCAAGGCTAGTGTCATACCGATAAACAAAATCCAAATAAGGCCTTTGAAGAATCTTATCGCGTATTGCCAAAAGGGTTTAGGACTGAAAATTTGAATCATAATCACCACGAGCATCAACACCCCAAACATGCCGAAATAACGATAGAGTTTGTTGAAGGGATCGATACGGTTATATGCGATTTCCGCACTTACTTTACTCGTATTAGGATATACCGCAGCACCAAAAGTTTGTTGATAACGCGCAATAGCCTCCAAGGCTTGGTTTGCTATACTTTCATCCCCCGTTTGTCGATATTCGCGCAAGCCTTGAAAATAAATGGGCATAATGTTGCGAATAAATAAGGAATCCTCAGATTTTAAGGGTGTCGCGCTCAATTCTTGATAAGCAATCCATTTATTTTCAACGGATCCAGGAATGGGGAAAATCTTTAATATCCCGCCACCTAAAGCCTCATTTAATACATATGACTTTTCGTAAAGCTTGATAAAATCTTTTTCAAATTGATTCGGATTGGTCTTGGCTGAAGCCGCTTCAACATATCGATCAATCTTACTATTGCCGCGCTCATCAAATAAATCGATTAAGGCGATTTGTTTGGTGTCTGATTGAACCCCCAATATTTTTTTAATACTGTCATTGCGCCAATCCAATTTTAGAATAGGAATGCCGTACCACATCATGGGAAATTCGGTCATAGATAAAAACACCTGATCTGGATTTAGCCCTTTATAATCATCTTTGCCACTGATTTTTCTCAAGAGTTCACTCGAAAACGTATTAACGGGTTTCATACGTCCATTGTCCTGCAAAATCAGTCTTCCAAAGGCCTCAGCCTGCTCCTTTTTTACCGCATTGGCTAAAACGATTGAATCTGCCTTTTGACTGTTCATAGGCATGGTTTGAGACGATAGTCCTGAAAACATTAACACTAGGGGCAACAGCAGCAGTGTCTTTTTCTTACGCTTCACTTTGTCTAACATTTTCTCTAATTCCTTAAATCGTGTGTGGCGATCAAACAAAATTGCCATCAATCCAATATAGAGCAGAAAATAGCCTAGATAAGTCGTATAAGTACCCCACCAGTCGTGATTAACCGATAAAACAGTCCCCTTTTCATCAGGATCAAAACTGGCCTGGAAAAAGCGATAACCTCCATGGTCTAAAATGTGATTCATATAAATATCATAGTCAAAAAAGCCCTCTTGATTATTGACCGTCACTTTGCTCTTAAATGAAGAATAGGCTTTTTCTGTCCCGGGGTATTTTTCTGCTATAAAATCATTTAATGTAATGCTAAAAGGTAACTCATAAGATTTGGAGCCATAGCTCATACCAATGCTCAGTCCGCCTATCTCTAGGACTTTTGGAGCTGGACTCAATCCTTTACCCCCTAATAATGCGATACGCTGGGTTTCTTCGCCTGTTGTCACTTCTAGAAAAGCCGCCTCTGTGCCTGTGGATTCTTGTTCACTGGCTTTTACCACGTCCATTTTACCAAGAAGCGCTGGTTCTGGAATGACAAAAGCAGTTCCGCCTACTTGATATAAAGAGCGCAATTCCAGGATGGACTTTATCTCTGCCTCAACAGTACCTTTTTGCTGATCTGCCATACGCATATAATCCCCATAAAAAGGAGACTCAATGAAATACTGTCCTTCGACAAATTCGATATTGATGGCTCCAGGGGTGGGTTGATTAAAACTGTAAAGCAAATTGTGAATATTGGTCACGCTCCCCTCTTTTAGGTAATGCTCGTGGCGCGAACCATCCCCTGACTCAACGAGTTTTAAATATAACTCTCCTTCAGGATCTTCAACCAAGCCATCTTTCGCATTGGTAATGAAATCAACAACATTAAAAGAAACTTGTTGACCATTATAATCGGTTGTCCAACTGGCGTCTGGAGTCAAACGCTCGGATAGCCTGACGAGCTGAGGGGGAACATTGCGACGCATTAAAACGCCGTCGACCTTATAGTCCCCATCGATATAAGTTGTTATATACGTCTGATCAGAAAGAAAAGTTTGCTCGGTGGCACCCTCTCTAATATGCATGACACCTTCAAAGCCAATATAACGAGTGATAAATGCCCCTGAAATGATCAGTATAAAGGCTAAATGCAAGGTAAGAGTGGCCCATTTTTCCTTTTTATAGAGCTTAAATCGGGCGATATTTCCCAGAAAATTAATAACAAAAAACACCATAATTGCCTCAAACCACCACGCGTTAAAAATTAATTCTCTAGCGTAAGGCGAAGGTGGTTTAGGATACCCCTGATCGAGAAAAGTTCCCACAGCCATGGCCACTGCAAACAATAGAAATAAAAAAGCAGTGAGACGGGTAGAAAATAAAAAGGCAGCAATTTTTTTCTGCATGTCGATGTTTTGGACAAAAATACGCAATCTATAGGGACTAATCCTCCATAAGAATCATAGATAAATGTTAAGAATTTTCAGCTAAGCGGGCTTTATTGATTATTTTTGAATCATGATTAAAATCAGTCTTTTGGGTTATGGAAATTTGGGCCAACACCTGGCCCAATATCTGAGTAAATTAGACGGTGTTCAGCTGGTTCAAATTTACAGTCCAAATCAAATTCCTGAGGCCAATCAGGAAACCCCACGGATCAATGATTTGAAAAATCTTAAAGACGCCGATTTGTATATTGCCGCAGTAAGCGATGATGCAATAGCGGCCCTTGCTCAAAAATTGTCTAAGGATATCACATTAGTTCATACTTCAGGGACTGTAGACATGGAAGTTTTAGCCCGACAAACAAAGCGAGGGGTGTTCTATCCCTTACAGAGTTTTTCAAAAGATCATTCTGTATCATTTGAGCAAATACCCCTTTGTTTAGAAGCAAACAATCCAGAAACAATGGACCTTTTGGAAATAATTGCGCATAAACTTTCTAAAAAGGTAGTACATATTAATTCTCAACAGCGACTGGCCTTGCACTTGGGGGCTGTACTGGTGAACAATTTTACCAATCATTTATATACATTGAGCCAAAGACACCTCAAAGAAAATGGACTATCTTTTGACCTGCTTAATCCTTTAATTTTAGAAACGGCACAAAAGGCAGTTGAAATAGGGCCTGAATCCGCACAAACTGGTCCAGCAAAGCGTGGAGATCGCAATACAGTTGAACGTCATTTGGCCTTATTAAAAGACGAGCAACTCAAAGAAATTTATAACTTACTCTCTGATTCAATAGGAGGATATTCAAAATCAAAATAAATTGGAAACGAGCTACAAAACCCTACTGCACCATATCAAAGCTTTTGTTTTTGATGTAGACGGAGTCCTGTCAGATGGCACCGTAATTGTCGATACGCAAGGGCAACTTTTGCGCAACATGAACATCAAAGACGGTTTTGCCTTAAAAGCTGCGGCCGATAAAAAATACCCCATATGCATCATCTCTGGGGGTACAAATCCGGGAGTACAAAAAAGACTCGAAGGTTTGGGAATCAGCGAAGTACATCTCGGAGCACATCATAAAAAAGAATTACTTCTAGATTTTATTAAAAGACATGAACTCTCTGTGGATCAGGTTTGCTACATGGGTGATGATCTTCCGGATTTTGAGGTGATGAGCATGGTGGGTTTAGCGTGTTGTCCACAAGATGCCGTTCCGGAAATTAAATCTATTGCCAAGTACATCTCACATCGCTCTGGAGGAAAGGGGTGTGTGCGCGATATAATCGAGCAAGTGCTTAAAACGCAAAATAATTGGTTTTCAGGAGGCTCAGTGTCGGGTCGAGAAGGCTAATCGACAACTCATGATAACCGCATTCTTTAAATCGACCTGGGAATTCGTTCAGAGCTTTCGCCCTGTGAATTTAGCCTTGATCTTTGGATTGCATAAAATTGCTCAGTGGGTCTTGATTAAAGATTCAGCCGACCTGTTTTATACGCCAAACCTTCTGATCATGCGCCAAAGCGTTGACCAGCTTATGTGGGGGAGTATATTTTTAGCTGCAGCCGGTTACTTGATTAACGATTATTATGACCAAACTACTGACCGAATAAACAAGGCAAACAAATTATCCCCTATTGTCACTCGAAGCAGAGTTTTGTTTTGGTCGATTTGGATTGGGCTTAATCTTTTCGCCTTTTATCTGGGGTTCAGTATTGACGCTACCACCAATCACACAAGTTATGGACTTTTATTTATTGGGATCAGTGTGATTTTATGGGCCTATAACTTGTCTCAATGGAGCAAATTTATCATCGGCCCTTTGGTTATTTCTGCCCTCGTAGCATTTAATCTTGTATTGGTTCATGATTTGGCATTCAGAGCCCATGACCCAGGGATGAATGAGGCTTTCACTACTGAGCCATTCAACAATATATGGGCATGGAAAACCAAATGGATTTGGCGCATCGCTTATTTAGGGTTTATTACAAATTTTATACGAGAAATTATTAAAGACATAGAGGATATAAACGGAGATCAAAATGCAAGGCGACGAACAATACCGATTGTAATAGGCATAGCCCGCACAGCAAAAGTGGCTGTGGCTCTTGGATTTATCTTGATTTTGAGTATCGCAGCGTTTATTGCTGTGGCTATAAATTCAAGTATTGCTTTGAGCGTAAATCTCGCTTTTGCTCTGGTTTTAGGAATTTGGATTACCTATAAATGCTCTAAAATAGAAACCCAAAGCCAAGCCAAGTCCTTATCTTTGATGTTGAAGTTATTACTGGTCTTAGGCCTGATTTGCCTTGTTTGGCTATAAAAGAGAACAGAATGTTGCACAAAGAATTTGAATCATTTGACATAGTTTTAGCATCCGGTTCGCCGCGTCGGCAAGAACTACTCAAAGCCATGGGCATACCTCATCGCATTGAGGTCCGAAAAATAAATGAGGTTTACCCGGAACACCTCAAAGCTCATGAAATTACGGACTTTCTCGCTCGAAAAAAGGCTGAAGCCTTTGACAAAATTGATGCAAATCAAATCATAATTACCAGTGATACTATTGTTTGGTTCAACGGCAAGCCCATAGAAAAACCCCATAATAGACATCATGCTATTGAAATGCTCGAATCATTAAGTGGGCAAATGCACGAAGTTTTTACTTCAGTATGCTTTAAAACTCTGAAAGCAACTTTGGTGGTTAATGATTGCACCAAGGTTTGGATCAACCCAATTTCACGATCTGAACTTGAGTATTACGTAGACCACCATCAACCTATGGATAAAGCAGGAAGTTATGGCATACAGGACTTTTTTGGATACATCGCAGTAGACCGCATAGAGGGCTGCTATTATAATGTCATGGGATTACCGACTCGTTTGGTTTACCAAAATTTAGTTTCCCTTGTTCAAGGCCAAACAAAAGATTAATTTTAACCACTTTTATTACAACACTATATGACCATAAGCAATCTTTACATGGAAATGATCGCTACAGGCGTATTACTATTGGTTTTACTGATTTTAAGAGCCTCAATTATCAGCTTGATTCGGCGGTTTTCACACAAAGAACAAATCATCGATCGCCGCGCTCAATTGATTACCAAGTTGATCAATTATCTCATATTAGGATGTGCCTTGGTGGGTGTGTTTATTGTATGGGGGGTTGATGTGCGCAATTTAGGAGTTATTATTTCCTCGGTTTTTGCCGTGATCGGTGTCGCATTTTTTGCCCAATGGTCGATACTGAGCAATATTACCAGTGGAGTCATCATGTTTTTCACCTTTCCTTATAAAATTGGTGATCGCATTATGATTCACGACAAAGAATACGAGTATGTCGGGATAATTGAGGACATAAAAACATTTCATATTGTTATTATAAATGATAACGGACAAAGAATTACCTACCCCAATAGTCTTGTCCTTCAAAAAGGGGTAAGCATTCTCAATCAAAATACTCAAATGACCGATAGTCCAAAGCCAGAGGAAGACCATCAAGTGTAAAAAACGCTGAGAGGCTTATAAAACAACAATGACCTATGATTAATTCTCAATTTCAACTTATCCCATCCAGACATTTTTTCAACTTTAGAGGCCTGTGGATGAGTTATGGTTTTATTTTTTTTGGGATTGTCACAGGGTATGCTCAAAAACCGATACAATGGAGCTCTAACGATATCTATCATGCTTTAGAAAAATTCAACACCTTTGGTTCAGTCCTTTATGTGGGCGCTCATCCAGATGATGAAAATACGCGATTGATCACCTATTTTGCCAATCAAGAATTGGCGCAAACCGCTTATCTATCGTTGACCCGCGGAGGAGGGGGACAAAATCTAATTGGCCCGGAACTAAAAACCACCCTGGGTATTATACGCAGTCATGAATTGTTACAGGCCAGAAATATTGACGGTGGCACACAATTTTTTACAAGAGCCATAGATTTTGGTTATTGCAAACATCCGTCGGAAGCCATGGAGACATGGGGTAAAGAGGAAATTCTTCGCGATGTGGTGAGGATATTTCGAAAATTCAAACCCGACCTAGTCGTTAATCGCTTCAACCATCGTACACCGGGAACCACTCATGGACATCATACAGCTTCTGCCCTGCTCAGTATTGAGGCCTTTGATAAAGCCAATGACCCAACTTACGACCCAGAGTCTGTGCAACAATTCGGTTTATGGCAACCAAAAAGGCTATTCTTCAACACCTCTTGGTGGTTTTATGGGAGTCAAGAGGCGTTT
>JAYOYS010000002.1:126214-206124 GCA_038153605.1 Flavobacteriaceae bacterium
TAACACAAATTATCGCTCAATGCCTTGGGCTTTATGTGTCTGCGGAATCGTCCGTGCCCTTTATTACGCCTAAAGATCCCGTTTTGGCCAATGTTGAAGTGACTAATCGCAGTGGAAAGACCCTGCTGCTGCATCGCGTAAGTTCGGATCAATTGTACTTTTTTGACAATACTCAACCGGTGGTGATTGATCCATTGCAATCACTCAATATTGAGTCCCTTGAGGCACCGCTCAAATCAGTCGAATTAAGCACGCCCTATTGGCTAAAACACACCGCAGATTCAGGTAAATTTAATGTCCCAGACACTGATTTAATTGGAACGCCATTCGGTCCAGAACCAGTTAATGTGCGTCTTGATTTTTCTTTTGACGGACATCCATTTACCCTCAATACTCCTCTTCGTTTTAAGTATAGAGATCGCGTTCGAGGAGAGGTTTTTGACCCTTTCGTTATTCTACCTAAGATAACCCTGAGCACTTCGGAACCTGTGATGGTATTTAATGATCAAAAATCAAAAACTCTGGACATTACGCTCAGGGCTCATAGTGATGGATTAAAAGGCAGTCTTAGTCTGCAACATCCAGAGGGTTGGGTGGTAAAGCCGGAGTTTATAGATTTTGACATTGCTAAGGCTGGCCAACAAATTGATTTGAGTTTCAGCATTTTTCCTCCAAAAGGAACCCAAACCGGTCAATTGACACCTCTAGCACAGGTGGGGGATGAATTCTATACAAAAACTTTGTTAGAAATTGATTATCCGCATATTCCAAAAGTTACCGTTTTAGAACCTGCCCAAACAAAGGTGATGAAAATAGATGTTTTGAGAAAATCAAGGCATATAGGCTATATTCAAGGGGCTGGTGATCAAGTCGACAAGGGATTGAGTCAACTGGGCTATGAAATCGTTAATCTTAATCCTGAAACATTAAATAGCGAAGAATTAAGTCCATTAGAGGCCGTGGTGGTCGGTATTCGAGCATTTAACACAAGTGAGGCTCTAGTTGCGCGTATGGAAATGCTTAATGATTATGTCGCTCAAGGTGGACTGCTCTTAATACAATACCAAACAACCTCGGGATTACTGACCAAGCAAATCGGGCCCTTGTCCTTTGCTATAGGTAGAGATCGGGTCACTGATCAGGAGGCCCCTATGACTTTTTTAAATCCGGAACATGCTGTTTTCAATACACCAAATTTATTGACTAGCGAAGATTTTGAGCATTGGGTTCAGGAACGCGGGCTTTATTTCGCAGCCTCTTGGAGCCCTGAGTTTACACCATTAATTGGGATGAATGATACAGGCGAAGAACAAACAATGGGAGGGCTTATTTTAGGTCATTTTGGGAAAGGCACTGTAATTTATACCGGAATAAGTTTCTTTCGACAAATCCCTGAGGGTGTTCCTGGGGCCTATAAACTCTTGGCTAATCTTTTGTCCTACGGCCATGAGTAAGGAACATAAACATCCTAAACGCTTCTCAATCACTGATCGCGGTGCGCGATGGATTTATGTTTTAGTTATTGGACTTAATGTTCTTTATATCCTACTTTTTTACTGGATTAATCAATCATATGGCAGTTTATGAGCAGTATTGATTGGATAATTTTAGCCCTTGTATTGGCATTTATCGTCCTTTATGGATTGGCAAAAACCAGAAATCAATCTGGCGTTACAGATTTTGTTACCGGCGGAAACAAAGCCAGCTGGTGGACCATAGGTCTAAGTGTTATGGCGACCCAAGCCAGTGCTATTACCTTTTTATCGACTCCAGGACAGGCCTTTCACGATGGGATGGGGTTTGTTCAATTTTATTTTGGTCTGCCCATTGCCATGGTACTGATCAGTCTGTTTTTTGTGCCCATTTACCACCGCCTAAAAGTTTTTACGGCTTATGCTTATCTCGAAGATCGCTTTAATGTGGAGACGCGAACCCTTACGGCTATATTTTTTCTCATCCAAAGAGGCTTGGCTGCTGGGATTACCATTTTTGCCCCTTCTATCATCCTTTCTGCTGTACTGGGTTGGGATCTTGTGTTGTTGAATATTTTAATTGGTTCATTAGTAGTAATCTATACCGTTACCGGAGGGACACGGGCCGTGAATATTACCCAAAAGCAGCAAATGGGGGTCATATTCGGCGGGATGTTTTTGGCTTTTTTAATGCTCCTTAATTTTTTACCCCTTGAAGTTGGTCTTGATGAGGCACTGACCATAGCTGGGGCCCAGGATAAAATGAATATACTGGATTTCTCTTTTGATTTTGAAAATCGTTATACGTTTTGGAGTGGAATTATCGGAGGAAGCTTTTTGGCCTTGTCCTATTTCGGGACGGACCAAAGTCAAGTACAACGCTATCTTTCCGGCCGATCGCTGCGGCAAAGTCAAATGGGATTAATCATGAATGGAATGCTCAAAGTACCCATGCAATTTTTTATTCTATTGATTGGGGTGTTGGTTTTTGTATTTTATCAATTTAATCCAGCTCCTCTTAATTTTAATCCTTCAAACCAGCGCGTAGTATTAGATTCGCCCTATGCCGATGAATACAAAGCCTTAGATCAAGAAAAAGATTTGTTGATGAGACAAATTCAGACCCTTCAAATAGAATTCATTGAAACTCAGGATTCGGAGGAGCGATCCATTCTAAAAACTGAGATTGCGCAACTCAATAAACAGCAACTCGCCATAAGACAAGAGGCTCGGAACCTAATCAGTGCCGCAGACAAAAACGCAGAAACAAACGACAAAGATTACGTCTTTATCCATTTCATACTCACCCAACTTCCTGTGGGCCTAATTGGCTTGCTTCTAGCGGTGATTCTAAGTGCAGCCATGTCCTCCACCGCTAGCGAAATCAATGCTCTTGGAGCAACCACCGCAGTAGATTTGTATCAAAGACATCGTCCTGGTCATGATGAAAAACACTATTTAAAAATTACCCGCTATTTCACTTTGATTTGGGGTGTATTAGCCATTATTGTGGCTTGTACCGCGCCTTTATTCGATAATTTAATACAACTGGTCAATATCATTGGATCGATATTCTACGGTAATATACTGGGGGTATTTTTAGCTGCATTTTTCTTGCGCTCAATTAAAGGGCGTTCCATTTTTTGGGCGGCACTCATCAATCAGGCTTTTGTAATCACTTTGTTTTTACTAGACCTTATGGGAATGATAAAACTGCCTTATTTGTGGCTAAACGTCATTGGTTGTGTGGCTGTTATCCTCATGGCATTTATCATTCAATTACTGCAAGGCAGGACTATAAAGGCTTAAAATCACAAGACCTTACCGACGATTTATAAATCTCAGCTCATGATTTATGAATGTGGCCGATGCTTTCTTGCAAGGCTAAAATTATGCCCGGATATTCGTAAAACAATTCACTAAGGCTTCTGCATCTTTTAAATAGTAATTGGGGAGTTATTCACAGTATGTAAGGGTCTTAGTTGAATTGTCACACATAGGAAGATCGAGATAAATACATTCATGTACTAGGTTAAGTGATCGATCGACCATCAAAATGACAGCCGAGGCTGTCATTTTTTTTTGAGCCTGTTCGTGCCAAGCTGCTTATCTTTGTTTTAACATAAAAGGCCATTTAATAATTTTAGTCCAATGAAACGTAAGATTGACGTGCAAAACTGGGATCGCAGAGACCATTTTGAATTCTACTCGAAATTTAAAGAGCCTTATCACGGAGTGAATGTTTCAATGGATATAAGTATTCTGAGGAATCACTGTAAAAAAGAGGGGAAGTCTGTATTTATGGCTTATTTGCACCGCGCAATCATTGCCGTAAATAAAGTCGTAGCAATGCGCTATCGCCTTATACAAAACCAGGTCTATTTATTCGATACCAGTCACGTTACTATGACTATTGCCCGTGAGCACGCCCCTTTTGGTTTCTCCTTTGTCGCTTTTAATCAAGACTATTCAGTATTTGAGGCAGAAGCACTAAAGGAATTTGATCGGGTGCGCCAATCCAAAGGATTGGATCTGTCCGTGTCAAGAGAAAATGTGGTCCACTTTTCAGCCCTTCCCTGGATTGAGTTCACGGGAATCACTCATGCCAGGGACTTAGATAGTGAAGATTGTAGCCCAAAAATTACTTTTGGTAAAATCACAGAAAATAACGGGCGATGGCTGATGCCGCTTTCGGTGCATGTGCATCATGGATTAGTTTATGGAAAAGACGTGGCGGACTTTATTCAATTTTTTCAAGAAGAACTCAATCGCCTTGACTAAGCATTTTTGAAGGTTTAACTACTTAAGCTAGATGCTCAAACCCATGAGCGATGGCAACTCCTTCATATTGCTTAATTTATAGTAATTAGGATGTTTTAAGGGCTCTTCTCCTACTTCATGGGCCCAAGTGGTATGAAACGGAATATGCACTGAAGAGGCCCCAATGTCGAGCACAGGAAGAATGTCACTATTCACGCTATTGCCTACCATTAGAAATTCAATCGGGGCAATATCCAGATGAGCCACTAACTTTTGATAATTCTTGGGCTTTTTATCGGACATAATTTCAATGTGGTGAAAATACTTAGCAAGGCCCGAGCGCTCTAGTTTGCGCTCCTGGTCTAAAAGATCACCCTTAGTAGCGACAACCAGTCGAAAAGATGCCACCAGTTGTGACAAAACTTCATCTACCCCATCAAGAATGGGATTTGGGGCCGCCAACATACCTTGACCAATTTGAATTATTTTCTGGATAATCTCATTAGAGACCTTGTTATTGCTCAGGGTGATGGCGGCTTCAATGAGCGATAGTGTAAAGGGCTTTATGCCATAGCCATAAAGTCCCAAATTTTTCATTTCAATGGCAAAAAGCTCATTTTGGCAAACTTCAGATGGAAGATAATCTCGCATCAAATCACAAAAGGTCTCTTCAGCCTGTCGAAAAAGTGTTTCGTTCTCCCAAAGCGTATCATCGGCGTCAAAAGCAATGACCTTTATGCGTTTAGAATCGATCAACGAATTAGTTTTTTGTACTTAATGCGTTTAGGACCAACATCACCCAAGCGCTTCTTGCGATTTTCTTCGTAATCACTGAATCCACCTTCAAAGAAATAAACCTGACTTTCTCCTTCAAAAGCCAAAATATGGGTGCATATACGGTCTAAAAACCACCGATCGTGACTGATGACAACAGCACAACCTGCGAAATTTTCCAAACCCTCTTCTAAGGCACGCAAAGTATTTACATCAAGATCATTAGTAGGCTCGTCTAAAAGCAACACATTACCCTCCTCTTTCAAAGTCATGGCCAAATGTAGGCGGTTACGCTCCCCACCGGATAGTTTTTCAACCTTCTTATTTTGCTCACTTCCAGAAAAATTAAAACGGCTCAGATAAGCCCTTGAATTGACTTGGCGTCCGCCCATCATCACAAGTTCTTGACCATCGCTAAAATTCTCCCAAATCGTTTTTTGCGGATCGATGTTCGCGTGGGCCTGATCGACATAAGCAATTTTTGCTGTAGGCCCTACGGTAAATGTTCCCGCATCAGGTGAAAGTTCATTCATGATCATTTTAAAAATCGTGGTCTTACCGGCACCATTCGGCCCAATAACCCCTACAATTCCCGCTTGTGGCAATTGAAAATCAAGTGATTCGTAAAGCATTTTATCCCCAAAGGCCTTGCGCACCCCTTGAGCATGTATGACCTCGGTTCCCAGACGTGGGCCATTAGGAATATAAATTTCTAAATGCTCATCGAGTTGTTTTTGATCTTGACTCATGAGCTTTTCGTAGTTGTTCAAACGAGCCTTTTGTTTAGACTGTCGCCCCTTTGGAGCCATACGCACCCACTCTAATTCCCGCTCCAAAGTTTTTTGACGCTTACTGGCCTGCTTTTGCTCTTGAGCCAATCTTTTGGACTTTTGTTCCAGCCAAGAAGAGTAATTGCCTTTCCATGGAATACCCTCCCCTCTATCGAGTTCTAATATCCAGCCAGCAACATTATCAAGAAAATAGCGATCGTGGGTCACGGCGATAACTGTGCCTTTATACTGAGCCAAATGTTGCTCTAACCAATGAACGCTCTCGGCATCCAAATGGTTTGTGGGCTCATCCAATAACAAGACATCGGGTTCTTGTAATAATAAGCGACATAGGGCTACGCGACGACGCTCCCCCCCTGAAAGTACAGAAATTTTTGTCTCTGGCTCTGGCGTGCGCAAGGCATCCATAGCAATCTCTAACTTGGTATCTAATTCCCAGGCATTGACAGCATCTATTTGATCTTGAAGCTTGGCTTGTTCATTCATCAAGGCCTCCATCTTGTCTGGGTTTTCATAAACTTCAGGAAGTCCAAATGCATCGTTAATTTCATTATAACGGTCGAGTACGGCCACCACATCTTTGACCCCTTCTTTAACCACATCAAGAACTGTTTTATCTGGGTCAATATCAGGTTCTTGAGCCAGCATCCCTACAGTATAACCTGGAGCAAAAACTACATCGCCTTGGTGGTTTTTATCAAGACCTGCGATAATTTTAAGTAAGGTAGATTTACCGCTACCGTTGAGTCCGAGAATACCAATTTTAGCTCCGTAAAAGAAACTTAAATATATGTTTTTAAGCACAGGAGTTTGAGCGCTTTGGAACGTTTTACTCACTCCTGACATGGAAAAGATTACTTTCTGATCGTCGGCCATAATCTCAATTAATGATTAAAAATTTTAAATAGGAAAATCACATGTATTAACCCCTCAGAGTTTAAACCCGTCCTTTTAGTGCATTAAATACCCAAGCAATGGCAAAAAAGCCGAAACCAACACAGGCAAATCCCCATCCGGCTACATCTTCATATCGAAACGCTCCGAGAGCGATGAGCAAACATCCCATAAAGATCATTATGAATGTCGCCCAGGCAAGTACAGTGTTTTTATTCATCATAATATACCAATTTAAAGGCGCAGAAATGCGCAATTGTGAGGCTAACATTAAGGCTAGACTAACCTAACAAATATCGGTAATTCTTATGAGATTTGGCTTTAATTTATGGGCAATTCGTATTTTTGAACAAACTAATATTCTATGGATTTAGACTTTAATCGCAACGAGGATCACAACAAATTGTTGGCCTCAGAATTGCGCAAGCGTTTGCAAAAAGTTTCGCTTGGCGGCGGTGCTAAGGCCATAGAAAAACAGCATGCCAAAGGTAAACTCACGGCAAGAGAACGCATTGATTATTTACTGGACAAAAATCGTGAAACAATCGAAATTGGGGCTTTTGCCGGTGATAATATGTATCAAGAACACGGGGGTTGTCCTAGCGGTGGTGTCGTAGTTAAAATAGGCTATATCAAAAAGCGCCTATGTATTGTGGTGGCGAATGATGCGACTGTAAAAGCTGGAGCCTGGTTTCCCATTACGGCAAAAAAAAATCTACGCGCTCAAGAAATAGCCATAGAAAATAGAATACCCATCATCTACCTGGTCGATAGCGCCGGTGTTTATCTCCCGATGCAAGATGAAATCTTTCCCGACAAAGAGCATTTTGGCCGTATTTTTCGGAATAATGCCAAAATGAGTAGCGCCGGAATCACGCAAATCTCAGCTATAATGGGGAGCTGTGTTGCTGGCGGGGCCTATTTACCCATTATGAGCGACGAAGCGATGATCGTAGACAAAACAGGCAGTATTTTTTTGGCGGGAAGTTACTTGGTCAAGGCTGCCATTGGTGAAACAATCGACAATGAAACTCTTGGAGGGGCAACCACCCATTGTGCCATTAGCGGGGTTACAGATTATAAGTACGACAATGATCAGCAAGCCTTGGACGCTATTAGAAATATTATAGATAAAATAGGGGCGCCTGAATCTGCTGGCTACAATAGAACAACCCCTAGCTTGCCTAAAGTCGAAGCGGATAAAATATTTGGTCTTTTGCCAAAATCCCGTACCGATCAATACGATATGATGGAAATCATCAAAGCTTTAGTAGACGACTCACAGTTTGATGCCTATAAAGCCGCTTATGGGAAAACCATAATTACGGGCTATGCCCGTATCAATGGCTGGGCTGTCGGTATTGTGGCCAATCAACGCAAAGTGGTCAAAACCCAAAAAGGAGAAATGCAGTTTGGTGGGGTCATTTATAGTGACAGTGCCGACAAAGCCACTCGATTCATAGCGAATTGTAATCAAAAAAAGATTCCCCTGGTCTTTTTACAAGATGTCACCGGGTTTATGGTCGGCAGTAAAAGCGAGCACGGAGGCATCATTAAGGATGGGGCAAAAATGGTCAATGCCGTAAGTAATTCTGTCGTCCCTAAGTTTACCATCATCATCGGAAATTCCTACGGAGCAGGAAACTATGCTATGTGTGGCAAAGCCTATGACCCGCGCTTGATTGCAGCTTGGCCTAGCGCTGAACTTGCTGTTATGAGCGGCAACAGTGCTGCCAAAGTTTTATTGCAAATTGAAACGGCACAGAAGAAAAAGACGGGCACCGAGTTAAGCGCCGAAGATGAGGAAAAACTCTATCAGGAAATCAAAGCCCGTTACGACGAGCAAATTTCACCCTATTATGCCGCATCTCGACTTTGGACTGATGCTGTGATCAACCCAGTGGAAACCCGCAAGTGGATTTCAATGGGTATAGAGGCGGCGAATCATGCACCGATAACTCAGCCCTTTAACCTTGGGGTGATTCAGGTTTAAAAGCATTGTGACTAAGTTTAAATCTCGGGCCCTTTAAATTGTCGCTTGAGAAAAATTAAACAGCATTCAATAGGGCTGGATCAGGGCTAAATTAATACCTAGCGCACTAATAGAATTTCTTCCTGTCGACCATTGACATAACGAAATCCATCTTGATCAAAGTAGCCAGCCTCTTCCAGCATAATGCGTACGTCCTTGCCCCACTCCGGAATAAATATAGTATTGTTCAGCTCGATGGCATAAGCCGTCTTGTAGGCCATGGGGTAATCCCCAGAGCCTGGCACTCCTTGTTGTGCATCCCACATCCCGAGGGTGGTTCCCGCACTATGCCCAAAACTTCCCAGTGGATGCGTATATATGGAGGGCCTGAGTCCCTCGGCACGGCCTTGACCTAGTGATGTAAGCAAAATCTCATTTCCACTGCGGCCAAGAGTAAAATTGCCCGTGAATATATCTTGAACGCGGTTACCCGAGTTAAATGCTTTTTTCAAGAATTCAGGTACTGCTGTTTCATCGGGAAAAGGCACATAGGCATGTTGTTGACAATCGGTATTAAGGCCCATATAGCTGACCCCAAAATCGCAATGCAACAAGTCTCCTGGTTGAATCACCATTTCTTGATAGCCATTTGAAAAAGCTTCGATATGACTTTTTAAGGCCTCACTGTTGCGCTGTATATCCACTGTAGGATGGAACCAAGTATCTAATCCTAGGTCTGTGACCTTTTGACGCAACCACCAGACCACTTCCTCACTAGTGGTCTCTCCCGCAGTAATGACGCGAGTTGAAAAGGCCTCAGCGATAATGTCATGAGTCACTTGGACCAGTGATGCAAATTCTTCCATTTCACTCATAGTCCTTGTTTCGACCCAGGAAACCGCTAAAGGCTCTGCCGAAACCACACGGGATTTTAACTCTTGTGGAAGATGATTCATAAATTCTTGGTAATCGGTCTGAACCAGACCGTCGGCAATACCATAATGCTCTGAAATATTGACCCCTATTTTTTTCGGGTTGCGCTCTTTAATTAATTCAATTAATCGAGCCCACTGATCGGGTTGTTTTTCTTTATCCCAAGCCGAATTTATTGTTTCACCTATACCATATCGCGCTACAGCCAAGGCGTCAAAAACATCATTTTTTGCATCGCGATAGAATAAAATAATTGTTCTTCTTCTGGCGTTGAGCCAGGTCGCAGGCAACATGGTACGCAAAATAGGATCTTCATTGTACTCCCGTGAAATCAGGAGCCACATATCCATATCGTGTTGATCCATAAGTCCTGGTAAAACCTTATGTATTCGCTCATTTAAAAGCGCGTCATATCGTTCTGCACGGTCTTTTTCGTTGAGTATTTGACTCTTCAGTACTGTGCTTATACCCAAGAAAATCAGTAGAAAAATATATTTAAACTGTTTTAGTGAAAAGTAGCTGTTCATGCTATGTGTTGTTGATTTCGTATCAAATCTCTGAGTTGTTTCCTTTTTATTTTTCCCGTATCAGTCGACGGTAATGCCTCTAAATTAAGGATTAATTTAGGACGCTCCGTAGAGGGGAGATTCATTATAGCCTTATCTATGGCTTCTTTTGATGGCCCATTAGCATCTTTAACCAAAACAATCTGCTCACCCAAAGATTCATGGAGCAGACTACTGATCACAAAATGACCAGTTAGATATTGGCCTAATTTACGCTCTATAATTTCGGGAGCGTGTTTCACGCCACCAGAATTTATAACATCATCTATGCGCCCTAAATACTCAAAAGAATGGATGTCGATGATTTTAACAAGATCATTAGTCACCAAAGGTTCTGACAACAAATTAGGTGCGTGAATGACCAGACAGCCTCGTTTATCTGCTGAAAATTGTACCTCGGGCATAGCTTGATATATATCCGATCTTTGTGCCCCATTGATTCTTCGAGCCGCGACATGGGTTAGCGTTTCTGTCATTCCATAAGTTGCATAGGCCTCCACAGAGCTCTGCTGCAGTTTTTCTTCCAAATGATTGGGCAGCACTCCTCCCCCAACAATTAATATTTTTACTTTGTCCAAAGCACGATAAGAGTAGGCCAATTGATGAGGCACTAACGCCACGAAATCATATGCAGTATCATATTGTGTCAGCGCGTCCTTAGTGGGGGCAACTACATGCAAATCCCATCCTGAAACCAAAGCCCGCACGACCATCATTTTGCCGGCAATAAATGACAAAGGCAAACAAAGCAAAGCATTTATTCCTGGTTCTAGTCCAAAAAAAGCAGCAGTGGTTTGAGCGCTTAGCCTCATTTTTTGTTTGTCTAACAAACACTTTTTTGGGGTGCCTGTAGTGCCTGATGTGTAAGATTCAATTTCAGGTTTTGAACTGAGCCAATCGGCCATGAATTCTGCCAAATCCCGTTCTTGCTGATCCCCTTCATTTCTAATTGAATCTAAAAAGTCATTCAAGTTTTGCAAAGAATCAAAGGACAAACCATTCAGCTTAAAACTCGGATGCCATAATTGAAATTGCTCTTGACTCATCATTAAAATTCAAATAAGTTTACGGCTGATCTAAAGGCGGCTGCGGCAGTTCAACAGAACCAAATAAACGCTCAGACCAATCGCTCCAACGATATTTTCTGGCCATTAGCCATAGAAAGAGTGGATAGATGACAAATACTGGTAAAACTGTATCAATACCAGCACTAGGATCAGAGACATCCTTTAAAATAGATTCGGTTTGAAATGCGGTCCAGTCCGCGGTCACCAAAAGGGCGCCAATTAAATTGTTCCCTGCATGAAATCCCAAAGCCAACTCCAGTCCACGATCCATCAGGGTAATGATGCCTAGAAAGAAACCGGTACCGATATAATAAATCATAATAATACTCCCCATTTTATCAACCTCTGGATTAAAAGCGTGCATGGCGCCAAACACTACGGAGGTGAAAATCAAAGGTATCCAGCGGGTTTTTGTCATAAGCCCGAGGCCTTGCATGATATAGCCTCTAAAAAAGTATTCTTCAAATGACGTTTGAAGAGGAACCATGAGTACTGCGATTATGAACAATATTAAAAAAGAACCCCAATTAAACTGAACTTCAAAGGACTCAGGATGCCATACATATTCGATCAGGGTCAGCAGAGTGGTCGTAACGCCAATAAGCAAAAAGCCATACCAGAATCGGGACCAATCGATTTTTTTACGGGTCGTAGTCAATGCAGTAAAAGACTGCTCATGAACTTTTTTTATCCATAACCAAATACCTCCTAAGCCAACGGCAAAGGCCAATAACATTAAAAATAAGGTCAAATTTGGCGATAGGATTTGCATCAAAGCGTTAGGGTCTTCCCCAAGTGTATTTAAATCACCGCCATCTTGAAAAACCTTGGCGAATACAGCAATTGCTAGAGGGATAGAACCGAGTTGCCATATGATAAAAATAACGATAATGCCCAACCAATAGCGCCAAGAGTCGTGTTTGAATTTATGTGCTTGTCCGATATACATTCCTATAAATTTAATGAATTAAATGACCATTGTTGATTTAAATCGTAATGGAGTTTGGCCTTTTGCACACGCAGAGGCGAGGCGATATTATTTAAATAGAGACTACCCGTTCCAAGCCCCTGAGGCATGGAAATTGCTTTGGTCGCCGTGTATTGGGCTATGGCATTGAGCCCAACATTACTCTCTAAGGCAGAAGTTACCCACCAGCCAATACCCATACTATCAGCCCATGATATCCACTGATCGGCATAATCCAAACCACCGATGAGACTGGGCTTTAAAATTATATAGTGAGGTTTAATCTGTTTTAGCATTTTTTGTTTTTGCTCTGCAGTTGATAAACCAATAAGCTCCTCATCCAAGGCAATATCCAAAGGAGACTCATGAACGAGCTGCGCCATAATTTCCCATTGATTTACGGCAATGGGTTGTTCAATCGAATGCAAGTGGAGATCACTTAATCGCTTTAGTTTTTCTAGAGCCGAATCTGCTTTAAAAGCCCCGTTAGCATCTACGCGAATTTCTAGGTCATCAGGGGTATATTCAGAGCGTAAACGCCTAATAAGCTGCCATTCCTGATTGAAATCTTGAGCGCCAATTTTTAATTTCAAACAACGGAATCCTTCACTGA
Source organism: Flavobacteriaceae bacterium (assembly GCA_038153605.1). GTDB lineage: Bacteria > Bacteroidota > Bacteroidia > Flavobacteriales > Flavobacteriaceae > BACL21. The sequence goes on from JAYOYS010000002.1 coordinate 139,024, forward strand.
GTCGGTCTTTTATTTGAGCATTCATGAATGAAAAATCGCCCATCCAAATTAATCCATTGATGTCCATACCAGGGCCAATACCGCCCTGAGTCCCATTGATTAATGCTGAAGGATAGAGATGCATAGGACGCTCTGCATTCAAGGCATCAAAAGCGGTCATCAATCCCATTCTTATTGATGGAAAAGCCTCCAGATCCTTTAAAAGTACTTCAAGACCAAGATGTATGTCACCACATACTTCGGCCAATTTTTGCTCATATTGATCCTTGGGATCGGGACTTAAGCCCCACAACACTCCACACTCACCTATGCCCTTTTTATTTTCGTGCTCCAGGACAATGAAATATGTTTCTTTGTTGTGCATTACACCACGAGAAGTTCCACTCGGGCGCTTAAAATTTAAGGTGTAAGGGATGTATCGCGCTGTCATTGCCATCAAAAAAATAAGGCCATAAGCAAGGCCAATAAAAAGGTGCTCAAGGCCACTTTTTTCAATTCGGGGTCGTATTCACTGGGTTGCGTAATTCCTCGAACCCGTAAAAGGTGAATTGCCAGTGGAACGAAGGCCAAAATAAAAGTCCAATTCCACCATGCGTTCGCCCGCAGGGCCGCAAAAATTAGCGCGCTCAAACCAGCACATACAATCAAAATATAGTGATAACGCTTAGAACCAGAAAAGCCCATTCGAACCGCCAAGGTACGCTTGCCCATAAGCACATCTGAAGCAGCATCGCGCATATTATTTAAATTCAGCACTCCTACACTGAGTAATCCAATGGTCACAGCAGGAAAAATAAGGAGATAATCGATTTGCTTTAAAAATAATACAGAACTGCCTAGTACGGCAAGCAAACCAAAAAAAGCAAAGACAAAAACATCCCCCCAACCTGAATAACCATAGGCACTGCCCCCTACTGTATAGCGAATAGCGGCCCAAATTGCGAAAAGGGAAAGATTAAAAAATAAGAATGATAGTATAAAGTGTTGTTGCCCAAAGGCCATAAAAACAACAAATGTTGCGGAAAAAAAGGTGATAATCCCAGAAATCCAAACCGCTCTTTTCATTTGAGCTGAGGTGATAAAGCCCGAGGCGACCATCCGTGGTTCTCCTTGTCGCCGGGCATCGGTTCCCTTCACGCCATCACCATAATCATTGGCAAAATTAGACAACACTTGAAATCCAATAGTAGTAACTATGGCCCACCAAAATAAGGACTTTACCCACCATTGTTCTGTTGATAAGGCACATCCTAAAAGGACACCAGAGATGGATAAAGGTAATGTTCTAAGACGGGCGGCTTTAATCCAGTATTTTAGCATATTCATAGCAGGTAAAAATACATTACGCCCTCAGTAGACGCGACGTTTTTCACAAAAATAATCCTTATTCGGGGCCTTTCCTAATGTTACTGCAAGAAGAACTCCACTGCTTTACCGATCGCCGCGAAATTGGGTCTAATGCTCTGTAATTCTCTGCCTAATATTTTGAAAAATGAGTTATATTTAAACCACCTAAAAAACAATCTATGAAACGTTACTTTGACTTTGGCCTATTGCTTCTTCGCGCTGTATTCTCTCTTTTGATGCTTACCCATGGTTTTCCGAAACTAATGCGTTTTATTGAAGGTGACTTTACACTTGTTGGGGATCCTATTGGATTAGGCGGGATTGTTTCTTCTATTTTGGTGCTGGCAGGTGAGGTAGTGGCTCCAGTTTTGATTCTTATCGGGCTGCAGGCGCGCGCTGCATCTGTCATTACTGCGTTTACTATGGCCGTTGCGGCCTTTGTGGTCCACGGACATGATCCCATCGGCGAAAAAGAACTCGCCCTGCTTTATATGTTTGGTTTTATCGCTATTGCTTTAATGGGTCCAGGCTCTTTTTCCATAGACAAAAAGTAAAACAAAGTCCCGATTTAATTAAAAATAGCCAAGAGTAACTCCTGCAGTAAATCTTTTGGGGCCAAAGGCACAGTCCCCAAGCCCTTACTTTTCATGTCAATTGTCCGAATGGAGGTAATTATCCCGGACACACGCTTCATAGGATAAATTTGTGCGGCAGTTTGATATTCCTTGATAAAATAAGGATTAATGCCCAATACTTTGGGTGCCCTAGATTTGTCACTCAACGAATGATACAGCAGCAGTTTGGCGTAAAAATTATAGAGTAACGCAATACTCATAATCACTGGGTGATTTTTCGGATTATTGGCAAAATACTGGGCTATAGCATAGGCTCGTACCTTATCCCCATTGGCAATTGCCGATTGTAGTTCAAAATTGTTGTAGTCCTTACTGATCCCCACATGTTCCTCGATAAGTGCCGCATCAATTTCTTGACTCTTAGGTATAACAATGGAAAGTTTTTCGAGTTCCTTACTGATTTTACCCAAGTCATTTCCTAGAAAATCCGCGAGCATTTGTGCTGCCTTGGGGCCGATATGACGTCCACGCCCAAGCAAAACCTTTTTAATCCAATCGGGGAGTTGATTGTCGTAGAGTTTATTGCTCTCAAAAACGACACCACTGGCCTTGATCGACTTCAGTAATTTTTTTCGGGCATCTAACTTTTTATATTTGTAACAAAGCACCAAAACAGTGGTGGGTTGAGGTGCCGCTGCATAATCGGCTAACTGCTCTATATTGCGCGATAAATCCTGAGCCTCTTTAACAATGATGACTTGACGCTCGGACATCATCGGAAAACGCTTGGCATGCTCCACAATCTCTTCGACTTTGGTATCACGACCGTAAAGAACAATTTGATTGAACCCTTTTTCGACCTCTGACAGTAAGCGGTCTTCTATATATTGACTAATAACATCAATATAATAGGGCTCCTCTCCCATCAATGCATAAATCGAGGCGATCTGACCAGAGTCAATAGATTTTAAGATGGAATTTACTTGTTCTAGGGCCATTTATTTACTGTCGGGTTTTATTTAAGTCTTCTCAAATGAGGTGGTGTTTTCACTCATAAAGCACTATGAAAAACTCAAACAAAATATTACTTTGCACTATGGTTGTACTGGAATTTCCTCAATATAGCTTTCGCTTCAAAAATAGCGAAAACAAACGGTTGATCTTTGATCCTCTACGGAAAATATTTGTGATTTTGACCCCAGAGGAATGGGTCAGACAACATGTAATTCAGTGGCTTATAACCCAACACAAGCAATCACCCTCACTCATGCGTTGTGAACAAAAAATAGAAGTCAACGGCCTCACAAAACGCTGTGATCTTTTGCTGTATTGGCCCGATGGCAGGATAAAACTAATTGTCGAGTGCAAACGACCCGAAGTAACAATCAATCAAGAGACCTTTGATCAAATTGCTCGTTATAACAGTAGTCTCAAATCTGACTTTCTCATGGTCACCAATGGTTTGACCCATTTTTATTGCTCCATTAACAAAGAACAAAATGGGTATCAATTTTTAAGGGAATTACCCTTTTAATTAACGCATTACCGATACATGAAGTCACTAGTTAGTTCATTCAAGGAGCATTTGAACTTGTTGTAAGGACAGTTCAAGTAGAATAGGATAATTTTATTAAAACAAAATAAAAAAAAGCGGCCCCGATGGGGCCGCTTTTTTACTTAAACATAAGAAGCAAAGATTATTTAACTTCTTCAAAGTCTACGTCTTCGACATCGTCAGTGGCCTGAGCACCTTGAGCATCAGCTCCTGGAGCGCCACCAGTCTGACCTTGTGCCTCTGCTTGGGCTTTGTACATTTCTTCGGAAGCGACTTTCCAAGCTTCATTGATCTTATCCAATGCCGGCTGAATAGTGCCTAAGTCCTTGGACTCATAGGCCTTTTTCAACTCCTCCAGAGCAGCCTGAATGGGCTGTTTCTTATCCTCACTCAGTTTATTACCAAATTCGGAGAGTTGCTTTTCAGTCTGGAAAATCATGGCATCTGCCTCGTTGATTTTATCCACAGTCTCTTTGGCTTTTTTATCAGCCTCGGCATTGGCTTCTGCGTCAGCTTTCATCTTTTGGATCTCTTCTTCAGTCAATCCAGATGAGGCCTCAATACGAATGTCTTGTGACTTACCTGTAGCTTTATCCGTAGCACTAACCTTAATGATTCCATTTGCATCTATATCAAAAGTTACTTCAATTTGAGGTGTTCCTCTTGGGGCTGGTGGAATACCATCTAGGTGAAAACGCCCGATCGTCTTATTGTCTGCAGCCATAGGACGCTCCCCTTGCAACACATGAATTTCAACACTTGGTTGATTGTCTGCGGCTGTTGAGAATACTTGACTCTTTTTTGTTGGAATCGTCGTGTTAGCGTCAATTAACTTGGTCATTACACTACCCATGGTTTCAATTCCCAATGAAAGTGGTGTAACATCTAAAAGAAGCACGTCTTTTACATCACCAGTCAATACCCCACCCTGAATAGCAGCACCGATGGCCACAACCTCATCTGGGTTTACCCCTTTGTTAGGCGCTTTACCGAAGAATTTTTCAACAGCTTGTTGTACCGCAGGGATACGCGTTGAACCACCTACAAGGATGATTTCATCGATATCGCTTTTGCTCAGTCCTGCAGATTTCATGGCTTTTTCACAAGGCGCGATGGTGCGTTTAACTAGGTCATCAATCAATTGTTCAAATTTGGCACGACTTAAAGATTTAACTAAGTGCTTAGGACCACTGGCTGTAGCGGTAACATAAGGCAAGTTAATTTCTGTTTGGGTCGAAGATGACAACTCAATCTTGGCTTTTTCAGCCGCTTCTTTTAAACGTTGGAGAGCCATAGGGTCTTGACGTAAATCCATTTGCTCTTCGCTTTGGAATTCATCGGCCAACCAATTGATGATTTTTTGATCCACATCATCTCCTCCAAGGTGCGTGTCTCCATCGGTGGCCAACACCTCAAAAACGCCATCCCCGAGTTCAAGGATTGAAACATCGTGCGTTCCCCCACCAAAGTCGAATACAACGATTTTTTGATCCGTGCTCTTTTTATCTAGTCCGTAAGCTAGGGCTGCTGCAGTAGGTTCGTTGATAATTCGCTCAACTTTTAAACCGGCAATTTCTCCAGCTTCTTTAGTAGCCTGACGCTGACTATCGTTAAAGTAAGCGGGCACTGTAATAACGGCACGGCTCACTTCAGCACCAATGTAGTCCTCAGCGGTTTTCTTCATTTTCTGCAAAATCATAGCACTGAGTTCTTGCGGTGTATATAGACGACCGTCGATATTAACTCGTGGGGTGTCATTATCCCCTTTGGCTACCGTATATGCTGCTCTTTTGGCTTCTTGTGTTGATTCAGAGTATTTATTTCCCATGAATCTTTTGATCGAAGAAATAGTCTTGGTTGGATTGGTCACGGCCTGTCTTTTGGCTGGATCACCCACTTTTATTTCTCCTCCCTCAACAAAAGCAATGACTGAAGGCGTTGTTCTTTTGCCCTCTGCATTAGGGATAACGGTTGGTTCACTACCCTCCATTACAGAGACACATGAATTGGTAGTTCCTAAGTCTATTCCAATTATTTTACTCATAATATTTATCTTAACAATTAAGGATTGCTGTTTTTATTCGTGGGGAATAAGTCAAGTTTCATGCCATTACAAGTCGTATGACAGCCTGTCAGTTTCAAAATCTATACTTGTGGTAGATATGGCCGAAATTGAGATTATGTTCCTGACAAAACATTCATCAGACCACAAAAATTCTTTAGTTTAGCAGTCTCTATGGATCAGCTGCTCTATTACATTATTTATCCCATCCTGTGGCTTTTATCAAAATTGCCATTTCGCGTGTTATACGGCATCTCAGACTTTTGCTTTTATCTAATTTACTATTTGCTGGGCTACCGAAAAAAAGTAGTCTTGGCTAATCTAAAAATGGCCTTTCCCGGACAATCTGAAAAGGAATATACCCGTCTAAGCAAATTGTTTTTTCGCCATATGTGCGACCTCATTGTGGAAAGTCTCAAAAGTCTTACGATTTCTGAGCAAGAGTTGCGCCGACGATTTGTTTACGAAAACCTTGAGTATTGTAATGAATTGCGCCAAAAAAACTTGAGCACCTTTATCATGTGTGGGCATTATGCCAGCTGGGAATGGAGTTTTATGATGCCTATGCTGGTTCCTTTTCACGGGATTGGGGTTTATAAAAAACTTAAAAATCCTCATTTCGATCGATTGGTTAGACGCATACGCGGTCGTTTTGAGGGCGTGCTGGTCCCGAATAAAGAAATACGTCAATATCTGGCCCAATGCAATGAAAAAGGGGTAAAAACCATGACCATGATCATTTCCGATCAGTCCCCAAAATCAAAATCCTTTCGCCACAGCTTTGAATTTTTAGGTCAACAAACTCCGTTTTTTACGGGAACAGAGGATATGGCAGGGAAAATGAACTTTGCCGTCATTTATCTGAAAATCGAAAAGATCAAGCGCGGATTTTATAAAGGCACGGTGGTACCTATTAGTGAGGATGCTAATGTCGAGGCCCCGGGTGCTATTACCCGCAAATTTATCGCAGCTCTCGAAGAACAAATTCGCATTGAGCCGCAGTATTACTTATGGTCGCACAAGCGGTGGAAGCACCATTCTGAGTTTCAAAAACTCATTAGCTGATCAGTACAACTTCCCTTTTGAAAAGGCCGTATAATGGCCTAAATACCCGCTAATTGTTTGAGCTCATTGACAAAACGAAGAGCTAAATCATCTGCATTTTGTTGGCTTGAGGCCTCGGTGTAAATACGGATAATAGGTTCGGTATTGCTCTTGCGCAAGTGAACCCAGGAATTTTTGAAATCTATCTTTACCCCATCCACAGTATTAACACTTTCGTGAGATTGATAAGTCTGTGCCATTTGTGACATCAAAGCATCGACGTCGAGATCCGGTGTCAAAGCCACTTTATTTTTGCTCATGGCGTAAAAGGGATAGCTTGCTTTTAAGGCGCTGACAGTTATATCTAATTGGGCCAAATGAGTTAAAAATAAAGCAATACCCACTAAACTATCACGACCGTAATGCAATTCAGGGTAAATAATACCACCATTACCTTCACCACCGATCACGGCAGAAGTTTCTTTCATCATAGAGACAACATTTACTTCTCCTACCGCACTTGCCTGATACTGTCCATTTCTCGATTGTGTCACATCACGTAGGGCTCGGGATGAAGATAAATTCGACACTGTATCTCCGGGTGTTTTTGAGAGCACATAGTCTGCCACGGCCACCAAAGTGTATTCCTCACCAAACATGGCCCCATTTTCATCCACTATAGCTAGCCGATCCACATCCGGATCTACGACAAAACCCATATGTGCTTTGTGATTAACTACCGCTTGCATTAGATCAGTTAAATGCTCTTTTAATGGCTCGGGATTATGGGGAAATTGACCATTGGGGGTACAGTAAAGCTCAACGGTATCCACACCTAAAGCCTTGAGTAACCGAGGTACAGCAATACCCCCAGTAGAATTAACCGCATCAATAACTACGCGGAATTTCTTTGATTTAATGGCAGGGACATCCACCAAAGATAAGGCCAGAATAGCCTCAATGTGTTTATCGATATAGGTATTATCATGAGTAATTATACCTAGCTCATCCACCACGCTAAAGTCAAAACTTTCTTTTTGGGCGATTTCTAAAATTAAGGCACCTGCGGCTGCATTGAGAAATTCACCTCTGTGATTGAGTAATTTTAATGCATTCCACTCCTTTGGATTATGACTGGCTGTCAAAATAATTCCGCCCTGAGCAGACTCCATAGGAACCGCCACTTCAACGGTTGGTGTGGTGGACAAACCCAGATCAATTACATCAATCCCCTGTCCCACCAAAGTCTGCATGACCAGAGATTGTAGCATTTCACCCGAGGGGCGGGCATCGCGACCGATAACCACCCTGTATGGACCCTGCGGATAGGCCCCCTTTAACCACTGACCATAAGCAGCAGCAAATTTCACAGCATCAACGGGGGTTAAATTTTCACCTACAGAACCACCTATAGTTCCTCGAATTCCAGATATTGACTTAATCAGGGTCATAACAGTGTTTGTGTTTTTTTACTCGAGCCAAAATTACGGATTATCTGCGCATTATTTTTTCTCTAATTTTAATGCATGAATTTTCTTGCGCATATATATCTTTCAGGGGACAATCCAGAAGTACAGTTGGGCAATTTTATGGCCGATGCCATAAAAGGAAATCAATATACTCAATACGAGTTGGGAATTCAAAGAGGTATTAAATTACACCGATTTATAGATAGCTATACCGACACTCACCCGGTCTTTCGTCGCAGCAAGAGCCGTCTGCATGGCAAACAGTTCGGACATTATACTGGGGTGATCATGGATATGTTCTACGATCATTTTTTAGCGGCGAACTGGAGAGAATTCCATCACCAACCTCTAGAGGTATTTACTGATAATTTTTACTCATTAATCAACCAAAATAAAGAAAAAACACCCCAACGAACCCAAAACTTAATCCCTTATATGATTCAACAAAATTGGCTCATCCAATACCAGAGCATAGAGGGCTTAAAAAATATTCTCGGACAAATGAATCGGCGCACCAAAGGTCGTTCGAACATGGACCAGGCGACATATGAGTTAAATGAGTATTATCATCTATTCGAGTCCGAGTTTTATGATTTTTTTTCCGCCCTACAAACTGAAGTGGGCGAAGAATTAAGGCGCTTAAAATATTAATTTAGCCAGCTATGAGACAATTTAAGACCCAATTATCATACTACCCTTGGACAACCATTTGCCTTTTGGTGATCATTTTATGTGCCAATATGGGCTGTCAGCAAAAATCATGGGTGCCGAATCAGATATTGGGTACGACAGCCCAAAATGCCATGGTGGTCTCGGCGCGAGAAGAAGCTTCTGCAATCGGTCTGTCTGTCATGGCCCAAGGCGGTAATGCTTTTGATGCCATGTTTGCTACCGAGCTAGCTTTGGCTGTAGTATACCCTTATGCCGGTAATTTAGGAGGTGGTGGTTTTATGGTTTATCGACTTAATGACGGGACTACAGGAAGTCTCGACTACAGGGAAATGGCCCCTGCAGCAGCTCATCGGGATATGTTTCTTGACAGCCTTGGTAATCACGATTCAGCGCTCAGTATCGTAGGAGGACTTTCTGTCGGAATACCTGGAACCATAAAAGGGATCTTCGCAGCCCAACAAAAATTCGGACTGCTGCCCCTTACAACCCTTTTGGATCCAGTAATTGTATTGGCCGAAAAGGGCTACGTGGTGACAGAAAATCAAAGTAAACGTTTGGCGCAGTACCGCGAAATCATAAGACAAACCTCGGGTACAGAGAGCCTTTACACAAGCCTTATTTCCCCGGGCGATACCATAAAAAATCAAGCTATCGCCAATACCCTAAAAAAAATTCGCGATCAGGGACAGCAGGCCTTTTACGATGGTGAAATGGCCCAGCATATGAGTCAATTTATTCAATCAAAAGGAGGGGTAATACAATTGGAAGACTTTCAAAATTACGAAGTGCATTGGAGAGACCCCATTCGCTTTCAATATGAAAATCTTGAAATTATTTCTATGGGGCCACCATCCAGTGGTGGAATTTGTCTGGGTCAAATTTTGGGCATGCTCGAACCTTACGATTTAGAAGATTTAGGCCATAACAGCGCTCTTTATGTCCAACACCTCACCGAGGCTGAGCGCAGAGCATATGCAGATCGAAGTCATTTTTTGGGCGATCCAGATTATGTGTCTATTCCCCTTGAGCAATTGCTTAGTCCTAGGTATTTAGCCAAAAAAATGGCTTCTTTTTCCGCCAAAACAGCCACTTCATCTGAAGCGATTTCTCATGGAAATTTAGCCGTTTACGAAAGTGATGAGACCACCCACTATTCTATTGTTGACCCTATGGGTAATGCGGTTTCTGTAACTACGACCATTAATGGGGCTTACGGGTCTAAATTATTTGATCCCAAATTAGGTTTTTTCTACAACAATGAAATGGATGATTTTAGCGCAAAACCCGGGTCACCCAATATGTTTGGCTTAATCGGTGGAGAAGCCAATGCCATAGCTCCGGGCAAAAGAATGTTGAGCTCGATGACCCCAACTATTGTTCTAAAAGAGGGGCAACTTTGGCAGGTATTGGGCACACCAGGCGGTTCAACAATCATTACCACAGTACTTCAGATCATTCTCAATACACATCATTTTCAAATGGGTATTCAAGAGGCAGTCAATCAGCCACGTATGCACCATCAATGGCTTCCCGACATTGTTCAATTTGAAAGTGATGGATTTTCACAAAGTTTGCTCGATTCCCTGAACCAAAAGGGTTATAATACCTTGCAAAAAGAGCAAATGATTATTGGTAAAGTAGATGCTATAATGCGTCATAATGATGGTCTATTAGAGGGGGGCGCAGATCCTCGAGGGGATGATTCTGCCTTAGGGTTTTAGTGGCAATCCTGGTTTTTGTAGGTAAAATACTACACAACTAAGCTAAAAGCTGTATCTTTGTCTGATTAGACTCTTTGGTCTTTGGGCAGAAGTGCCCTAAATTAAGACATAGCAAAGCGAATTTCCATATCAAGTACCTTAAACACATTGCCTTTGGCAATAAGCGGACTCGTGGCCGTTTCATTGTTTTTGGTGACCAGACATATGCTTGCAGTAGATCCAGCCATTGCCTTGACTCTGGATCGTCACGCCCCTTTGCTTATCGGTATTAGTGCTGGTCTTTCGGCCATGCTCATGGTTTATTTGGCACTAGGACTTTACCCATTCCTCTATCAGGAAGCCAAAGCTAAAAAGGCTTAAATCCATGAATTCATAAGGGCTGACCCTATCTTTTTCTCGGTTATTTGAGTACCTTTGCCCCCTGATGAAAAATCATGTCAATTTTATCGAAGTCTATGGTGCCCGAGCCCACAATCTGCGGGATATTGACCTTAAAATTCCGAGAGAATCTTTGGTCGTTATTACCGGGCTTTCTGGCAGTGGTAAGTCTTCCTTGGCTTTTGACACCATTTATGCCGAGGGGCAACGCCGATATATTGAAACTTTTTCTGCCTATGCACGTCAATTTCTGGGGAATCTAGAGCGACCCGATGTCGATAAAATTGAGGGACTCTCCCCTGTAATTGCCATTGAGCAAAAAACAACCAGTAAAAGTCCTCGCTCCACAGTGGGTACCATTACCGAAATTTATGATTTCTTACGTCTTTTATTCGCCCGGGCCAATGACGCTTACAGTTATGAGACTGGCGAACGCATGGTCCGCTATACCGACGAACAAATTCAAGAACTGATCAGTAGCGATTTTAAAGATCAAAGTATAGTGATGCTGGCCCCCGTGGTTCGGGCCCGCAAAGGACATTACAGAGAGTTATTCGAAAGTATCGCCAAACAAGGCTTTTTGAAAGTCCGTGTGGATGGTGCAATCTTGGATATTTCCAAAGGAATGAAGCTAGATCGTTACAAAACCCACGACATAGAGGTGGTGGTGGACCGTCTAAAGATTACCGGACAGGGCAATCAAGATCAACGATTAAAGGGCGCCATTGAGACGGCCATGTACCATGGTGATGGTATTTTAATGGTCCTAGCTCAGGACAATACATCTGGCGCTCAAGGCCAAAAACCACGTTTTTTTAGTCGTTCATTAATGTGTCCAACTACGGGTATTTCCTATGCTACTCCTGAACCAAATAATTTTTCCTTTAATTCTCCAAAAGGGATGTGCCCGCATTGTAAGGGATTGGGAAGTTTACATGAGGTAAATCGCAATAAAATAATTCCCGACCCCAAACTTTCCGTTAAAAAGGGAGCCATTGCTCCATATGAAAAACAAGGCAATTCCTGGATCAGCAAGCAACTTGAGCTCATTGCTCAGCATTTCAAAAGCGACCTCAATACCCCATTTGAAGATCTGCCACCTGCGATGCAAGAGGCAATTTTATACGGAATTCAAACCACCTATGAGCTTGCATCAAAAACATTAGGGATCACAAGACAATTTAAAATCGACTTTGATGGTATCATTCCGTTTATTGAAGCCACTTTTGATAACAAAGATTCGAGACAATTGCGTCGCTGGGCCAAGTCCTACATGGATAAAAAAACTTGCACAGTATGTGCAGGCACGCGTTTACGCAAAGAATCACAGTTTTTTAAGATAGACCACAAAAGCATTGCTGAATTAGCTAACTGGGACATCACTAATTTGATCCAGTGGATTAAAGCAGTACCCGAAAAATTGAGTCCCGCACAACGCGCTATTGCCCAAGAAGTGCTCAAAGAAGTAGAAACCCGGTTACAGTTTTTATTAGATGTTGGGCTCTCTTATTTATGCCTCAACCGAAGTGCTAAGTCCCTCTCTGGCGGAGAATCTCAAAGAATTCGATTGGCCACACAGATTGGTTCACAACTCGTTGGGGTATTGTATATTTTGGACGAGCCCAGTATTGGGTTACATCAAAGAGATAACGAGAGACTCATCAAGTCCTTAGAGCAACTACGAGACTTGGGCAATTCCGTGCTGGTTGTGGAACACGACAAGGAAATGATACTCAAAGCTGATGAACTCATCGATATTGGGCCAGCTGCGGGCAAGCATGGTGGACTAATCCAATGGCAAGGACCGCCTAAAATGCTCAATCAAGCCAATACCCTGACAGCAGATTATCTCAATGGCCATAAACAAATTGAAGTGCCGAAAAACAGGAGAAAAGGCAATGGCAAAACTCTAAGTCTATATGGAGCAAGTGGTAATAATTTACAAAAAGTCGATCTGCATCTGCCCTTGGGCTGTATGATCGGAATCACTGGTGTTTCAGGGAGTGGCAAATCAACACTCATCAATGAGACGCTTTACCCAATATTAAATGCTCATTTTTTTAATGGAGTAAAAAAACCTCAGCCTTATGGGCGCATTGAAGGCTTGGAACATCTCGATAAAGTCATTGATATCAATCAATCACCCATAGGAAGAACCCCAAGGTCCAATCCCGCAACCTACACAGGAGTTTACTCAGAAATACGCAATCTTTTTGCCAAGGTTCCTGAAGCACTCATTCGCGGTTACAAGCCGGGTAGATTTAGTTTTAATGTCAAAGGAGGACGATGCGAAACCTGTCAAGGAGCCGGCTTAAAAGTCATCGAAATGAATTTTCTTCCGGATGTTTATGTGGCTTGCGACGCTTGTCAAGGACATCGATACAACCGTGAAACCCTTGAAATTCGCTATAAAGGCAAATCTATTTACGATGTTTTGGAAATGACCATTGAAGAGGCCTGTTTATTTTTTGAACATATTCCAAAAATTCATCGAACCCTAAAAACCATTCAGGACGTCGGCTTAGGCTATATAACCTTAGGCCAACAATCCACTACCCTATCTGGGGGTGAGGCCCAACGCATAAAACTCGCGACAGAGTTGGCCAAAAGGGATACTGGAAATACAATTTATATCCTCGATGAACCCACTACCGGACTTCATTTTGAAGACATAAGGGTTTTACTAAAAGTTTTGAGTAAATTAGTCAACAAAGGCAATACTATAGTGGTCATTGAGCACAATTTAGATGTCATTAAAACCGTTGATTATATTATTGATTTAGGACCTGAAGGGGGTAATGGCGGGGGAAAAATTATGGGTCATGGCACACCCGAAGATTTTGTAAAAAACACCCTAAGCCATACTGCGACTTTCTTGAGTCAAGAACTAATAAATACCAGTATTTCGTCATGAGAGCAGAAAAAGAATATAAAAACTGGAACGAAATAAAAACAAACGACTCTTGGGCTGTTTTTAAAATCATGGGGGAATTTGTTGAGGGCTATGAAAAGTTAGCTAAAATTGGCCCTTGTGTCAGTATTTTTGGTTCTGCCCGAACACCCAAAGACAATCCTTATTATGCACTAGCAGAACGGATCGCCAAGAGGATTACGGATTTAGGCTTTGGTGTTATTACTGGTGGTGGTCCCGGGATTATGGAAGCCGCCAATAAAGGTGCTCACGAAAATGGTGGAACCTCTGTTGGGCTGAATATAGAATTACCTTTTGAACAACAAAGCAACCCCTACATAGATAAGCATAACAGTATTGATTTTGACTATTTTTTTGTTCGTAAGGTGATGTTTGTTAAATATGCTCAAGGGTTTGTAGTTATGCCCGGAGGATTTGGTACTCTAGATGAACTCTTTGAGGCCATTACCTTAATTCAAACTAAAAAGGTCGATAAATTCCCCATTATTTTGGTGGGTCGCGATTACTGGCAAGGACTTTACGACTGGATTAAAAACACTTTGGCCCAGCAGCGCAGCATCAGTCCTGATGATTTAAATTTGATTGAATTAGTCGATACTGAAGACGAAGTCGTTCAAATTTTAACCAACTTTTACGATCAATTTGCCATCAGCCCTAACTTCTAAATCCGCTATGGCTGCGAAGCTTCGTCTATTAATTTTTGGTTTTGTACTACCTCTAAGCTTTCTGATTTTGCCCGGGGTATCGGCTATTGCCCAACATCAAATCAATTTAGAAGTGGTATTAGACACCATAAACAGCGAGCTGATCATTACCCAAGATATGGTTTTGATTAACAGCACTAATGAACCCTTAGATGACTTTTATTTTTTGGATTGGGCCCATAGTTTTTCTGATAAAACTAGCCCTCTTGGCCAGCGCTTTGCTGAGAATTTTGAATCTGGGTTTCATTTTGAACAAGATAAAGATCGAGGGCGCACAAAAATTAAAAATTGGACGGTAAATGGATCGCTAGCTAATTATAATCGACCGGCGATTGATCAAATACAATTAAAATTAACGCAAACACTTTTTCCTGGAGACAGTTTAAGGTCACAGATCAATTATCGAATTAAAATCCCAAAAGACAAGTACACGCACTTCGGCAAGGACAACAAAGGAAATTACCACTTAAAATATTGGTGGATTAGTCCAGCGGCCTACCACAATTCATGGGTGCGATACAGCAATAAAAATCTCGATGATTTTATCATGGCCCCAGTAGCATTAAAGGCCCAATTTGAGTATCCCACACAACTGAGATTCAAAACAGATTTAGACTCAATAGGCGCTGACTTTTTTTTATCGAATAAAGAAAATTCTGTGGACATGATCCGGGTTCATTACAAAGGGACCCGACAAGATGTGGTGCCTATACATTGGTTCCATAATCCAGAATTTCAAGTTTATACAACAGATCATTTAAAAATCATTACCGATTTTGATTTTAAAAAAAGAACCCCTGAAATTAGACAGTTTCAGCTTGAGCGAATCGATGCCTTTTTAAATGAGCAAATCGGACCGCTTGAAACACAAACATTGATGATTGACACCCGCCAATACAAACTTAACCCAGTTTATGGCCTGAATCAATTACCTGATTTTTTCAACCCTTTTCCAGCAGGCTTTGATCAAGAGTTGGCATTTGTAAAACTAATCACTGACCAGTACCTGAAAAGGACGCTGGCATTAAACTTACGAGAGCACTACTGGATTAGCTCAGGACTTAAGATTTACTTGCTTCAAAAATATGTAGAGCGCTATTTTCCTAATCAAAAACTTCTGGGAAGCATCAGTCGTTGGCCCATTGTAAAATGGTCCCGTCTGAGTACTTTAGATTTTAATGCACAATACAGCCTGGTTTATCTCAATGGAGCACGCAATAATGTGCACCAGAGCCTAAGCACACCAAGAGACAAACTCATAAACTTCAATGCGAAAATTAGCAATGAGTATTTAGCGGGAACGCAGATGAACCTACTCAGGCAGTACCTGGGCGAGGACACGCTAAAAAGACGACTTAAAAACCTATGGTCCAACGATTTAAAAATTTTAAATCACGAAACTTATGCGCGTATACTCGGAGATAATCGCGAAGACTTATCTTGGTATTTTAATAGCTTTATCCACCAAAGAACCTCCAATGATTTTAAGATTTCCGAGGTCTTAGCTCAAGGTGATTCCTTGGAGGTAACCGTGACGAATAAAGGAAAAGCCATGAGTCCTGTGCGCCTCTCTCGATATGTGAACGATACCGTAAGTGCGAGCATATGGACCCCTCCTTTCAAAGAAAAAGTCACGATTTCTATTCCAATATATCAAACTGAACGCTTGGTGGTCAACCCAGAGGGTGAAGTCCCTGAAATCAATCGGCGTAATAATTATGCAGGGGTAGAAAAAACTTACAGACGCCCCATTCAACTGCGTCTGATTCAAGATGTAGAGGATCCTAATTATCGCCAGATTTTCATGCTGCCATCTGTGGGGTATAATCTCTATGATGGTTTGAGTTTAGGAATTAAATGGTATAACAGAACGGTATTGCCCAAACCCTTGCATTATAATTTTGAACCACAATACGCCCTTGGATCAAATTCTTTAGTCGGTGGTGGTTCGGTGGTCTATAACGATTGGAACGAAACTTCCGATTTATTTTTAAAACGATTTGGGATTGCTGGCAATTATTTTTCTTATGATGAAGGTTTATTTTATCGCAGACTATCGCCTTATGCCATCTTTGCTTTTCGCGATAAAAATGACCTACGTAAAAACAAAAGACAGTATTTCACCCTGCGGTCAGTCCATGTTACTCGAGACAAATCTTTAAGCGCCGATGCCCAAGAGCCCAATTACAGTGTTTATAATTTGCAATATAATTATACAGACAACAACCTGATCGACTTCTATGCCGCCGCTTTCAATACTCAATGGTCCTCGGCCTTTACAAAAATTTCTGCCCAATTTGAATACCGAAAATTATTTTTAAGCAATCGTCAGATTAATCTGCGATTCTTTACTGGTCTCTTTCTGCGCAATGAAACTCCTGATGATCAAGATTATTTTAGTTTTGCTCTAGACCGACCTACTGATTACCTCTTTGATTATAATTATTACGGACGCAGTGAAAGTAGCGGTATTTATAGCCAACAATTGATTATTGCAGAGGGTGGATTTAAATCAAAACTGCAGCCAGGATTCGCCAATCAATGGATCACTACATTTAATTCTAGTGTAAATCTCTGGCGCTGGATTTATTTATACGGAGACTTAGGGTTGGTAAAAAATAAAGGGGAAAATGCGGCTTTAGTATACGATTCAGGGATTCGCACGAGCTTTGTAACTGACTTTTTCGAATTATACTTTCCTTTATGGTCTAACTTAGGCTTTGAACCGGAGCTCGATAATTATGGGAGCAGAATTCGCTTTATCGCCACCCTTGATTTAGTAACGCTAAGTCGATTATTCACCCGAAAATGGTATTGACATGAATATTTTTAACAACCCAAGAATCATTTTAATTTTGTGTTTAACTCTGGGTCTAGCTCCTTATTCTCCTGAACCGCATATTTGGGGGAAAATAAAATGGATTTTGGGTGGTGCCATTGGCATGAAACCCATTGATTATTTCGATTTTGTGTTTCACGGCCTCCCATTTTTTCTATTAATCCGTTACTTGTTAATCAAACTGATCAATCAAGGGAAAAAGGAATAATGAGCGCTCTTGAACACTTTAGTTTACATTGGAATTGACGGATAAAATGGTTATTTTCGCAAGGCCAAACAACCTAGACTACGACCCACTCATTAAAGAGTAAAACCCCTCAGGATGCCAAGAAAAGACCTTTCTTTTGACGATTTTAAAGCAGAAGTACTCAAGGACTATACCACAGCGGTAACAAGCCGTGAGTGCAGTCTACTGGGGCGGCGCGAAGTGTTGACGGGGAAGGCAAAGTTCGGTATTTTCGGAGATGGTAAAGAAGTCCCTCAGTTAGCTTGGGCCAAAGCATTTCAAAAAGGGGATTGGCGATCCGGATATTACCGAGATCAAACCTTTATGATGGCATTGGACCTTTTGTCCATCGAAGATTTTTTTGCTGGCTTGTATGCCCATACTTCATTAGAACACGAACCCATGAGCGGTGGCCGACAAATGGGGGGGCACTTTTCAACACATAGTTTGGACCAAGAAGGTAATTTTAAAGCCTTAAAAGACCAATATAATAGTAGTTCGGACATTTCGCCAACCGCAGGTCAAATGCCACGTTTACTGGGATTGGCGCAAGCCTCTAATGTATTTAGATCACTTGATGGTCTGGATCATCTCAAAAATCTTTCTGACGCTGGTAATGAAGTGGCGTGGGGGTCAATTGGCAATGCGAGTACCAGTGAAGGATTATTTTGGGAGACCATTAATGCCGGTGGCGTCATGCAGGTTCCGATGGTCATCAGTGTTTGGGACGATGAATACGGCATCTCTGTTCATGCTAAATATCAAACTACCAAAGAAAATATATCGGCTATTCTCAGTGGATTTCAGCGAGAGCGAAATCTAAATGGTTATGAGATTATTCAGGTCAATGGATGGGACTACCCGGCCTTGATCACTGCATATAATAAAGCCTCTGAGCTGGCAAGAAACGAGCATATTCCCGTGCTAATTCACGTTCAGCAACTCACCCAACCTCAAGGGCATTCGACCAGTGGCTCCCATGAACGATACAAAGGTCCTGAGCGACTTGAGTGGGAACGTGAACACGATTGTAATCTCAAAATGAGACAATGGATCATCGCGCAAAACTTCGCGAACGATGAAGAACTTATCGACCTGGAAACGGATATTAAAAAGAAAGTGAGACAGGGCAAGAATAAGGCCTGGCAGGCTTACTTACAGGACCATTTTCAAGAAAGAGACACCCTACTGACTTTGGCTGCGCCCCTAGCGGTTCAAAGCGCTGATCAGAAGGCTTATAATGAGCTGATCAATACTTTAAAAATTAATCGGGAACCCCTGAGAAGGGACATCATTTCGGTGGCGAGAAAAATTCAGTGGTTACTCGGAAGCCATAACAGCCCAGAAAAAACCGCACTTCAGAAATGGTATAAGCGTTACATGGCCATGATTGAGCCACTCTACGCAGATCACCTTTATTCAGAGCATCCGAATAATGCCACAAATATCGAAGCGGTTGCACCTAAATACACTGAACAAAGCGCAGTTGTCGATGGCCGATTAGTCCTTCGCGAGAACTTTAAAATAATGTTTGAAAATCACCCTGAGGTGTTGATTTTTGGAGAGGATAGCGGTAAAATAGGCGATGTAAATCAAGGGCTCGAAGGCATGCAGGAAGAGTTTGGCTCAGTACGGGTCAGCGATACCGGGATTCGAGAAGCAACAATTTTAGGACAGGGCATCGGTATGGCCATGCGTGGACTGCGCCCAATTGCAGAAATCCAATATTTAGACTACGTTCTTTATTGTTTGCAAACCATGAGCGATGATTTAGCCACGGTGCGTTATAGGAGTTGTGGAACACAAAAAGCGCCTCTAATCGTGCGTACACGAGGACACAGACTCGAGGGAATATGGCACAGCGGTTCTCCTATGGGCGGGCTGATTCATCTTTTGCGCGGCATGTACATATTAGTTCCCCGCAATATGACCCAAGCGGCTGGTTTTTATAATACCCTACTAAAAAGTGACGAACCAGCACTGGTAATTGAAAGTTTGAATGGCTATCGTCTCAAAGAAAAGCTGCCTGAGAATTTAGGGACTTTTTGCACCCCAATTGGTGTAGTTGAGACCCTAAAAACAGGGAATGATTTGACCGTTGTGTCTTATGGAAGCACTTTGCGTATTGTTGAGGAGGCAGCGCGAATATTAGAGGAAAATACTGGGATTTCGGCTGAAGTAATTGATGTTCAAACCTTACTACCCCTGGACCTAAAGCAAGATATTGTTAAAAGTGTCGCTAGAACTAACCGTCTACTTATTGTAGATGAAGATGTACCTGGAGGGGCTTCCTCTTTCATACTGGACGATATTTTAGTGCGCCAAAACGCCTATCAATATTTGGACAGCGCTCCAAGTGTCTTGACTGCTAAAGCGCATCGACCAGCCTACGGTACTGATGGCGATTATTTCTCAAAGCCGTCTTTAGAAGACATTTACGAACGTATGTATGCCATAATGAGCGAGGCTAACCCGGCGCAATACCCTAGTTTGAACTAAAGGAAATAGGGATTTAATTTCCTATTTATGGCAGCCACTTTTTCTCAAAATTTGGGGGACGCTTTTCCAAAAAAGCATCTCTACCCTCTTTGGCTTCATCTGTCATATACGCCAATCGCGTCGCTTCACCAGCAAACACTTGTTGCCCTACCATTCCATCATCAGTAAGATTCATGGCAAACTTGAGCATCTTGATGGATATTGGTGATTTTTTTAAGATTTCTTGAGCCCATTCATAAGCGGTTTGCTCCAATTCATCATGAGGCACTACTGCATTGACCATCCCCATTTCATAAGCCTCTTGTGCTGAATAATTGCGTCCAAGAAAAAAGATTTCACGGGCTTTCTTTTGCCCCACCATTTTGGCTAAATAAGCACTTCCGTAACCGCCATCAAAGCTGGTCACATCGGCATCGGTTTGCTTGAATATGGCGTGCTCTGCACTGGCCAAAGTCAAATCGCAAGTGACATGAAGGCTATGTCCCCCTCCCACAGCCCAACCGGGCACTACGGCAATTACAGCTTTGGGCATAAAGCGAATCAAGCGCTGTACCTCTAGAATATTGAGTCTGTGGTAGCCATCTTGTCCTACATAACCTTGATGTCCACGGGCACTTTGATCCCCTCCAGAACAAAAACTATAAACACCGTCTTTCGCAGATGGCCCTTCTGCCGAGAGTAAAATAACCCCGATTTGTGTATCCTCCTGAGCATCGTGAAATGCCTGAAGCAACTCACTGGTCGTCTGTGGTCTAAAGGCGTTGCGCACCTCAGGGCGATTAAACGCAATCCGTGCAACACCGTTACATTTTTTATAGGTAATGTCTTGAAATTCTCTACCGACTTTCCAATTTGGCTGACTCATGACTCAATTTTTTATAAATGTAGCGCAAAATAAATGAACCTCTAAATGGCTTAATCCTCGTCCATTAAGCTGATTCCCTCAGGACTGATATTGATCTTTTTCTCTTTGTAAAGAGCGCCAATGGCCTTTTTAAACAATTTCTTACTCATCCCAAGTTCTTGACGAATTAAATCTGGAGAAGACCCATCATTCAGGGGTAAAAAACCACCAGCCGCCTCAAGTTCTTCCAGCACGTATGCAGCGTTCGGTTCGATACTTCTATAACCCATGGGTTGTAAAACAATATCTACCTTACCATCTTCTCTAACTTTTTTCACATAGGCCGTGAGTCGATCTCCAGAGCGGATATCTTCAAAAATATCATCTATATATATCAGCCCTTGGTGTTTTTGATCAATAATAACATTAGCGCCTTTTTCCGTTAAATGAGTCACCAATATTTCACATTCATCAAACTTTTTGAGTGTCATCCCCTCTTGGGTTAAAAATCGATTGGTTTTACTCGATCCAACCAATCGATTGGTTTGCTGATCTAAATAAAGATAAACTACATACCAATGACCCACTTTCATGGGACGCGCTTGTTCTCGAAAAGGCACAAAAAGTTGTTTCACAAGACCCCAATCCAAAAAAGCACCGTGTTTATTGACATCACAACAGCGCAAATATCCAAAGGTGTTCAAAGTAAGAAACGGCTCCTCAGTAGTGGCAATAGGACGTTCTTCATTGTCTAAATAAACAAAAACCTCCAATGCATCGCCTACCTTGTATTGATCTGGTTTGTATTTATGAGGCAAGAGTACCTCAGCACCCTGATCGTCTCCCAAAAACAAACCAGGATCTGTTTCGCGAAGTATGGTTAATGTATTGTATTGGCCTAAATTCATATTTGTCGCATATCGATACGTTAAATGCTTTCTATTGTTAATTACTAGTAATACTGGAGGTCGCGCTTTTTAATGGTAAGGGTCCTGCCTTTTCTTTTAAAAAATCGAAATAGGCATTTAAAACTTGGTCATTGAGTATGCTCGGGGTAAAGACCTCTAAAATTCTTGGGAGTTCACCGGCTTTGAAAAATAATGGTAATGAAGCATTAAGTTCTTTCATATCAGTGGCCCTGGTATAGTCAAAGCCAAATTCTTTGGCCATGAGCGCGGCATTGCGCTGATGTGGGGTTTCAAGAAAGGTTTCAAATGGGTGTACTTGTTGAGCCCCTGGCAGTATGCGAAATATCCCTCCCCCTTGATTATTCACAATAATAATTCTGAATGATTTAGGGGTATATTTTTGCCAAAGGGCATTAATATCATAGAAAAAACTCAGATCTCCAGTCACAAATACAGTTTGTCTTTTATCAATATCCTGGGTCGCCACTGCAGCACCCACAGCAGTACTCATGCTCCCTTCAATACCGCTAGTTCCTCGATTGCAGTTTATATGATGAGTCCTATTAGCGGGAAATAATTGAGCGTATCGAATACTGGCACTATTGGCGACCTGTAAGTTAATGTGATCGGGTAATTGAGCCAAAATGTGTTGGTGAACCGTAAAATCGCAAAATGGAGCGTTCTTCAAATACTCCCCATGCCCCTTTAATCTAGAGGCTTTATAATCAAGCCAGGCCAATTTAAATTTTGCGTTTACAGGTTTAGATTGACTGGAACCTTCAAAAGAAGCTGTTTTATATACTCCTAAGAAAAATTGCTCCGGAGATACACATAAATGCTTCTTGAGAGCAAAAAAAGTATCATTAGGGCGTTCATAGCCAACATGCCAGTGGCAAGCTAGACCCATTGCACGAAGTAATTTTTTGATTCTTTTGGATACAACCATCCCTCCTAAACTAATGAGTAAATCAGGCTTAAAGTCGCTTAAGAGTTCATTGGGAAAATCAGTAATTACTTGATCAATTCCAGTAATAAAATCGGGATGCTGAAGGTTAGCTAGAGTTTCTGTCATAACAATGACTGAAGGATCATTTTTCCAATGCTCAAGAACCTCATAAGAGATTGTATCGGGTGGCATAGCCCCAATGAGTACCATTTTTTTTAAAAACCCATGATAGGCTTTTTGGGCTTGATTTAATTGGGTAGCCTCTGAATTATGCGGGCTTAAACCTTGATAAATCAGAGGTAGATCTAAGTCAAATTTCATGGGATCAGAGAGCACCCCGTAGAGCGGTTCATCCAAAGGAACATTAATGTGTACCGGGCCCAATGAGGTCAATGACTTGTCCAAAACTGATTGTATTTGATTGGAGGCAAGCAAAACATCAGATTCGTTATTCGATAAATGGATCGCACCCAAAACATGACTACCAAAAACATCTCTTTGATTGATTGTTTGTCCCTCTCCTCTATCAATTAATTCTTCTGGACGATCAGCCGAAATTACCACCAAAGGTAACTGGCTGTAAAAAGCCTCGGTAATGGCAGGAAAATAATTCACAACAGCACTACCTGAAGTACATACTAAGGCCACGGGTTTACGTGTTTGTTGGGCTATCCCTAAAGCAAAAAATCCAGCACTACGCTCATCGACAATACTATAACACTTAAATCCAGGGTAGGCGGTAAAATCCATGACCAAAGGCGCATTACGTGAACCAGGCGAAATCACAACAGATTCAATGCCCACTGCTTGGCAATGCTGCACCACCAAATGAGATAAAGTAAGACGGGAATAATCCATGGCCCACAAAGATACAAAAGGGAACTACCTTTGCTCAATAAATGGTGCAATAACCTGCCCCATGGTCGACATTTTTCTCTGAGTTTCCTCCCATTCTTTTTGGACCTGAGAATCTATGGTCAGTCCGCCTCCAACATATAAATGAAATTGTCCCTTGGTATATTGAAGGCAGCGCAAGTTTACATAAAAATCTGCATGGCTTTGATCCGGATTAAACAATCCAATATAGCCTGTGTAAAGCATCCGATTATAACCCTCATTATTCTGTATGAAGTTAAAGGCCGCATTTTTTGGGTAGCCGCAAACGGCAGGCGTTGGATGCAAACTACGTGCTACATCTAGAGCAGAATGTTCCTCAATTAAAGTTCCTGAAATATCGGTGCGTAAATGTTGTAAGCCGCCTGCTTGATGACTGTAGGGATCACTCTGATGCAAATGAGCCAATGGCCCGAGTGCTTCAATAATTTCACGTACCACCCAGTTATGCTCGTCAAACTCTTTCTGAGTCCAGGTTGGCAGTTGATCTTGCTTTTGCCAACGTGTACCTGCCAAAGCCATGGTAGAAAAATTATTTTCATTCACAGATACAAGAACTTCAGGAGTCGCACCGCACCAAAGGCCCAATTCTGGGTGTAGTAATAAATAGCGAAAGGCATTTCGGTCCACCTTGATCAAACGTCGTAAGAGTTCGAGCCAATCAACCTTTGCGGCAGAAAATTCCTGCGCATAAGACAGGACTACCTTACTCATTAGGCCCCTCTCAATGGCCGTTATAGCTTTGGTCACGAGCTGTTTATGGGCTTGACGCGCCTGCTCAGATTCCTCGGATTGCCATAAGTCTAGGACTTGATCATTGGCTATTGCAGAATCGACATTCAATTCACTTAATTCCACTTCAATTCTGTCGAAAGAATGACCTGACCAAATATACGCCGGATCCTTTGGGTCAAATCCTTGAATGTAAAATTGTATGCCTTGGGAGAAGTTTGCCAATGATTTACCGTTAGAAAACCAGAACTCTACACGCGGAGCATGGGGCTTTACATAGCAAAGCATCGGCCAATTCGCCCGAATATGTTGTTGAATAGATTCGGATAAGTGATTCACTTAATCTCCCTTTAAAATCATGGTGGTAAATTTCACAACACTTACCAGTACCCCTTGATCGTCAGTGACATGAATTTGCCAAAGCTGCGTGGTTCGTCCACGGTGTAACACAGTAGCCTTAGCCCAAACATATCCAGAACGCACACTTTTAACGTGATTTCCTGAGAGCTCCAAGCCGCGAATTTGTGCACGGCCTTCACCAATTAAAACTTGAGCGGCTGCACTACCAACGCTCTCGGCAAGAGCCAAGGTGGCCCCGCCGTGTAAAACACCATCAGGTTGGTGGACCTTTTCTGTTACGGGCATTTTAGCGGTCAATGAATCTGTGTCAATAGCCACATATTCAATGCCCAAGGTTTCCATTAATGTCCCTTTGCAATGCTCATTTATTTTGTTGAGTAAATCTTGTGTGTCCATAGCGTTTTGACCCGAAAATAGTCCTGTAAAGATACTGATTTCTCATGGCAAGGACAATTTTAACTCGTGACGAGAATGCTTGGAAAATTTGTCCCAAAACTGGCTAAAAAAACTTATTTTTATGAAAAACCAAACCATGTCTACCCGAAGAAACTTTGTTAAAAATACCGCCCTGGCAGGGGCTGCTTTAACCACTTTACCTGGATGGAGTCTCACGGCTGCAACAAGCGCAGCAGAGGAAAAACTCCGGGTAGGACTAATCGGTGTTGGACTGCGCGGCACAAATCACCTGAATAACTTGCTGCTGCGTTCAGATTGTTTGGTTACTGCTATTTGCGACATTGATCCAAAACGTATCGAAATCGCACTAGGTATGATTTCAAAAGCAGGGCAAAAAAAGCCAAAAGTTTTTGAAAATGGCGATTACGATTATCGCAATCTACTGGATCTCCAAGAGGTTGACGCTGTAATTATTTCAACACCTTGGCTATGGCATACACGAATGGCCAAAGATTCCATGTGGGCAGGCAAATATACAGGGCTTGAGGTTTCTGCAGCAAACTCAATGGAAGAGTGTTGGGACCTTGTCAATGTGCATGAACAAACGGGCAGTCACTTAATGATTCTGGAAAATGTGTGTTATCGCAGGGACATTATGGCCGTACTGAATATGGTGCGTCAAGAAGTTTTTGGGGAACTCTTGCATTTCAGATGTGGTTATCAACACGACCTGCGTTTTGTAAAGTTCAATGATGGCAAAACAGCATACGGCCTGGGTGCCGAATTCGGAGCAAAGGGTATTTCTGAGTCTGCTTGGCGGACTCAGCACAGCTTATTGCGCAACGCAGATGTTTACCCGACGCATGGAGTAGGTCCCATCGCGGTTATGAGCGATATCAATCGCGGAAATCGCCTCGTGAGTATTAGTTCGATGGCCACCAAAGGCGTAGGGCTGCACAACTACATTGTACGTGTGGGTGGACCAGATCACCCTAATGCAAAATTAAAATTTGCCCAAGGGGATATTATTACTTCGATGATTGGAACGGCTAGAGGAGAAACCATAATCGTAACTCACGATTGTAATTCACCGCGCCCCTATTCACTTGGATTTCGGGTTCAAGGAAGCAAGGGCCTTTGGGAAGTTGATGGAAATCGAATTTACATTGAAGATCGCGCCGAAAATCCGCATCGCTGGGATAACGCTACACCTTGGCTAGAGGAATATGATCATCCCCTATGGAAACAGTACGGTGAACTTGCCACTGGTGCAGGCCATGGCGGTATGGACTTTTTTGTCCTTCAGGCATTTGTCCGCTCTGCAATTAATAAAGTTGCTCCACCACTCGATGCTTATGATGCCGCCGCATGGAGTGCCATTACCCCTCTTTCGGAACAGTCTATCGCCAATGGTGGCGAAGTCCAAGATTTTCCAGATTTCACCCGTGGTAATTGGATTAAGCGAGCCCCCATAGATTGGATGAAAACAGTTTACGGCAAGCAATAATATGCGCAATTTTACGGTCCATAGTCCCGCTAGAATCTGCTTATACGGCGACCACCAGGATTATTTGTCACTTCCGGTAATTGCCGGGGCCATTGATCGATATATGTATTTCGAGGTAGAAGAACGGCTTGATAATGTATTTAGCATTCATTTAGATGACCTAGGCGCCATTGAGAAAATACCCTTGGACCATTTTCATAAATACACTTCATCCTCAGATATAGATTTTTTTCGTGCTGGCTTAAGGGTTGCCGCGCGTCATGGTTTCAGGGCTAAACACGGATTGAAAGTGCGTATTTATAGCGAAATTCCGATTAATGCCGGGGTGTCTAGTTCTTCAGCATTAGTCGTAGGTTGGATTTATACGTTAGTTCTGGCGTTCGGCGATGGGCATATCCCTGACCCAGATAAACTCGGCCTAATGGCTTATGAGGCCGAGGTTATTGAGCATCATAGCCCTGGAGGGCAAATGGACCAATACACCATTGCCCACGGTGGCCTCGTCCATATCGATACTGGGGCACAAATTCGTATCCAAAAACTGAGGATTCCTGAACTGAATCTCGTATTGGCAGATTCACAAATAAAAAAACAGACATTGTCCACCATAGGCTCGGTACGCAAGTCTACTACTGAGGCAATCAATCAAATCCGTCATTTAAATGATAAATTCTCTTTGGTGGAGGCGCGAATCAGTAATATGGATTATGAGCTCAATCAAGTCACTCATGGTTTGCGCCCCTACGCACAAGCTGCCGTGGAAAATCATGAAATTACCTTAGCTGCTCTTCAGGAGCTCAAAAGCGAGAGACCCGATGCCTCAATACTGGGAAAACTAATGACTGAACATCATCAACAATTAAGTCAAGTACTCGGAGTCTCCCATGAGCAAATTGACCAATGGATAAAACTAGGGCTAGAACAAGGGGCTTATGGTGGTAAAATTGTGGGCTCGGGACATGGAGGTTGCAGCGTTTTTCTTGTGCCAGAGAATGAAGAATTCACATTGAGCCAGAGGTTGATGGCGGCAGGAGTGCCTGCAGCTTACCCGGTAAAAATAAGCCGCGGCTGTCATCATCACTGGACCAAGCCCTTAAACGTTCAGGCTTATGAATAGAGTAAGACCATCTCTGATTATTTTGGCCGCTGGTGCCTCATCACGCATGAAAAAGTCGCTAGAAGCACTGAATTCTCAGAGCAGTTCGGCTCAATTAATCGAGGAAAAAAATAAAGATGGACTCCCCCATTCGCTTACCCACAAAGGGCTCATTGTTCTGGACCAACATGGGCAAACCGCTATAGATTTATTGATTGATCAGGCGATTCAAGCAGGAATTACACGCGTTGTCATGGTGATACAACCGCCAGGGGATGCATTCATTAAGCACTTTAAAATAAATTCATCTAAGATTGGTGCCGTTGAAAATAATACTTCCTCTGACTTCAAAAACATAAATATTGATTTCGCTTTTCAAAAAATTCCAGAGGGACGTGTCAAACCTATGGGTACCGCCGATGCCTTGCAACAATGTATAGAACAATTCCCCGAACTGAACCATCAGGTATTTATCGTCTGCAATGCCGATAATTTGTATTCTAGAGCAGCATTTCGCGCCTTGATTGACAGCACGAGCGAAAATGCCTTGATTGGCTATGATCGCGATGGATTAGATTTTCCACTTGAAAAAATAAGGAGCTTCGCTCTACTAACCACTAATTCACAGGGCTTTATGACTGATCTTATCGAAAAACCAGATGAAGAAGCTGTCCAAAAACTCATGAATCAAGGACAACAACTCAACGTCAGTATGAATCTTTGGAAATTTAAAGGATCAGATCTCTGGAATGCCCTACTGAGCTGTCCTGTTCACCTCGAGCGACAAGAAAAAGAATTGCCTACCGCAGTGCAACAAATGATTTCGCAAAATCAGATTAAAGTGCTAGTCATACCTCGAAGGGAGCACGTGCCTGATTTAACTCAAGCCAGTGATATTCAAGCGGTACGACTCTTACTCAGCCAAGGCAAATCCCGGTGATGAGCATTCCATTTAAATCCTCGCAGAGACTAGGCCTTATTCTGTTCTTTAATAAGGTTTAGTGCGGAGCCCGACCTAAACCACTCAATCTGCTGAGCGTTATAGGAATGATTAACTTTAATCTCCTCTGAACTACCATCGGCATGAGTCAATTTGAGCGTTAGAGGGGTTCCCGGAGCGAACTCAGCAATATCCACAAGACTTAATTGATCGTCCTCATGAATTTTATCATAATCCGATTCTTGAGCAAAAGTCAGGGCTAACATCCCCTGTTTTTTGAGGTTGGTCTCGTGTATTCTGGCAAATGACTTTACCAAAACAGCCGCCACCCCTAAATGACGTGGTTGCATGGCAGCATGCTCACGTGAAGAACCTTCACCATAGTTGTGGTCTCCTACGACCATGGACATAATACCACTCTTTTTATAGGCACGTTGCGTGTCTGGAACACCACCATATTCGCCAGTAAGTTGATTTTTGACAAAATTCGTTTTGTCATTAAATGCATTTACTGCCCCAATGAGTGTGTTATTGGCGATATTGTCTAAGTGCCCACGATAACGCAACCACGGTCCGGCCATGGAAATATGATCCGTGGTACACTTACCTTTGGCCTTAATTAATAGATTCATGTTTTGGACGGAATCATTGGTTATGGGCAAAAAAGGATCTAATAATTGCAAACGATCAGAGTCAGGGGCAACGGCTACAGTAACACCACTTCCATCTTCTTGTGGTGCGATATAACCATTATCTTGGACCTCAAAACCTTTTGGAGGAAGCTCCCATCCTGATGGCTCATCCAGCATTACTTCTTGCCCCTCTTCATTGATGAGTGTATCGGTGAGCGGATTAAAATCTAACCGACCTGCTATAGCTATAGCTGCAGTCAATTCTGGTGAAGCCACAAAAGCATGGGTATTAGGGTTACCATCAGCACGCTTGGCAAAATTGCGATTAAACGAATGCACAATTGAATTCTTAGGGGCATTCTTAGGATCCTCATAGCGGGCCCATTGACCAATACAAGGTCCACAGGCATTGGTAAATATCTTGGCGTCTAGTTGCTCAAAAATAGATAAAAGCCCATCGCGTTCTGCAGTGTAACGCACTTGCTCCGAGCCAGGATTAATCCCAAATTCAGCTTTGGTTTTTAATTTTTTATATAAGGCTTGCTGCGCAATCGAAGCTGCTCGAGACAAATCCTCATAAGAAGAATTCGTACAAGAACCGATCAGTCCCCACTCAACCTTGAGCGGCCAATCGTTTTCTTGAGCTTTTTGGGTCATTGTTCCTACTTCAGTAGCCAGATCCGGGGTAAATGGCCCGTTGAGCTGTGGCTTAAGAGTCGATAAATCAATATCGATAATTTGATCAAAATACGCCTCCGGATGCGCATAAACTTCTGGATCTGCTGTCAAATCGTCCTTTATCCCATTGGCAAGATCAGCTACCTCGTCACGCCCTGTTGCACGCAAGTAGCGCTCCATGGATGCATCATAACCAAAGGTTGAAGTGGTAGCCCCTATTTCGGCGCCCATATTACAAATGGTCCCTTTACCAGTGCAAGAAAGTGCCTCGGCACCAGGTCCAAAATATTCTACAATTGCCCCTGTTCCTCCTTTGACCGTGAGTAATTCAGCAACCTTTAAAATCACATCTTTTGGCGCCGTCCATCCCGAAATTTTTCCGGTTAGACGAACACCAATAAGTTTTGGAAATTTCAATTCCCAGGCCATCCCCGCCATTACATCGACTGCATCAGCGCCACCGACACCAATAGCCAGCATTCCTAAACCTCCGGCATTTACTGTGTGGGAGTCGGTCCCAATCATCATACCACCAGGAAAAGCGTAATTCTCCAAAACCACTTGATGAATAATTCCTGCACCAGGCGCCCAAAAGCCAATACCGTATTTATTCGATACAGACTCTAAAAAATTAAACACCTCATTACTAGAATTTAAAGCAGACTGCAAATCAGATTTAGCACCATTTTTCGCCTGAATTAGGTGATCACAATGAACGGTGGTTGGCACAGCAACTTTATCTTTTCCTGCTTGCATAAACTGCAATAAGGCCATCTGGGCCGTGGCATCTTGACAAGCGATTCGGTCCGGTGCAAAATCCACATAATCTTCACCCCGTTTAAACGCTTTTTCTGTACTTCCAGACCAAAGGTGGGCGTAAAGAATTTTTTCAGAAAGTGTGAGTGGTCTACCGACTACTGTTCTTGCGGTTTTGACGCGTTGTGGAAATCGCTCGTAAAGCGCTTTTATCATGGATACATCGAATGCCATAGGTCGTATTTTAAAGTTCTGCGAAATTACGAAATATCGCAGATTTTAAAAAGAATTCACTCATTGAACCGCTTTGTTGAATTATCCATAAAATCCACTAAAATTTGATGGCAAAAATTAAGCTTTTTTCAAATTAATAGGGGCTAAATTGAGAATATAACAAAATGATTTAGGCCACCCAAAAGGCTCATTAAAGGAGAAATTAAAATTTTCAGTTTAAAAACCGAAAGTACCTTTCGCGTGTTAAGGGCCAGTTCTATAACAAGGCACTGATTAATTCATCAATGTGTTTGCCTTCTGCCTCAGCTTTGTAGTTCTTAAGCAATCGATGACGCAGTACTGGCAGAGCAACTGCTTTTACGTTCTCTATGTCCGGCGAATATTTGCCTGAAAGTGCCGCGTGTGTTTTAGCTGCAAGGATTAAGTTTTGCGAAGCTCTAGGACCTGCACCCCAATCGATATAGTGTTTTACTAGTTCGGGTGTGTCTGCGAAGTTTGGTCGTGTTTTAGCCACCAATCGCACCGCATAATCAATAACATTATCGGCCACAGGCATACGGCGAATGAGCTTTTGATAACGCATTAATGTAGGGCCATCAAAACAGGGTTCAAGCTCATGGTTTAAATCTGCAGTCGTTGATTTGACGATTTGTATTTCTTCTGCCAAAGTGGGGTACGTCAAATTAATGGCAAACATAAATCGATCTAACTGAGCTTCAGGTAAGGGATATGTCCCTTCTTGTTCGATAGGGTTTTGTGTCGCTAGCACAAAATAGGGCTGAGTGAGTTCATGGCGGACCCCGCCTATGGTTACTGCTCGTTCCTGCATTGCCTCAAGCAATGCCGCCTGAGTTTTGGGTGGTGTACGGTTAATTTCATCAGCCAAAATTATCTGACTGAATATCGGACCCTTCATGAATTTAAAATTCCGTTCAGAATCTAAAATTTCAGAACCCAAGATGTCACTGGGCATCAAATCAGGGGTAAATTGAATCCGATTAAAAGACAGTCCTAAAGCCCCAGCAACGGTCTGAACCATAAGTGTTTTTGCCAGACCAGGCACGCCGATCAGCAGCACATGACCCCCGGAAAAAATAGCACAAATAATTTGGTCGACCACTTGATCCTGCCCAACAATAACCTTTTGAACCTGTGCTTTTAAATTTTTGTATTCAAGGACCAATTGATCCATTAGCGCCACATCCGACATAATCTACGCATCTTACTTTTTAAGCCAATTACTCGAGAAATCACAATCAAAGTAATCCCCATTAACACTGATATAAGTGTCTTTGATTTTCTTATCCTGCCAAGCCTCAATGGCTTTTATTTGTTTTTCTTTCAAGGCCAAGTCTTGAATTTTTTCATAATCCGATACGAAATCAGCTGTATGCTCACTCTGTCGGCTAGTTACAGAAAGAATTTTGAATGAGGTTTTCCCGGTATAATCGCGATCACTAAACACCTGGGATACTTCATTTTCCTCAAGATTATAAACTTGGGCGCTCAAGGTAGGATCCATTTTAGTCAAATCGAACTTAGTGTCGAGAGAAACAGGATTGATCAGTTGACCACCATTGTTTCTAGTTTCTGTTTCATCTGAAAACTGGCGTGCTGCATCAGCAAAAATTAATCGCCCCTCTGTAATTTCTGTACGGATTGAATCAATTTTAGTTCGGGCACGTGCGACCGCCTCTGAAGTTACTTCGGGAAATAAAATAATATGACGCACATCTATTTCCTGACCCCGCACCTTATCAACAGTTACAATATGATAACCAAATTCTGTCTCAAAAGGCTCACTAACATCGCCCTCCTCTAAAGAAAAGGCAACATCTTTGAACTCCTTGGCAAAAGGGGAGTTTTTTCGTATTCCGGCGATCAATCCTCCTTTAGAAGCCGAACCATCTTTAGAGTATAAAACTGCTTTAGTCGCAAAACTCGACCCATTTTCTACAATATCGCGTCTGAATTCATTGAGCCTGTCGATGACATCTTGTTTTGCTTTCTCGGTAATTATAGGCTCAATTAAAATCTGCGCCACTTCCACCTCAGCACTGAATACAGGGCGCTGGTCCTCTGGGATATCAAAAAAGAACTGACGGACCTCCTCTGGAGTAACCTCCACATTTTCCACAACCTTCTGCTGCATTTGACCTGCGAGGTAAATCACCTTGTTAGTTTCAAAAAGTTCTTGACGGAGTTCTTCAATACTTGACTTTTTGTAAAATTCAGCTACTTTGGCTTCATCGCCGCCAAACTGGTCAGTAATGTAGGCAATTTGCTGTTCGATACGCGCGCTGATTTCCTCATCTGAGACCACCAAGCTATCGACCTTTGCATGATGAGCATATAACTTATCTTCCATTAATTTGCCGAGCAATTGACAGCGCGAAATATCTTTGATCGAAACTCCTTGTTGCTGAAGCTCCAAATAACTTTTATCAATATCACTGTCTAATACGACATATTCACCAACTACAGCTGAGACCCCTTCTGCCTTGAAGCGTGTAAAAGTTTTTTCTAGCACAACGCTATCCTTAACCACTAGGGTTGGCTCTTGGATTACATTGGTACTGTCAATAACAATTTCTTGAGCAGATATAGCGCCAAACATCAGGAGCGCCAATGCAAAAAGGACCTTAATCTTGGTCATATATTTCAAATGTTTTATTTCTGATAGCATCTTTAGTGATATCTTTTTCTAGTTTCAAAGTAAGTTCTTGCTTGCGTCGATTTAAAATAATCTGTCGAATGGTTGGGGCAATATAAGATAATGGTGCCACATCATTTCGATTTAAAAGACCTTCAATTTTCAGTAAATATAACCCTAATGAGTCTTGAAACTGGTTAATTTTTATATTTTTTAACGCCTCTAGGTTTTTTCCATTCAGTGGTGGAATTTGTTCTATCAATCGTTCTTGTCTCACCCATAGAGAATCATTGAGATTGACCGACTTGAACTGTAACCGCCAATCCTCTAAATGCTCTCGATCAATAGGGTCAAATCGCTTGAGCGCATCCTTTACCTCGTTTTTGGCAAGAAATTGCTTATCAAGGTGGACATAGCGACAACGCACTAAAGCTTCATTTAATTTAAAATTCTCTCGATTGAGATCGTAATAATTTTGCATCTCATTTGCATTGATAACAGAATCGAGTTGAGCGGTGACAATTTTACCTTTATAAGATTCAGTGTACAAATCTGTTCGGTATTGCTGAATGAGCTCTTCCAGGTCCGATTGTAAATCAAGACTCAAGTTGATTTTAGCCTGATCAATGAGCAACTGCTGAGTCGCCCATTTATTAATTTGATTTTGAATCAAAAGAGCACTATCAGCAGGGGTCATATTAGGTCCCAACAAATCGAGAATATCTTCGAGGTACAAATAAGACTGATTGACCCTTGCCAAAGGTTTTTTCTGACTTTCCTCTGGAGCAAAATACTGGCAACTACTTAGCCCGACCAGTAAAATGAAAAAACCTAAAGCCCGGCCCATTACTTTTCTTTGAGCGCTCTTTTTAATTTTCTAAAAACTCTTTTATCAATTTTTGCAGGATATTTTGATTGAAGCTCCTCGTTCCAAATTGACTCTAGTTGACTTTGGTAGTCGCTCAATACGTTCCCCTCTACCTCCTCATAATTTTTCACACCTGCAGGAAAAATTTCATCTGCTTTAACGATGGTGTATTGCATTGAGGCCTCAAAAACTTCTGAAATACCTGGAGCTAAAACATAGGTTGCTGGAAGTTTTGAGGAGCCTTCCTCAAATGTACCTTCAGAAACGACAACCTTTAACGAGCCACCTTGATTCAACTGGGACTTAACATCACTGGAAGATTTACCGCGACGCAAAAGTTCCAAAACAAGATCCATATCCTCTTCAGAAGTTGTTTGAATAACCGCCCCTTTCACGCGCTTTTTCCATAAATATTGGTTTTTGTGAGATTCGTAATAATTACGCAGGCCTAATGAATCTGACTTGGCTTTAGTCCAAATATTTTTCTCCATCACATCAAAAATCAAAAGCCCGTCTCGATATTCATTGATTATAGCGGCGTAATTCGGATTTACCTGTTCAAGGTTTTGCTTAAAATAATCTTTGACCTTTTCAGTTTCGAATTCATCGTAAACCATATCCAAGAAAGTAGCAATCTGTTTAAACGGGCGCACTTTGGTTTGACGCTCTAAAATGTATTGACCAAAATCATTGTAGAAATAGGTCTTCATCCCAATGGTAAATAATGGTCTATTTTGACTTTTTTCAAATGGAACGAAACTCCATTTACGTGTGAAAATACTATCGTTTAGTATTGCTGCAAATACGGATTTATAGGGATAGGCGGTAAAACCTAACTCCTCCTTGATTTTTTGGCTAACCGCTGTGGTAACGATTTTTGCCCGGTCTCCAAGCTTCACCATTTTCTCAAGACGTTCTCGCTCCTCTTCAAAAGTGGGAGATTTGCCTTTATCTTCGAGACGTATAATATGCCAACCAAATCGGGTTTGTACTGGATCTGAAATTTGACCTTTTTCTTCCAAAGAAAAGGCTGCGTCTTCAAAAGGCGGAGCTTTTAAATCACCTTTTGTAAAGGGACGCATTAAACCCCCGTTAATTCCAGTATTCTTATCATCTGAATATTGTTTGGCGAGATCCTCAAATGGAACTCCCTTGTCAAGCAAGCTCTTAATTTCCAAAATCCGCTGTTTAGCCATTTCTAAAGAATCAAATCGAGTACCAATCATGATATGTGACACCGTTCTTTTAGGCAAAACAGGACGTCTGTCCTCGAGCTTGACTACGTGATAGCCGAACTGTGTGCGCACAAGATCAGAAATTTCGCCAACCTTTAAATTATACGCCACACTTTCGTAGGGATAGACCATTTCAAAGACATTAAAATAGTCCAAAGACCCCCTGCTTTCATCAACTTTCGGTTCTTCAGAATATTTCGCAGCAATATCATTAAAGTCTTCTGGTGTATTTAAGACCATTTGGCGTAATTCTTTGGCCTTGTTATAGGCCACAAGGGTATCTTGTGGTGGAGCATCCCAATTACACATAATTAAAATATGTGATGTTTTGAGCGCTTCTTTGCTTCTTTTATAGGCCTCTTCAACCATTTGCGCAGTCACATTGTCCTCATAAACATAATTTCGCGACAGTTGTTCTTGATATTTTGCGAAATCCGTCAAATAGGATTGTTTTTTATCCAAGCCCTGTGCTCGAGCTTCCTCTACCTTTCGTTTGTATTGGATGAATAAATCGAGGTACTCTTCAAGAGTACGCTGTTCTTGCTGTTTTACAAGCTCTAGATTTTTAAAATAAACTTGTTTAAATTCACCGACACTAAAGGCCCGACTGTTCAGGGTCACCAAAGTACTTTTGTCCTCTTGTCCCAGAAGAGTCATACTGTATAAAGACAAAAAGGCAATAATTAGTGCTCTGTTTTTCATATCAATTATTTTTTTTAAAAGAGTCACAAAATTAAGAATTCTCCGCGTTAATTCAAGTGCTTTGAAGCCCTCATTTAGGGACTAAAAAATCAAAAATGGGACTTATGAAAATACTATCTTTACGTCCTTATTACAATTTATATGTCTGCATCCAAACAACCAGGACCCAACACCGCCGTGGCCATGCTTTGGGACTTTTTTGGTCCGAATGCAACAAAAACTGCAGAACATCATTGTACACACCTTAGCGAATTTGCGACTTCGGAGCAATTAACGCCTATTGCGCTCGAAGTATTGCCTATGGCCGATAAAACCACTGTAAGTATGGTATTGTCTTGGACTGAAGTTCAAGAACTCAGGCCGATACTAAAACCGCACAGAGGTCAAATCTGGACGAAATCTTAAACACCATAGTTATAAAACCTTGAATTTTTATTTAATTGCACAAAACATTTAAAAAATGAAACATCTTCTTTTTAGTCTTCTACTGGTTTTCTCCACATTGAGCGCACAGGATAGCAAAGTGGGCACCATTGATATTGATTATATTTTGAGCCTGATGCCAGAACTCTCAGACGTTCAAGAGCAGGTACAAGCTTATCAAACCCAGCTCAGTGACGGCTACACAGAAAAGTTAGGGCTTTATGAAAAAGCGCTGCAAGACTACCGTGACAATGAATCTCTGATGACTCTGATGCAAAAGAAATCTAAGGAAGATTCACTTGTTGTGATGCAAAATGAACTCAGTCAGTATCAGCAAAACGGAAATCAGCTTTTGGCTTTAAAGCAGGAAGAATTTATGCAGCCTCTTTATACTAAAGTGGGTCAATCACTCGAGCGCATAGCCGAAGCGGGAGGTTACACCCAAGTCTTGCTGCGCGATAATAATGTGGTTTATATCGATAACCGCTTTGACCTCACTCTAGCCGTATTGAAAGACCTAGGCATCGAAGTCCCTAAAGATGAGGAATAGCCCTACCCTAGAGTAACTAATGAAATTAAAATAAGGCGTCAATCTATCGAGAATAGTTTGGCGCCTCTTTGGTAATGGTCACATCATGGGGATGGCTCTCGTGAATTCCCGAGGAGGTGATTTTGATAAATCGGCCGCTTTCTTTTAAGCTCGGTACGTCTTTAGCCCCACAATAACCCATTCCGGCGCGTAATCCACCTATAAACTGAGTCATACTCTCAACCAAATCGCCTTTGTAGGGAACACGGCCCACTATACCCTCCGGAACAAGCTTTTTGATATCGTCTTCAACGTCTTGGAAATAACGGTCTTTCGATCCCTTTTTCATGGCCTCAACGCTGCCCATTCCGCGATAGGTTTTAAATTTTCTACCCTCAAAGATTACAGTTTCACCAGGCGATTCTTTGGTTCCTGCAAGCAGGGACCCCAACATCACACAATCGGCACCTGCAGCAATGGCTTTTGGAATATCGCCTGTATAACGTATTCCACCGTCGGCGATTACAGGAACCCCAGTTCCATTAATGGCTGCAGCTACTTCAAGCACTGCAGAAAACTGAGGAAATCCAACGCCAGCCACCACTCGGGTAGTACAAATAGAACCAGGTCCAATACCGACTTTAACGGCATCTGCACCCGCTTCTACAAGGTATTGAGCCGCTTCTGCTGTAGCAATATTACCCACCACAACATCTAAGTCTGGAAATTGCGCCTTTACTGCTTTGAGGACTTCCACGACCCCTTTTGTATGTCCGTGGGCCGTATCAATAATCACCGCATCCACCTGCGCCTTAACTAAGGCACTTGCCCGCTCGACGGCATCGGCAGTAACCCCTAATGCAGCAGCGACGCGTAATCGCCCGAAGGCGTCTTTATTTGCGGTAGGCTTAAGCGTCAATTTAGTAATGTCTCGATAGGTAATTAACCCCAACAAGGTTTGGTCCTCTGAAACCACTGGAAGCTTTTCAATTTTATTTTCTTGCAATATGATTTCGGCATCCTTTAGACTTGTCCCCTTTTCCACGGTGACCAGAGGTTGTGGGGTCATTACCTGAGATAGAGGGCGATCGTAATTCTTTTCAAAACGCAAATCTCGGTTGGTCACTATACCAATGAGTTTACCATGATCGTCGACAATTGGAATTCCGCCGATACTATAGTCACGCATCGTATTTTGGGCATCCTTTACTGTATTCTCGGCCTTTAATGTAACAGGATCTTGAATCATTCCTGACTCAGCGCGTTTTACTTTGCGCACCTCGGCCGCCTGTTTTTCAATAGTCATATTCTTGTGCAAAACACCAATGCCCCCTTCTCGCGCAATGGCGATGGCCATAGCACTTTCGGTCACAGTATCCATAGCCGCTGAGACAATGGGTACATTTAAGGTGATGTTACGTGAGAATTTTGTCGCTATAGAAACTTCGCGAGGGAGAACTTCGGAATAAGCAGGAACTAATAGAACATCGTCATAGGTTAATCCCTCTCCAAGTATTTTACTTTCGTGTGCCTTCATTGCAATTAATTTGAAGCCTGAAGCTAGGCGATTTCATTTAATTGCATGCAAAGATACAACTAAAGTCAAGATTATTTCGAAATCGTTTATTTAATTCATCCCCGGCTCAACCGACTTTGCTTCCAACTCCAAGCGATAAGTTAAGCGGGTCATTTGCGCCCAATCAATGAGTGTTTGACGCTCATTTTCAGTCAAATCGCCATGTACCCATGTGTAAGAAGGCAAGGGCATTTCTGTTTCTTCAACCTCTTCTATGAGCTCCTCGAGCTTGTGATCTTTGCGTTTAACAGAATATTCCGGCCACTGAGATACATTAAAATGTTTTTTTCCATCTCTAACATGCTCATCCAACCAAAAATTAATCGGCGCCACCGCGCTATACCAAGGGTACTGCGTCTGATTGCTGTGACAGTCATAACAATTGGCGCGAAAAACTTCAGCCAATTCAGGACTTACATTAGTTTCTGCTTCGAAAGCTAAGACAGATTGGTATCCCTGCTTATTTTCTTCCACGGGAATAAACTGAATAACGACTAAGGCTATAAGCCCGATAATCCCAAGAGCACGCAAAAATTTAATTGATTTTTTCATTTTTTAGGTATTGAATTATTGACAGTCTAATGTCTCCCGAAATGGCCTCTTGCTCAGGATAAATTACCTGAACAATTCCAGGGTTTTTAGGAGTTAAAAAAGGAATATCGTAGCCTTTGAGTAAAAATTCACTTGTAGCGACCCAATACAATTGATCAGGCTTTATTTGTGCGCCACCAATAGCCCATTGGTCATCAGAGACTTGTGATAATTTATAGCGCTGCAAGTACGCGCCATCTCCTTTTTGTTTATGGCCATAAGTGAGCACCTGATTCAATAACGCACCGGTCATATGAACTTTTAAAACCCCATCACCAAAGGGTAAGACTCGGAAAAAGTCAATTGGAGTAATACCACCAATCAAGAAATCATCTAATCTAATAGAACCTCCATTGACAAAAGCCCCCTCTAAAGGCGGGTCAAAGGCATGGGCCATTGCTGCAGTGATTACCTGACCTAAATTAGTTTGTACAGAACGACTCTGAGCATCACGACCGTCCCAAGGTTCTTCGGTGTAATGTATTATGGCATTGGGTGCGTCGGAAACGGCACTCACTGCCTGATGTAATACCTCATCCCAACGAGCAACTATTTTGGCCACTTCAGGATTTTCAGGGGTGTGTTCGGTAATGGGCAGTAACTCAGAATTGATCATGAGTGAATCCAATTTAAAATCATAGATCAACTCATGTATATAGATCTGTTTTGCATTGGCATCAGACTTGGTGATCAGCGTATTGCCCTGCTCAACATACATATTGTTATGTTCATGTCCTCCAAGGATTAAGTCAATATCGGGGTTTTCCTTTGCAATGAGTTGGTCCATTTCAATATTGACATGGGTCAAACCTACAATTATATCAACCCCTAGTTGGTTTAAGGAATCGACCCCGTTCTTTGACTGCTGATACATATCAGCGTAATAAACATAAGGTTTTGGGTTACTTGGAATGGTTACTCCAAAAAAACCAATATCCAGAGTTTGGCCCGACTCATGAACAATGGATAGCTTTTTTATTTCAGGAATTACTTCCTCAGTTGTAGCAGACTTTCCTTTAGCAAAGGGATTAATCCCTTTATCGGTTTGGTGATAACAATTCGTGTTGACCCAGTCAAAGGTCGATTCATCAAGCCTTTTTTGAAAGTCGTCATAAGACAGATCAAATTCGTGGTTACCAAAAGTCGCCATAGTAAAATTCATAGCATTCATCACCTCAACCATTTGCCTTCCTTTGATACGATCCCCCTCATGCTTAAGATTGCCCAAGAGCGAGGGATTGAGAAAATCCCCTGACATGAATAAATAAGTATTAGGATTAATGGCTTTGAGGGAATCAACTAAATGGGCTACCCTTGCCATACCCCCATAGAGTCCGCCCCCTAGCGGGGCTATTTCATATACGTCATTGAGTTGCACAAAATAAACTTTTGCCTTTTGCTCTGAGCAGCTTACCAGGGTTATTAAGAGGACTAAATAAAAATATAATTTCATCAGTGATAATTTAAAAATATATCTGAGGCCCTATTAAAGGCGCTTTCGAAACGTGCCATTTGTATGCCGTGATTAATCTTTTGTTCTGAGCAATAACTCAACAATTTTTCTGTGGGCATATTGCCTGTGAGCTCATCTTTGGCCATAGGGCATCCCCCAAATCCTTGTATGGCCCCATCAAATCTCCGACAACCTGCACTGTAAGCTGCATCCACTTTTTCATGCCAGGAGGCCACAGAGGTATGCAAATGTGCCCCAAATTCGACCTGCGGAAATTTAGGAATCACCCAGTTGAACAAATCAGCAATGAGTTCAGGAGTTGCTGCCCCAACGGTATCGCTCAAAGAAATAATTTTACAGCCCAAATCCGCCAGGGTTTGGGTCCAGTGCGCCACAATGTCTGGACTCCAAGGATCGCCATAAGGATTCCCAAAACCCATGGATAAATAGGTCACAACCTCCACCTGCGATCCTTGCACCAAGCTTAAAATCTCTTTGAGCACAACCATGGACTCCTCTATGGTTTTATGCGTGTTGCGCATTTGAAAGTTTTCTGAAATTGAAAATGGATAACCAATATAATCAATAGCGTCATACTCAATAGCCGTATGGGCCCCTCTAAGATTGGCCACTATAGCCAAAAGCTTTGTTTTGGTTTGACTCAAGTCCAATCCCGCCAGCACCTCAGCAGAATCTGCCATTTGAGGAATGGCTCTGGGGGATACAAAACTCCCAAAGTCGAGGGTGTCAAATCCACATCCTAAAAGGGCTTGAAGATAGCCTATTTTTTGCCGGGTAGGAATAAAGGTTTTTATGCCTTGCATGGCATCTCTTGGACATTCGATAATTTTAACCCCGGACATGCTTAAAGATACAAAATAGTGCTATGGCCAAAGCACGTAAATCCCAAGAAGTGTAAAAATCCCCGCCTGAATTCCTTTGAAAGTTTTAGGATGCTCAGTAAGCCACTGGCGCAAAATTGAAAAGCGCTCGGCAAACAATGCAATTAATCCAAAAACTAGGGCAGAGACCACAATAAAAATTCCGCCTAAAACAAAAAATTGAAGCGATTTAGATAACGAATCATCCCATAAAAAGGCCGGAAATAGCGATATAAAAAACAAAAATACTTTCGGATTAGTCCCATTTAGAATCACCCCTTTTCGATACCACCAAGCCATAGAGTGTCTCTGAAGATTTTCTGACTGCAGCCCAATACCGGACTTGGCTATAGTGTAGGCCAAATAAAGCAAATAACTCCCTCCACAAATTTTAATAGCCAAAATAAGTTCAGGCCACTGCTCTACAATAGCAACAAAACCAAAAGCTAGAAGTGCGGTATGTAATACACATCCACTAAGCAGTCCCAAAGTAATCATCCATCCTGTTCTGGCCCCATAAGCGATGGATTGGGTAGCTACAAATATATTATCAGGCCCCGGAGTAATGGCCAAAAGAAAACAAGCAATGGCAAAAGTGACTAACATCGCTAGGCTATTACTGCTGCAAAATAGCCCGATTAATACCTCGAATAAGTGCCGGTCCTTCATAGACAAAGCCCGTATATAACTGGACTAAACTGGCCCCGGCCGCCAATTTATCTAGAGCATCTTGCGGGCTGTGTATGCCCCCTACTCCTATTATGGGGAAAGCCCCATTACTTTTTGAATGAAGATAAGCAATCACCTCTGTGGCACGCTGGGTCAGTGGTTTTCCACTTAGGCCTCCGATCTCGATTTTATTTGGATGACTTAGGCCATCGCGACTCAAAGTAGTATTCGTGGCAATGACCCCTGCAATTTTGGTTTGCGCCACGATTTCAATAATATCATCGAGTTGTCCTTGAGTTAAATCCGGGGCAATCTTCAGCAAAATCGGTTTAGGGAAACTTTGAGCGCAATTGTGATTTTGAAGTGTATTTAGCAACTCTGTGAGTGGCTCCTTCTCTTGTAAGTCTCTGAGGTTAGGCGTATTTGGTGAACTCACATTCACCACAAAATAATCCACCACGTCAAATAATGCGTCGAAGCAAATCAGATAATCATCCACTGCACGCTCATTGGGGGTGATTTTGTTTTTACCGATATTACCGCCAATCAATACTTTACCCCTATTGGATTTCAGGCGCTCTACGGCATGAGCAACCCCTTTGTTATTGAAGCCCATTCTATTGATAACGCTTTTATCCTGTGGCAAGCGAAACAATCGTTTTTTAGGGTTACCCTCTTGAGGTTTTGGGGTGACCGTTCCAATTTCTATAAAGCCAAAGCCAAAATTAGACAACTCTTTATAAGCTATGGCATCTTTGTCAAAACCGGCCGCTAAACCCACTGGATTGGGAAACTTTAACCCAAAGACCTCACGGGCCAAATCCGGATGATTCACATGAAAAAATCGTCTTATAATGGGCCCAAGACCCACGCAATGCAACAATTTAATCAACCGAAAACTCAAGTGATGAATTCTTTCTGGATCAAACAGGAAAAAAATAGGTCGAATAAGTCTTTGATACATAGCGCAGAATTGGTCACAAAATTAGCATTAAAAGGACTAATTTTATAGGCGATTTAAGAATTTTTGGCGGCGGACTTGTCGCTCTTTTTCAAATACAGCATTCATGATAGCCAAACCACATATAATTGATCGATTTGTTCGATACGTTACAGTAGACACAGAAAGTGATCCAAATTCGACCACTACTCCCAGTTCTGAGAATCAATGGGTGCTGGCAAATGCACTAGTCCAAGAATTAAAAGATATTGGAATGTCAGAGGTCACCATCGATGACAACGCCTATGTAATGGCCACCTTGCCCAGCAATGTCGATCATCATGTACCGACCATCGGATTTATTTCTCATTTCGATACTTCACCAGATTTTACAGGGGCTAATGTACGTCCTCGAGTCATTGAAAATTACGACGGGAAAGATATCTTACTCAACGAGGACCAGAATATTGTTCTCTCGCCAAAGGAGTTTGATGACCTGCTGCTTTATGTGGGTAACACCTTGATTGTTACCGATGGTACTACCCTGTTAGGGGCTGATGATAAAGCGGGGATCACCGAGATCATATCTGCTATGGAATACCTCATAAATCATCCAGAGATCAAACACGGTACCATAAAGGTAGGCTTTACGCCTGATGAAGAAATTGGTCGTGGTGCACATAAATTTGAAGTAGCAAAGTTTGGTGCCGATTGGGCCTATACCATGGATGGCAGTCAGATCGGTGAGCTGGAGTTTGAGAATTTTAATGCTGCTGGAGCCAAAGTGACCATCAATGGTAAAATGGTACACCCAGGTTATGCCAAAGGTAAAATGGTCAACAGCATGTATATCGCCCAAAAATTTATAAAAACCCTACCCGCGGAAGAAACACCAGAGAAAACCGAAGGACGGGACGGATTTTATCATTTGCACCACTTCAGTGGCGACGTCGAGCAAACGCAGTTACATTATATCATACGCGATCACGATCGGGAGCGTTTTGAGCAGCGTAAAGCCCATATGCGTCAAATTGCTGAAGCGCTCAACAATGAATTGGGCAGTAAGCGCATAACAGTAGAAATCAATGATCAGTATTTCAACATGCGCGAAAAAATTGAGCCCATGATGCACATAGTGGACTTGGCTAAAGAGGCCATGGAAGCTGCGGGCATTACTCCCATAATTAAACCAATTCGTGGCGGTACCGATGGGTCGCAACTATCATTTATGGGACTCCCCTGTCCTAATATTTTTGCGGGGGGGCATAATTTTCACGGTCGTTTCGAATACGTGCCGGTGGAGAGTATGATCAAAGCCACAGAAGTGATTGTGAACATCGCCCAGATGG
Organism: Flavobacteriaceae bacterium; assembly: GCA_038153605.1. Lineage (GTDB taxonomy): Bacteria > Bacteroidota > Bacteroidia > Flavobacteriales > Flavobacteriaceae > BACL21. The sequence continues at coordinate 183,839 of JAYOYS010000002.1, forward strand.
CGGCCAAATCCTAACGCTGATTTTTGTTAGAAATTAAATTGAGCGAAAAAGTCTAATAAAAAAGCCTCCCTGAGGGAGGCTTTTTTAGTTTTATTTGACGATAGACTATTTAGTATTGAGCTTTTGACTCATCTCCATAGAAATTGCTGAACGCTCAAATTTCATTTTACCAGCCCCAGATTCTAAAATGCAGGTCTGCTCATCGGTAAGCTCGAGAACTTTAGCGTGTAATCCACTTTTAGTCACAACTTTATCTCCTTTTTTGAGATCCGCTGCAAACTTTTTTTCTTGCTTAGCACGCTTCATTTGAGGGCGTATCATAAAAAAATACACCACTAAAAACATCAAAATAAGCGGCATAAAGCCTGAGATACTCTCCATAGTTATTGCCAATTATAAATGCTTATTGTACTTGAATAGGAGAACCTTCTACAGCCCCATTTTTAGGGTTTACAAAGGCTTTGATACTGATCATTTCCTTACCTTTTTGAGTATTGGCAGTAATCGTTACTGTTTTGCTCACTTGGTTTTTACCACTTCCGTTGAATTTAACCAACATTTCTCCTGATTCACCTGGAGCGATTGGTGATTTTGGATACTGAGGAACAGTACATCCACAAGAGCTTTTGGCATCGACGATAACCAAATCAGCTTCTCCGGTATTTGTGAATGTAAATACATGCTCCTGAGCCTCACCTTGATTGATGGTTCCAAAGTCATAAGAAGTTTCTGTAAATGACATTACTGGATATTTGTCGGCTTGGGTGTCACGTTCTGCGGCAGCCGCTACATTATCTGCACTTACTTTGTCTGCTGCGCTATCTTTACAAGAGGTCATTCCTAATACCACTAACGCTGCTAAAAACAATGTCTTTTTCATGATAAATTAATTTAAATAGTTTAAAATTGATTTGTTGACTTAAGGGAGGCCAATTTAGGGATTTTTTCGGGTTTTATCTCAACCCACGCTCATTTTTGTTGAGTTGATCGCTGGCCATTAAATCCTTGACGATATTGTCTAAAATTCCATTTATAAATAGACTACTCTTGGGAGTCGAATATTCCTTAGCAATCTCTAAATACTCGTTAATGGTGACGCGTACCGGGATTGATGGAAAATGTAAAAATTCACATATACCCATTTGAAGCATAAGTAAATCTAAATCCGCAATACGTTCTTGATCCCAATTAGGGGTTTTACCTTGTAATATTTCCTGCAATTCATCTTGATGCCTTAGCACACTGCGAAAAAGTTTTTGACCGAATTGTTGGTCGTCTTGATCCTTGAATACACCGAGTGTAAAAAGCTCATTCGAACGACTTGGGGTAATCTTGTTTAAAATTTTTACCAAGGCCGTATTGACCCATGGAAAATCATCAATCCAGGTGAGACTTTTATCCTCTAAATAATCATAAAGCTTTTCATCTTGGGCCAAAATATCTTTGTAAAAACGCACGATAAACTCTCGATCCTGTTCAAACTTTGGGTCCTTTAAGCCCAAGTAGTCGTTATACCAAGTGGTGTCTTTGAGTTTATTGAACAAAATGATGACATATTCATCATCTTGTTGCCAGTTTTTAAGCTTTTTGTTTTTAGCGAATTGAGCTAAGCCTTCATGATTTACAATTAAATCTACCAGTTTGTTGTTATTGAAGTTAACACTGGGATTGCGCTCATCGTCACTAGCAAAGTACTTTAGTTGCGCACGCTGTGTAAACTTTTCGGCCTGTTCCCTTACAGCAGCAATCATCAGAAGCAATAAAGCTTGAAGTTCTTGCATTTGTTCCAAACTTTGGGTCAAGAACTTCTCCTGTGACACTTGATCTTGATCAGCGCTCTGATGGCGAGCATAGAGTGTTTGTAATACTTTTACCCGAATGTGTCGTCTGGTCAACATAACTTTAAAGAACTTAGTCTAATGATTGCAGTAATTATGGGTCAAATATAAGACTATTGACCATTATTTAGAGCCTCTACGGGCATCTATACGCTGCTGAGCCACATTAAACGCAGCCTGATGAGAGGTAATATCCTCGCGGTCTGACATTTGCAATATTTCCAGTGTGGTCTCAAAAATATTTTCTGTTTTGCGCATGATGTCCGCTCGACCATAATGCTCTAATTCGGCGTATACATTGATGATCCCTCCAGCGTTGATAACAAAATCAGGAGCGTAGATTACACCGCGCTCTTTGAGCATAGCTCCATGGCGCTTTTCATCAGCAAGCTGATTGTTTGCTGCTCCTGCAATGATTTTTGCTTTGATTTGACCGATAGTATTATCGTTTATTGCAGCGCCTAAGGCACAAGGAGCATAAATATCTACAGGGGCCTCATATAAGTTATCCCCGGCGAAAATTGTAGCATGATATTTATCTCTGACCACCTCCAGACGTTCTTGATTGATGTCTGCAATGAGCACTTTAGCCCCTTCATTGGTCAAATGCTCGACCAAAGACTCTCCGACATGACCTATACCTTGAACCAAAACAGTTTTATCCTCGAGCAATGGGCTACCGAAAGCGTGCTCGGCAGCAGCCTTCATACCCATAAATACTCCATATGCAGTGATTGGTGAAGGATTTCCTGCACCACCTTTTTCTTCAGATATACCCGTAACATAAGGGGTTATGGTGCGCACTAAATCCATATCGGCGGTTTCCATACCTACATCTTCAGCAGTGATGTATGTACCACCTAGTCGATGCACAAATTCAGCAAACTTCAACATGAGCTCAGGAGTCTTTTGAGTTTTGGCATCTCCTATAATAACCGCCTTTCCTCCTCCAAGATTCAATCCTGTAATAGCAGACTTATAGGTCATCCCTCGAGACAGGCGCAAAACATCAGTTAAAGCTTCGGCTTCGCTAGCATAAGACCACATACGTGTCCCACCTAATGCTGGCCCTAAAACCGTATTGTGGACTCCTATTATTGCCTTTAAACCAGTATCTTTGTCCTGGCAAAAAATGACTTGTTCGTGATTGTCAAAGGCCGTGTTGCCAAACACGGAAAACGCTGCAGACTGCGTTTTTGGGTCAATGGGGGTTGTTGTCATTTACGAATCCGATAAAAATTCTTGGCAAAAATACCTAAGAACTGACGATTCTGCAAAGAATTTAATTTTTATTGAAAATTTATCAAGAGAAGCCCGTATGAACGCACTGCAATACATTAATAAGTTTTTTTACAAATACCGTGGCAGGCTCATTGTTGGACTTCTCATTACCGCTATTGCTACCGTATTTCGAATTGTCGTTCCTGCCAAAATTGGCGACTCAATTGACAGTATCAAAGCCTACATAACAGGAAGTGTCAGTTATAGTGAGCTCACAGACCTTTTGGCATGGGATATTGGTATGATTATCGGCGCGGCGCTCCTCTCGGGATTTTTTACATTTCTAATGCGACAAACAATAATTGTTGTCTCTCGCAACATAGAATATGATTTAAAAAATGAGGTTTTCGCCCAGTATCAAAGGCTTTCTTTGAGTTTTTACAAAAGAAACCGCACGGGCGACCTTATGAATAGAATCAGTGAAGATGTTGGTAAGGTACGCATGTATGCAGGTCCTGCACTGATGTATAGTACAACCACCATAACCTTATTTATCGTGGCCATTAGCTATATGTTTTATACGGCTCCCACACTTACCCTTTACGCTGTAGCCCCTCTGCCCCTGCTCTCAATAGGTATTTACAAATTGAGTATTGCCATACACCAGCGCAGTACCATTGTCCAAAAATACCTTTCTGAGCTGACCACTTTTACCCAAGAGCGATTTAGCGGTATTTCGGTAATCAAGGCCTATAGTCTCGAAGATAGGACCCAAAGCGAATTTGAAGTTTTGGCCAATACAAGCAAGGAAAAAAATATCGACCTCACAAAAGTTCAAGCCTTGTTTTTTCCGCTGATGCTCCTGCTGATTGGCTTGAGTAATGTCTTGGTCGTTTATATTGGGGGGAAACAATACATTGAAGGGCTTATTGATTTTGGAACCATAGTAGAATTCCTCATTTATGTGAATATGCTCACTTGGCCTGTAACAATCGTGGGCTGGGTCTCCTCAATGGTGCAACAAGCCGAGGCTTCCCAAAAACGCATCAACGAATTTTTAGATCAAAAACCTGAAATCGTCAATCAAAGCAGCGAACATCGCTTAGTAAAAGGTCGTGTAGTTTTTGATAAAGTAAGTTTCACTTATCCCGATACAGGAATAAAAGCACTTGATGAAGTTTCATTCTCTGTAGGACCTGGAGAGACCCTAGCCATTATAGGCCATACAGGGGCAGGTAAGTCCACAGTTCTCGAGCTAATAGCGCGATTATACAATGTAGAGCAAGGGCATTATTTACTCGATGAACTTCCCGCCCAACACCATCATTTAGACGATCTGCGCGGCGCTATTGGTTATGTACCTCAAGACGCCTTTTTATTTAGTGAAAGCATCGCAGACAATATTCGATTCGGTTTTAAAGAGGCTACATTACAGGAAATAGAACGAGCTGCGAAAACAGCTTTTGTCCATCACAATATCGAAGGATTTGATAAAGGGTATGACACTATTTTAGGAGAACGCGGGATTACCTTAAGTGGCGGGCAAAAGCAACGCGTCTCAATCGCCAGAGCGATAATTAAAAATCCAAAAATATTATTATTAGACGATTGTCTTAGTGCCGTAGATACGGAAACTGAAGAAGCTATTTTGAATAATTTAGCCCAAGTGAAGCAACAAAAAACAACAATAATTGTGAGTCATAGAGTCTCGACTGTTAAAAATGCCACTAAGATTTTAGTGATGGATCGAGGCCGTATTATTCAGCAAGGCGCTCATAATGAGTTAATAAAAAACAATGGGTATTACAAAGAGCTGTACGAGAAGCAGCTCCTAGAAAAAGAATTGTCTTAAAATTTTTGAAGATTTGGTTTTTTTTTAGATTTTTGAGTAACAACCACACCCAATAACACCTTTTATAATGAATCAGCAATTCTCTTCAAACAAAGAGGAAATTTATTCTAAAGTAATGCGCGCCGGTCGTCGAACCTATTTTTTTGATGTTCGAGAAACCAAAGCTGGAGATTATTATCTCACCATTACAGAGAGTAAAAAATTTACCAACGACGATGGGTCGTTTCACTACAAAAAACATAAAATTTATCTATACAAAGAAGATTTCGTAGAATTCAAAGAACACCTTGTCGACATGATTGATTATGTCATTGACGCCAAAGGAGATGAGGTTATTAGTGAACGTCACCAAAAGGACTACAAAACAGAGGAATATCAAGAACAAGAGCACAGTGCTTCGAGCTCCTCTTTTACAGACCTTAGCTTCGATGATATTTAAAGTATCTATTTCCTCTGGATAAACATTTACAACCCGCCCTACATGAGGCGGTTTTTTTTATCTTAGAAGAATTAAAAAAACCGCCTCATGACAAAATATTTGTTCTGCAGCCTTTCGCTATTACTAGGTGTATTGACCCACGCACAGAGCGTTGATTTAAGTTACTACCTCCCGGAAGACATTAGCTACAATAAAGAAATTCCTACACCCGAAGAAGTTATTGGTCATCAGGTCGGGGCATGGCACGTGACCCATGATCGTCTATCGCGTTACATGGAGATTTTAGCCGAAATAAGCCCTCGAATAAGTATTGAAAAGCGATCAGAGACCTTTGAAGGCAGGCCTCTTTGGCTTTTGACCGTTACGACGCCCGAGAATCAAAAACGATTGGACCAAATAAAATCAGAACGACGAAAACTTCTTGAAACTAATAGCAAGGGGGGCGATTCAGAGCAGGTGCCCATTGTTTTATACCAAGGGTTCTCAATACACGGCAATGAGCCCAGTGGGAGTAACGCCGCCCTGCTTTACGCCTATTATTTAGCGGCAGCACAGGGTCCTGAAATCGAAAAAGCCCTGTCCGGAAGTGTAATCCTACTCGACCCATCATTTAACCCAGACGGACTACAGCGTTTTTCGACCTGGGCCAATATGCATAAAAGCGATAACATCAATCCAGATCCCAATGATCGAGAGTACAGCGAGGTTTGGCCGGGCGGGCGAACCAATCACTATTGGTTTGATCTCAATAGAGACTGGATGCCGAGTCAACTGCCAGAAAGCCAAGCCAGAATCGAAACTTTTCATCAATGGCACCCTAATGTATTAACGGATCACCATGAAATGGGTACTAATGCTACATTCTTTTTTCAACCTGGAATTCCCTCACGAACCCATCCACTTACCCCAAAATTAAATCAAGAATTGACCCGAGCTATAGGCCGATTTCATGCTGAAGCCCTTGATAAAATTGGAAGTTTATACTATTCAGAAGAAGATTACGATGATTTCTATTACGGCAAAGGGTCCACCTTTCCTGATATTCATGGCGGCATAGGCATATTATTTGAACAGGCCTCCTCCCGAGGACATGCGCAAGAAAGTGATAACGGGGTTTTAACTTTTCCCTTTACTATTAAAAATCAATTCACAACAGCCTTATCAACGCTAAAGGCCGGTATTGCTTTGAAAAAAGATTTGATGACTTATCAAATTGATTTTTATCGCAATCTGCGTCAAAATAAAGGTAGCGAAGAAGTCTATCTTGTTCAAGATGTCTTTGATTCTGCCAAAATGAAAGCTTTTGTTGAACTATTAGAGCGTCAAAAAATTGAGGCCTTTCGCCTTAAAGAAGCCGTACGACTGGGAGGAAAAAGCTATTCGCCTCAATCCACTGTGGCCATCCCAAAAGATCAAATGCAAAGCACCCTGATTGAGGCCATGTTTGAGCGCCGAACAAAATTTCAAGACAGTTTATTTTATGACATAAGTGCTTGGAGTCTTCCATTGGCCTTTAATTTGGATCACACCAGTACCCGCATCACAGAGTTGGGCGAAAAATTAAGTGCTTCAGATTTCTCTCCTATTGCAGAACCATTGAGTAAAGGGTATGCTTATGTTTTGGCATGGGAGGATTATAACAGTCCACAAGCCTTGAATTATTTATTAGAACAAAATGTTCGTGTAAAAGTATCCATGCGTCCATTTAGTCTTGGCAACCAAACATTTGATTACGGTAGCCTAATGATTCCCGCCAATAACCAAACCAAATCGCCCGAAGAAATATACAGTTTAATGCAAGAATTAAATGGGCGTCATAAAATTCATAGTCTATCCACTGGGGCGACAAAAGGCATGAATCTGGGCAGTTCAGATTTTAAAACAATTGAATCAAAGACCATTGCCCTTTTGGTCGGTTCGGGAATCAATCCCTATGATGCAGGCGAAATTTGGCACCTTTTGGATACCCGTTATGACATCAGAATAACTAAGCTTGATGTGGCTGATTTAGCACGTAAAAATTTAAGCCGATATACCACTATTATCATGCCAGCTACTTGGGGACGCGGGCCTGATAGCGTAGCGACTAAGACCCTTAAATCATGGGTCGAACAAGGGGGGCACTTGATCGGATTTAGATCGTCAGCCTATTGGATTAACAATAATGAATTATTAGACTTGAATCTCTTGAATGCTGAAAAAACAGGCCAACAAGCCACCTTTGAGCAACAGGAACGATTTCGCGGAGCTCAGGTCATTGGAGGGGCCATTTTTCAAGCTTCGGTAGATCGTTCTCATCCTGTAAATTTTGGTTATAAAAATGATAAATTACCTCTATTCCGCAACACAACCATTTTTTTAAAACCCGATAGCGCAGCGGCAAACAACCCGATAGTGTACGATAAAAATCCATTACTCTCAGGATATATCTCTAAAGAAAATTTAGAAACTTTATCAGGCAGTAGCGCATTTAAAACAGGACGTAGCGGGCGTGGAAGAGTGAGCTATTTTACAGACAACACAAACTTCAGAGCCTTTTGGTATGGCACCAATAAACTCATGATGAACACCATATTTTTTGGTGACCAAATGTAAGTCTTTTAAAAGGCGTGATTTCGTTTACAATTTTGGGCTTAACCTAATTTGACCAGTTCAACATCAAAAATCAAAGTGGCATTTGGCGGAATTACACCGCCAGCACCGCGAGCGCCATATCCCAAATGACTTGGAATAACAAATCGAGCCTTGTCACCTACTTTAAGTAGCAAAATTCCTTCATCCCAACCTGGGATTACATTGCCTTGACCCACTGGAAAAGAAATTGGGTTGCCTCGTTTGTAACTATTGTCAAATTCTTTGCCGTCGGCAAACATTCCTTTATAATGAACCGATACTTTGTCACCGCTATTAGGATGAGCACCACCTCCGGCTTGAATAATTTGATAGCGCAAACCACTTTTTGTCTGGGTGAATCCTTCAGATAAACTCTCCAATAAATTTTGCTCAGCGCGTTTTGCGGCGGCTTCACGCTCTGCTTTAGCCCCGTTAAACTGACGAAATGCCTCAACTGCATTCCAGCTTTCAGCTTCCTGCCCCACACGAATAATTTCAAGACGCTCCAATATATCGTTCTGGGCAATTTTATCAACAACCTCTTGGCCTTCAACCACACGACCAAAGACCGTATGCTTATTATCGAGCCAAGGTGTGGCTACATGGGTAATAAAAAACTGACTGCCATTTGTTCCAGGACCAGCGTTCGCCATGGATAACACGCCGGGGCCGTCGTGCTTTAATTCTGTGTGAAATTCATCATCGAATTGATAGCCTGGGCCTCCAGCACCTGTCCCTTGAGGATCACCCCCTTGAATCATAAAGTCGGCAATAACTCTGTGAAAGCTCAAACCATCGTAATAAGGTGTTCCTTGCTTTTTGGCTTGATTCTCGAGTTGGCCTTCTGCCAAGGCTACAAAATTACCTACAGTGCCAGGGGTTTTATCGTGAGTCAATAATACGTCTACCTTACCTTTACTGGTGTGAAAACGGGCGTAAATTCCATTGTCCATGTCTAAAATTATTAGTGAGCGGGCAAAGGTAGCATTTGCCTTGGCGATATACAAAGAAAAAAGGGAGCCGACCAAGACTCCCTTTCACAACTAACGACCAAAAATTAAAATCTAAATTACCGATTTTAATGTTTTTCAATACCTGACAGTCAAACGACAGTGCATTGTTTTATTATTAACTACAGGTCAAAGATGCGATAAAAGCATATTTCTGGCTCCTCAATTATTGACCAATTTATATATATTTTTAACCTGTAATGTTTAATTAATTAGCCTTAATGTTAATATAACATATAAATTGGTTAATTTTATCCTCACGCTACCATGATGAGCTTTGGTACTTTTATAGAGCTATGAAAAGAAATCCACAATTTGAAGCCATTGCCCCCGCTCCAGGAAGTTCGGTTCGCATCGAAAACCTCAGAGATTTTAATGCAGCAAACCCATCTTCTTGGCATTATCACCCAGAAATGGAAATTGTTTACATCAATGGAGGTAGCGGTAAACGACATATTGGCAACCATATTTCCTATTATAATGATGGGGACCTCATATTCATTGGTGCTGCACTGCCCCATTTCGGTTTTACAAATCATTTGACCAACAATAAAAGTGAAATTGTCATTCAAGTGCGAGAGGATTTTCTAGGTGAAGATTTTTTTGATGCCGCTGAGTTCGTTGCAGTAAAACAGCTCCTTAAAAGAAGTAAACAAGGGATTGTCTTCTCAGAAAGAACAAAGAAAGAGCTCGGACCGAAAATTGAGCAACTCCTTGATATGAATCCTTTTGACAAGCTAATCAACTTTTTAGCCTTGCTCAACGCCTTGGCACAAGCCAAAGATTATATTTTACTCAATGCGGACCACATAATTCTGGAGACTAAACCCCAAGATGCCGCGCGACTCGATGTTATTTATAATTTCGTCAGTCAATGTTTTACTCGGCCAATCAGTCTAACTGAAATGGCCGATAAAGTCAGCATGACCCCTCAGGCCTTCAGCCGTTATTTTAAAAATAAAACGGGCAAGACTTTTATTCAATTCGTCACTGAGTACCGTGTAACACACGCCTGTAAACTGTTGGCTGAGGGATCCTTGAGTATTACAGATGTCTGTTTTGAATCTGGATTCAATAATTTTTCACACTTCAACAAAACATTTAAAAGTCAGACCGGCAAAAGTCCTTCGCATTATCGAAACGCATTGAGACAAATCCTTTAATCGCAATTAAATCATCGTGGTGCGCTTAAAATATTGGATTGCGCAAATGATCAAGGTGCCCTTAAAAGATAAAGGCGCAAAAAAAAAAGCATTCTTAAGAATGCCTTTTTTTTTAATCAAATGACTGAGTACTGTCGATAATATAAAATAGTATCAAACACTGATTATTTAGACCACTCTGCAATAGACTTTTTATTCATGGCTACATAATCTTGATTTCCCGCCTTTAAAGCTAGATCCAAAGATTGTTCCGCTGCGTTAATCGCGCCCTTTTTATCGCCTGCTTTTGCGTATATCAGTGATTGCTGACGATAGTACCAATAGGCTGGACTCTTTCTCATGGTGATAGCCTTGTCTATCCATGTTTTGGCTTTATTGATATCCTTATCGGCATTTAAAAAGTAAACAGCAGCCTGATAGTAATCTCTGTCTGTAGGTCCATTCATAGTGCGATCAATACTGGCCATAACAGCGCTTTCCGTATCGAAACTAAATGGTATCGATACCGCGGTATTTTCCCATTTTAGAGTCAAGTCTGCCCCTGAGTCAGTCACCTCATCGATTGAAATAGACAAGGATTCTACAGCTTCTTCAAGCCTTTGGGCGGTAACCTTGTACACTGCCGCTACTTTGCTTTCGTCCCAATTCTCAGGTAAACCCCAATTTTCTGTGTCAGTGTAGAAGTAAATGGTCCACTCATCCATCGAGGGAATCGAATAAATAGAGTATGTACCGGCCTTTATCGCTGATCCACCAACACTGGCATCACTATTAAAAGTAATCAAAGTGTTTTTATTCGCTCCAGTACGCCAGAGTTTATTCATGGGCACTAAATCACCAAAAATAGTACGGCCACGCATCGCAGGGCGGGAATATTGAACAGTGACAGAGCTCAGACCAACATTTTGTGTAAGCGTTTGATCGGGAGAAGCTGCTGGTGTTTGGATTTGCGCCAATGACCCCATGCAAAACGCGCAGAAGAAAAAGAGAGATAATATAAAGTTTTTCATAATGTAAAAATTTTAACGAATATAGCGCACTGAGTAAAAAAAATCGTTAAGAAAACGATAAAACCGCTCAATGATTTTGTTTAACATTTTAGTGGTTAAGTTAAACAATTGTATCTTTACAAAAAAAAATACTTTGTACACATTTCACAGAACCCAGAATCTACCCATAACCCTTGATGAGGCTTGGGACTTTTTCTCAGACCCAAAGAATTTAAAGACCATCACCCCAGAATACATGGGGTTTGATATCATTGATGGTGCAGACCGACGAATGTATCCTGGTCAGATTATTGAATATAGGGTCTCACCACTTTTGGGTATCAAAACAAAATGGGTGACCGAAATCACACATGTGGTTCCTCAAGAATATTTTGTAGATGAACAGCGCTTTGGGCCTTATACCCTATGGCATCACAAACACTTTTTCACTTCTATCAAAGGTGGTGTAGCCATGGAAGATCTCATACATTATAAAGCCCCATTAGGAGCCTTAGGGTCTTTATTCACCCCGCTAATCGTTACGCCTAAACTTGAGGAAATATTTAATTATCGAACCAAAAAACTCACCGAATTATTTGGTAGCTACTCATGAAAAATATCTTAATTATAGGCGGTTCAACAGGCATTAGTGCCGCGACCGCTCAACTTTGTATCGAAAAAGGAAATTCAATCTACACGGCATGCCGCACGAGACCTGAAATCGAAGGAATACATCATATTCCATATGATGTTTTGGACCCTGAAGCTCAATTAGTAGGCCTTCCCGAGCAATTAGATGGATTTGTCTATGCTCCAGGAAGTATAAATTTAAGACCGTTTCGGGCGCTTAAACCTGAAGCCTTTGCCGCCGATTTCGAAATCAACACCATGGGCATGATCCGAAGTCTTCAAGCAGTTTTACCTAAATTATTGAATAGCCCTCAGGCCAGCATAGTAGTTTACAGTACTGTAGCCGTGCAACAAGGGATGCCTTTTCACGCCTCAGTAGCTGTAGCCAAAGGTGCCTTGGAAGGATTAACACGCTCATTAGCAGCAGAATATGCGCCAAAGATTCGGGTGAACGCCATTGCACCTTCCCTCACCAATACACCATTAGCAGGCAAATTATTGTCAAGTGAGGAAAAACTTGAAAAAATGAATGAGCGTCATCCCCTAAAGCGCGTTGGGACGCCACAAGACTTTGCAGAGTGCACCTATTTCTTGCTTAGTGAACAGTCCTCATGGATGACGGGTCAAGTCCTTGGGCTCGATGGCGGCATGGGCGCCTTGAAACTCAACTAGCGCAATAAATAGAATAACAGGTGATATGAATCAACCCGAGAAAAAAAGTGATGTTACATCGAATGACGTCTTAAGCCGAGAAAAGAATGAAAAAGTAAGTCGAGACTTCTCAGCTATTGAGGTTAATGTGTTTTGGTTTCGAAGAGACCTAAGACTTTCGGACAATCACGGATTGAGTAAGGCGCTAAGAGGGTCTTATCCTGTAGTTCCCATTTTTATCTTTGATCGAAATATAATTGACTCTTGTGCTGCTGAGGACGGTCGGGTAAATTTCATTCACCAACAACTAAGCTATATAAAACAAGAGCTGTGCTTATGGGGCACTGATTTGAAAGTTTTTTATGGTACACCAACTCAGGCTTTAGAGGAACTTCAGAAGGAATTTACTGTAAAAAACTTAATCAGTAATCGCGACTACGAACCCTATGCGCTGCAACGCGATAATGCCCTAAAGGCCCACTGTGAAGCGCAAAGTATGGGTTTTCATCAATTTAAAGATCAGGTGATTTTTGAGATGGATGAAATTGTTAAAGAGGATGGCAATCCTTATGTTGTCTACACACCTTACAGCAAAAAATGGCTGGCAACACTGGAATCCAATGGCCCTCTTTCTGATTATGGAGTTTCGGAATACAAAGAAAAGTTTCTAGAAGGGTCTTTTGGTCCTATGCCCACACTGGAACAAATGGGATTCAAATCCAGTGCACATGAAGTTTTGCCCTACGATTATAGCACGAGTGTGGCCCAAAAATACGCTGATAAAAGGAATTTTCCGGGATTAGCCAATGGCACCTCAAAACTTTCACCCCACTTGCGCTTTGGTACAGTTAGCGTTCGTCAAATCGTAAGGGCTCTTAGGCCAATAAACGACATCACCCTGCTCAAAGAACTAATTTGGCGGGAATTTTTTATGCAAATTCTTTGGCACTTTCCCCATACAGTAACCCAATCTTTTAAGCCACAATACGACAGAATACAGTGGCGCAATGATCCCAAAGAGTTCGAAGCATGGAAAAATGGCCAGACGGGCTACCCTCTAGTTGATGCCGGCATGAGAGAACTCAACAAAACCGGATACATGCATAATCGCGTCCGTATGTTAGTTGCCAGTTTTTTATGTAAACACCTTTTGATTGATTGGCGATGGGGTGAGGCTTATTTTGCAGAAAAATTATTAGACTACGAATGCTCTTCTAATGTAGGTAATTGGCAATGGGCTGCTGGAAGTGGTGTGGATGCTGCCCCATATTTCAGGATTTTCAACCCTATGACTCAGGTTGATAAATTTGACAAACATAGGACCTATATTAAAAAATGGGTTCCCGAGTGCGACCTACCGCGCTATGTGAAACCCCTAGTAGAACACAAAATGGCGCGAGAACGTTGTCTGGAAACCTACAAAGCAGCGCTTAATTAGGCTAATTTACACGGGTAATTTTTGCGCCAATAGCCTGCAGACGCTCGTCAATGCGCTCATAGCCACGGTCAATTTGTTCGATATTTTGTATCACACTAGTTCCCTCGGCAGATAAAGCCGCAATCAACAAAGAAACCCCGGCTCTGATATCCGGAGAAACCATATTGGTTGCCTTTAGGGAGGAGGCAAAATCGTGACCAATTACTGTGGCACGGTGGGGATCACAAAGGATAATTTTAGCCCCCATATCGATGAGTTTGTCCACAAAGAACAAACGACTTTCAAACATCTTCTGATGAATTAATACACTGCCTTTGGCTTGAGTACAGGTCACTAAAACTATACTTAACAAATCCGGTGTAAACCCTGGCCAAGGGGCATCAGAAATTGTTAAAATAGAGCCATCCATGTCGGATTGAATCTCATAAGACTCTTGACGGGGAATAAAAATATCATCTCCTTTACGCTCAAGTTTGATACCAAGCTTTCTAAAAGTATCGGGAATCAAGCCGAGATTTTCCCAAGAGACATCTTTTATCGTAATGCTGCTTCGGGTCATGGCCGCCAAACCAATCCAACTCCCTATTTCAATCATGTCTGGTAAAATTCGATGCGTACAACCGCCCAGACGTTTAACCCCTTCGATAACCAATAAATTAGATCCTACACCTTGAATGTTTGCCCCCATAGATTGGAGCATACGGCAGAGTTGTTGCAAATAAGGCTCACAGGCTGCATTATAAATTGTAGTGGTTCCTTGGGCCAAAACTGCTGCCATAAGAATATTGGCTGTCCCAGTGACTGAGGCCTGATCTAGGAGCATATAAGTCCCGGTGAGACCATTTGGGGCCTCTACACCGTAAAATCGCTCATGCTTGTTATAGCGAAAACTCGCTCCAAGTTTTATAAACCCTTCAAAATGGGTGTCTAAACGACGGCGACCAATTTTATCCCCACCTGGACGAGGGATATAACCTTTACCAAATCGCGCGAGCAGGGGCCCAACAATCATTATGGATCCGCGCAAACTACTCCCCTCTTTTTTGAACAACTCAGATTCTAAATATTCCAAATCTAAGGTATCGGCTTGAAAGCGATAAGCCCCGGCAGAAAGAGGCTCTACTTTTACCCCTAAATGGGTCAATATGGTAATGAGTTTATTGACATCGATGATGTCGGGAATATTCTCGATGATCACAGGCTCCTCTGTGAGCAAGACCGCGCATAAAATCTGTAGTGCTTCGTTTTTCGCTCCTTGTGGACGAATCTCTCCAGAGAGTTCGTGGCCTCCTTCTATGTGGAAAGTACCCATATTTTTTTAATTAATAACGCTTTCGTCCGCGGCCAGACTTGTGCGTTTTTTTGACGAAACGCTTTTTATTTTTAATCAAATCTGTGGCCTGTGTCAAATCCTCTTCGCTATTTTTCAGATTCAGTTTACCCTCTGAAAGCTCGAATAAATGATTGAAAATCACTTGATCCTCAACAGTATCCTTGTTCCAGTTCAAAAAACTTTTTTTCATGTGATTGGCAATGGTAATAACCAAACCATCCTTTTTGTCACCATCCTCCCATTTTATAGCGACATCAATCATGCGTTTGATGTTGTTACCATAAAAACGATATTTCGGAAAGTTTTGAGGATAGGCCAAAGGTTGTGGGCGTTCTGCCAATTCTTCAGGTGAAGGCATCGGATAAGGCGCATCCACATCAAGTTTGAAATCCGAAATCATAAACAACTGATCCCATAGTTTGTGCTGAAAATCAGGCACATCGCGCAAATGAGGGTTTAAATTACCCATTACCGCAATAATACTATGCGCGCATTTGTTGCGCTCTTCACGGTCTTCTATGGCTATGGCTTGATTCACCATTTTTTGGATATGGCGGCCATATTCAGGTATAATCAATTGTTCGCGCTCGGTATTGTATTCTAAATTATCTACTAACATAGTTGGTGTTCTCAATCAAAAAAATAGAGGAAAATCAGTGCTTACTGGGTGTGCAAAATAATCATTTTATAAAGAAATGACACCTTCCACGACAGAAACTTCCTGATATTTTTGAACTACAGCCTCTGGAGAGGCCATAATCAAAGTAACTGAAATACTGCTGTAATTCCCTTTGGATGAATTCTTAATACGGATATCTGATTTGGTAGGATCAAAAAATTGACATACTGCCTCAATACGCTCTTCAATGCCAGGAACAATAAATTTAAACATATAGGTCGCTGGCCAAGTGCGATCATCAGCCAACTGCTGGGTTAATCGATCATAAAACTCTTGAGATTTTTGATCCGACATAAAGGTGGTTAACGAATTCGGCACAAAGATAGCGCAAGCCTACAAGAATAACTAACTTTGTCATGGTCTTTAGTTTTTTTTCATGGCATTAAAAATAGTCCTAACCGGAGGGCCTGGTACCGGAAAAACCACGATAATGGCGCAGCTCGATGCACTCGGGCATGAATGTCAACATGAAATTTCTCGTCAAATCATACTCGAGGGGCAAAAAAATGGGGTGGAACAATTATTTCTTAAAGACCCACTGGCTTTTAGCAAAGCTCTTTTTAAGGGACGCAAAACACAATTTCTAAGCGCGCACAACGCCAACAATAAACAAAAAAAGCAAGCTGTTTTTTTTGATCGTGGCTTACCAGATATTGTCGCATATATGGATTATCTGAATCAAGAGTCTCCTGAAGAATTTTTGCGGGATTTGGCAACCTATCGTTACGATTGCGTCTTCATTTTACCGCCTTGGCAAGCCATACACACTCAAGACAATGAGCGTTACGAATCCTTTGATCAAGGACAAGAAATACACCAACATATCGCGAAGCGTTATGAAAAACTAGGCTACGAGCCGATTGTTGTTCCTACCGGAACTGTACATGAACGCACTGATTTTATTTTAAATAAATTGAATCTCTAATGACCTCGAACCCCCAACGACTTTTACATCAGTATTGGGGTTATACCTCTTTTCGAGAGCCTCAAGAGAGCATTATGGAGCAGTTAATTGCAAGACAAGACGTTCTGGCAATTCTTCCGACAGGCATTGGCAAATCTATTTGTTATCAAATCCCTGGACTTCTTGAAGAGGGCATTTGTGTGGTGATTTCTCCGCTTATAGCCCTAATGGAAGATCAGGTCAATGATCTTATGGGGCGCAACATCAAGGCAATAGCATTAACAGGACCTCAGCCACCCGATGAAATGATAAGAATTTTTGATCTCTTCAAACATGGGGGTTACAAATTTCTTTACATTGCTCCAGAACGACTAAAACAAGAAATAGTTCTTGAATTTTTAAAGACTATTCGCGTGAATTTATGGGCTATTGATGAAGCCCATTGTATCGCACAATGGGGCTTTGATTTTCGGCCTGCCTATCAACAACTAGGTATACTGCGGGAACTTCATCCTATGGTACCCATACTCGCTCTTACGGGAACAGCAACTCAAGAAATTACTTCAGAAATTATCAGTGCTCTGGGTCTCAAAAAGCCCGAGATGTTTAGCCGCGGATTGATCAAAGAAAATATTCAACTACTGATCGAAAAAAAAGAAGATGTACTCGGCCGAATCAATGCGCTGGCTGAAGCACAAAATGGTTCGGGGATTGTTTATGTGCCTACTAGAAAACTGAGCGAATCCTTCGCCCTTAGTCTGAAGAGTGCAGGACTCGATACCGCCTATTTTCACGGGGGGATGGATCAAAAACAAAAGCAAAAAGCCCTTCAAAATTGGTTATCGCGTCCGGCTCAGCTCATGGTGGCTACCAGTGCATTTGGTATGGGGATTAACCATGCGGCAGTGCGCTATGTCATCCACACCTTCATTCCTGATTCCATCGAGAGTTATATTCAAGAGATTGGGCGCGCCGGACGCGATGGTCTTCCTGCTCAAGCATGGTTGATTTATCATGAGCAAAATATTGAACAATTCAAGCAGCGTAAGAAAAACCAGCTGCTAAATCCCGAGGAAATCAAACAGTTTTATCGTCATTTATGCAATTATTTTCAGGTTGCCTATGGAGAGGGCCAAGGCAGCAGCTTTGGTTTAGCAGTGGACGACTTTTGTAGCGCTTATCGCTTGAATCCCACCAAAACGATGACTGCACTGAACATCCTTGATCGTATAGGAATTATTACTTTAAAGCATCAATATGGCAGTAAGACACGTTTACAATTTATTGCTGACAGTACCATTTTAACGCAAACCCTAGACCAACACCCGACGTTAGGGCTCATTGGTCGTAATATTTTAAGGATATATGGGGGAATTTTTCAAAGTAAAATATCCCTAGACTTGTATCAACTCGCTAAAAAAACCGGGGTGACAGTGGAGCAAATTAAAGAAGCTTTGATTTGGATGGAAAAAAGACAATTGGTCGATTTGGAGCATTTTCAAACAGATTTACAGCTCACTTTTTTATTGCCAAGAGAAGACGCACGAAGTATTAATCCTCATACCTCCATTATCGAGCGTCATTTAAAACGGATTCAATTACAGCAGCGCGATGTTTTGGGCTTAATACAGGAATCTCAAAGCTGCTTGAAACAGTTGCTCGTACAGCATTTTGGTCAAGCGTTAATTCAGGATTGTGGGATGTGTTCCAATTGTCTCAAAAAGAAGAAGCAAACAGGTCAAAATGCTGGTGATGCCATCGCCGAGCTCATCATAAATCTGCTCAAAGAGCAGAGTTTAAGTATCGCAGAGCTTCGAGAAAACATTACCTTTGACCCAGAAGATATTGACGCGGTTTTGACCTATCTCTACAATCAGCAAAAAATAGATATCGACGCGGTCAATAGGTATTACTTGAAATGACAAATAAGTTGCGTATCGTATTTTTGGGTACCCCCGATTTTGCCGCAGGGGTTTTAGAGGCTTTGGTGGCCCATAAATATAATTTACTCGGGGTGGTTACCGCGCCTGATCGCCCCGCGGGACGAGGACGCAATCTACAACCAAGTGCTGTTAAAAATACGGCCTTAAAACACAATCTAAAGTTGTGGCAGCCTGAAAGCTTGAAAGACCCAAATTTTTTAAAAGAACTTGAAGGGCTCAACCCAGATGTTTTTGTAGTAGTTGCCTTTAGAATGTTACCTGAGGTGTTATGGAAGATTCCGAGTCAAGGTACCTTTAATTTACATGCTTCTCTCCTGCCACAGTATCGCGGCGCTGCTCCCATCAATTGGGCTATTATTAACGGAGAAAAAAACACGGGAGTCACCACCTTTTTTATAGATCACCAAATTGACACCGGTGCAATTATTCAAAGCAAATCATGCCCGATAGAACCAAAGGAAAATGCTTCAGAATTGCATGATAAACTTATGGCCTTGGGAACCCAACTGGTGCTCAACACAATCGACACTATAAATCAAGGTGAGGCAAAACCACAACCCCAAGAACCTATTTCTCCTTTAAAAAGCGCACCAAAACTAAATCAAGACAACACCCGTATTCATTGGGACTGGCCTGCTGAAAAAATACTTAATTTAATTCGCGGGCTTGATGCTTACCCAGGGGCTTGGACTACGCTCGTGCACAAGGGAGAGTCATTTAAAGTAAAAATTTATCAAGCGCAATACACCAATAGAAATGCAACCTTAGCACCAGGAAGTATCTGTACTGATAAAAAAATGCTATTTGTTCACGCTTCAGATTATCAATTGGCCATTAATGCTTTGCAACTTCCAGGAAAGAAAAAAATGCCAGCCGAATCTCTATTGAATGGCTTCAGTTTTGAAAAGGAGGACAAATTCGTCTGAACCCTTGTCATTACTGATTTAGCGAAAAATTAGGTCAATTGTTCTTACTTTATCAACAAAGGGGTTGATTTATTAACAAAAACCGCGTTTTACTGCGTGTTTCCTTGCGTGGCTGGATTATCCCGTTAAATTTGTAAAGCAATTATATGCAAGTTTAACCAAAATTTTAATTTAAATTTTATCGTATGAACAAATCTGATTTAATCGACGCTATGGCTGCGGATGCTGGCATCACCAAAGCAGCAGCTAAAAAAGCATTAGAATCTTTCCTAGGAAATGTAGGAGGATCATTGAAAGGTGGAAAGCGTGTTTCACTAGTAGGATTCGGATCTTGGTCAGTATCTAAGCGTGCTGCAAGAGAAGGAAGAAATCCTCAAACTGGAAAAACCATCAAAATTGCAGCTAAAAATGTTGTGAAATTCAAGGCAGGATCTGAGCTTTCAGACAGCGTGAATTAATCACTTTGATGTAGAAAAATACACCCTGCCTCGGCAGGGTTTTTTTATGCTTGATAATCAAAGAGTTGGAGATTTGGTTTATTTGGCGTAGCTTTAAGATATGGCACCTAACCTAAACATTAAACCTAGCAGGGGTTTTCTGCTCATTGCAGAACCTTCTATTATTGGCGATTTATCCTTTAATCGCTCTTGCATTTTATTAGCAGAACACAATCATGAAGGGTCTATCGGATTTATCTTAAACAAGCCTTTACGGTACGACCTCAATGACTTAGTCCCGGAGGTTAGCCCAGAAATCCCAGTATTTAATGGTGGCCCTGTAGAACAGGATAATCTTTATTTTATCCACAATGCGCCAGAGCTCATTGACAACAGCGTATACATTGATTTTGGAATCTATTGGGGGGGTGATTTCACCCAAATTATTGAACTGCTCAATAGCGGACGACTATCTAATGACCAAATTCAATTCTTTTTGGGCTATTCAGGCTGGGGACCAAATCAATTAGAGGAAGAGTGGGCCGAAAATAATTGGCTTGTCATGCCCAATGATTTGCACTCTGAGCAAATTGTAAAAACAGATCAAAATTATTGGCGTAAGACGATGAATGCTTTGGGGGGCGCATACGCCATGTGGTCGAATGCCCCTGAAAATCCGACTATGAATTAGAGGTCATACCGGAACTCTTGCTCAACCCGGAAAATTCATTTAACTTCTGTGTTAACTCTGCACTTATTTTTTGAGCAAATTGCTTTTTTCGATATTGGGTTATGGGTTGGATTCCCGAAATAACATTTGTTAAAAAAAGCTCGTCTGCCTTTTGAAGTTCAAATGGCGAAATGGATTCCTCAGACACTATATAATCTGGATGTTTTGACAAAATATCGAGCAATACACCTCGCATGATTCCGTTCAGACAGCCATCGGCTAAAGGAGGTGTTTTAATTTTGTAGTCATTGACCAAAAAAAGATTGCCACTTATTCCTTCCACGACTTGCTTATTGTGGTTCAACAATAGGCAACTATTGTAGTCATTTTCTTGAGCGTAAATCCCCGCTAAAACATTAGTCAGTTTATTGTTAGTTTTCAACTGCTGTAACAAGCCCGTATTCAAGTAGTGGTCCTTATACAAATCAACTAAATAGTTTTCTGAATTAATGACATAGGAGGTATCAGAAAGTGGCTCCGCGAACAAGGCATAAAGCACACCTTCTGAGGTAGGGGTATAACGTCCACCCCAATCGCGCCACACAAGAATTTTAATGCGAAATGCCGATGATCCAGATTGACCTTTGAGGGTTTTATTAACTTCTGTTTGAAAAAACTCTGGCGTCCAGTGCATGGGTATCTCCATGCGCATCAAACGCATAGAGGCCATTAAACGAAAATAATGAGCTTCAGCAAATAAAATGCGACGTCCCACAACTTTCATGGTTTCAAAAAGCGCATCGCCATAATGAAGTCCTCTGTTGTGTAGGTCTTGTTTTATGTATTCTTTTTCAAGTAAAGTTCCGTTATAATTGATCATAAAAAAAGCCACCCATAGGTGGCGCAAATATAAGGCAATACGCCTTTAGGCACTGCCCAAAACATGTTTTAGATTAGAAATCATATTTTCCCAAAGCATTTTGCCCTCATCGACTTCATCTTCATCAGCAAAATCTGTTATCATTAAAGAGACATCCTTAGTAATATCGTCCACTTGAATTCTCAACTCAAAGAAGTAGTCTGAATCCTCATCATCAACCCATCTGAATTTAATGCGTTCCCCGCTTTTTTTTCCTAAAAGCTTGGCTTGTTCTTCGCTACCCTCCCAAATAAATGTAAAGAGTTGTCCTCGCGAATTGACATTGTCGGCGTACCACTCACTCATGCCCGAAGGGGTCGAAATATACTGGTATAAAAGCGATGGCGATACATGTATCGGAAATTCCATCTCATATTTTACCTTGCGCTCCATAGATGAATTTTAGCAATGAGGCAATATAGATATTAATTCTATTTTGCCAAAAACTGCAGGAATTATTTTTAGGTAAATTTAAGACCCCCGAAAAAAGACTTTTAAGCATTTGCCATACTTTATTTTGTTTCTATATTTGCACCCATTCAAATGGAAACCGATTTTTGGCGAGGTAGCTCAGCTGGTTAGAGCGTCGGATTCATAACCCGGAGGTCGGGAGTTCAAGTCTCCCTCTCGC
>JAYOYS010000003.1:0-51674 GCA_038153605.1 Flavobacteriaceae bacterium
GTGACCCTCAACAGTTTTCAAGACTGCCGCATTCGACCACTCTGCCATTTCTCCTGGGCGGTTGCAAATATAGTACGCTTTTGTAGAATTATACAAGTACTAAAGCATTATTTTAATGGCCTGAAGGCTATCATTAAAGTAGGCACTAAAAATATTCGAATTACCTTTGTTATATGGATCCATTATTACAATATCTGCTTCTGGTGATCATCGGTTTTACCGTGGGTTTTATCAATACCATAGCAGGGGGAGGAAGTTTATTGTCTTTACCCTTTTTAATTTTCATGGGTTTACCGCCGGCAGTGGCTAATGGGACCAATCGCGTTGCGATTGTAATCCAGACTTTTATGGCCACCATGGGTTTTCGCAGTAAGGGAGTCTCAACATTCCCTTTCAATACCTACATAGGCATTTCTGCTTTACTTGGAGCACTAATTGGAGCTAAAATTGCTGTTGATATCGACGAGGGTTTGTTCAATAAGGTACTGGCTATTATCATGCTTGTGGTAATGCTCATCATTATTTTTAAACCCGATATTGATCTTGCAGATAAGGCAGAACGCCTTACTGGCCGTTATCTTTGGCAAGGAATGCTCGTCTTTTTCTTTTTGGGAATTTATGGGGGCTTTATAAACGCGGGAATTGGATTTCTAATTATCCTTTATTTGCATTATGCCCATCATATCAATCTAGTGCGGACTAATGCAACCAAAGTTTTTGTGGTATTGCTTTATTCCATTGCGGCATTAATCGTTTTTATATTAAATGACAAAGTTGACTTCAAAATTGGTTTGATTTTAGCCTTAGGCAATGCTTCTGGGGCATGGATTTCAAGTAGACTCTCCGTTAAAAAAGGGGATGGGTTTATCCGTAAGTTTTTAATTGTGATGATTGGTGTATTGGCGATAAAGCTTTGGTTCTTTCAAAACTAATTTCAAGAGTATTACCTTTGCAATAAAAAAGAAAAAGCTATGCCAAACTCAATAATTGATCAACTCAAATGGCGTTATGCATGTAAGGCCTTTGACCCTGATCAGATCTTAAATGATTCGCAAATTCAGCTCCTTAAAGAAGCCTTTAACTTAACCGCTTCTTCTTATGGTTTACAACCGCTAAAACTGCTGGTAATCAAAAACCAAGAGGTCAAAAAGAGTCTAGTGGGTGCTTCTATGAATCAAAAACAGATCGAGCAATGCTCACATCTTTTGGTGCTTTGTACCAGAACGGATATTGGGGCTGAATATATACACTCATACTTTAAGCTTGTGATGGATCAGCGCGGTACAGAAGAGAACATACTCGCTCCTTTTCGTGATTTTCTACTCAAGGAAATGGCAGCAATGACACCTGAAGACTTGCAGGTATGGACGGCTAAACAAGCTTATATCGCCTTAGGAAATTTGCTGACCGTATGTGCCGCAGAAGGAATTGATTCGTGTCCTATGGAGGGTTTTTATCCGGAGCAATATGACGAGGTTTTAGGTCTGTCAAAAATGGGGATTAGGGCTGCTTTGCTTTTACCGGTAGGCCTCCGTTCTAAAGAAGATAAATTTGCCTCTTTTGCAAAAGTGCGCCGCGGCGTATCCGATGTAGTTATCGATTTAGAGTAAACCTTTTTAATAAAATTTGACTACAATCTCAACGATGGAGATGTTTATGATCACCGAATAAATTCGATTAGAGGAAAATTTATATTGAGTTTAGAAGGCTTATTTAATAATACCGCCACAACTCACACGACCTCCAGCATTACCCGTAGGTTGGGTGGTTAAATCATCACGCCCATCATGGATGATTACTGCTTTGCCAAGGATATCTTTAGCTTCATCCCCACATCCAATGCACCATTGATCGGTTTGAAACATGAGTTTAGCCGTTCCATCGGCTTTTGCTGTTAAGTTCCCTATATCGCCACGGTGATACCCTTTGGGGTCACCCCATGAGCCGTGTTTTTCAAATGTAGGATTCCAGTGTCCCCCTGTAGAGGTTCCATCCGCTGCCGAGCAGTCTGCTTTTTCATGCAGGTGCATCGCATGTATTCCTGGAGTAAGACCTTCAAATTCGCTAATCAAACGTACTTGACCGTATTCCTGAACAAAAATTGCCAGTCCTGTAGCCGTACTACCACTTATTGATTCAAGTCTCACCACTACTGTTTCTTTATTTGCCTCTACCTTAGGTTTTGCTTCGCTGGGTTTTGCCTCGGTATTTTGAGTTTCCACACCATTTTGCTTTGCGTCGTTTTTACAACTTAAGAATACTGTGCTTGCTAAAAGGGCAACGAGAAATGTACGGGTCATAATGAATTATTTATGGTCTAAATTACAATAAAAATTAAAATGTATTGGTTCCTGATGTCCGAAATACGGGTCTTACATGCTGCTCGTATTATACCATAGGGTAAGCACAACACGATTGTAGTTTGCATTAGAAAAGTGATTTTTCATATAACCTAATTGTACATTGAGCATTGGGGTGGCTTGATAGCCCATCCCAAGATACAATCGGTTTTGACTAAATACAGGGCGCTCCAGGTTTAAAAACACTTCATCAAAAGCCGATATTGAAAATTTTGAAGTCAATTGATAATTGATTCTTGACATATAACGTACCCTTTGAGATAAGTCATAGCCATTATTTTCGTTCGGCAAATAGCGTTGCTCTAAACGGTATCTATTGAACCAATTCCCATTACTGAAACTGCGGTTAAAGAGTAAATCTTCGTGAATCCTGTGTTCATTAAAGGTTTTTTCCCCCGTCACTTTCTCGAAACTAGGGTCTGTGATAATAAACCCATAGCCAAGTCCAAGTTGAAATTCAGAGTTCAATTTATAGTAAAGGGTGGAACGCATTAATAGTTGATTAAAGTTCTGCGCCAATTCCCAGCTTCGATGTTGCACGTCGGTAAGGGCACTTAGTTTTGTGTTAAATCGATGCTGATTTACAAAAACAAACCAACTTCCCTGTACCTCTTCCGATTCAGTCTGGGCTTGGCCACTCTGAAAAAAACTCATAAGGAGCAGTATCAAAAGACCTCGAATACTTATTTTAATTTTATTCAAAACTTCAGTTATTTATCGTTTTTTTCGAATTCAGCGTTTTTAAAATAGGGGATGCTGATGTCATTAATTTTTTGTGTAAAAGGCGCCCAAGTCGTTTTGTAAAATTCATTTACTTTTTGTTCTGCCGTCTGAGCAGCTTGCTGAACTTGCTCCCAGAGTTGAATTTCCGTTTGCGTAGGACCGTCAGGACGACTTGCTAAATAGCCATAGTGTTGTCTTAAACGATCTACGACACTTGGGGCAGCCTCAGCAGTAATTCCTTGACGCTCATCTTGCTTGCCCACGTAAAGGTCTTGTAATTCAGTCAGGGCTTTACGGAGTTGATTTATTTCATCCAATAGACTTTGGTGGTCGTGATCTTCTTGTATTTTAAGATCCTTTCCAAGGCGCTCTAGACCGTCTAAATCAGTTTTAAGCTGATTTAAAATTTCAGTAATCTCCGAACTAAGACTTTGAGAGGCCTTCATCATGGCTATAGTTTTTTCTACCCCTTGAGTACTTATTGGCTTTATTCTCGGGTCAGCAAAAACGTTTATTTGACGCTTCGGGGTGCTGTATTTTGAGGTGTCGTTTTGTCCCAATGACAGCACTGCCTCGTACTGACCAGGGGCTAAATAGCCGCCACCAGCTTCTTGTTTTGATTCCCTAGGATTTCTTCTTATCCAAGATCCCCCTTTGGCGTCCATATACCAATTCCAGTGATAAATACCCTCCTTTTCAGGTACCTCCTTTTGCAGAGTACGGACAAGTTTTTCCCCATCATAAATTTTTAAAAACAAAGAATCTTTGGATTTTTTGCCTTCAGTAGTATCCTTAGTAGTATCAATAATTTTATTCACCTCTTCTGTGTTTATCCAATAGCTAAAGGCCACTCCTGCTGGTCGATTTTCTCCTTGAAATAAAGCATCTGCACCAAATCGACTTCCGGTGGGTTGTTGATAAGCCGCTTGATATCCCTGTGGCGGTTCAAAAAGGCTCAAAGGTTGTTTTATAATGCCTTTATTCATTGCTAAAGCGCGTAAGGGTTTGATATCATCCAATATCCAAATGGACCTTCCAAAAGTGCCGATAACTAGATCGTGTTCTCTTGGATGAATCAGTAAATCACTCACTGGAACTGTAGGAAAATGATGTTTGTATTTGGTCCATTGTGCCCCAGCATTTAGGGAATAATATAAACCGTCATCAGTTCCTAAAAAGAGCAATTTATCTGTTACGGGATCTTCAACGATACTCAAGGCAAAACTCCCGACGTCTTGGTCGTCGACTAATTTTTGCCATGATTTGCCGTAGTCTTTTGTTTTGTAGACGTAGACCCCATCATTGAGTCTTCTGTAATCATTAGCTACCAAAAGGGCAGTGCCAGGGTTTTTATTTGAGGCTTTAATTTGTGTGATCCAACTGCCTTTGGGCAAGCCTTTTATATTGTTTTCAAGGCTTTGCCATGACGCACCACCATTTTGTGAAAGGTGCACACGTCCGTCATCAGTGCCGACCCATAGAATGGCAGGATTCAAAACAGAGGGTTCTATAACAAGTATAGTAGTGTGATTCTCTGCACCGGTGGCATCCATAGTAAGCCCACCGCTTTCATCTTGCTTTTGTTTTTGGGGATCATTTGTGGTCAAATCTGGCGAAATAATTTGCCATGTTAAGCCTTTATCTGTGCTTTTGTGGACAAATTGAGAGCCGAAATAAAGGGTTTTTGGATCTACCGGATCAATATTTATGGCACTGTTCCAGTTAAAACGCAAGCGCACATTAGGGTCTGGATGGGTTGGGCGGACCATATAGTTATTGCCCGTGAGGTAATCGTAGCGAGAAACATAGCCCTCTTGACTCATACTCCAACCAAATCTAGAATCTTCAGGATCAGGAACTACATCAAATCCATCGCCAAAAGAGATTTCCTGCCAATAACTATTGCGGATACCCTGGCGTTTCCAAACATAGGCAGGGCCTCGCCAGCTGCCGTTGTCTTGCATACCACCATAGACATTGTAGGGGATTTCCATATCGGCCGCTATATGATAAAATTGACCTACCGGAATATTGCCCATAAAGCGCCAAGTTTTGCCGCCGTCTCGGGTTAAATTTAGCCCTCCATCGTTCCCATCGAGCATGAATTTTCCATTTGATGGGTGGATCCACCAAGCGTGATGGTCCGGGTGTACCCCATTATCAACGCCGTATGCTGGCATGAGCTGCTCAAAATTCTTTCCGCCATCAATGGATACATTGACATAGGTAAACACTGAGTAAACTTTGTATTCATTAGTTGGGTCGACAAAAATGTCCGAGTAATAAAATGGTCTATTGCCAATATCATTTTTATCATTGACCAATTTCCAGGATTCGCCTCCGTCTTCGCTGACATAAAGTCCGTTTTTCTTGGCCTCGACCAAAGCGTATATTCTTTCGGGATTACTTGGGGCAATGGCCAGTCCAATTCTGCCTAAATCCCCCTTTGGAAGCCCTTCTTTATCTGTCATTTGTTTCCAATGCACACCACCATCATGGGTTATGAAGAGACCAGATCCTGCTCCTCCAGATTTAAAAAACCAAGGTTCACGATAATGTTCCCATAAGGCCACAACTATTTTACCCGGATTTGAGGGATCCATAACCATGTCTGCCACCCCTGAGTGCTCATTAGTTTTCAATATATGCGTCCATGTTTTTCCACCATCGGTGGTCTTAAACACCCCTCGCTCCAGATGGGCGCCCCATGGTGAGCCGATAGCGCCTACATAAACAGTGTTTGAATCGTTAGGGTCAACAAGGATTCGATGGATATTTCGTGTGGATTCTAGACCCATAAGTTGCCAACTACGACCACCATCAAGTGATTTATAAACGCCTTTACCACCATTTAAACTGTTTCGTGGATTTCCTTCTCCAGTACCAACCCAAATTATGGAAGGATTGCTTTGGTCTATGGTCAAGGCACCGATAGAAGCGGTAGCCTCATTCTCAAAAATGGGGGTCCAAGTTTGTCCACCTCCCGTTGTTTTCCAAACACCTCCCGAGGCCGTTCCCGCATAAATAATATCTGGTTGACTCAAGACTACATCAATGGCCGTAACCCTTCCAGACATACCACCTGGACCAATTTCACGAGGTTTTAATTCTTTAAAAATTTCAGGATCAATGGTTTGCGCATTTGCTTTGGGTATAGCAATAAAAAGGCTCGCCACCAGGGCAAAAATTAAGGTAAATCGCATGTTTTTGAGATGAAAATTACAAGTCAGAAAGTTAATAAAATATATTGATCTAGGGACCTGTAGCTCAATTATCGATTTTGATTTTCTAGTTGCTGATTCACCAAGAAATTTTCATCTAGGGTAAAGGTTTGCACAGGATTTTGCGCCTTATAGGTTTTCCAATTATTGTCGGGATAGAGCCAAACCAAGGCATCATTTATTTTCACGCGCACAGGTATATCGAAACCATCAATTATATCCTTGTATTTGAATTTGATTTCAGATTCCTTAATACTGTACTGAAGTACAGGGATTTTATTGGTGCGTAAGTATTGATTCCAAAAAGTCGTTAGGTCAATGCCCGAGGCTTTGGAGATATAATCTTCAACCTGATCAGTGGTGACGGTTTGATGACGAAATTCGCGATTGAGCCCAATGAGTATCTCTCGCCATTTTTGATCATCCTCGATAAGTTGTCTTAAAGTGTGCAGAATATTGGCGCCTTTGTAGTACATATCGCCGCTGCCTTCATGATTGACATTATAGGTGCCGATTAATGGACGATCATTGAGTATTCTTTTTTTAGTCCCTAAAACATAGGCACTTGAGGCCTCTTTTCCGTGAAAATAATCTAAAAATAGATTTTCACTATAGGCCGTAAATCCTTCATGGATCCACATATCGGCCACATCTTTATTGGTGATATTGTTCGCAAACCACTCATGGCCTGATTCGTGGATGATGATAAAGTCAAAGGTCATACCCCAGCCAGAACCACTGAGGTCTGTTCCCCGGTATCCATTGCGATATCCATTGCCATAGGTAACACTACTTTGATGCTCCATACCTAGGTAAGGAACCTCTACCAGTTGATAGCCATCGTTATAAAAGGGGTAGGGGCCAAACCAATGTTCAAAGGCTTCCAACATCATCGGTACCTGACTGAATTGCGCTTTTGCTTGTTCCAGGTTATAGTCTAATACCCAATAATTACAATTAAGCTTTCCTTCGAGACCCGAATATTTTTCGGAAAACTTGGCATAGTGGCCTATGTTTATGTTTACCCCGTAATTATTGATGGGTGCGGTGACCCGCCAATGAAATTGCCGATGGTCTGAAAAGCTGCTGTCTATTGTTATCAAACGGCCATTGCCCACAGCGACCAGTGGTTGAGGTACATTAATCTTTAAATCAATCCCGCGATCAGGCTCATCACTAGGGTGATCCTTGTTGGGCCACCAGACACTGGCGCCAATTCCTTGATTAGCATTGGCGATAAATGGACGCCCAAGTTCATCATCCTCCCAAGTAAATCCACCATCCCAAGGCGGATTTTCGGCCACGATGGGGGCTCCAGAAAAATAACAGCTCAAACTGTACTCTTTACCGTTTATTTGAGGCTCTTTGAGCAAAACAAAGTGAGCTGGGCCTTCATTGAAAAAATCAAGTTGTAGGCCATTTTGCAGGACACTATCAATTTTCATCGGGGCTTGTAGATCTATTTGCATTATGCCATCTCTGGTTTTCAGATCTATTATGGGTCCTGCGTTTTGGTATTGGGCCAAGTTACTTACATATGGGGCAATGGTTTTATAACTGATGGAATTCTGTCCACTGATGCTGCGTTTGTTTAAAGATACTGTAACTGTTAAATCGTAATGCTGCAGGTCCCACCAAGCCCGTTCAGGAGTAATAGAGCCACGCAGAGTATCTAAGTGTGTGAAGTTTTGAGCCAGAACAGGATTTTGCACCAGACATGATATAACAAAAAGTATAAAAGTGAATTGCCGCATTTTAAATTAAATCAGAGGATTGTGATACAATTTTGAAAGATTCTTTGACAGGTTCTTATCGCAACACTTTGTTCGGAAATTGAACTAGGCTTTCATGCCCCTGGGCCCCCACAGCGGCGACCCCAAACAAAAAATTATCAATAACAATACCCTCCAAAGTGAGCTCGGTCCCTTGGGTAACTAGTCTGCTAAATTGCCAATGCGCCTCTGTAGTGTCCCGCCAATACACGCGGTAAGCCACTGCGCCATCTACGGCAGACCATGACAGGGTAGTAGAGGGGGCAACCATTCCAGAGATAGCCACCGTTTCAGGGGCGAGAGGTGCCTGAGCGAGTTGTGCTAGATTAATTGCGTTTACCGCTGTGAGTTTTTTGACATAAGCCATATCGACATGCTCTAGACGATCCCCGTAATTGATCCCGTTTTCTATGCGTAAATCTTGATGTTGCTGGTTGTAATTTTCATGGGCTTCCATAATGCGAATCCCCGCAAATCCAGCATCATTAAATGGCCTGTGATGACCACCGCGTCCAAATCGATCTAAGCGATAGATCATCATGGGATTCATTTCTGGCATATATCTCATAGTGTTTTTATAGACGTAGCGAGCGAGTTGCCTTGAAACACCATCGACCTCGCCCCCGTAAAATCGGCGCGCTTTGCGCTCTTGCTCAGTTTCAGTAACCGGGGTGGGTTCACTAAAAATTCGAAAACTTCGATTGTCCTTTATACCATCAATCCCCTGGATGTTGCCGATCATATCGTTATTCAGCACTCCGATGATTTGCCAATTTTGCTCTTGGGCAAAGGCCGCAAGTCCCTTGCCACCAAATAATCCTTGTTCCTCGCCGCTCAAACCTACGTAAACAATACTGTTGTCAAAATTATATTGACTAAGCACACGGGCTGCTTCTAGAGTTCCTGCCATGCCACTAGCGTTATCATTGGCCCCAGGAGCATCATCTACAGGATTATTGGGATCGCTGATCCTCGAATCAATATCTCCCGACATAATAACATAATTATTTGGGTGGCGATTACCTTTTTGAACGGCGACCACATTCACCACCCAAACATCTTTAAAAATACGCTCGTTAGCCCCTTTTTTTACTAATGATTTTTGATAAAACACTTCAAGACATCCTCCGCAGTCTGCACTAATTTTTTCGAATTCAGCCTTTATCCACCGGCGGGCAGCACCGATGCCGCGCACTTCGGATAAAGTGTCGCTCAATGTGTGTCGGGTGCCAAACTCAGCTAAGGACTGAATATCGCTTGAGAGTCGACTTTCGTCAACACCCCTGATGATATCATACATTTGGGGCTCATTTTGACCAAAAGACGGTGCCGAACCCAAATAAAAAGCCATTAATAAGGATAGGGTTGTAGGTGAAAAAATTGATAAGTACTTCATGTTCGTTGGCATAAAAAAGTCCACCCCATTGTGGGATGGACTACTAAAATACGAATCACACCATCAAGTCTTGGGTAAAGTGTGTTAAAATGGATAAATGTTTGCCACAATTACCCGATCGGCAATGCTTTCTCTTAAGGCCACGACATTGGGATATTCATGATATTTTGTAAAGCGTTTCAATCCCATGAGCATCATGCGCTGGGCATCACCATTTGAGGCACTGACAATGGCTTCTTTGGCCTTTTTTTGTACTAGATCAACGGCGTTGTATACATAGAGTTTTACCAGCTCGGCTTGTGCCTTACCTTTTTCAGTATTGCTCATGAGTGTTTTTTGTGCTCTTAAAAGCCCACTCTCGCACATGTATACTGCAATCATGATATCAGCCGCCGCTAAAAGGAGTTGCTGGTGCTCTTCGAGCTCTGGACCAAAAGTTTGCACGGCATGTCCTGCGACCATCAAAAACACCTTTTTCATGGAGTCAATTATGGCCTTTTCTTGGGCTAAATCTTGACTAAAGTCAGGCGTTTCAAATGATGGAATTCCTGTGAGTTCATCTGCCACGGCCATAGCGGGACCGAGTAAATCTACATGGCCTTTCATGGCTTTTTTAATAAGCATGCCCACACAAAGCATGCGGTTAATCTCATTAGTGCCTTCATAGATTCTAGTGATACGGGCATCGCGCCAAGCGGCTTCCATTGGGGTGTCCGCACTAAAGCCCATACCGCCGTAAATCTGTATCCCCTCATCCGCACAGCGCTGGGCACTTTCAGAAACCGCTACCTTTAAAATAGAGCATTCAATGGCGTATTCTTCGACTCCTTTGAGTTCAGCTTCTTGATGTGTATTGCCTCCTGCTACGCGCAAAGCGATGCGATCTTCGATATTTTTAGAGGCGCGATAGGTGGCGCTTTCATCGACAAAAGCCGCTGCAGCCATCTCTGCTATTTTAAATTTAATGGCCCCAAACTGAGCAATGGGTTTTTTGAATTGAACCCGCTCGTTGGCATAATTTACGGCATTGGAGATAATTCGTCTCTGAGCGTCTAAACAGGCGCCAGCGAGTTTTATACGACCTACATTTAAAGCGTTCATCGCAATTTTAAAGCCTTCTCCTCGGGCCCCGAGCATATTGTCAACTGTTACCTTAGTCTCACTGAAAAACACTTGTCTGGTGGAGGAGGAGTGAATACCGAGTTTGTGCTCTTCTTCTCCAAGGCTTATCCCGTTACTTGGGTCATTTTCAACTAAAAATGCCGAAATATTTTTATCGTCTTCGATCCGCGCAAAAACAATAAATAGGCTACAAAATCCAGCATTTGAAATCCACATTTTTTGCCCGCTAATGAGGTAATGACTACCATCTGTACTGAGCACTGCTTTTGTGTTACCGCTATTGGCGTCACTACCTGCGCCAGGTTCTGTAAGGCAATAGGCGCCAAACCACTGCCCAGTGGCTAATTTTGACACATATTTTTGTTTTTGCTCCTCGGTGCCATAAAGGGTAATCGGCATAGTCCCGATTCCTGTATGGGCGCCAAACGCCGTAGCAATAGAGCCTGTGGCCCCACTGATGTAATCACAAACCAGCATAGTAGTTACAAAGCCCATACCGAGTCCACCGTAAGCCTCTGGCACAGCAACCCCTAACAGCCCTAAATCCCCAATTTTTTTCATGACCTCTAGGGTAAGGCCGTAATCTTTTTGCTCAAAACGCGCTTTATATGGCCAGATTTCACGGTCGACAAATTCTTTAACCGATTCAATCATCATCCGTTGTTCTTGACTAAAATCTTCAGGGGTGAAAATATCCGATGGGGCTGATTCTTTGACGAGAAACTGTCCGCCGCGCAGCAGATTTTCAGTTGTTGACGTGGTGTTCATTGGGGGTGTTTTTAATTTTAATTATTTGATTTTTTGCAATGATTCCTTCAGGCTATTTAACTCGAGTTTAGCTTTTACCCGTTGTTCTTTTTCTTTGGTTATGAATTATTCAATAAATTCAAAAATTCCTGCTGCGCCTTGGCCTGTACCCACACACATAGTGACCATACCATAAGCGCCTTTGGCCTCTCTTTGTCTTAATTCATCAAACAACTGAACCGAAAGTTTAGTTCCCGTGCAGCCAAGCGGATGTCCTAAAGCAATAGCTCCTCCGTTAACATTCACCAGATCAGGGTCAAGGCCTAATGTGTTGATCACGGCCAAAGATTGTGAGGCAAAAGCTTCGTTTAGCTCGATAAGGGATAAATCATTTTGCTTGAGTCCTGCTTTTTTTAAGGCTTTTGGGATCGCCTCTACGGGGCCGATGCCCATAATACGCGGGGCAACCCCCACTGTTGCATAACTCACGAGTCTGGCGATTGGCTTTAGATTAAGCTCATTGACCATGGCCTCACTCATGATTAATACAAAGGCTGCGCCATCACTCATCTGGGAAGCGTTACCTGCCGTTACCGAGCCATTTTGAGCGAAAACTGGGCGTAATTTTTGAAGTGCCTCCATAGAGGTGTCTGCTCTTGGTCCTTCGTCTTTGTTGACCACATACTCCTTTTGTTGGCGCTTCCCCTGCTGATCTAAATAAGTTTGTTTGATCGTTATAGGGACAATTTGTGCCGCAAATCGATCACTGGCCTGAGCAGTTAAGGCCTTTTTATGCGAATTAAAAGCAAATTCATCTTGAGCCTGGCGAGAAACATTATATTCTTGAGCTACGGCTTCGGCAGTAAGTCCCATGCCCCAATAATAGTCTTCGTTGCCTTGTGCGACAATACCATAATCAGGGGTGGGTTTATACCCTCCCATAGGTATATAACTCATGGATTCAGCGCCACCAGCGAGAATACAATCGGCCATCCCACTTTGAATTTTAGCACTTGCCATGGCAATTGTTTCAAGTCCTGACGCGCAATAACGATTTACAGTTACCCCAGGAACTTGATCGGTTTTAAGTCCCATCAACGAGATAAGGCGTGCCATGTTTAAGCCTTGCTCGGCTTCAGGCATGGCATTGCCCACCATCACATCATCGATTCTGTTTTTATCGAGCTCAGGCACTTGACGCATAAGATATTCGATGGTATCGGCTGCCAATTCATCAGGACGCTTGAATCTGAATAAGCCTTTAGGCGCCTTTCCTACTGCTGTGCGATACGCTTTTACGATATAGGCTGTGGTCATAGTTTATTATTTTTAAGCATCTACTTTTCTTATTTAATTAATCTTATCAGGCATTTTTTAATTGCGCAATGGTTTTCCGGCACGGATCATGTGTTGCAAGCGCTCCAAGGTTTTACGCTCGCCACAAAGACTTAAAAAGGCTTCTCGTTCCAGATCAAGCAGGTATTGTTCACTCACCAAGGTCGGTTCTGAGAGGTCGCCACCAGCCATGACATAGGCCAATTTGTTGGCTATCTTTTTATCGTGATCGGAGATGAATCGACCAGCCTGCATCGCTTCGGTACCGACAAGGAACATGCCCAAAGCTTGTTGGCCCAGCACTTTTATATCGGTGCGCTGCAAGGGTTGTGTATATCCGAGTTCTGCCATCATCAGTGCGGTTTGTTTGGCTACAGCAATTTGGCGGTCTTTTTTCACCACCACGATATCTTTGCCCTTCTGTAAAAAGTCAAAGTCAAAGGCTTCCTGTGCTGAGGTCGCTACTTTGGCCATACCGATGGTTAAAAAGTACTCTTGAAGGCGGTTGAGTTCAACATCATTTTTACCATAACCATCCGAGGCACGCAAGGTAAGTTCCTTGCTTCCTCCACCACCAGGAATTACCCCAACACCAAATTCTACAAGGCCTATATAGCTCTCTGCAGCTGCTATCACACGGTCCGCATGAAGGGTAAGCTCACAGCCCCCACCCAAAGTCAAACCATGAGGGGCGACCACAGTGGGAATACAAGAGTAGCGCAAACGCATTACGGTATCTTGGAAATATTTGATAGCGGCATTGAGTTCGTCGTACTCTTGTTCTACAGCCATCATAAAAATCATCCCAATATTGGCGCCAACAGAAAAATTCGCTCCTTGATTTCCTACAACTAGTCCCTGATAACTTTTTTCTGATAGGTCTATGGCTGTATTGAGCCCAGCCAGTACATCACCCCCAATACTGTTCATTTTACTTCTAAAAGCACAATTTAAAATGCCGTCGCCCAGGTCGTGAACCACCACCCCTGAGTTTTGGAAAACAATTCTTTCAGAATCGATTTGATCGAGTACAATAAGCGTCTCTTGGCCTGGTATATGTCTGTAATCCTTGAGGTTTTGGTCGTAAAAAAGTTTTTTGCCATCCTCGGTAGCATAAAAACTGCTATGGGTTTGGGCTAATTGCTCAACCCAAGTCGCAGGTTTTAATCCCAATTCCTCTATAAGTTTTATCCCTTGTTTTAATCCGATAAAGTCCCAAATTTCAAAAGGGCCATGAAGCCATCCAAAACCTGCCTTCATCGCAAGATCAATAGCGAAAAGTTCTTCAGATATCTCGGGTATTCTTTGGGACACATAGTGAAACATAGCCCCAAAATTGGCTTTATAAAATGCCGAAGCCTTATCCTGTCCAGATATTAAAATTGGATAACGATCGGCTACATGATCAATACTCTTAGTCTTTTCTAGGGTATCAAATTTTACCTTTTTTACTGGGGCGTATTCCAGTGTATCGAGGTTAAGCACATGTATAGCAGTTTTTCCCTCTTTGTCTGTTACTTTTTTGTAGAATCCCTGTCCCGTTTTACTGCCTAACCAATTATTTTTCAGCATGGCTTCAACAAAAGAGACGGGTTTAAAGAGTTCGTGCGCTTGGTCTTCAGGACAGTTTTTATAAATGCCCTCAGCCACATGGGCTAAAGTATCGAGTCCCACCACATCCACGGTGCGAAAAGTGGCACTTTTGGGCCGTCCAATAACTGGCCCAGTGAGTTTGTCAATTTCTTCTACACTCAGATCTAGGCTTTTAACTTGATGAAATAAACTTTGAATACCAAAAATTCCAATTCGATTACCGATGAAAGCCGGCGTGTCCTTAGTTACAATGGTCGTTTTACCCAAAAACTTATCGCCGAATTGAGTTAAAAACAACAAAATTTCGGGGTCTGTTTTTGGCCCAGGTATGACCTCTAGTAATTTCAGATAGCGCGGGGGATTGAAAAAATGGGTTCCGCAAAAGTGCTTTTGGAAGTCCTCAGTGCGCCCTTGGGCCATATCGGCTATCGGAATACCCGAGGTGTTACTGCTGATGAGCGTACCTGGCGTTCTGAATTGTTCAATCCGCTCAAAAACTTGTTGTTTGATATCGAGACGCTCGACCACCACCTCGATAATCCAATCGACATTTTTGATTTTATGAAGGTCATCCTCGAGATTTCCTAAGCTTACCCTGTTAGCGAATGAAGGGTGGTACAAGGGACTTGGTTTAGACTTTTTGGCATTTTCAAAAGAACTTTTAACAATACGATTGCGCACTTCATGATGATTTAAATCCAATCCTTTGGCGCGTTCTACCTCATTCAAAGCATTTGGGACGATATCCAAAAGGAGTACCTCCAATCCAATATTAGCTAAATGACAGGCGATACCACTGCCCATGATACCCGAGCCAATGACCGCCACTTTTTTAATTGTTCTTTTTGACATTTCAAGCAGTTTTATTGCGACTAAATGAATTATTGTTTTGCGCTAAGTCCATGATGGTCTCGGCCACTTTGGAAAATATCTTCAGATCCGTTTCACTGATTTTTTGGCGCACCAATTGATCAAAGCCCAAGACGACATCTTTGGAATATTCTCTCATTTCTTGACCAAAGGCCGTAAGACAGATCAAAACACTACGTCCGTCCTCTGGATGAGGTTTACGTTCGATCAACCCACGATGTTCCATGGATTTGAGTATGCGTGATAAACTCGTGGCTTCCATACCCATTTTTGGGCCCAGTGCTGTGGACGGAGAACCGTGTTCAGGGTCTATGCTGATTAGAGTAAAACCAGTGGCCATGGTACTGTCCAGCTTCATGGCTTCTTCTTGATACATTTTTGATACCGCCATCCAAACGCTACGCAGGATATGATCAATGGTTTTTTGTTTCATGACTTAAAGGTAATCATTTTATTATGCATGCATAATAAATTTAACAAAAAAATCCCCTTTCGTTAAGAGAGGGGATAGGCATTACTCCGCGTAGATTTTATCAATCAAGTCTTGATAATGAGCTTTTATTACTTTTCGCTTCATTTTCATGGTTGGGGTGAGCAGTCCCAATTCTATACTCCAAACCTCAGGAGTCAGTTCAAATTTCTTGATTTGTTCCCATTTGCCAAATTTTGTATTGTAAGAGTCGATTTCCTTTTGAATACGAGCGATTACCTTTGGGTGTTGACACAAGGCATTGAGGTCTGTGGGTAAATTCAAACTTTTGTTTTTACCCCATTCAGTAACGAATTCCCAATTTGGTTGAATCAAGGCAGCAGGCATTTTTTGATTTTCT
Organism: Flavobacteriaceae bacterium; assembly: GCA_038153605.1. Classification (GTDB taxonomy): domain Bacteria; phylum Bacteroidota; class Bacteroidia; order Flavobacteriales; family Flavobacteriaceae; genus BACL21. The sequence continues at coordinate 15,970 of JAYOYS010000003.1, forward strand.
CCGATGACCATGAGCTGCTCAATAAAACGGGATTGTTTTAAGGCGTTCTCCAAGACCTGAGGAGCGATGTATTTACCGCCACTTGTTTTGAACATTTCTTTTTTACGATCGGTGATGCGCAAGAAACCATCTTTATCCACTTCACCAATATCTCCTGTATGGAAGTAACCATTTTTAATGACCTCTGCTGTGAGTTCAGGATCTTTGTAGTACCCCATCATTATTTGAGGCCCTTTCACTAGAATCTCTCCATCTTCGGCAATTTTAATTTCTGTATCGGCAATGGGTTTACCCACCGATCCAATGCGGAAATTTCCTTCTCTAAAGTCATTTACTGAGACCACAGGGGAGGTTTCTGTAAGTCCATAACCTTCCATGATCGGGATGCCAGCAGCGTTAAAAACACGCGCCAGGCGAGGTTGAAGTGCTGCACTACCCGAAGCCACTGCGCGCAGTTTTCCGCCAAGGGCTTCTTGCCATTTTTTAAAGATCAGGGCTCGCGCAATTTTCAGCTGAAACTCATACCACCAACCATTTTGGCCATAAGGTTCATAGACAAGGCCCAAATTCACCGCCCAGAAGAACAAGGCCTTTTTAATCCCTGTGAGCGCGGCCCCTTTGGCGTATATTTTGTCGTAAACTTTTTCTAACAGTCTTGGTACAGCAGTCATCACATCAGGATGAATTTCCTGAAGATTTTCACTTATGGTTTCAAGTGATTCTGCAAAATAAACTTCTACGCCACAATATTGATACATATAAGAGAGCATGCGCTCATAAATATGACAAATAGGTAAGAAGCTCAGCGCTTTGGATTTACCCATTTCGATGGGTAATCGATCGGCGCTCCGACGAATGTTAGCCGAAATATTTTGGTGACTCAGCATGACCCCTTTAGGCTTTCCTGTGGTTCCTGAAGTATAAATAATGGTCGCTAGATCATCTTCTTGTACTTGATTTTTATAGCTTTCGACCTCTTCTTGATTACTTTCATCTGAGCCGAGTTCAAGAACCTCACTCCAATGAGCACAATCACTAAGCTGATCAAAACTATAAACATATTTCAGGGAAGGTACTTCATCTTTGATTTGCGCAATTTTGGCGTAAACCTCACCGCAAGAGACAAAGCAGACCACCGATCCACTGTGGTTGAGTATATACTGATAATCTTCTTTTGAGCTCGTGGGATAAATTGGTACATCTTGGGCGCCAATTTGTAAAGCGCCAAAATCACAAATATTCCATTCGCTGCGATTCGTGGTGGAAATTAGGGCAATTTTGTCGTTTGGTTTTATACCTAAACGAAGCAGTCCACGGCTAATGGCATTTCCTTTGTTGAGGAATTCTTCACTGGATACTGAAATCCAAGATCCCTTGCGTTTATCAGCAAAGGCAGTCTCTAGGTTGTACTTTTCTTTTTGGTAGTATGCAAAGTCAAAAAGTCTTGTCGGCTGGGTCATATCTCTCCTTCGTTAATTGTTTCTGCAAAATAGGGAATTATTTTTTGAAGACAATCAACAAAATAGCACATCACCTCGGCTCGAGAGGAAATGGTAATCTAATTATAATTTTTCAAGCCATTTTCTCGCATTGACAAAGGCGGCTAGCCATGGGGAAACTTCGTCTTTACGATGGTTTGGATAATGCGCCCAATTCCATTGGAAAATCGAACGTTCAATATGGGGCATGGTTACTAAATGGCGCCCTGTCGGGTCACACATCATGGCCGTATTGTAATCACTACCGTTGGGATTGGCTGGGTAGTCTGGGTAGGCATATTTAGCGACAATACCATAATGATCCTCTGACATGGGTAGGTCAAAGCGTCCCTCGCCGTGAGAAATCCAGACGCCAAGGGTCGTCCCTTCTAGCTCTGAAAGCATCACACTATTATTTTTTTGTACAGTCACACTAGTGAAATTACTCTCGTGTTTTTTGGAGTTATTGTGACGCATTTTGGCTAATTGCTCGTGTTCAGGGTTAATTAAATCCAATTCCAAAAATAATTGACAACCATTACAAATACCCACCGATAAAGTGTCCTCTCTTTGGAAGAATTGATTGAGGGCTTGCTTTGCTTTTTCGTTATAGCGAAATGCTCCAGCCCAACCTTTGGCTGAGCCCAAAACATCAGAGTTTGAGAAGCCCCCTACAGCACCAATAAACTGAACATCCTCCAGGGTTTCTCGACCTGATATGAGGTCTGTCATGTGGATGTCTTTGACCTTAAAACCAGCTAAATAGAGCGCATGAGCCATTTCTCGCTCACTATTACTTCCTTTTTCGCGAATAATGGCTGCGGTAATTTTACGTTCATTAGCAGACCAATTAGCCGATTCGGGCAACTTTCCAGAAAAACCATCAGGGAAATTGAAAGTAAGGGGTTGATTTTTATAATGCTCATAGCGCTGAGTAGCCAGGGGTGCAGCCGTCTGCTGCTGATCCATCAAATAGGAGGTGTGATACCAGACATCTCTGTAATGCGCAATGTCAAAACTCAAAATTTGATTGCGGTAGCTCAGCTCCAGGGCAGTGCCTTGGACCACCGAACCTAATTTTGTGGCGTTTATATTGTACTGATTCAACACAGACAAAAGGTTTTGCTCGTCACGAACTTGAATCACAATACCGGTATTTTCCGCAAAAAGTAAGGTGCTTAAATCAACTTCTTGAGTCAAGGGGTCCATGTCGAGCTTAGCACCAATATGAACGCTACTAAAACACATTTCGAGCAATGTAGTGATAAGCCCTCCCGAGGCAATATCGTGCCCAGCGACAATCTGTCCTTGACGGATTAATTCTTGAACGGCATTAAAAGCATTAGCTAAATATGCGGCATCACAAACATCAGGGGCTTTATTTCCGATTTTATTTTTGGTTTGAGCCCAAGAAGATCCTCCCAAGCATGGCTTCATGCCGCTGAGATTTAGATAATAAACAGGCCCCTGACCTAATTTAAAGTTTGGCTCTATAACCCCACTGATGTCATTACAGTGGGCAGCCGCTGAAACAATCACTGTTCCAGGAGACTTTACATCTTGTCCCGGATATTTTTGTTTCATAGACAGGGAGTCTTTACCCGTTGGGATATTAATGCCCAAGTCGAGGGCAAAATTACTAATGCCCTTTACGGCATTGTAGAGCCGTGCATTTTCACCAGGATTGTTTGCAGGCCACATCCAATTAGCCGATAGTGATACACTTTTTAGACCCTCGGAAAGAGGCGCCCACATAATGTTGGTTAGGGCCTCGGCAACAGCATTACGCGAACCAGCTACTGGATCAATGAGCGCTGCCACAGGACTATGACCTACAGAGGTGGCAATACCATGGGTCCCTTCGTAATCCAAAGCCATGACACCACAGTTATTCAGGGGTAATTGTAGGGCACCAGTACACTGTTGTTTTGCTACAAGCCCTCCCACACAGCGGTCTACTTTATTGGTGAGCCAATCTTTACAACCGACAGCCTCAAGGCTAAGCACTGCTTCTAAATCACTGTGGATTTCAGTATCGGCGGCGTTAATGGCGGAAAAAGAAATTTGCTCGGTTTGGTCCGTCATAATGGTCTTAGGAGAGCTGCCAAACATATCCCCTAAGTCAAAATCCATAGGACGAGCGCCAGTATTTTCACTTTGGATGATGAATTTATTATCGCTAGTGACCTCGCCTACATCATAAAGTGGGGCACGTTCGCGCTCAGCAATTTTTTCTAAAAGTGGGAGATCTTTGGGGCTAATTACGAGACCCATGCGCTCCTGAGACTCATTCCCGATAATTTCTTTGGCCGATAGGGTAGGGTCCCCCACAGGGAGCTTGTCAAGATTGATGTGCCCTCCAGTTTGTTCAATGAGTTCACTAAGACAGTTCAAATGTCCGCCTGCACCGTGGTCATGAATAGAAACAATAGGGTTTTGATCACTTTCTACCAAGGCTCGTATGGCATTAGCCGTGCGTTTCTGCATTTCTGGATTCGACCTTTGTATGGCGTTTAGCTCGATACCACTACTAAAGGCTCCAGTGTCGGCACTGGAAACAGCGGCACCCCCCATACCAATGCGGTAATTGTCACCCCCCATAACCACAATACGATCACCGGGTTTGGGCTTATCTTTTTGAGCCAGCTGTGCTTTACCATAACCGATACCACCGGCGAGCATGATGACTTTATCAAAGCCTAATATTTCTTCTTGCTCTTGATGCTCAAAAGTCAGGACTGAGCCACAAATCAGAGGTTGTCCAAATTTGTTGCCAAAGTCGGAAGCGCCATTACTGGCTTTTATCAATATGTCTAAAGGGGTCTGATATAACCATGGCCGAGGACTGATTTGATTTTCCCAGGCGCGATTTTCTATGACTCTTGAATAGGCAGTCATGTATACCGCTGTTCCGGCCAAAGGAATTGATCCTTTACCCCCGGCTAATCGATCGCGTATTTCACCACCACTTCCTGTAGCGGCCCCGTTAAACGGTTCTACCGTAGTAGGGAAATTATGAGTCTCTGCCTTTAGAGAAATGATACTCTCGAATGATTTTTTGTCAAAGAAATCTGCCTGATCCGGGCGGGACGGGGCAAACTGGGTGACTTTGGGTCCTGAGAGAAAGGCGACATTATCCTTATAAGCTGAAACGATGCCGTTAGGATGCGTTTTTGATGTTTTTTTGATCAGCGCAAAAAGAGATTCATCTTTAGTTTCTCCATCGATAATAAAGGTCCCGTTAAAAATTTTATGACGACAATGTTCGCTATTGACTTGAGAAAAACCAAATACCTCACTATCGGTTAAGGGGCGTCCTAGTTTTTTTGCTAGATCATTTAAATAATCCACTTCCTCTTCACTAAGCGCTAATCCCTCGCTCAGGTTGTAGGCGTGAATGTCGGTAATTTGTCTAATAGCTTCAGGGGAAATGGCTAGTTTAAAAATATCTTGATCTAAACCTTTGTACACCTGTGAAAGCATTGGATCGATTTTGGCATCGCTTTGAAGTGGCCAATATTGTTCGATCCGCTCGATGCCATTTATACCCATATTTTGGGTGATTTCAACGGCATTGGTGCTCCAAGGCGTCACCATCGCCGCACGTGGTCCTGTAAATGTACCAACGATTTGTTCATGATCAATTCTTGGGAGATTCCCAAATAACCATGACAGCTTTTCTGTGGTCAACGCATCGGGACTATGTTGGGATGAAACGGCAAAAATGGTCTGTTCAGGGTAGCCAAAAAAGAAAATCATGTAAGCACATTTAAGCCACAAATTTAGCGATTTTTAACGGGGCTTGAATCAAGAAATATGAACGGATTTTATCCAATTTGTTCATAACCTTAACAAAGGTTTTAGACTATTGCAAATGCAAGTTTTTATCTTTACCAACCTTTTTAATCAACAAACATGAAATTACGTTTACTTTTTGCATTGATTCTTGGATTAATCATGGTCCAAGTCGACGCTCAGAACACACAACGCGCTTCATCTGTGGCCTATGGTCAATTTTTGCGCAAGACCATGCCGCTTCGCGATTTTCCTACGGTAACTCCTCAGGAGTACCGCATTAACGAAATTACCATTATTGAGAATAACCTTCGGGCAAACGAAAAAGTCAATCAGCAAGCTTATCCTCAAGACGGAGTAGATCCACTGCGTCAGCGTGATTTTGGGGGTATTGCCCGTATGCCAATTGAGGAGAATTTTGACGGTTTAACCAATAATGAAGGCGGTGGGTTTACTCCACCAGATCCAACTGGTGCCGCAGGACCTAATCATTACCTCAATGCAGTAAATGTTGCCATCAAAATTTTTGACAAACAGGGAAATACCTTAGCCGGACCGACAATGCTCGGTACTTTTTTAGGTTCCCCCAGTAATTCTGGAGACCCTATCATTTTATACGATCATCTCGCTGATCGTTATTTCGTAAGTGAATTTGGTACTGGGAATTCTTTTTTAGTGGGTGTTTCTGATTCTCCTGATCCAACAGGGGCCTATAACGTTTATCAGTTTAATTTAGATGCATTTCCTGATTATCCTCACTACAGCCTTTGGCACGACGGTTATTACGTAACAGCTAATAAATTTTCAGGAAACACCACATATGTGATGGACCGAGCGGCTATGATTGCTGGGGATCCTAATCCAGCAATTGTTGGATTCAATTTACCCGGTGTGGTCAACAACAATAACACCGTATTCAGTCCTGAACCGGCTAATTTAACAGGGGTTAATTACCCTCCTGGAGCACCCGGTTATATCGTTTATTTACAAGACGACGGATGGGGTGGAGGAATCACCAATGATCACCTAAAAGTGTGGGAAATCACCATGGATTGGAATAATCCAGCTAACTCAAGCATATCGCAACCCCTTGAAATTCCTACTGATCCATTTGACTCTGTTTTTGCTCCTTTTGGTACTGGTGATGTTGCGCAACCTGGAACCAGTCAAAAAATTGATATGATCGGCGGAATTATCTCTTACGCCGCCAACTATCGCAGTTTTGGAGGACACAACTCATGGGTGATCACCTTTAATGTGGATGTGGATGGTAGTGATACCTCTGGTGTCCGTTGGGTTGAATTGCGTAACTCTGGAACCGGACCTTGGAGTTTGTACCAAGAGGGAACTTACGCCCCCGCTGATGGACATAGCCGATTTATGGGTAGTGCCGCAATGGACGCTGCCGGTAACATTGGCATGGGTTTTCATATCGCCAGCGCAAACTTACCGGCGGGAATCAAATATACAGGACGTTATGACGGAGATCCTTTAGGACAAATGACCGTAGCCGAGACCTCTATTATTGAGGGTACAGGGGTACAAACCTTTTCTAATCGATTTGGTGATTATTCACATTTGACCATGGATCCAGACAATTTTACGTTTTGGCATACCGCGGAGTATTTTGCAGCAAACAATCAATGGCGTTCCAGAGTAGCGGCCTTCACCTTATCGAGTGGCTTTAATGCCGATATAGGAGTGAGTTATATTAGTCAACCTACAAATGGACTACTTACCACAAATGAGACGGTAGAGGTGGCTATTCGTAATTTTGGCTTGAGCGCTCAAAGTAATTTCCCTGTAGAACTTTATTTAGACGGTAATTTGGTCGCTACAGAGACCTTTACAGGAACTGTAAATTCAAATGAGGCACTGCCATTTACATTTGCCCAAACTGTGGATTTATCGACCTCTGGGCAAACCTATGTCCTTGAGGCTAAAACGGCCTTATCAGGAGATGAATTTTCTGCTAATGACAACTACATCAAAGAGGTACGCCACTTATTGGCTAGTGATGTTGGCGTGAATGAAATCACTGCGCCAGTTTCTGGATCAGGTCTTGGATTAGAAACATTGACAATTACCTTAGAAAATTTTGGTGCCTTACCGCAGTCTAATTTTGACGTGACCTACAGTTTAGATGGAGGGACTCCAGTGACAGAAACTTATACAGGGACCCTGGACGCCGAACAAACGGCCAATTTTAGTTTTGCACAACAGCTTGATTTAACCGCATTAGGCCCCTATGAAATAACCGTTTCTACGGCTTTATCTGGCGACCAAGATCCGAGCAATGACAGTGTAAGCGCTACAGTGACCAACCAGCTATGTCAACCTAATTTGAATTGTTCTTTTGGTGATGGTTTTGAATTGTTTTCTGTCAACGAAATTAACAATCCATCGGGATGCGAAGGCTACGGTGATTTCACGAATCAAGTGGCTAATTTTGATGCAGATACGACTTATGACTTGACAGTAACCACAGGTTACGGCGATCAATTCGTTACCGTTTGGATTGATTTTAATGACGATTATAATTTTACATCGGATGAAAAGGTAGTCGATAATTATGTTATAGCACCAGGACAAGGTGGTGGATCATATACAGATACCATGCCATTGACTATCCCGGCCGGAGCCAATCCTGGAACCCACTTAATGCGTGCCAAAACAAACTGGCAAGCTGGGGTCCCAGAGAATGCTTGTGAGGAGACAACCTATGGAGAGACTGAGGATTATTCGGCCAATATTGGTGGTTTAAGCAGCGATGATTATGTTTTTAGTGCTGCTGACTTGCTAGTTCGTGAGTCAGAAAATGATCAGTTTGACATTGAATTGCGCACGACTTATCAGGGCCCACTTTACTTTGCCTTATACAATACATTGGGACAACAATTGAAGTTTAAAACCTTGAGTCAGTCTGGACCAGATTTGTATCAAATTAAACTTGATATGGCACAAGCGGCCTCAGGAGTTTATATTGTAAAGTTGTCAGGACCTGAACTCAAAACTTATCAATCGGCTAAGTTAATCGTGCGTTAATTTGGTGCGAAAAAGCTCATTTTTTGGTGAGCAATGATCATAAAAACAGCCCCTAATTGGGGTTGTTTTTATTTTCTTATCAAACGGGCCATAAAAAAACCATCGTATCCTGTGACACTAGGCAATAGGGTTTCTTGAGCTTCGAGAGAAAAATCTTGACCTTCTTCACTTTTTAGGAAAGTCTCTATTTGTTGTTGATTTTCTTGTGGTAAAATCGAACAGGTCGCGTAAACCAATGTGCCACCAGGTTTTACCATTGAAGCGCAGTCGTGCAGTATTTCTTTTTGAACTTGCGTGATTTCTAGTAAAAATTCTGGGGTAAGTTTCCATTTTGCGTCCGGGTTTCGCTTTAACACCCCAATTCCTGTACAGGGGGCGTCAACTAATACGGCGTCCGCTTTTTGATATAATTTTTTAATGGTTTTGCGCGATTCAATAGGGCGCGTTTCGATATTATGTGCCCCATTTCTTCTGGCCCGACGCTTGAGTTCTTCTAGCTTTTTTGGAAAAATATCCAAGGCAATAATCTGACCCTTATTTTCCATTAGGGCTGCCATATGCAGTGACTTCCCCCCGGTACCAGCACAGGCGTCAATCACGCGCATACCCGGTTTTGGCTTAACCCAATGCCCCACGCGTTGAGAGTTAATGTCCTGCACTTCAAAAAGTCCCGCTTGGAATTCTTCGGTGGTAAATATATTATCTCTTTGTTTGAGTACCAAGCCTTCGGGCGTTTGCTTAGTGAATTCAGTTTCTATACCATTTGCTGCCAAAGAATTGGCCAAGTCTTTGCGTGTTGCTTTTAGCGTATTGCAGCGTAAGACGACCTCAGCTTGTTGGTTTAATGCCTTTAATTCTGCCGTCCACTGGTCTTTACCAAAGGCCTCCAGGCCAACTTGGTCAAGCCAATCCGGGATGGATTCTCGAATGACACGTACTTTTGACAAGGTGTCAAAACGACCTTTTATTTTTCTTGTTGGTTTGCCTTCAAATTGAGGCCAATCGGGTAGGGTGATGCCGCGAAGGGTCGCCCAAACCACAAAAAGTCGAAACAAATTATCGCGGTCAAAAGGCTCTTTTACCTCGGCAATTTCTTGATACAATCGCTTCCATCGAACTATATCATAAGTGGTCTCCGCAATAAAACTGCGATCCCTTGAGCCCCAGCGCTTGTCTCTTTTCAACGTTCCACGCAATACCTTGTCTGCAGCCTTTTGTCCGTTAAAAATACTGTGTAAACTATCTATTGTGGCAAAAACTAAGTTTCGATGCAATCGCATAAGAGAAATATTGGGGCCAAAGGTACTATTCTTTATGTCATTAATTAACTTTACGGTAAATGAAATCTTTGCATGAACCCGACACAAAAATTGATAATTAAGATGAAATTTAGTTCTATGAATCAGCTCATACTTGGACTTTTGACGTGCTTATTTCTTTGGTCCTGCCAGCCTGACAAAACTATTTCTGGTGTGAAGGTGATTCCTTTATTGCAGGGTGATTTTAGCATAAGAGCAGTGGAGACGGTCAGCGTGCATGAAATATGGTATGCTACCAATAAAGGCAAAGTAGGGGTTTATAACAGCAAAGAATTCAACGAAATCGTATTGCATCACAACGACAGCCTTTTACATTTTAGAGCGATTGCGCATAATGGAACGCACGCCTTTGCCTTGACCATTGACAAGCCTGCACTTTTATATAAATTCACCTATGACGATGGCCAAATATCCTCGGCCAAATTGGTTTATCAAGAAGACGGTTCCGGTGTTTTTTATGACGCTATGGGGTTTTGGAATGAAAAGGAAGGCATCGCAGTGGGTGATCCAATCAATGGATGTCTCTCTATAATTATCACCCGTGATGGGGGTAACACTTGGGTTAAAGTGGATTGCGAAAATTTACCTCATGTAGTGGACGGTGAGGCACTCTTTGCGGCGAGTAATGGCTCATTAACGCTGAAAAATGATCAAACCTATGTGGCCACTGGAGGGAGTCAAGCGCGCGTATTTAAATCGCCAGATAAAGGTGTTACTTGGACGGTAGTTACTACACCATTGACACAAGGCAGCGCCATGAGTGGCATATTTTCAATGGATCAATATGACCGAGATCAGCTAGTGATCTTCGGGGGAGATTGGGCTGATCAAGACAATAATACAAACAATAAAGCCTATTCTAAAGATGGAGGAGCGACCTGGACCCTTATGAGTCCTAGCTCTGGTCCTGGATATCGTTCGAGTGTTCGATTCATACCGGGAACCCGAGGAAAAGGACTGATTGCTGTGGGATCAAAAGGCATTTCGGTAAGTCACAACAAGGGCAAAGATTGGCAGCAAATTTCTGATGCTTCGATTTATACCTTGCGCTTTGTGGGTGATTCAGTGGCCTATGGTGGTGGCCCAGGCCAATTCGTAAAGCTGAACTTTAATTAATTTCGATGGCCGTTACGCTTTGATTTCATGCGATTGATCAAACGCCGACGGAATCGTTCTTCGCTTAAATGCAGTTGTAAAATTTGTTTGTCGGTAATCACACCTTTTAATTCATCTTCCATTTGACCGATTAACTCATGCTCTTGTGCTTTGTTTTGGCGCAATAGTTTAAGAGCGTTTGTCACCTGTTGATCATTCCATTGTTCGATTTCTTCAGACGAGAGATCATGAAGTGATTCCAATTGTTCGCGTTTAAGGCTTTTTATTTGCTGGTCATACTTTCGATATATGGGCCAAAACTTTTCTGCCTGCTCGCTGCTGAGTCCCAGGGATTGGGTGATAAGTGCAGTTTTTACCGCGGCCAAGTCATCGGCCTGAAGGCGCTGAGCTCGTGGTCCTCTGTCGCCTTGACCAAAGACCATTGAAATTTGCAATAAACTGAAGGTTAGTGATAATAATACAATCTTTTTCATGGTAATTATGGAATTAAGTTGAACTCTTCAAATAGGTATTCAATATTTGTACTTTGTTTGCTTAACTCATCCCATTCTTGGGAATCAGCAACCAATAAGTCAATATCCTCAGGGGTCAGAATGGGGATAAAATCCTCGGCACTCAAATGTAATTCGGCGTATTGAGTCCAAGAGTCTTCATCTTTCTCATAGAACTCCAATTCTACTGGGGTGTCTTGGGTTAGTGGCCCTTGATTAGGCGCTGCTTTGTTTGCATCGATTGGTAGCAACCAAAAAACTAGAGCGATGGCCGCAGCTGCACCCACCAATAAAGTTGTATTCATGTGGATAACTTTCCTTTTTCTGCGGGGAGTACCCAACTGAGGGGTTTTTTCCAAGATCTTATTTTCAAGTGTATTGAAATAATCTTTTGGTAAATCGAAACCGTGCTTTTGATATTTTTGATTAAAAGACATATTGTTAAGACTGAGTAAATGCTAAAAGGTTTGATGCTGCAACATTGTTTTTATTTTTTTCTGGGCCAAATGATAACTGCTTTTAACACCGCCCACAGTGAGGTTTAAAACCTCTGCGATTTCTTTGAGTTTCATGTCTTGAAAGTATTTCATTGAGAAAATAAGACGCTGCTGATCGGGCAGTCGGCTTAAGATTTCCCCTAAGTTGTCTTCTGCTCTTGATGCATCAAAATAAGGATCGGACTGCAAACGTTGGGATAAATTGGATTGGTCATCATCCAAAGACTTTCTTATGGTTTTTTTTGACTTATTGAGATGAGATATAGCTTCATTTGTGGCAATGCGATACATCCAGGTATACAATTTACTTTGACCCTTAAAAGAATCGATATGACGAAAAATTTTGATAAAGGTGTTTTGAAGGACGTCATCCGCATCTTCGTGGATCAAAACCATCCCACGTATGTGCCAATATAATCGTTCTTGATAAATATTGATCAGTGTTTTAAAGGCGCGCTCACGAGTTTTGGCGTCACATAATTCACGCAGAAGGATGGCTTCTTCGATTTGACTCATGGCACTTGGATGATTATTTAGGTCAAAGGTTTAACGAAAAGGAAAATAAAAAGTTGTGGATTCCGACGGATGCGCAACAAGTGGAATGAGGCTTTAAATGAGCTTAAATCACAAAAAATGAAGCATTTAATCGATTAAATGCATATTTTTAAGATAAAATGCAAAAAAATTTGGTAGATATAAAATTAATCCTACCTTTGAAGTGTAATTAATTGAATCGCTAGCCCCAAGGTGGTTCAAAAAACAAAAAGAAGCGGAGCCCCAACCGCTTCTTTTTTTTATATCTCCTTTTTTCGTCAATTAAACTGAGGAATGAGCAAAAGCATCCCACGATATTGCACCCATTAAAATTTAATTAATAAGGACTATTGGAAAGATTGCATTTTCACAAGGTTGTGATAAATGCCTTGAGCTTTTAATAATTCCTCATGTTTGCCTTGCTCCACAATTTTGCCTTTGGACATAACCACAATGAGGTCGGCTTTTTGGATTGTAGAGAGTCTGTGCGCGATCACCACTGAGGTCCGATTTTGCATCATTTTTTCCAGGGCATCTTGCACGAGGCGTTCACTTTCCGTGTCTAGGGCAGAGGTGGCCTCATCTAAAATCATGATTGGCGGATTCTTTAAGACGGCTCGGGCAATACTTAGTCGTTGTTTTTGACCTCCACTGAGTTTATTGCCCCCATCACCGATATTGGTGTGCAGTCCTTCAGGCAGATCCAGGACAAATTCTTTGGAATTGGCCACTTCAAGAGCATCGAGAATCTGTTGCTCGGTAGCATCGGGATTAGCCACGAGAAGATTTCCGTAAACCGTATCGTTGAATAAAATGGAATCTTGAGTCACCAGTCCCATTAATCCGCGCAGATCTTGGATACGCATATGGCGTATATCATGACCATCCAAAGCGATTGAGCCTTCCTCAACGTCGTAGAAGCGGGTTAATAAATTGGCCACTGTACTTTTTCCGCTACCACTCTGACCCACAAGGGCGACAGTTTGACCCTTCTCAATTTTGAGACTCATATCATTGAGCACCCAATCTTGCTCATATCTGAAACGAATGTTTTTGAGTTCAATCGAATGATCGAAAGTCTTTTTTGATACAGGGTTTTCAATTTCTTTTATATTGGTTTCGGTGGTTAATACCTCAAGGACGCGCTCTGCGGCTGCATTTCCTTTTTTCACGCTGTAACTGGCTTTACTGATGGCCTTGGCTGGGGTCAGTATATTATAGGCTAAGCCCATATAAACGATAAAGGCCTCAGGAGCTAAGGTTTTATCGACCAGAACCATAGAGCCGCCAAACCAAAGCAAAATAGCAATGACCAGAATACCCAAAAATTCACTGATGGGCAAAGCCAAACTTTGTCGGTGCATGAGCTTATTTGAAAACCTAAAAAATCGTTTGGTACTGGCCTCAAATCGATCCTGAAACTGCTGCTGAGCATTAAATCCCTTGATGATTTTAAGCCCCCCTAAAGTTTCTTCAACTATGGATAGAAAAATCCCTTGCTCTTTTTGAACGCGCCCGCTTTTCTGCTTCAAACTCTTGCCTATGTAGGCAATAGCAAAACCGGATAAAGGGATAAAAATGAAAACAAAAATGGTCAATTTCGCACTGATCAGCAGCATGGCGACGATGGTAAAAATAATCATCAAGGGTTCGCGCACCAAGAGTTCTAATATCGACAGGAACGAATGTTGAATTTCCAGAATATCAGAAGAAATGCGGGCTAGAGTATCGCCCTTTCTTTTTTCAGAGTAATACGAAATAGGTAGGGCCACGGTCTTACGGTAGACTTCATTGCGTAAATCCTTTAGGACACCATTGCGCAGAAATGTAATAAAATATAAGGCCGTATAGCCAAATAGATTTTTAAGTAAAAAGGTACTGATCACCAGTACAATCATCCAGGTTAAAGCATAGATTTCACCTTGGGTTTCTATCTGCTGACTGATATAATAATTCATTACATCCTCGCTGTATTGCCCTATATTGCCCAGTCCTTGATAGACTGGTTTGATCGTAACTTTAGTGGCATTCTGAAACAGAACCTTGAGCATGGGCATCAAAGAGACAAACGCAAGGGTGCCAAAAAGCGCATAAAAGATATTGGCGATGATGTTCAACCACGCATAACCTAAATAGGGCCGGGCAAAATGAATAATGCTGCGGAAGTACTTCATTAATTTAGGTTTAAATCTTTTTTGATGGCCTCTATTTTAGGGCCTAACTCCTGACCAGAGTTTCCTCTTACACTGATGTAGTACTTTATTTTTGGCTCTGTTCCACTCGGACGCGCCGCTATTTTAGCACCATCTGCGGTGTAAAAGATAAGGACATTAGAAGCCGGGAGATCTAAGGGGAACTCTCTATTCTGCTCGAGATCAAAAACTTTTTGATTTTGATAATCTTCAATTTTTGTTACCGGGCTTCCGGCAATGGTCGTGGGCGGGGTTTGGCGAAATGAGGTCATAATGGCTTTGATTTCTTCAGCTCCTTGACGGCCTTTTTTGACCTGAGAAATGAGGGCTTCTTCAAAATAGCCGTAGCGTTTGTAAAGCTCTTGTAAATAAGCCCAAACACTTGAGTCCTGACCTTTGAGGTAAGCCGCTATCTCACAAATAAGTAAACTTGCTGTTACCGCGTCCTTATCGCGTACAAAATCGCCCACCATATAACCAAAGCTTTCTTCGCCCCCGCCAATAAACTGCTGCTGCGGGAAATCTTTGACCATTTTTGCAATCCACTTAAAACCTGTAAGCCCTTCCTTGTAATCCAAATTGAAATCTTGGGCCAAAAGCTGCATCATAGGCGTAGATACGATGGTTGAGGCGATAAACTGTGTTTTGTTTTTTTGATCCGCATTGAGTTTATCCAGAAGAAAGTGCGTTTTTATCACCATAGCCTGATTTCCATTGAGCAGAGTCAAGGTTCCCTCTGAGTTGCGCACGGCAATCCCCAATCGATCACAATCGGGATCTGTACCAATGACAAGATCTGCCTTAATTTCTTCAGCATGATCCATGGCCATTTTAAGCGCTTGTGGTTCTTCGGGGTTTGGCGAACTCACAGTTGGAAAATCACCATCTGGAGTGGCTTGTTCTTTAACCAAATGAACTTGACTAAACCCAGCGGCAGATAAAACAGGAGGAACCATAGTTACTGATGTGCCATGAAGCGGGGTAAATACCACGCCCAAGGCTGAGCGGTCCTCATTTTTAGCATGTTTAGGCACGGCATCTATTGAAGCTTTAATGAAGGCTTGGTCCACTTCGTGATCTATAGTCTGGATTAAATCATGATTGGCATCAAAGCGAATATCTTTATAGTCTAAAGCATTGATTTCAGCGATAATTGCACTGTCTTGCGGAGGCACCAGTTGCCCTCCATCTTGCCAGTAGACTTTATAGCCATTGTATTCTGGCGGGTTGTGCGACGCTGTGAGGACTATACCACAATGACATTTTAAATACCTCACCGCAAACGACAACTCTGGCGTAGGCCGTAAGGAAGAAAAAAGTTTTACTTGAATTCCGTTAGCCGAAAACACATCAGCAACAGTCTGGGCAAGAGTATCACTATTGTGTCGACAATCATAGGCAATCACTATACGCAACGGATCATCACTAAAAACCTTCTTTAGGTAGTTGCTGAGTCCTTGCGTCGCTTTTCCAAGAGTATATTTGTTGATTCTGTTATCCCCAACACCCATCACTCCGCGCATTCCGCCTGTACCAAATGCTAAGGAAGTGTAAAAGGCATCTTCCAGAAGTTCTTTAGGCCCATCGATGAGCTGTTGAATGGCTTTTTGAGTATTTTGGTCAAAAAAAGGCTGCAACCAATTTTGCGCCTTATTTAAAAAAGCGTCTGAGTTCAATGACATGAGTTCAAATTAGCAATAAACGCAGGCAAAAATACGTAATATACCTGCATTTACTCTAGGTTTAAGGATTCTTTAATACGATAATGTGGCGCCGATTTCTTACTGCGTAAAATAAGTTCTCCCAAAAAGCCAGCGATAAAAAATTGTCCTCCCAAGATCATGGCTGTAAGGGCAATGTAAAATTGTGGGCGCTCGGTAATTAAACGCCCGGTTGGATTTAAAATAAGTTTATCCACACCCAAATAGGCCGAAAAAAGGAATCCAAGCGTCAGCATTAATGCCCCCCAGGCCCCGAATAAGTGCATGGGTCTTTTACCGAAGCGAGAGATAAAGGAAATGGTAATTAAATCTAAAAAGCCCCTTAAAAAACGTTCGGATCCAAATTTCGTATGACCGAATTTTCGCGCTTGATGCTGCACGATGCGCTCTCCAATGTTCTTGAAGCCAGCATTTTTAACCAGGACCGGAATATAGCGATGCATTTCCCCAGTAACCTCAATGGCTTGAACCACTTCGGCTTTATAGGCTTTTAAGCCGCAATTAAAGTCATTCAAAGCAACCCCTGAGGTTTTCCGCGCGGCAAAATTAAACAGTTTAGAGGGTAGGTTTTTGCCAAAAAAAGAATCGTAACGCTTTTTTTTCCAGCCTGATACCATATCAAACCCCTCTATGTGCAACATTTCAATCAGATGGGGAATTTCTTCAGGATTGTCCTGAAGGTCAGCATCCATGGTCACCACGTATTTTCCTTGAGCGCGAGCAAAACCTGCATGAAGTGCCTGTGATTTGCCAAAGTTTTTTAAAAAGCGCAGACCTTTAATTCTTGAATCATCTTTGGATAACTCATTTATGATTTGCCATGACCCGTCATCACTGCCATCATCGATAAAGATTAATTCATAATCTTTGATTATTCCATCGAGCGCGCGCGTTATCCACTGATGCAGTTCCTGCAGAGATTGGGCTTCGTTGAGTAGGGGGATGACAATTGAGAGTTCCATGAATTGAAGTGCGGATGGCGAATCGCAGCTTTATTAATCGATTGCCGCGGGATCTTTTTTCTTGAAAATTAGGCCGATTAAAAGTCCAATAACTGCCTGAAATATAAGAGATGAAAAATACGACTTTCCGAGATTCACTAGGGAGAAATTGTCTGTTTTGGCCAATTCTGCCATCGCTTTATCTATTTCAGCCTTTGGCGCTCCCATTTTTAACATAAATTCTTGAGAGATTTCTATAATTCGCTCGTTGAGGTATTGTGCCAATTCAGGATCGACTATGTTGAAGATCAATATCCCAGCAGCAGTGCTTATGGCTAAGCCAACAGCGCATGTAATGAAGTAGGTCGAAAACGCCTCCTTAAAACTAATAAACCCGCCTAAAATACCTTTGGACTTGGCTGTAGCAATAATGGCCATTACCACAACCAATAGTAGGTTTAATATACTGATCCACCATTTGGTGAATAATTCGGTATTGAAGGCATAAATTATTGTTGTACTCAGAGCCAACATTAGGCCTAGAATAACACCGTGATTGATGGCGTTTTTTTTAGGGGTAAGTGCTTCAGACATTTTGTTTTGATTATGGTTTGGTTTGAGCCACAAAGGTACTAAAATGTAATGTCTTTTTTTCGAGAAAAAATCCTTTAAACTGTTGCTGAATTGCAATTTATCATTAAATTTGCCCCCGCTTAGACGGTGATAAAGAGTATTTGCCGTGAGAGTGTAAATAAATAGAAGTATCATGAAAAAGGGAATTCATCCAGAAAATTACAGACTAGTTGCATTTAAAGATATGTCTAATGATGACGTGTTTCTGACTAAATCTACAGCAGACACTAAAGAAACTTTAGAGGTCGATGGTGTTGAGTACCCACTAGTAAAACTGGAGATCTCTCGCAGTTCTCACCCTTACTATACTGGTAAGCACAAATTGGTGGATACTGCTGGTCGTATCGACAAATTCAAAAACAAATACGCAAAATTCAAAAAGTAATATTTTTGAATCTTCCATAGTAAAGCCTTCGATAGAAGGCTTTTTTTATTCTTATATTTGTTTGAAACGTATTTAAAAAGAGCAGTATAGAAGCTCTTTTGCCCTAAATTTTAACTATGAATTTGGTATTTTTTGACCCTGCCCAAAGTACGGGATTATTGCCGCTGACCTATACAAGACCTGTTGCAGAGCTCAGAGTTGGTGGTTTAACTATTGCCCAGAAGTGGAGCAAACGTTTAGGTGGCCAGGAATCATGGCTCACCAAGGAATATCTTCAGCCGATTTACCCGTTTAGGTTCACAACAGATAATTTATTCATTAACGGTGAGGTCATTCCAAATAATAGCCTAGCGACTGAGGTTGCTGGATTAGAATTAGGTCATGGATTGCGCGATGAGCAAGGATCAATTGCATGGCGTTCTGGTCAGTGGAGTTCAGACTTAATGCCTGGAGAGATACATTGGCACGATGTTGCCACGTCCGTAAAGCGTCTTAAAAATTCATATGACATTTTTAGCCTGAATGCCGATGAAATCCACGCCGATTTTGAATTGTTAACGCGCAATGAAATTTCATCTGATTTACCAAAGACTGTCCAATGCCTGGACTCGAGTAAGGTGTTTGTCGCCCCCGGTGCGGCGCTAGAGCATTGTACGCTCAATACCTCTGATGGTCCAATCTACATTGGCGCTGGGGCAAAAATTATGGATGGTGCGCTGCTTAGAGGTCCTTTATTTATTGGAGATCATGCAGTAATTAAAATGGGCGCTAAGATTTATGGGGGGACTACCATTGGGCCTTATTGTAAGGCTGGAGGGGAGATCAACAATTCGGTAATGATGGGTTATAGCAATAAAGGTCATGATGGCTTTTTAGGTAATTCAGTACTGGGTTATTGGTGCAATCTCGGAGCAGACACCAATACCTCAAATCTCAAAAATAATTACGACGAGGTTCGATTGTGGGATTATACCAGCGAGCGTTTTGCCCACACCGGCTTGCAGTTTTGTGGTCTGATTATGGGGGATCACAGCAAATGTGCCATAAATACAGCCTTTAACACAGGGACAGTGGTTGGTGTGAGCGCCAATGTTTTTGGCGCTGGGTTTCCCAAGAATTTTATCCCAAGTTTTAGTTGGGGCGGGGCGGGGAGTACGACCACCTATAGTTTAAATAAGGCCACGGCAACCGCAAAACGCGTATTACAGCGCCGGGGGATGGAATGGACTCCTCAAGATCAAAGTGTATTTGAGGCTATTTTCGAAGCTTCTAAATCTTGGCGACGGGATTAAGGCTTAAGGTTTGATTTTTTTGGTATGCTTTAAAAACAGAAAGTTTTGAGCATTGATACCCAGGCCCGAGACATTCTTGCGCACAAAGCGTATAGCCATATCGTAATACAGCGGTACGACGGGCGCCTGTTCCATAATCTTTTGATCCATTATTCGATATATATTCCAGCGCAAACTGTCTTGTGAACTCTCAAGAGCACTTTGGTAGAGACTGTCTATTTTAGGCTGATAATAGTGGGTGTAATTGGGCCCATTTGGGGTAAAGTTTCGCTTTATGAATAAGGATAAATAATTTTCTGCATCGGGATAATCCGCCACCCAGCTGGCACGGAATAGCTCCAGACCCCCAGTGTTTTTAAGTTGTCGCAGAGTAGAAGGGGGGAGTACATCAATTTTGATTTTCAGGCCGATTTTGTCCAGTTCTGTTTGCATATACTCACAAAGATCCAGGTATTGAGGGTTTGTGCTTAGGGTCAACTCTGGACTGACCCCAGGGTTTAGTGCTTTGAATGAATCAACCAGACTCTTGGCTTTGACCATATCATAGGGGTAAACAGCTTTTGTTCCCGAGCCTTTTAGTCCTTTTGGTATAAATCCATTGTCCGCTGAAAACCCAATGCCGTTGCGCAAGTAACGAATCATTTTTTTGCGATCAATCCCATAGTTTACCGCTTGGCGTATGAGTTTTGATTGTATTTCGGGGCGCTGTTCTTGTAGATTAAATCCGACGTATTCTGTATTGAGAAAAGGTGCTTTAAGCATATAAGCAATCCTGTCATAATCCGGATTTAAAGTCCCCTGTGGGGTCAGTAATGCATCCTTGTACGATTGATCAATTCCCGATATGAAGTCAAAATTTCCCTGAGTGAATTCTAAAAATTCACTTTGTTTGTCTGGTAAAAAACTTATGGCAACTGCCTCGAGATAGGGCAATCGATTGCCCTCTTGATCATATTCAAAATAGAGCGGATTACGCCTAAATATGAGTTTTGTATTTTCTACCCAAAGTTTAAAAGCAAAAGGTCCGGTGCCGATGGGATTTTTTCTAAAATCACTCCCAAAATGAGTCACAGCCTCTTGGGGTACTACCGAACAATAACGCATGGAAAGTATTCCCAAAAAAGGCGGAAAAGGTTGTTTTAAGGTAATCTTAAGTGTGCTATCGTTTTCAGCCCAATATCGCTCAACTTGCTGGAGCACCCAACTTCCCGGTGCAGCCAATTCAGGGTCTTTGAGTCGATCAAAACTATAAACAAAGTCTGTAGCGCGAACCTCGCGTGTTAGTTTGGGACCAAAAATCTCGTGCTGATGAAAATACACACTATCGCGCAATGTGAATGAATAGGTCAGACTACTGTCATTATAGGTCCATCTCTTAGCGAGATCCGGTTGAATATTAAGCGAGTCATCGAGTTGGACCAAACCGTTAAACAATTGATTGGTCGGCCAAATATTTTGAGGATTTCGCGCAAATGCAGGATCCAATGAACTAATATTTCCGGATTCGTTATAGCGAAATATTGTATTTGATTCACGCTCTTGGATTACGTTATTACACGATACCAATAATAAGAAAAGCAGCAACCCGCATATTGGTACTATTTTCAGTTTGTTTTCTAAATTATAGCCCAGTTGAAATGCTTTTAAACGCCCCCAGCCAAAGGCCTGGGCGCTATTTTGATTATTATATTGTATTTTTGCCAGCACTTGTGCTAAAATACGAGAATGAACGCTACCAAAAAAGTCGCTTTTTACACTCTAGGCTGTAAGCTTAATTTTAGTGAGACCTCGACCATTGCCCGCGATCTCACCGGGGAGGGCTTCGATCGCGTTCCATTTGAAGACTTTGCAGACATTTATGTGATCAATACCTGTAGTGTTACAGAAAATGCCGACCAGCGTTTCAAAACTATTGTAAAAAAGGCCCTTAAAGGCAACCCCCGGGCATTTCTTATTGCCATAGGCTGTTACGCCCAGTTGCGGCCGCAAGAATTGGCGGATGTCGAAGGGGTGGATTTAGTCTTGGGTGCTGCAGAAAAATTCAACATTTCGGCTTATCTCAATGAACTGCTCAGTGATAATGTTCAAAGAACTCATGGAGCCCAAGTCCATTCATGCGCCATTGAGGAGGTAGACACTTATGTTAGTTCATATGCCATTGGGGATCGTACGCGTGCTTTTTTGAAAGTGCAAGATGGTTGTGATTATAAATGTTCATATTGTACCATTCCCATGGCACGGGGCATTTCTCGCTCTGATCGTTTGGAAAACATCATGAATCAAGCGCGTGAAATTGCCCAAAGCGGAATTAAAGAAATTGTTTTGACCGGCGTAAATATTGGGGATTATGGCAAAGGAGAGTTTGGTAATAAAAAACACGAGCACACTTTTTTGGATTTAATTCAAGCCTTAAATACAGTCGATGGGGTGGATCGCGTGCGAATTTCCTCTATAGAACCGAATTTATTGAGCTCAGAGATCATCAATTTTGTGGCTCAATCTGAAAATTTTGTACCGCACTTTCATATCCCCCTTCAGAGTGGCAGTAATGAAATTCTGGGCAAAATGCAACGTCGCTATAAACGCGAACTCTATGTAGAGCGTGTAAAGAGCATTAAGGCCACGATGCCGCACGCCTGTATTGGGGTAGATGTCATAGTAGGTTTTCCTGGGGAGACACAGGAGTTATTCTTAGAGACCTATAATTTTTTAAGTGAATTAGAGGTGAGTTATCTCCATGTATTTACTTACTCCGAACGCCCCGGGACCAAAGCGGCAGAAATGGCTGATGCGGTTCCTGCCAAAGAGCGCCAAAAAAGAAGCAAAATGCTCCGTGGTCTTTCAGTTAAAAAAAGACGAGCCTTCTATAATAGTCAACTCGGTACGGAGCAAATTGTATTGTTTGAGGGCGAAAATAAAAAAGGCTTTATTCACGGATTTACGCCAAATTATGTCAAGGTCAAAACGCCTTGGAATCCCGAGTTAGTCAATACATTGCATACCGTTACCCTGCGTGAGATTGACCACGATGGTCTGGTTCGTTTTGATTGGAACAATGCTGAGCATAAAATTTCAGTAACTATAGAGGCTGTAGCAGTTTCTTAAAGCTGTAGCCGTTTCTTAAGCGCTCAGATATTCATGCCAATGGGCAAAAGCGGCTTGTAAATTCGTCTATTTTTTTTGAAAAAATGAGCGATTTCTGGACTAGTCGGTACGAGACTAATTCCTCTATTTTTTACTTCTTCAAAGACTGCCTTAATAAAAATTTCTTTAAAGCCTTGATCCAAGAGTTCTTGACACATATCGAATTTAGTGAGGAATATTTTCCGCTCTTGAAGAGCGTATTCAATTCGGGCCATGTTGTCCCCAATCTCTAATTCAAATTGTCTTAAAAATGCATTGTCAACGATTTCTACTTGGTCTCTCATAATTTTTATATTACATGGGCACTTCGAGTGCTAAAATTTTTGTGTTGGCCTTAATTGAAATTTCTGTTGGGGCGAAGTCCCAAAGCCCGATAGCATCACGGCTACTCAGGGATTCCCCATCGACAATTGCAGAACCCTCAACGACCATGAAATAGAAGCCTTGGCCAGGGCCACTGAGCGCCAGTGTATAATTTGTGTCTTGGTTAAAGTCACCCCAATAGAAATAAGCATTCTGATGAATCCACAGTTGATTTTCCTCGGCCACATCTCGTGGTACAACAATGGGGGAAAGGGTGTTGGACGTAAGCAGTGAAGCAATTGTTTTTTGGTCGTAACGTGGACTTACATTTTCTCGATCTGGAAACAACCAAATCTGAAATAATTTTAAGGGTTCATGCTTACTGGCATTGAATTCGCTGTGGGTGACTCCTGAGCCTGCACTCATGACTTGAATTTCCCCCGGCATAATAGTGCCTTTGTTACCCATAGAATCTTCATGAAGCACCCCGCCACTCAAAGGAATGGTAACAATTTCCATATTATCATGAGGGTGTTTTCCAAAGCCCATTCCTGGGGCAATAGCATCGTCATTCAGTACTCTTAATGCCCCGAATTGAAGGCGCTGAGGGTCAAAATAATTAGCAAAACTAAACGAATAATTCGCCTTCAGCCAACCGTAGTCCGCCGAACCTCGAGTATGGGCGGGATATAAAATCTTTTTCATAGTTTTAAGCAATACCGCGAGTCATCTTAAGCCAAGAATAATAATGTTGCGGTGGTACAAAGATAATCAATACGCGCCAAAGTTTAAATATCTCGCTATGAACCCAATAAATTCGCCAAAACTTAAGGTCTATTTAATCCCGGGAATGTCTGCCGGGGTGGAGAGCTTTGAAGCCTTGAGTTTGCCGAACAATTGCTGTTCTGAAGTTCTTCCATGGCTTATTCCGGAGCCCAATGAAAATTTGGTTGAATATGCAAAAAGAATGCTCATTAACGTTGATACTTCTGCACCATTTATCTTGTTGGGTGTCTCTTTTGGGGGAATAATCGCTCAAGAAGCCTTAAATTTTTTAAAACCAAAAGCCGTAATCTTAATTTCTACGGTAAAATCAAATACCGAAAAACCTAAATGGATGCGTTGGGCTTACTATACAAAGATTTATAGAATTTTGCCCTATTATTTTGCCAGACATGTGGCCCAAAAGCCCTTACATATGTTACCCGACCATTGGCAAAAGCGATGGAAGCAATACGATTATTATCTGCCTATGCGGGCTCCTGAATATTTGTCTTGGAGTGTCGAACAAGTGCTCAAATGGCACGGGGATTCAATTAAATGTGATATTCCAGTTTATCACATTCACGGTGACCAAGATCAGTTATTTCCCTTAGACTATATTCAGGATGCTCAGGTCATCAAAGGCGGTCCCCACATCATGATTTTAACCCATGCTAAGGCGGTGAGTAAGTTGTTAGCAAGAATTTGTGAGCAGTTTTAGAATCCGTCAAGGATTGATTAATTTTAAGTCAAAATATTTTTTGATTATGAAATTCTTAGAATGGCGTCACTTTCTCTTGCCCCTGGCTTTGACAGTCGTTTTTATTTTAGTAGCGCAGCAACAAATCGTCTCTGATGAAAATTGGTCTGAAACCATTGACAATTTTAATGAGACCCATTGGGTCAGTACCCATCCCATTCCAACCGAGATGTCCTTTGCCGATGAATCGGTTCCTTTGCATAATCCCGATATTCAAGAGCGATTGGATCGGGAAATATTAGTCAACGCCTATTGGCAATCCAATGCTTTTTTACTTTTAAAACGCACGCATAAATACGGCCCACTGATTGATTCTATTTTAGCTGCCGAAAATGTACCCTTAGATTTTAAATACTTAGCAGTAATCGAAAGTGGTTTACAGAATGCCACATCTCCTGCTGGAGCCAAGGGTTTTTGGCAGTTCATGCGCGGCACTGCAAAAGAATTTGACCTCGAAGTTAACAATAATGTAGATGAACGTCTGAATTTAGTTTTATCGACACAGGCCGCAGCACGTTATCTCAAACAAGCGCGTGATGAATTCGGTTCTTGGACCCTAGCCGCGGCTTCTTATAATGCGGGGCGCGCCGGAATAAGACGGGAACTCGCTCGTCAAAGTGTATCGAATTATTATGATCTTTTGCTGAACGAGGAAACCAGTCGTTATGTCTTTAGAATTTTGGCGGTAAAGCGTCTTTTAGAAGAGCCTCGGCAGTACGGCTTCCAATACAAAGAGGATCATCTTTATCAGCGCATCCCCACCCGCAAGCTCACAGTCGATACGGTGGTAACAGATTTTGTAGCTTTTGCGGAGAAATTTGGGATCAACTATAAAATTTTAAAAATTCACAATCCCTGGCTCAGAGAGACTCATTTGAACAATGCCTCAAGAAAAGTATATCATATTGATATTCCTGAGTCGGGCTATTATTCTGTGCCTTGAGTCAAGGCTTATCTATTGAGATTGATTGGATTAATATCCGGTTCACTTGCTTTAACTAGGGCGACCTTTTGGGTAAAATATTGAAAATGTTTATTGTAGGATTCTTCATAAGCTAATCCATAATGATGGGTCAGCAATCGGCTTACATTAATGATTCGCTTTTGGTCAGAGAGTAAAAAAGTTGTGGGTAACCCTAGACTGTGTTTCATGCGCCTTATTATAAAACTGTTATTGTTTTCTTTTTCGTTGACAAAAAGCACTGTAATTTTTGGGTGTAATTTTTGTTTGATCTTTCGTATGGTTTTTCTCGGCCCCCAGAACAAGACGACAAAATCAATTTCATTATAATTTTTTTGTACCAGATCATTCAGCGCAGGGATTTCACCAATTCCAGGCGTGCACCAGTCAGCATAGGTGATCAAATACATCGGTTTTTTAAAATAATTTAAATCGATGCTTCTACCACCAAATTTGCGTACGCGAAAATTATCCAGATAACTACCGATTACGACATGGTCCACAAGAGAATCAAATAAGAATTGCAATCGCTCATCATCTTGAGCATAGCGTGCTGCCCGAGAGGCCAGACGATAGCCGCGTATATTTTTCCCGATGACTTCAGAAAAATAAGTTTTGTTGAAATCTTCTTGGCTATACAAAAGACGATCACTGCCAAAAAAGACAAGAAGTATAAAAAAAAACACACTGCGTCGTAAGTAGTGCATTATGAGTGGGTTGTGAGGTTGTTACCCACGAAGATAAGAAAAAGGAATTAAGGCTTTAATTATTAACGCATTCGGCTACCACGTCCACCACGGGCAAATTGTTGTCTAGGACCACTGCCTTTTTTCATTTGTTGCTGCATCATTTTGATTTGCTCTGTGAGCATTTGATGTTTGTCGAGTTTCTTGGCTTCAGAAAGAAGGCTTTCCGCCTCTCTTTTGCGTTGTTTCGAAAAGGCAATTCCTGCAAGATTCAGTTTTACCATCGCCATGTCTGCCGACATACTCAACCCCAATTTTTCCGCCTTTCTAAAGTATTTTTCAGCCTCATTCATATTGGTTTGAGAGCACATCAATCCATTGAGGTAATTATAGTAGCCTTGTTGTTTGCGCACTAATGCACCTTCTGGATTTTTGATACGGTCAAGCCAAACCTTTGCGCCAGGAAAGTCCTGCTTGCGTAGCCTTAAAAATGCCAGAAGCACCAGTTCATTTTTAAAGTACAGAAAAATAAATACCCCAGACAGGAGTAAATACATGATTCCATTACCAATATGGCCTTGATAAAATTCCCATACAGACCAAGCAATGATCAGCGCGGTGAGGACGAGTTTGATATTTTTATGAAACATAAGCAGATTCTTCTAAAGCATACTCCGTAATCCGGAGCAGTAAATACGACGGGTTCAAAGGTAAAAATATTAGCGCATTATATGGACGATCCGCGGCATAAATAGCGGCAAATTATTTCTTGTTTGCATTTGTACAAGTTAAAAATCATTGTATATTTGCACCCGACTAAAATAAGGCCTGCCTTGAAGGCGGCAATACGGAAGATTATAATTAGAGGAAATAATGAAAAGAACATTTCAGCCATCCAAAAGAAAACGCAGAAACAAACATGGTTTTAGAGAGCGTATGGCTTCTGTAAACGGACGTAAAGTATTGGCTTCTCGACGCGCAAAAGGTCGTAAGAAGTTGACTGTTTCCTCTGAACCGCGTCACAAAAAATAATGTTGATAAATCATAAATAAAAAAAGGTGTTGTCTGTTGGCAACACCTTTTTTTTATACCCTTCAAATTGTAATTTTATATCGGAAAAACGCTGCAGAACTATGCCCAAAAACAAAGACCTAAAATCAATCTTAATTATCGGTTCTGGCCCAATTATTATTGGCCAAGCATGTGAATTTGACTATTCGGGATCTCAAGCTTTACGCTCATTACGAGAAGATGGAATTGAAACTATTTTGATCAATTCAAATCCCGCAACAATTATGACTGACCCTGTTATGGCCGATCATGTCTATTTGTTGCCTTTGAATACAAAATCAATAGTCAAGATCCTCAAAGAACACCCACAAATAGACGCAGTATTGCCTACTATGGGAGGACAAACCGCGCTGAACTTGTGTATTGAGGCTGATGAGAAAGGCATTTGGGCTGATTTTGGCGTAAAACTTATCGGGGTAGATATTGACGCCATCAATATTACCGAGGACCGAGAAAAGTTTCGCGAGCTCATGACCAAAATTGGGGTACCTATGGCTCCTCAAGCCACGGCAAATTCGTACCTCAAGGGAAAGGAAATTGCTCAGCAATTCGGTTTTCCGCTGGTGATACGTGCTTCATACACCCTAGGGGGTGCAGGGGCCTCTATAGTTTATAAACCTGAGGACTTTGACGAATTGCTCAAGCGCGGATTAGAGATTTCTCCCATTCATGAGGTAATGATTGACAAGGCGATGATGGGCTGGAAGGAATATGAATTAGAACTCTTACGGGATAAAAATGATAACGTGGTCATCATATGTACCATCGAGAATATGGATCCTATGGGAATTCATACCGGAGATTCGATTACCGTGGCACCGGCTATGACTTTGAGCGATAAGACTTTTCAGCGCATGCGCGATATGGCTATCAAAATGATGCGCAGTATCGGTGATTTTGCAGGTGGATGTAATGTTCAATTTGCCGTAAGTCCTGATGACAAGGAAGACATTATTGCCATAGAAATTAATCCACGTGTGTCGCGTTCTTCAGCCTTAGCGTCAAAAGCCACGGGTTATCCTATTGCGAAGATAGCCTCAAAGCTAGCCATAGGCTATCATTTGGATGAATTAGACAACCAAATTACCAAAAGTACATCGGCTTTATTTGAGCCGACTTTAGATTATGTTATTGTCAAAATCCCTCGTTGGAATTTTGATAAATTCGAAGGTGCTGATCGGACCCTTGGGTTACAGATGAAGGCCGTGGGTGAGGTTATGGGTATTGGTCGCTGTTTTCAGGAGGCTTTGCACAAGGCCACACAATCTCTTGAAATTAAGCGCAATGGATTAGGCGCTGATGGTAAGAGTTATACCGATTACGAGCAAATCATTGATAAATTAACCCATGCGAGTTGGGACCGAGTCTTTGTGATTTACGATGCCATTCAATTGGGGATACCATTGAGTCGCATACATGAAATTACCAAAATCGACATGTGGTATCTCAAACAATACGAAGAACTCTACCTGCTCGAGAAGGAAATTTCGACCTACACCCTGGAGACAGTGCCAAGATCCTTGGTTCTGGAGGCCAAACAAAAGGGTTATGGAGATCGTCAAATCGCCCATATGCTCAAATGTCTCGAAAGTGAAGTTTATCAGCTAAGAGAGCGCATGAATATTCAGCGGGTATACAAACTTGTCGACACTTGTGCCGCTGAATTTAGGGCACAGACCCCATATTATTACTCAACCTTTGAAAGTGATATCCAGACACCTTCAGGAGAGCGTTATGTCGCCAACGACAGCCCAGTTACAGACAAAAAGAAAATTGTGGTCTTGGGTTCCGGTCCGAATCGTATAGGACAGGGTATTGAGTTTGACTATTGTTGTGTTCATGGGGTATTGGCGGCCTCAGAGGTCGGTTATGAGACCATCATGATCAACTGTAACCCTGAGACAGTGTCGACCGATTTTGATGTGGCCGATAAGCTTTATTTTGAGCCAGTTTTCTGGGAACATATCTATGACATTATACGTCATGAAAAACCCGAAGGGGTTATTGTCCAGCTTGGGGGACAAACCGCTCTGAAGCTCGCCGAAAAACTAGACCGATATGGGATAAAAATTATTGGCACGAGTTTTCAATCGCTGGATCTGGCCGAAGATCGCGGGAGTTTCTCAAACTTACTAAAGGAGCACAATATTCCTTATCCAAAATTTGGCACAGCCGAAACTACTGAAGAGGCCCTTAAACTCAGCGATGAATTAGATTTTCCATTGCTTATTCGTCCGTCATATGTTTTGGGTGGGCAAGGCATGAAAATTGTAATCAATAAACGCGAACTCGAAGAGCATGTAGTGGATTTATTGCGCAAGATTCCCAATAACAAATTGCTTCTAGACCATTATCTAGATGGAGCCATCGAGGCAGAGGCAGATGCCATCAGTGATGGTGAAGATGTATACATTATCGGAATTATGGAGCATATTGAGCCATGTGGGGTACACTCAGGGGATTCGAACGCGACATTACCTCCTTTTAATTTAGGAGATTTGGTCTTGCAACAAATTAAGGATCATACCGTAAAAATTGCCAAAGCCTTGAATACTGTGGGACTGATCAATATACAATTTGCCATTAAGGACGATCAAGTCTACATTATAGAAGCCAATCCTAGGGCCTCCCGAACTGTGCCTTTTATCGCCAAAGCATATGGAGAACCTTATGTGAATTACGCCACTAAATTGATGCTCGGAACCCACAAGGTAAAAGACTTCATCTTTAACCCAGAACTCGAGGGTTACGCCATCAAACAACCGGTATTTAGTTTCAATAAATTCCCCAATGTAGATAAGAAACTGGGTCCTGAAATGAAAAGTACCGGGGAAAGCATTTTATTTGTGGATAGCCTCAAGGATGATGAGTTCTATGAGTTGTATGCACGAAGAAAAATGTATTTAAACAAATAATTTAATGACCCAATAAAGTAGGGTTTTATAAGCCTAGCGGGTTTTAACTATAAAACACAAGCAAAATGAAAAAATCTTTACAAATATTCATATTAGCCTTGTTGCTCAATGTCTCTGTGAGTGTATTGGCTCAGACCACGTACAACTTAGATTGGGGATTAAATATTAACGGCGCGGCTGCATCGTTGACCATCGAACCTGGAGACACTGTAGAGTGGACCTGGGTCGATAACCTGCAGCACAATGTGGCTAGTACAGCCTCTGCTCAAGAGAGTTTTAACAGTGGACTCATTCAAGGTCAAGGTTCAACATGGTCCTATACCTTTACTGAAGTCGGGGTGAATGAATATGTCTGTACCCCACACAGTTCTTCTATGTTTGGCACTATTACAGTAGAGCAGGCCTTATCCTTGGATGATAAGCTTGCTAAAAATTTGGTCTTCAGTATTAATCCATCAACAGATCGATTACTTGTTCAGTCTTTAATGTCTTTAGATGAACTCGTGGTTTACAATCTTTTAGGCGTATCGCAAATGCGTATAAACGTCCGTGATCAATTTGCTGAGGTGGATATGTCGGCTTTAGTGACTGGGGTTTATTTGGTGAAAGCCATCAGTGGAGGAGCTCAAACTACCTTTAAAGTGGTCAAGAGATAATCTAATTTACTGAATCCGAATTGAAAATCCTCAGTTGCTATGATTCCTCTGAATCAAAATCCTGTGCCCGACGCAACAGCTTTTCGTTTTGCTGCTTTGTGGCTTTGGCTCCAAGTTTTTTGAGTTTTTCAACGCGGTTAACTAAATTTCCTGGACCCTCTGTAAGTCTTCTCATGGCCTCAGAGTAGGACCCTTTAGCGCGGTCCATTTGGTCGCCAACTTTAAGTAGATCTTCACTCAGGCGATGAAATGCGTCGTAAAGTCGGCCGGCCTGAGTAGCGATTTCTATGGCATTTTGCTGTTGTTTTTCATTGGTCCACATGCTGTCGACTGTACGTAAAGTCGCCAGTAATGTAGTAGGAGTAACAATGACAATATTTTTTTCAAAGGCACTGGTGTAAAGACTATTGTCGTGATTTAGCGCCAGGGCAAAGGCAGGCTCAATCGGTACAAAAAGTAAAACAAAGTCAGGGCTTTCGATATCGTATAACTCAAAATAGTTTTTTGCACTGAGTTGCTCCACGTGCTTTTTTAGAGAGTTTACGTGTTCTTTGAGATGTTTTTGGCGCTCTTGTTCATCTTCGGTATTGATAAAACGCTCATAACTCGTAAGGGATACCTTCGAGTCTATAATCATGCGCTTGCCTTCAGGTAAGTGCAATACCACATCGGGCATAAGACGCTGTCCTTGGTCATTGGTAAAACTCTGTTGAACAAAGAATTCTCTGTCTTTTTCAAGGCCGCTTTTTTCCAAGACGCGTTCTAAGACGAGTTCTCCCCAATTTCCTTGAAACTTACTATCACCTTTAAGGGCTTTTGTCAAGTTAGTCGCCTCACGACTCATTTGTTCATTGAGCTGGGTTAGCCCGATAATTTGCTGGCGCAGAGCCGCATGATAGTCGATATTGTCTTTGTGGGTGTCTTCAACCCGTTTTTCAAACTTTTCAATTTTCTCTTGCAGCGGTTTGAGCAAATGATCGAGATTTTCTTTGTTTTGCTTGGTAAACTTTTCGCTTTTCGTCTCCAGAATTTTTTGCGCTAGGTTTTCAAACTCGGTGCTGAATTTTTTTTGGATGTCCTTCAAATCCTTTTTTTGATCCGCTAGTTTTTGGGTGAGCTGGTCCACAGTAGCCTCAGAGCGAATAAGATCCTCTTTTGTGTTGCTATGCTCGATGCGATGCCGCTCTAAATCTTTATTTAAAGCTTCATTTTGTTCTTGAAGTTGTTCTAGGCGGGTGCTCAGAGCAATTTCATCAGATTTTCTTTTTAAGCGAGAAAGGTATCCACCGGCGAAAAACCCGATAAGACCGATAATTAGAAAAAGAAATAACAAAATAATATCGTTCATGGGGACAAAGAAAGGTTATCTGTTCAATTTAGTGAATTATGAGTTTATGGTAAAGATAATTAATCCGAAATCGAAAAACGCTTGGTCTTGTTGTCAAAGCGCACTAAATCACTTTCGAAAATCTGACTTATAATGCCTTTATCGATGATTTCTTGGGCCGTGCCGGTATTTAAATGACCTGAATTGACACAAATAATTTGATCGGCCAAATCTAGTGCTAGATCAATGTCATGGGTAGAGTAGGCCACCGCTTTTTGGTGATTTTGAGTCAGGGATTTTAAAAGTTTTAAGGTTTGCGCTTTATGGGCAAAATCTAAATGAGTCGTTGGCTCATCTAGGAGAATTATTGGGGTATCTTGAGCCAAGGCCCGGGCTATTGCCACGCGCTGCATTTGACCATCGCTCAAGGTACCACATTTTTGATGGCATAAGTCGTTTAAATTGGTGGCGTTCAGAGCGTTTTGCACCGCTTGGTGATCTTCAGGACCAAGGGTGCCTAGCCAATTCGTGTAAGGAATGCGTCCGAGTTCTATAAATTCAATAACACTTAAATGCTGTGAAAACTCTTTTTTTGTCAGCACCAGTGAGATGTATTTGGACTGCTCAAAGCTAGAAAGTGATTGTAAGGGTTGATTCTGGATTTCAATAATACCGGCCAAAGGGGTCAGTTGACCCGATAGAGTGTTGAGCAGTGTTGATTTTCCTGAACCATTAGGTCCTATGATTGCCGTGAGCTGTCTAGGCTTTAGACTTAGGTTGATATGCTGGGCGAGCACAATGGGTTGTTTCGCCCCCTTGTTGTATCCCATTGTTATGTCTGTTGCCTTTAACATTATTCAGTATCGTTGATATTTTTAAAACAGTAGGTTTTTTCGCCGCATTAATATCCAAATGACCACAGGAGCTCCTAAAATTGATGTTATGGCGTTAATGGGTAGTGTTAGGCTACTCAATGGAATCTGAGCTACCGTGTCGCACAAAAGCATCACAATACTGCCCCAAATAAAGCTAGCGGGAAGCATTATTTTATGATCTGGCGTTTCATTGATTTGCCTAACTAAATGAGGCACGGCAAGCCCAACAAATGCAATAGGCCCCGCAAAAGCAGTGATACTCCCGGCCAGAATACTCGTAGAAAGGACCATCAGAAAAGTACTTTTTTTAAGCGAAATCCCGAGGCTCTGAGCATATTTTGGTCCAAGAAGTAAAGCGTTCATTGATTTAAGAGACACCAACGCAATAAAAAGACCCAGAAGGACACATCCTAATAAAATCAAAACCGCGGTCCACGATAAATGGCCTAATCCACCAAAAGACCAAAACACAAATTTCTGAAGGGCTTCAGCGCGACTAAAAAAGCTCAAAACACTAACCACAGCTCCAGTCAGACTCCCAAACATCAGGCCGATGATTAACAATGCCATGGCATCGGTTATTTTGCTCGAAGCACTAATTACGGCCAATAACACTAAAAAACTACCTGCTGCAGATGCAATCACCAGAGCCCATGGTCCCGAAAGCAAGGTGGTCGCATATCCTCCCAGAAGCCCTGAGCCGAGAACCAAAAGAGCAACCCCCAGGCTGGCACCACTGCTTATGCCCAAAACAAAAGGTCCAGCCAGGGGATTTCTAAAGAGGGTTTGCATGAGCAGCCCCGATACCGACAACCCACCACCGACTAATATAGCCGTAAGAGCTTTTGGTAGGCGATAATCAAAAAGAATATAATGCCATGTCTCCTCTATTGTAGTATTTGAAAAAATGGTTTTAATAATATACTCTAAAGGGATATAAACTGAACCCGAGCTTAAATTAATGGCTAATGAAAGCATCAATAAAAACAGAGGCCACATCCATAATTTGACTATTTTTTTACTCATGGATTCAACGGCATGAAAAATTTAGGTTTATAGTCTTGCGGTAAAAGACCAGGATGGAAGATATGAATCAAATCACTCAAAACCCAATCTGGATGCATTGAGGCAAGTTCGTAATAAAGTAATCCTCCGGTGGTGCCTTTTGTATTGCTAAAGGTGTAAATTCTTTGGTCGACAAAAGGCTTGAATTTGGTGTAAGTGGCGCTGCTTTCTTTCATTTGGCGGTAACTGGTAAATTGACCAGGACCTATCCAAACCTCAGCTATATTGGTGTATTGAAGTATTTCTTCAATATTCCATTGCAAACTGCCTACACCCTTTATGTCTTGCCAGAGATAAGTGCTGTTGGCATCTTTGAGAAATTGAGCTGCCCAACTATCGCCTCTGGGGGCGTACCACACATCTTTGTATAAAGCTCCACTGATGACGGCAGGAGCTGTTGTCGCAGTTTGAGCTAATTGGCGCAGATTTAGATAGTCTCGTTCAATTTGATTAAAAATGGAGTCTGCTCTTGTTTTTTTATCGAACAGCACTCCAAAAACTTTAATCCATTCAGCTCTGCCCAGAGGATGCTCTTCTGTCCAGTCACCATTGTATAAGACTGGGATACCCGCATTCTTTACCTTTTCAAGACCTTTTTGTGTTTTGTCTATGCTAAAGGTCATCAATAGATCAGGCTTCAAAGTCAACAATACTTCAATATTGAGCGCCTCGTTTTGACCGAGTTCGCTGATTTGTCCTGCTTCAATGCGCGCTCTTGTGCCCTCAGAAGAGATGTAATCGAGATTGGGGAACCCAATCAATGCCTGCCTCTGATCGATTAATTCTAAAGCAGGTATGTGGGTTGTAGAGGTGGCCACGAGCGTTTCAATGGGCACCTGAATTATATCCTCTGATACAATTTCATCTGGGGGATTAATTCCTTTGGGAACAAGAATTATTTCCTGAGTCGACTGACCCGTAATGGGGTCGAGTAAGCGTAAAATGGTGTAATCATTTTTTTCAATCAAACAAAAGCCTTTAGCATAACGGACCTGTTGTAATTGGTCACAGGAATCATTTAGATTTTCGTTTGTAGGCTGGTCCTTGCAGCCCACAAGCATTGAAACACAAAGAATTATTCGGGTGAAATGACACAATCGCATGATCAAAAATAACTCAAATAATGTGGCCGATGGTGGGAATTACTGTATTTTTACACCGCTTTTGGTTTTTTTCTGAATTGAAAAAATTAAAAGGGAATCTGGTGCAAATCCAGAGCTGTTCCCGCAACTGTAAGCTGCCTTAGTCATAAGGTCACCAATTCTTCAACCACTGTGCAGAGCATGGGAAGGGTGGTGCAACGAGCAAGTCAGGAGACCTGCCACAAGCAATAAACGTCCAACTTTCGGGATAAAAGTTTGGAGGTAGGTATCTGGTGTTTACACTGTGACACATACGTCCTAATTGTTCCGGTCAATAAATAATTGATCATGCGCATTGCTTATGGCCTTTTGGCTCTTTTTGTGGGAGTACTTCCCAGGGTTTCTGCCCAAAATGTAGACTATTTGGCGTCTTCTTTAGATTCTTTGGGTCAGACGACACTAGATCAAGTACTGATCAGTACTAAAAGGCTTGAGCCTCTGAGCCAAGAACAAGCCAGTACCCTTATAATTGACCAAGAAACCATTCAGACTTTTTCTGGTGGATCTGTCGCTACACTCCTCAATCAGATTGGGGGGATTGAAATTAATGGCGCCACCGGGCACTCAGGCCAAAATTTGGGCTATTATGTGCGTGGGGG
>JAYOYS010000003.1:51774-75566 GCA_038153605.1 Flavobacteriaceae bacterium
TAAGGGGCAATGGTTACTTCAGTTACAGGGGAGTACTCGCTTTACCGACGGTTTGTCTGCAGTAGCGCCAGGAGCCCAACAGCGGGCCTTTGATTCTGATGAGTTCGCTCAATTTAATACACGTGCTCAAATTAAATATGTTTCAAAAAAGGCTTGGTCCATGGAGCAATTTTTTGCCTTTGATCGTATGCGCCAAGATTTTGATGCCTTTAATTATCAGGACGCGCCTTTTCAAAGTAACACTGAGCAATGGCGCACAGGAGGCAGTTTTTATTTTAAAGGTAATAAATCTCGGTATGAGTTTCACGACCAATGGTCCCACACCATAAGGAGCATCAACAGTGACTATCCAGCAACCTACGAGTCGCTAAATTACAATGCCGATCAATTTATCACCACCCAGTGGAGTGAACAACTTGAGACTGTTCTCGGGACTCAAGGGGGGTGGTCTTCTATGGATTTAGCCCAAGAATATGGGGCTCAGGCGCCCTTAAATACTGTTTTAAGGCACCCTGAATCGCGCACCTTTTTTATCGATACATATGCCAACTTAGTTTATCGTCTATTATCTGGGTTTTCTCTAGAATTGGGCGGACGTTGGCATCATCATATGCGCTACGGAAATCAAGGGGTTTATCAATTGAGTCCGCGTTATTACTTTTCTAATTCTTTGGGTAAATTTAGCTTTTATGGGCGCTATGGAACGGCTTTTATCGCCCCCTCCTTGTATCAATTATACGACCCCACATATGGGAATCAAGATTTAGAGCCTGAATTCAACACCAGTACCGAACTCGGTATGATTTGGCAAAAAAACCAGGTAGAGGGCTCTATTAGGTGGTTTGATCGTCTTGAGCAGCAAGCGGTTAGCTTTAGCTTGTTGGATCCTGATCTTTATGTCTATCAGTACGCCAATAACCAAGAAAATCAGCGCCGTTCAGGCATTGAAATAGAAGGAAAGCTGTCTTTAACCTCGTGGCTCAGTACCCAACTTTTTTACACATGGGTTAAGCCTCAGGATTTTGACCTTTTACGTGTTCCACCACACAAATTAAATGCCCATATAAATGTTGCGGTCAATAAGGATGAACAACTTAGTTTACGCTGGACTTGGTCTGATTTCAGACGTGATCAGTATTTTGACTCTGTGAGTTTTACAAACCAAAACATAAGCCTTAGACCTTATCATTGGATCGATATAGTTTATTCTGCTCAATTGATACCGGGGCTTCATGCCCAATTCAGTATAACAAATCTATTGAATCAAGAGGCACAACCACTGTATCGATACAGCGGCCAGGGGCGAAATGTATCTTTTAGTTTGCGTTGGCAGTCATTAAAATATTAGTGTAATTAATAAACATTTTAACGCTTTAATCTTAATAACTTTTCACGGGGTGTGCTGGGAAAAGTCCTTATTTTAGTGCCTCAATTTTAAAAGCAAAGACACCATGTCCGACACTGTAGAACACATCAAATGTTTGATTATTGGATCAGGACCAGCAGGCTATACTGCGGCCATATATGCCTCTAGAGCCGATTTAAATCCGGTACTTTACACAGGTCTTGAGCCAGGGGGACAGCTAACCACCACCACGGAGGTGGATAATTTCCCAGGTTATCCCGAGGGCGTAGACGGTCCCACGATGATGGTGCAGTTACAACAACAAGCCGAACGTTTTGGGACTCAGGTGCGCATCGGTATGGTGACCCAGGTTGAGTTGAGCAATGAAGTGGGAGGAGTACACAAGGTTGTTGTGGATAATACCACCGAGTTAACAGCCGATACAGTAATTATTTCTACAGGGGCAACCGCGAAATACCTTGGTTTACCCAGTGAACAAAAATTGCGCGGCGGCGGCGTTTCAGCCTGTGCCGTTTGTGATGGATTCTTCTATCGCGGCCAAGATGTGGCGATAGTTGGGGCAGGGGATACTGCTGCAGAAGAAGCCACTTATCTGGCCAATATCTGTAAATCTGTAACCATGCTTGTGCGCCGTGATGAAATGCGCGCCTCTAAAGCCATGCAGCACCGTGTATTTGGCATGAAAAATATTGATGTCCGTTTTAACACTGAGGTCGATGAGGTGTTGGGAGATACTGTCGTGGAAGGCTTGCGTATGGTCAACAATCAAACAGGTGAGAAGGAGGAAATCGCCATCACTGGACTATTTATTGCCATTGGTCATAAACCCAATACCGATTTGTTCAAAGGTCAACTGGATATGGACGAAACGGGCTATTTAATCACCAAAGGCAAATCCACCAAAACGAATTTGCCTGGAGTCTTTGCCTGTGGTGATGTTCAAGATAAAGAATACCGTCAAGCGGTCACTGCGGCAGGAACGGGTTGTATGGCAGCCCTGGACGCAGAGCGTTATTTAGCTAGTGTGGAGTAATCCGCGGTTTGAATACTATTTCTTGATTACGGTTTCAGATCACTTTTCCTTGCGGATCATATAAACCGCTGTTTCCTTAGTACCATCTGGCTCATAGGATTGTAGTCGGTCCCCCTCGAGTCTCCATATGTTATCCATGTTTACATGGGCCTGATCAGATTCGTAATCATCGATAATGAGGTCTCCGTTGGCGTTTATTTGCCAACTGAGCGCAGTGGTTTCTTTATCCTCAACATCGGGACCATCGACTTTGAGCAGGGCCTTTCCTTTGGGCTTAAATTCTATGGTAATGTCCACCATTTCGAGAACCTGATCAACAAAACCCGAAACCGAGCTGACAATCATTTTTTCGAATAAATTAAGGTCCTTTTTGGCATCTTTCATCGCGGCATCAAGATCGATGATCATATTCCATGAACCCATAAGCTCTTTTTCATTAATTTTTTGTGCTAAAGCATTGCTGCTGAAGCTCATAAGAGCGATTACAATTAGAATTTGTTTTATCATGATCAATTATTTATTTCAATTAATATTTATATGGTGATCTTTTTTTCTCATTAACTCGGTATGGTCTTAGGCGCGATTCACTTGAGTCTTGATGTTTCCTTGTATTTCTATATTGATATTCTTGATCTCTTCGGTATCAGAGTCGATTGACTCACTTTCGTTTGAAGGACAGTCTAAATATTTTAATTCTCGGTCCATGACTTTGAGATATTGGCCTTCATAACCAGAATCTAAAAGGTCATTATAGGCTCGAGTATTTTGATGAAAGGAGTTGGTATTATGATCAACCCACAAAACCGACCCTGTGGGGAGATACACTATAACTTCCACATGCTGATCTCTGTATTTATGGGCTAAGTCAGTGGTCAAAAACGGATCAAGCTCCAGTACACCATCAGTATATTGAATTTGATAATTGATTTGCCTGGCCTTGTCTTGTGCCTCATCTAGTGAGGTGCCGTCGGCGTAACTATCAATTTTAATAAAACCTTCTTCTTTTTGAGTGGATCTTACAATTAGACGCACATTATTGGTGACAATAATGGGATTGTTTTCTGCGTCCATTTTTATTTTAAAGTCGTCATCACGTTCTGAGGAGCCGACCCGAAAGAAGCCTTTGGTTCATGGTCAGGGTAATGCTGTCGTTTTTACTGATGGGCAATGGAATTTCTCTTTGAAATTGACCGGTGACCGAGCTAAAGCTGGCGTGTTTCGCCCCAAAAAATATGAGGGCCAAAATGGAAGCAATCCAAAGGGCGAAAATCAATATTTTCGGGGTCCAACCCATTGATTTTAAATTTGGAATGAGCAATTTTAATCCGACAATAAACAAGACGATAAAGGGAATCCCGACGGCCAAAAATACAATGGTAAGTAAGGCCCAAAAAGGGATTTGAGCTATAGATACCGCCTGATAGTATTGTATGAGGTCAGCTTGTCCCCAGAATTCTAAGGACCCTGCAGAGAAGAGCCCAAAGGCCAATCCTAATAGGGTTGTTATACTGAATATAAGCATTAAGACGCCTAAGAGTTTTGCCAAAACAGTCAGGGTTCCTTTGAGTAAGTTTCCGATCAGTTCTACAACGCGATTTGATCCTCTTTTGACTTGATTTCCGTATTTGTCGTAGTCCACGGATTTCATGTTATCGCTGAATTTATCATAGCCTTCCTTAACACGCTTTTCAATATTTGAAATATTGATCGGCTCGCCTTTCATTTTTAATTTGTCCGAAGTGGATTTGGCCGCCGGCACTAAAATCCAGAACAAAATATAAATCATGAAAAAGGTCCCGCTGGAAAAGAAAAACAACAATAACCAGATTAGTCTGATCCATAGACAATCAATACCTAAATAATGGCCTAGACCAGAGGCGACCCCCCCGAGATACTTATTTTCTTCATCGCGAAAAAGTTGTTTTGGGGTTTTGTGCTCACTGTAAGCATTTTGCCCATTTTGCTCAGGTTCATCACCATCTGGGTCAAAAGCCTCGGGTTGTCCCATGATTTCTATGACCTCTCTAACGCGTTCTAGAGTGATGACTTGATCTTTATTAGTCTGAGATTCGTTAAAAAGCTCAGCGATACGGGCT
Organism: Flavobacteriaceae bacterium; assembly: GCA_038153605.1. Taxonomy (GTDB): domain Bacteria; phylum Bacteroidota; class Bacteroidia; order Flavobacteriales; family Flavobacteriaceae; genus BACL21. The sequence continues at coordinate 56,270 of JAYOYS010000003.1, forward strand.
TCTATATCGTCCATGATTTCTGCAATCGAATCTTCTGGACTCAATGCAGCACGCACAGCTTCTAAATAACTCTTTAAATGATTGTAGGCGTTTTCATCGATATGAAAAAATGTGCCGCCTAGATTGATGTTTATAGTTTTGTTCATGATTACTTTTTTGATTGGGTTAGGGCGTCAACAGCATTTTGTAATTCGTTCCAAGTATCTTTTAGTTCATTGAGGAATTCTTGTCCTTCAGGGGTTATGGCATAATACTTTCTCGGTGGTCCACTGGTGGATTCTTCCCAACGATACTGCAGTAGTCCACTGTTTTTTAAGCGCGTCAGTAAAGGGTAGACGGTACCCTCTACAACGAGCATTTTGGCTGATTTTAGCGTTTGTAAAAGGTCGCTTGTGTAGGCTTCTTGTTCTTGTAATACGGATAAGATGCAGAACTCCAGGACGCCTTTACGCATTTGTGCCTTAGTGTTTTCTATATTCATGTTGATTATTTTACATGGCAAATGTATATCTTATAAATGGTATTTTGTAATGCATAGTACTATATTAATAAAATTTTAACATTTTACTTCTTTCCGCAGGCCCTTCAAGTTTGCTGAAATATTTCTAAATTAATTCCATAGACATACTTAATACAATGGTGTACCATTCGATAAATGATACGGCTTAAGTAAAGCGATTATGAAATTCTCTTTATCTTGCTTACATGAAATTAGTCACGCCTTTTCAAGTCAATAGTTTTATGCTTTTCAAGTTGCCCGTCGCTTATTTATGTGGGGTGAGGTTAAAGGCTATTGATCAAAACAGCGCTAGGGTTGTAGTTCGTCATCGATGGATCAATCAAAATCCATTTCGTTCGATGTTTTGGGCGGTTCAAGGCATGGCCGCAGAACTCGCCTGTGGGATGCTCGTGATGCAAGCCGTGCGCAATCAAAATCAGTTAATTTCTATGTTGCTGGTGGGGACGCAGGCTAAATTTACTAAAAAGGCAACAGGACTTATAGAGTTTCTATGTCATGATGGTCTTGTGGCTCAAAGGGGGGTAGAGCAATGTTTAAAGCAGAGTCAGGGCGTTCAATTCGAATTAAATGTCGTGGGTAAAGATCAGCAAGGGGCCATTGTTGCTGAATTTTCATTTCATTGGTCCGTCAAAGCAAGAGGGGGGCAATAACGAATCGATTATTTTTTTGTAATTTCACCTTCAGAAATATTTGATATTTCTATCTAACAAAAACCATTTATTATGCCTCGAGCGATGTATCGTTACACTAAAGCTGTGCTTAAAAAAGTCAGTTTTAATGTCCAATTGTTTGCAGCAGAATTGCGTAAAGCCAAACGATTGCTTTTGCCCAATGAATTACAAGAATTGCGTATTTGGCTGATCAGTTGGGTCAAAAAACACCCTCAACTAATACCTTGTATTTCAGAATTTTAGACTGGACTAATTATCTTTACCTCTTGAAATTTAATGGCACCACGAATGATTCCAGAAATCACACCGTGAAGGGCCTCTATAATATGCATTTTTAATGCACTACTTGGATAAATGAGTGAGATTTCACGAGCGGGAACAGGTGCAGTAAAATGCCTCAAGTTTTTAAGGCGGTTTTCCTCTAAATCCATAGTGTGTAAATAGGGTAGAAGCGTCATGCCCAGGCCTTCATCGGCCAGTTTTATGAGTGTTTCAAAACTGCCACTCGTGAGTTGAAAACCTTCTTTTTTAGCGCTTTTATTAGCATTACACAAATTCAGCACCCCTTCTCTAAAACAATGTCCATCTTGAAGCAGAAGTATGTCCTCCACGTCCAAATCCTCAGTTTTTATAGTCTTCATCTGGTGTAATCTATGGTGTTGTGGAATATAACCCACGAATGGCTCATAGTAAAGGGCTCGCTCTTTGAGTCGATCATCCCCCAGTGGTGTTGCCGCAATAGCGCCATCGAGGTGACCATCGGCGATGCGCGTTATAAGTTCTTGCGTGGAAAGTTCTTCAATGCTGAGTTGTACTTTTGGAAAGCGTTTTGAAAAAGTTTTTAAAAACATAGGGAGTAAAGTTGGCATAACTGTAGGTATGATACCGAGCTTGAAAGGTCCTCCTACAAAACCTCTCTCTTGATCCACAACATCCTGCATACGCGTGGCCTCATCAACTATAAGTTTGGCTTGACTGACTATTTTTTGTCCAATTGGTGTTAAGGCAATGGGCTTTTTTGAGCGATCAAAAATGGTAATATCAAGTTCCTCCTCGAGCTTTTGAATTTGCATGCTCAAAGTCGGTTGTGTCACAAACGTATGTTCTGCCGCTTTGGTGAAATTTTGATGCTCAGCTACGGCCAAGACATACTTTAACTGGGTGATGGTCATCAGTAAAATTTTTATAAAAATACAATTTCTATAAGGAAAATTGATGTTTATCGATCAAGGCTAACCTCAATATAAACGTTTGATTTTGGCCATTCTCCCTCATCGGCAGGTAAGCTTGCAATGGTTTCGACCACCTCCATACCCTCGGTGACACGACCAAAAATGGTGTAATTACCGTTTAGATGACGTCCGCTAATGTCTGGACCACAGAAGATGAAAAATTCATAGGGGGCAGAGAGTTTGTCTGGGTTTTCTCGATATTCTTTAGCTCCAGAGATTGTGCCATAGGTATGGATACGATTGGGATTAATCTCGGCAGGAATAAGATAATTGGGACCAATGGATTTGCGCTTTTGTGGTGTAGACCTCAAGTCACTGTTTCCTCCTTGGATAATAAAATTCGGCACAATTCGATGAAAAAAAGTGTCTTTAAAATAGTCTTGCTGCACCAGATAGAGAAAATTCGCCCGGTGGAGCGGCGTCTCTTCAAATAATTCGATTTTGATAGAGCCAAATCTCGTTTTGATCACAACCTTGTTTTGGGGGTTTTGCTGTCCAAACTCTGTTAGCAAGGCCACTACATTATCCTGGGTGAGCACTGGGAGTGTTGTCCTATTTTCATAAGGACTACCGTCATTTGATGCAAGGCTTAATTCAGAATTTAATGAGGGGTCTGGGGCTTGTTCTCGATCTTTCGAATCTGAATTGACCTTATTTTTCTCATCGTGATGATTGTCTTGGCTGTATTTAGGTTTTAAGCTATCTTGTAATTGCGTACCCTTCTTATCAGATGATCCATTAGGACCGGAACATGCCGTTAGGGCGAAACATAAAAAAAAGGGTAAAAGACGCATAAACTATGGATTTTAAAACATTTGCAGCGGCACTCGCAAAAATAGAAAAAATACCCCTGCCGGGCCATTTAGGCCATCAGGGACTTCTTCCGGCGATCGGTCATGAGCGTTGGGCCGGTGTTTTGTGTTTGTTTTATCCTGACCAGCAAGGTATCGCGCATTTTGTCTTAATAAGGCGCCAAGTTTCTGCGGGTCCCCACTCTGGACAAGTTGCTTTTCCTGGAGGGCGAAAGGACCCCGAAGATTTGAGTATGGCCCATACAGCCTTAAGGGAGTGCGAAGAAGAAATTGGGGTGAGCCGCCATTCGATAAAAATTTTTAAAGCCATGAGCGAGCTCTATATTCCCCCAAGTGATTTTTGGGTCAAGCCCTACATGGGGCTCATTGATCACCAGCCAAAGTTTGTTCTTCAGCATGAAGAAGTAGCGGATTTAATTTATGTGCCAGCGACAGATTTACTTGATGATAGACGCTTAAAAATGGAATCATTAATTACACCCGCTCGAGGAGTATTGGAGATGCCAGTTTTTGATTTTCAAGGAAATAGAGTTTGGGGCGCTACAGCCATGATGCTTTTTGAGATGCGTCAAATCCTAAGTGAAATCATCTCATAGCATTTTTATATATTTGTCATCTTCAGCAACTAACCGGCGACTATGGGCTTATTTAAAAGAAATCCTTTTGGGCATATTTTGTTTCTCAAGAAATGGCTCATTAGAATTTTAGGTTCTGCCACCCACAGACGTTTTAAGGGGTTCAATCAGTTACAGATTGAGGGCAGTGAAATCATTAAAAATCTCCCAGACACTAATGTTCTTTTTGTGTCAAACCATCAAACCTATTTTGCTGATGTCGTGGCTATGTTTCACGTGTTCAATGCAAGCCTTAGCGGACGCGTTGACAACATCAAGAATGTTGGTTATCTATGGAATCCTAAATTAAATTTATATTTCGTAGCTGCTCGAGAAACCATGCAGGCCGGTTTACTGCCAAAAATACTAGCTTATGCGGGCTCAGTAAGTATTGACCGTACTTGGCGATCAGAAGGCAAAGATGTGAACCGACAAGTCAAAATGAGTGATTTACACAATATTAATCGGGCTCTAGCCGATGGTTGGGTCATTACTTTTCCCCAAGGGACCACTACACCCTGGAAACCCATTCGACGCGGTACGGCACATATAATTAAACATAATAAGCCGATTGTTGTGCCTATTGTCATTGATGGATTTCGTCGGTCTTTTGACAAAAAGGGTATTCGCATTAAAAAGCGTGGGATTCTTCAATCCATGGAGATAAAGGCGCCTCTTGAGATTGATTACGACAATGATACAATCGATCAAATTGTTGAGAAGCTCGAGTATGCCATTGAGCAGCACCCCTCTTTTTTGAAGGTTATTTCCAGGGAAGACCTCAAAAAAGAAGAGGAGCTCAATGAAATGCGCCGCTATTCTGCGCCTAAAAATTAGTGCAATAAATCGATCAGGCCTCAGATTTTTACTATATCCTAAGGTTTCCCCTTTTACAGGTAACTTACTTTTGGGACTAAGACTTTACAAACCGCAGTATGCGTTTACCTGCTGAGGTGTAAACTTCTAAAAGGTATAAGCCAGGGCTCAAGTGCGCCACTTCTAAGGCCGTACCACTCTGGTTAATCGATTGTTTTTGTCCCAAGATATTGCGCACCTCTAATTGCTGTAAGATGACCTCTGGTCCGAGTTCAAGATTGATTTGCTGATTTGCTGGATTAGGCCAAAGCTTGATTTCATCTAATTTTTGCTGATCATCACTACCAAGAGTGGTAAAATCATCATAAAGACCTTGCAATAAATCAATAGGTTCTATACCCGGGCTTTGCGCAGGAACCACTAAACGCAAATAGGGCGCTCCTGGGGTGTCATCAGCGTGATAAACAACCATATAGGCCGCTCGTGAAGAAGTCCCACTGGCCAAACAGCGGTTATCTGCACCAGGGAAATTTGCGCCTTGAAGCGCTGCCATAAGACGATCGGCCAATGTCCCATTGGTGTTGTTAAAGTTGAACTCCATTTGATCAATGACGCTTTGATCCAGCAGTATATTACCCTGAATGCTATAGGTTGATCCTTGACGGTCTTCTTTATAGTCATCGGTGAGACTTCCTGTAAAACCAGCACTTCTCGGATTACCCGCCAAATCAAAATCTACTAGGCCATATTGCCTATATTCTGGATTAAAATTTTGTGAGCCACAAGCATCGTTCAGCATGAGCCAATCGATAATTTCTTGTGGACTATCTCCAGCACTCATTCGATCCATAGCATTTTCCAGATTCACATTGGGGATACAGACATAGGCTTGCGAATTGACCCCGCCACGACCTGGGATTATATCGGTGATCCATTGGTCCCAATTACTGTTGTTTAAATTTATACAAGAAGCACCAGCTGAACCTATGTCACCTGTTTCAGGATCGACTGCGATAATTGAAAAGGTGTCTTGGGCTTGAAGACTAAGCCCTAATATCAATAATGCACTGAGAAATACTTGTTTCATACGATAGGAGTTTTAAACGCTAAATTAAGAGGCCATGCCGATTCCAGCGGCAAATAGACCAATAAAAATTAACACATAAAGGGATAACAGAACAACCGCCAAAATACCGATAAATTTATAATGTGCGGCCAAATAGATTAATCCTTGATCGGTTTGGTGTTGACTTTTTTGGGTAAGCCCTTGCCGGCCATGAGACGAAAACTTATAGAGGTAATACATGGGCGTAAAATAAACCACTGCTATTACCAAATAAATCAGTGAAATTCCACCAGCCTCAGGGCCAAGTAGATTACCGCCGATAAAGGCTATTGATACAGCGCCAATAAGCATGAATCCTACGCCAACGAACCCCAGTATACTCAAGAACTTCGCCCAATAAATCATGCGATCCAAGGAATCAATGCTGTCATTGGTCAGAATTAATTCCGTATGCGCACTAGGGCTCTCAACATGCTCGGGAGCTGAATTTTCTGTATGCTGCGAGGCGGGGGTAAGATCACTCATATTCAATAGTTATTTTGTATTGTGTGTTTTTTTTATGCGGCCTAAATCGCGTTTATTGTCACGCTCTTTGAGGGTTTCACGTTTGTCGTAGAGCTTTTTACCCCTGCAGAGTGCGATTTCCATTTTGGCTAGGCCCGAATCATTGATAAATAAATGAAGAGGCACTATCGTAAGCCCCGTATTTTTGACTGCTTTGTGGAGTTTATTGAGTTCTTTTCGATTCAACAGTAATTTACGGGCAGATTTAGCTTGGTGGTTGTAATGAGAGGCATGACTGTACTCTTGAATAGTCATATTGATGACAAAAAGCTCTTCATTGCTAAATTCACAAAAGCTCTCCGCAATGGAGGCTTGTCCTGTGCGCAATGACTTGATTTCTGTTCCTTTTAGGACAATACCAGCGGTAAAGCGATCAATCACCTCATAATTGAAGCGCGCTTTTCTATTTTTAATACTGATGTTTTTTGACAAAGCCATAGCACGACAAAAGTAATAAGATTGACCCTAAGCTGCGACGCGTAGGTCATTAATCTATGAGCAATATGCTCAATTTCGCCGGCTTGGACCGATAATCCACGCGATATAAACGACTATTTAAAGAATCAGGGATATCTTTTAAACTATCGATATTCATCAGAGCATTGGTCAACTCCGGGATAGTATTGCTGTGACCGACAATGAGCCAACGGCCAGAGTTCGACCGGGTAAAAAAATCATCATTCACTAAATCGTGTGGAAGGTAGATGATTGGATCTAAGGACTTTGATGCAGCTGTGGGGATTATGGTTTGAAGCGTTCTTTTATACCCCGTACTATAGATACCACTCAAGGGTATACTGTCGAAATACTGTTGCCAAAGCCTTGCTCTACCCAGACCAGCAGTGGTTAATTCTGGGTCTTTATTGTCGGGATTTGTGCGGTCTTTTTCACTATGGCGAATAAGATAGTAGACCCCACCCAGCGGTTGAGACAGCGGTTGTTTATTCTCGGTTTTACTCGAATTGCTTTGTTGACATCCATTAACAATCAAAAAAATTGCAAGAATAAATAGCCACTTTGCTGAGGGTCGGGATTCCCCGTTGATTCCCAAGTAATTCTTTCGAAACTGGCTCAAAGGCATACTGCGCAATGTTTTGGTATTATTGAGAAACACTTTTATTGGAAAATTCTTGTCTTAATTGCGCAACGCGCTGTTCAAAAATGTCAGCCTCGACCGGGTAATGAACCTGCTGAAAAAGGTCCATGAGCGTTTGATCGTGGGTGGTTCTTTTTTGAGCTTTGAGGTCAATGTGAACATAACATCCCCACATAACTGCTTTCAGCTGAGTTTTATCCTCATTATACATGCGCAGTTCTACATGTGTTTCACTCTGGGTGTAACCGATGAGTTGACTTTGCATGACGATTTTTTCCATCAGCATCGCTGGTCGTATGTACGCTATTTGATTTGAGGAGACCACCCAACTTTTACCGCCCAGACTGTTCAGATCGTATATATTGATGCCATAATTGGCCAAAAGTTGATCCTCTCGGGCATTGACCAGATAATTTAAATAAGCGGCGTTATTGAGATGATTAAAGGGGTCGCAATCTTGAAAGCGCACCATGCCGCGACTTTCAAGAACTTTATTTGGTGTATTCAAAATGCAATTTTTTCAAAGCTACTCATTAAAAAGGATATACCCGCTACTATGTACAGGGCAAACAAAAAATGCGCCCCGAGCGGGGCGCATTTTTTTACACTTGATGCGCATTTAAAGAATTTTATATGGGAACAATGACTCAGGTCATAAAATTCTGGTGTGCAGCAATTAAGTGCTTACTAGGTCTTTTTCGTTGCGAAAAACCAGCTCATTGTCAAAACAATCAATCAAAATAATGCTGTCTGTCTGAAGTGTACCGGAAAGTATCGATTTAGACAGGGCATTTAACACTTCTCTTTGAATCACTCTTTTTACCGGGCGTGCTCCGAATTGTGGATCAAAACCACACTGAGCGAGCCATGCTTTAGCCTCTGGCGTCGCATCGAGGGTGATGCCTTGCTCAGCCAATAATTTTTGAACCGATTTTAGTTGTAATTCTACGATACTGGTCAAATCATTCTGGGTAAGGGGTTCAAACATGATGATATCGTCGATTCGGTTTAAAAATTCTGGGCGCACTGTTTGCTTGAGTAAGCCCATGATTTCAATTTTGGCTTTTTCAAGGGCCGTCTCATTTTGTCCAAGATCTTCAATAGATTGCTGTATGATAGTACTCCCCAAATTTGAGGTCATAATAATGATACTGTTTTTAAAGTCGGCTAAACGTCCTTTGTTGTCGGTAAGTCGTCCTTCATCAAGTACCTGTAGTAGCACATTAAAGGTGTCAGGATGTGCCTTTTCTATTTCATCGAGTAGGACAACAGAGTAGGGCTTGCGTCGTGCGGCCTCGGTGAGTTGCCCTCCCTCGTCATAGCCCACATAACCAGGAGGCGCACCCACAAGGCGACTCACACTATGACGCTCTTGATATTCACTCATATCAATGCGGGTGATGGCGTTTTCGTCGTCAAACAAGTACTCAGCTAGAGCCTTGGCGAGTTCGGTTTTACCGACCCCAGTGGTCCCCAAAAACAAGAATGATCCGATGGGTTTTTTAGCGTCTTGAAGCCCTGCACGACTGCGACGAATCGCGTCACTTACCGCGATTAGAGCTTCATGCTGCCCGACCACACGTTTGTGCAGTTCTTTTTCAAGCTGCAATAACTTCTCGCGCTCACTTTGAATCATTTTTGTAACCGGAATTCCGGTCCATTTGGCCACAACCTCGGCAATATCCTCTTGAGTTACTTCCTCCTTAATTAAAGAGGTGTCCCCTTGATATTCGCTCAGTTTTATTTCTGCTTTTTCTAAAGTTTCATTTAAAGACTTGATAGTGCCATAGCGTAACTCCGCAACTGTTCCAAAGTCGCCATCACGCTCCGCTCTTTCCGCCTTAGATTTGGCCTCCTCTATATCTTTTTTGATATTCTGTATTTGTTCTACTATATCTTTTTCACTGCGCCAGCGGGCGTGCAACGCATTGCGTTCCTCTTTTAGGTTGGCCAATTCCGTGTTGAGCACTTTTAGTTTAGGTATATCATTTTCGCGTTTAATCGCTTCATGCTCAATCTCTAATTGCATGATTTTACGATCCATCACATCCAGTTCTTCAGGTTTGGAGTTGATCTCCATCCTTAGTTTTGAGGCGGCTTCATCCATGAGGTCGATGGCCTTATCCGGCAAGAAGCGGTTTGTGATGTAGCGCTGGGATAGATTCACTGCCGCAAGGATTGCCTCATCTTTAATGCGCACCTTGTGATGGCTTTCGTATTTTTCTTTAATCCCGCGCAATATGGAGACAGCACTCTCGATGTCCGGTTCTTGAACATTTACTTTTTGAAAACGGCGTTCCAAGGCCTTGTCTTGCTCAAAGTATTTTTGGTATTCATCTAGGGTTGTGGCCCCGATGGCTCTGAGTTCTCCTCGAGCAAGGGCTGGTTTTAAAATATTGGCCGCATCCATAGCGCCCCCGCCACCGCCAGCGCCAACTAGGGTGTGTATTTCATCGATAAAAAGGATAATGTTTCCATCACTTGAAATCACTTCTTTAATCACCGCCTTGAGTCGCTCCTCAAATTCGCCTTTGTATTTCGCGCCAGCGATCAGTGCCCCCATATCCAATGCGTATAGATCCTTAGATTTTAAATTTTCGGGCACATCCCCAGAAATTATTCTATGGGCAATACCCTCGGCAATCGCTGTTTTACCAGTCCCAGGCTCTCCGACCATAATTGGATTATTTTTGGTGCGTCTTGACAAGATTTGAAGGATACGTCTAATTTCTTCATCACGACCGATAACTGGATCAAGCGTGCCACTTCGCGCTAGCTCGTTGAGATTTTTGGCGTATTTATTCAGGACATTAAAACTTTCTTCAGCACTTTGTGAGGAAATTGAGGCACCCTTATTTAAAGTGTCCATAGCCGCCTTAAAATCTTTAAGGGTGACTCCTTGATCCTTTAGGGCTTGCGATATGATACTTTTTACCTCTAAAAGCCCCCAAAGCAGGTGGGCCACACTGGCGTACTCATCGCCATTGTTTTTCGCTAGAATTAAGGCTTGATTCAAGACCTGTGCTGTGATTCGTGACCCGCTTATTTCCCCTCCAGTGACTTTTGGATAGGTTTGAAGTTGTTTTTCAACAATGTCATTTAAAAATGTGGCGTTGACATTGAGTTTTTTGAGTAAGTATGGGGTCACATCTGGATCATTTTGAAGCATAGCTTGAAAAAGATGCTCGGGCTCAATATGTTGATGACCTAATTCTTGGGTCAGCTGTTGTGCTTTTTGGATGACCTCCTGTGACTTGATGGTGAATTGATTAAAGTTCATAGATCAATATTTTTTGGGTTCGTAAACAGTTGTTCAAAGTTTAGGCCAGAGGCTAAAATTGACATTTTGACACTCTTTATCAGGTAATTAGGTGTCAAGTTGTCTCGAACCTTTGTCTTTAAACGAAAATATTTCCATTGAGCGAATCAAAATTTTGTGAATCATTATATTCGCGACTCATTTATTAATACATGGGTATTTTTGATCGTTTTAAGTCTAGGAATGAATCCACAAATCAACCTGATTCTGTGCAAACAAAAGCCAAACAATCATTGGATTGGGAACCGCTGATAAGCGCTGATCAAATCACCGATTTACTGGGTCAAAGTCACGAGCAAACTGTATTTATTTTCAAGCATTCTACGCGCTGTATCATCAGCAGTATGGTTATTAGAGACCTAGAATCTAACGCTGATCAACTCTTAGAAAAGGGTAGTTGGCAATATTTAGATTTAATTGCGTATCGAGAATGTTCTAATCAAGTCGCTGAGCAATTAGGGGTAGTCCATCAAAGTCCACAAATGATTGTCCTTAAAAATGGGTCGGTTATATGGGAGGCTTCGCACCAATCAATTAGTACCGAAACTATTCTTGCTGCTTTAGCCAGCGCGTAAAAGACGATTTTATTTGCTGCCCCAAATCTGCGGTCATTTGAACATCGGTGGGAAAGGGTAGCGGTCTGTTGTTGACCATTTCAAGATCTTCGGGTTGTAATGCCGCTTGATCGCCTTCGAAACGGGCATAAACATTATCAAAAACTAGAAGTTCATTCAAAGGAAACGGACCACTTTTTGTCCCGTTATCGTGATTTTGCATCCAAATCTTAGTCTGTATTATCCCTTCCTTATGCTGATGGCTGCGCATGAGGGTAGCGCGTACAATTTTAATAATGGGCACCTTAATGGGCTGTCCCAAAGAGTCTCTAACGACATTCCCGTAACGGTCCACGGCATATTCCCATCCATCTTCGATTGATTTTTCACGCGTAAGAGTCTCATGGGTCAATTGATCCGGTCCAAAGGAAAGGCCATTAATATTGAGTTGTACGCTCTGATCAAAACCCCCATTACGTGGCTCAAAGTGGTAATTTTTCCAGAATTCGTCCATATTGTTTGGACGATACCATTGTAATTCTTTTAAAAGGGGTGCGGGTAAAACAGCCCCGGCTTCGTATTTTATTTTTACACCAATGTGCTGAGTTCCTTTGTCTCTTGCTGTAGCTAGGGTTTTGTCAATACCTGAAAAATCTGGTTGTAGCTTTTTTACCTCAACAAGCAGTTTATGAGCCTCACGCGCTTTTTCCTTAATATTCATACTGAGCAATCCCTGGGCTTGATTAAATAAAAACCTGGCGTAGGAATTTTTTGCTTTGCGCAAGGGCATGGAATAATTGTCAAAACTTGCGCTTATGGGCATGACTTCAATAAGGGGTCGAATACGATCTTGTCTTTGGTCCAAGCCTTTATAAAGCCAATAGATATTGCTTGAATTGGGGCCATTTGGATCCGTTTCAAGACGCTTGAGTTGGCGCTTGTCTTCTTTTACGGCAAGTTTAAAGGCCTTTTCCAGCAGGGCTATGAGCTCTTTTTTGTCTTTGTGGTCTGGTTTATTTTTGAGCTGGTCTGAAATGGAATTCACCACCTGGTCGTAATTACCCTGAGCTAATTGCTTTTCATTGCGTTTGATTGAGCTACAGGATACAAGAAGCAATATAAATACCCCAAGCCCTAAAATCAAAGTCTGCGATCGGGATTTTTGGTTCATCAAACAAAAGATGGATTTGATCTTTTTTTGAGCACTCCTCATTGAAAGCATTAAGGCTATCATATACAATTACTTTAAAATTCTAACTGGCGTGCTGGAAGAATTTTCCCAGTACACTCCCCAAAACCAATGCGAACCTGCTTATTTTGACAGTAGCCACGCATGATCACAGTGTCCCCATCCTCAATAAACTTACGGGTACTTCCGTCGTTTAAGGGGACTGGTTTTTGGCCACGCCAACTCAGTTCAAGCATTGAACCATAGCTGTCTGGTGTCGGTCCAGAAATGGTTCCCGAACCCATCATATCACCGCTGCGCAGATTACAACCATTTATGGTGTGATGTGCTAACTGCTGCGCCATAGACCAATACATATACTTAAAGTTAGAGCGACAGACTAAGGATTCATCTCCATTTTCAGGCATTATATTAGCCTCTAGGGTGATGTCGTAGTTATGAGCACCAGTTTGTCTTAAATAGGGCAGTGGTTCCGGATCCTGCTGGGGGCCATTGACACGGAATGGTTCCAAAGCATCTAAAGTGACGATCCAAGGCGAAATGGTTGAGGCAAAATTCTTGCCTAAAAACGGTCCTAGGGGCACGTATTCCCAGGCCTGAATGTCTCGGGCACTCCAGTCATTAAATAAAACCAAACCAAAAATATGTTCCGAAGCCTCTTCTATGGAAATTGGTTTGCCTAGATCATTGGCTGCAGTGGTGATAAAGGCCATCTCTAATTCAAAGTCCAAAAGCTTCGAAGGGCCAAATCCCGGTCCATTGCCGTCTTTTGGAGCGGATTGGCCATTGGGTCTATAGATGGGTGTGCCGCTCGGGACAATACTTGAACTGCGCCCGTGATAACCAATAGGAATGTGCAGCCAGTTAGGCAATAAGGCATTTTCGGGATCACGAAATAGGCTGCCTACGTTAGTGGCATGTTCTTTACTGGCATAAAAATCGGTGTAGTCCCCCACATCCACGGGCAACTGCATTTCGATTTCATCCAATCCAAAGAGTATTTTTTCGCGATGATCCTTATTATCCCGTAAATCAGGATTTTCAATATTGAAAATACGTGAAATTCGATTACGCACCAGACGCCAGGTTTTACGCCCATCAGCAATAAAATCATTGAGACTGTCCTGTAGAAAAATATCGTCAGTGAGTTCAATGCCCTCAAAATAACCCAGCTGATGTAAGGCACCCAGATCAATGGCGGTATCTCCGATTCGGGTTCCTATGGTAATGATATCGTCTCTGGTCAAAAAAACGCCAAAAGGTATATTCTGTATTGGAAAGTCACTTTGTTCAGGGACGTTTAACCATGATTTAATTTCGGGATTATTGGCACTTAAGGGCATGAAATGCGATTTTAATTGTTGGTAAAATGTTAATCAAATATATAATTTATTGACTACTAACAAAGGGCATTTAGTATTTTTGATGCAAATCAAATCTCCTTAGAAATGAGTTACCAAGATGCCGAAATTTTTGAACTAATTCAGCAAGAACACGACCGTCAAAAGCACGGCTTAGAATTAATCGCCTCAGAAAACTTTGTAAGTGATCAAGTTATGGCTGCAACCGGTAGTGTATTGACCAATAAATATGCAGAGGGCTACCCAGGAAAGCGCTATTACGGCGGGTGTCGAGTAGTAGATCAGGTAGAGCAATTGGCGATCGATCGTGCGAAAGTCCTTTTTGGCGCAGAATACGCTAATGTTCAGCCCCACAGTGGATCTCAAGCAAACACTGCTGTATTTCATGCCTGCATGAAGCCTGGTGACACCTTTTTAGGTTTTGATTTGGCCCATGGAGGGCATTTGACCCATGGAAGTCCTGTGAATTTCTCTGGTCGCTTATATCGTCCAGTATTTTACGGTGTAGATCAAGAAACGGGATTGCTCAATTATGATAAAATTCGCGCACTGGCTCTTGAGCACAAACCAAAGATGATCATCGCTGGAGCATCCGCCTATTCTCGTGAGATTGATTATGCTGAGTTCCGCTCCATAGCTGATGAAGTAGGGGCAATTTTATTGGCGGATATAGCCCATCCTGCCGGACTTATCGCCAAAGGGATTATTTCAGATCCAATTCCTCATTGTCATGTAGTCACCACCACCACGCACAAAACCCTGCGCGGGCCAAGAGGTGGGATGATCCTTATGGGCAAAGACTTTGATAACCCATTTGGCATCACCCTAAAAAATGGATCACTACGTAAAATGTCGTCTTTATTAGATGCAGGTATTTTTCCCGGAAATCAAGGAGGGCCGCTCGAACATGTCATTGCCGCCAAAGCGGTTGCTTTTGGTGAGGCGCTAGAGGATTCCTTCTTACACTATATGGTGCAGGTGAAGAAAAATGCCAAGGTTATGGCGGAAGCCTTTATCAATAAAGGGTATCACATCATTTCCGGGGGTACCGATAACCATATGATGCTTATTGATTTGCGCAATAAAGGGATTACAGGTAAACAGGCCGAGGAATCTTTAGGTCAAGCGGAAATTACTTTAAATAAAAACATGGTACCATTTGACGATCAATCTCCATTTGTCACTAGTGGGATAAGAATCGGAACGGCTGCGGTAACCACACGTGGACTCGTGGAATCCGATATGCAAGTCATTGTAGACTTGATCGATCGTGTGATCATGGCGCCAGAAGATCAAAAAGTCATTGAATCTGTTGCTAAGGATGTTTATGACTTAATGGCACATCGTCCTTTGTTTGTGGCTTAAAAAATGATTGAAACCCAGCGTTGTCTTATTCGTCCAGTAAACACTGGTGACGCTCAATTTATCTTGGAATTACTTACCAGTGCGCTTTGGACGCGTTTTATTGGAGATCGCGGTATAACCCATGTCGATCAGGCCAGACGCATTATAGAGCAAAATTATTTACCTCTTTTGGAGCGGACGGGCTGCGGACCGCATGCTGTAGTTTTGAAGACCAATAATAAGGCTATCGGTACGGTTGGGGTTTATCAGCGTGACAATTTAGACTTTCCTGATTTGGGTTTTGCTTTTCTGCCCGAATACATCAATCAGGGATTCGGGTATGAAACTTCGATAGCCCATCTAGAGCAGGCAAGAATTCTTTTAAAATTGCCAAAGGTTTACGCCATCACCAACGATGATAATCTTGCCGCTCAGGCTTTATTAAAAAAAATGAACTTTATCCGAACTAGTGCTTATCAGCCGATAGATGAGGAGGGCAAGCCAGATTTGGGTGCTGCCCCTATGGGACTATATGCCCTTAGTTTTCAGGAAAATTAATCGCCTGATAGGCACCTAGATCAGGATTATTAGCTGGTCTAGGACTTCCGTTTAAATCAAAGGGAACCGCTGCGGCTCCTTGATTGTTGCCGGCCCCCACTGCAGCCGATTCTTCCAATGAAATATCAAAATCATTTAGATTAATATTTTCAAATACAGGGTCTTGATTTAAGACCAGATTGCGGTACAAGTCTGTATTGCTAAAGTCATATAGAGGTTCCTCTACATAGGTATTCAAGGGGTCTTGAAATTTGATCAAACAATGATCGAAAAGTAGGTTATACGCTCCCAAATCCTCTTTATATAGCCCAATTTCACGTTGCTCGGTACCGTAGATAATACAATTCACGAATTCCGCCTGCTCTAAATCGGCTACTAAAATTTCCTGATCATTAATGGCTAAAGCGTTGGTCACTTGAACCGTCGGAAAACTGCGAAAACTGTTGGCCCAATAATTAGAGAAGGTGCTGTGCACAAATTTATAGCGTCCCCCGAGCGTAAGGGCTAGCGCCGCTTGTCCAGAATTACTCACCACCATATTTTCCCCATAAATATCACCAGTTTGTGCCAAAAGGCCTGAGGTGGCTGTATTGTAAATTTGAACATTTTTCAGGGTCAAAGTCCGGTCTCCGTCATTGCTGTCCATTAAGATACCGACCAAATTGTTTTTTATGGTCACATGGGAAAATTCGTGATCCGTACTGCCTGCAGTGAGCCAAATAGTGCCCCACTGTCCTGGAATATCAGAAAAGCCAGGCTCTAGACGATCACTCTCAAAAATTATTTCCCCTTCTCGTAATTCGGGGTCAGAACTCGGCAGGCCAATGGCTTTTAGTGAGGCACCATTTGCCGCAATAATACCGCTGTTTTCATGAAAATGTATCCTTGCCCCGGGCTCGATAATCAGGGTTTTGCCAGGAGGAATAGCAGCATATCCGTAAATCACCCAAGGCTTGTCGGCGGTCCAGTTCAGCTCGTTATCGTCGAGAAAAAACCCATCGATGAATACGTCTTCTCCCAGGTCTAGAGTTTCGTAAATTCCATCACCTAGTGGTTCAGGAAATAAGAAATGTGCTTGTTGCACTAGAGTAACTAACGTGACGTCTTGAGCGTTGCCTCCTGAATCAAAAATCAGCTTGTCTTCATAAATCATTTGAGTGTTGGCTCCCAAATCACCCACGGTCGTCTCGATAAAGACGAAAATACTATCATTGGCTAAGATTTGGATATCCTCAAAACTTTGTCCGGGCCGGCCGTCTACATTTAATCTGTAATTTGATCCTGTACCTTGGGCCAAAGTCACCTGAGGGATATTTATATTTTTATCACTATCGTTATACACCTTTAGCGTATAGGTACTTGAACCGATATTTTCGAATATGGTATCCAAATAAATGGTATCGCTCGAAAAGCGCAAGGCCCCTGTGCTGGGTACCGAGTCGAATTCGGTCTGGCATGAACTCCACAAAATAACCAGAGAAAGGGTAAACAGCGGATAAAGTGATTTTATGGCTTTGGTAAATTTCATTGCTTCTCTTGCACTTGAATTTTAAAAATTTGATCCCAGTTCTTCCCAGTCAAATACAGCTGATCTGGGGTTCCGTCATAGGCGATTCCATTGAGCACGTCGAGCTGCTGGTGCTGGGTAACCTCTTTTTGGAGTCCTTTGAGGTTAATAACGCCCTCTACGGCTCCGGATTGTGGATCAACAATAGCAATGGCGTCTTTTTGATAAATATTGGCATAAATTTTTCCATCTACCCATTCGAGCTCATTTATTTGATCCACTTTCAATTTATCGGTGTACACTTCGATGTAGTCCAATTCTTTGTAAGTCACTGGGTCTAATCGCCAAATTTTTTCAGTTCCGTCGCTTTTATAGAGCCATTGGTCATCAGTGCATAATCCCCAGCCCTGCATGCTTTGATCGTATTGAAACTGATCAATGAGCTCAAAGCTTTCTTTGTCGTAGACCAGCCCTGTGTTTTCTCGCCAGGTCAATTGGATTATTTTATCCTGGAAAATAGTAAGGCCCTCTGCAAAAAATGCATTGTCAAGTGGTTGATTGCGCAGAACCTTACCTTGCTTTAGATCTAATTTTCGTAAGCTGGATTGACCGTATTGCCCAGTGCTTTCATATAGATCCTGGCCATCAAATTCCAAGCCTTGGGTGTAGGCTTTTATGTCATGAGGCAAACGCTCCAAGATAGTGAAGGTGTATAAAACAGGTTTTTCGCCAGCCACAACAGTAAATACTTTTGCAATATTTTTTTGCCCCTCTGGGGTAAAAATTCTTGCTTGAATTTTATGGGCCCCCATGGGCCAATTATTCAGGGGTAAAATCCCATTCTCTATGGAAACAGGGCCCATTTTATTGTGTTTGACGCTCCAGTGTACAGAATCAGCATTGAGACTTAACTTGGTCAACACGGCTAAATTTATGGTATCCGTTTGCGTGAAAGTTTTTTGGTCTTTTTTGAAAACAATCTCAAAATATGCGCTATCTCCTTTTGGAGAAGTGCCGCATTGAATCCATAATAATGATCCGATTACAAGGCTAAGTAATTGAGACAAAGGCTTCATCAAGGGTGCAAATTTAAGCGCCAAGATAACCATTAATAATTGATGTTGAAAATGTTTGTAAGGGCCTAAAAAGCAATGTATCTTTGCCGCGGCAAGTCCTACACAACCAGCTCCTGTCGAATCCCCCAGGGTGGGAACGCAGCAAGGGTAGATGGTCGCAGCGGTGTGATGTGGTGTACTTGCCATTTTTTTTTTGGATTCCACCCAACATTACGTCATCTTTGTGTCAAAGTTCATTCTATGAGTCAGGTTGTTTTAGTTACAGGAGCTTCCTCTGGAATCGGGCGTGAAATTGCCATCACATTACAACGCCATGATTTTAAGGTTTACGGCACCAGCCGTCATCCTGAAAAATATGGTGAACTGCCTTTCACCATGCTGGCGCTTGATTTACATAAGCCCGACAGCTTTACCTCGGCTATCAATGAGCTCATCAAAAGAGAAGGCCGTCTCGATGTTTTGGTGAACAATGCCGGCGCGGGCATTACAGGGCCACTAGAGGAAACCCCTCTTGATGAGAGTAAGAAGGCTTTTGAAACGAATTTTTTTGGGCCTATGGAACTGATCAATAGGGTCTTGCCTGTTATGCGTCAACAAAATTTTGGTTGTATCATCAATATTTCTTCAATTGCCGGTTACATGGGCCTGCCTTTTCGCGGCATTTATTCAGCCACTAAAGCAGCACTAGAGATAATTACAGAGGCATATCGCATAGAATTGGCGCCCTTCAACATCCGCATTTTTTCGATTGCTCCTGGCGATTTTTCCACCAACATTGCTGCAGGGCGTTATCATGCGCCTATAATTAGTGAGTCGCCTTATGCTAAAACATATGGGCAAACTTTAGCCCTGATAGACAGTCATGTCGACCATGCGTCAAGCCCTGAACCCATGGCTCAAAAAGTCCTCAAACTTATTCATAACTCAAGTCCACGCCCACATTACGCCGTGGGTACGCCATTACAGAAATTCTCTATTATTCTGAAGCGTTTATTGCC
>JAYOYS010000003.1:75666-118067 GCA_038153605.1 Flavobacteriaceae bacterium
TTCTATGAAATTTTTTATCGACACCGCGAACCTAGATCAAATAAAAGAAGCACAGAATTTAGGAGTGCTTGATGGAGTGACAACGAATCCATCATTGATGGCCAAAGAAGGTATCACCGGGCGCGAGGCCATACTAAAACACTATGTAGATATCTGCCAAATAGTAACGGGAGATGTGTCTGCAGAGGTAATCTCAACTGATTTTGAGGGTATGGTGAGAGAAGGAGAAGAGCTGGCTGCGTTGCACTCGCAGATCGTGGTCAAAGTACCCATGATTAAAGAGGGGGTAAAGGCGATAAAATATTTCTCAGATAAGGGAATTCGCACTAATTGTACCTTAGTTTTTTCGGCAGGTCAAGCGCTTTTAGCGGCCAAAGCAGGAGCGACTTATGTTTCTCCCTTTATCGGTCGTCTAGACGATATTTCTACAGACGGTTTAACTTTGATTGAGGAAATCAGATTGATTTATGATAATTACGGTTTCGATACGCAAATACTTGCGGCCTCTGTGCGCCATACCATGCATGTTTTGGCCTGTGCTAAAATAGGGGCAGATGTAATGACTGGCCCACTTTCATCTATTGAAGGATTGCTTAACCACCCTTTGACGGATATAGGATTGGCCAAATTCTTAGCCGATTACAAGAAGGGAAATTAAGGGCTACCGATTCAGGTAATTGAGCAATTTTTGCTCGGCATCTAAGCTGAATATGTTAGTGTGGGGGTCGATAATGGTACCATTGGCATCGATCAACATGGTTTTATTGATGGAATTAATCAGCAAAGTCATACCTGCTTTTTCGAAGTCCTCAAATTGAAACTCGTGCTCTGTGCGATAAGACTCATGTTGTACCAGTCTTTTCCATTTTTTAAATTGATTATCGACATTAATGCCTATAAAATCAAACTCTGGGTATTTGCCCCTTAGTTCACTAATTCGTTGATGTATGTTTTTAACATGCATTGGCGAATCTAGAGACCAAAAATAGAGCACTGTAGGGCGGTTGATGATTTCCTGTATGCCCACAGTACGATTCTCATAGCTCACCAGCGCTACATCAGGTAAAGGTTGATTCGGCATAAGTCTCAGCGCAATTTCGGAGAGCTCGGCAATTACTTTTTTATCTTCACTGCTTTGGTTGTAATTATTGAATTTATCCAAAATCAGCGCCATATGCTCAGTGTTCTCTGCGTGAATAAAATAATTAATCACGGTGTTTTTGAGTAAACTTTGCTTGAGTGAATCATTAGTTATCTTTGACTGAATCAAGTCCATTTTCTGCCAATTGTGATCAAAGGACATACGGTTAAATTCTTTTTGACCTTGAATTGCGTCAAAGGCAAGATTGTCAAAATAATAACCCAAACAGCGGAAGTAAGGATAGTAGGTGCGCAAATCTTCATGGCCTAAATCCATTTTTTTACGGTATTCAAAAAATGCCGCTGGGATTTCTTTTTGCTCCCCGTAGCGTTGTCTTTTGTTGTTAGAGGCGATGTACAACTCCATTTTGCCAAAAATGGCATAATCTATGGCGGCATTGGCTACTTCTAAAAAGGCCTCGGAAGTTTTTTGGGTTTTGCTAAAGTCTTCCAGAAAGGATTGGCGATGAACACGCACAGAGTCCATTTTAAGTACGAAGACATCGGGGTCTAGGTTGTAAAAAGATAAAATCTCTTGATCAGCAGACTCATTGAGCAAAAAAAGTTCGGTCAAAAAGTTGTTTTTGGCCGAGCCGGGACCCGTATAGGTCAAAGATTCATCAAATTCAAGCGTATTGACCCGTAACATAATGCTATCTCCAGGCTCGACGAACATAGCTTGGAATTCGAAATGCTGAAAGTAGTACAAACCAGGATCGGCTGCTTTGATGTGATAGCGAAAGAAATTGCGCTCGTCTAGATAGACTGTATCACTTGTGTTGCGATTGTGAGAAATAATGACGTAATCCGTCTTTGGATTAACAATTTGTCCGCCAATCCAAGCGCTGCCACAAGATGCAGGGTCAACTTTGGATTGACATGAGACAACAATAAGACTCAATAAAACATAAAAACTAAAGCGCACAGTTCCTATCGGTTGTTGTTACTTACAAAAATAGGCTTATTGAACAAGTCATCTGTTAATGCCTCGTTAAAGTATTGCCTCAGGCCTTGGATTGTTTTGCCTTTTATTGGCTATTTTTGCGGCCAGTAAAACAAAAAGAAATGCTATCAGTTTCAAATTTATCAGTTCAATTCGGTAAACGTGTCCTTTTTGATGAGGTCAATACACAGTTCGTTCAAGGAAATTGCTACGGAATCATCGGGGCAAATGGTGCTGGGAAATCAACATTTTTAAAGATTCTTTCTGGAAAACAAGATCCTACCTCTGGTCATGTCCATTTGGAACCCGGCAAGCGCATGAGTGTACTCGAGCAAAATCACAATGCCTGTGATGAATTTACGGTACTCGAAACTGTGGTAAGGGGTAATAAAGATTTGTTTGCCCTAAAAACTGAAATTGATGCTTTGTATGCCGACTACAGTGATGAGAATGCCGAACGCATTGGGGAATTACAGGTGGCATTTGAAGAGATGAACGGTTGGAATGCCGATAGTGATGCCGCCGCAATGTTGTCTAACCTAGGCATCAAAGAGGAGTATCATTACACCCTAATGGCTGATTTGGATGGGAAGCAAAAAGTGCGTGTCCTGTTGGCTCAAGCCCTTTTTGGGAGTCCGGATGTGCTTATTATGGATGAGCCTACCAACGATTTGGATTATGAGACCATATCTTGGCTGGAACAGTTTTTGGCTAATTATGACAACTGTGTCATTGTGGTATCCCATGACCGTCACTTTTTGGATGCGGTTTGTACCCATATTAGCGATATCGATTTTAGTAAAATAAATCACTTTAGTGGTAATTATACCTTTTGGTATGAGAGTAGCCAGCTAGCGGCCAGACAGCGCGCTCAGCAAAATAAAAAGGCCGAGGAAAAGAAAAAGGAGCTTCAAGAGTTTATTCAGCGATTTAGCGCTAATGTGGCTAAAAGTAAGCAAGCCACCTCGCGTAAGAAAATGCTGGAAAAACTCAATGTAGACGAAATCAAACCATCCAGCCGACGTTATCCAGCGATAATTTTTGAACGTGAACGTGAGGCGGGAGATCAAATTTTAAACATCGAGGCGCTCTCAGCGAGCCTGGACGGTGAGTTGTTGTTTCAAAACATCGATCTAAATCTTGCCAAAGGCGATAAAGTCGTGGTGTATTCTAAGGATTCAAGGGCTACGACGGCCTTTTATCAAATCATTAATGAGCAAATCAAGGCAGATTCTGGAAAATTTTCATGGGGGGTAACCACCAATCAAAGTTATTTGCCTTTAGATAACAGTCATTTTTTCGCTCAGGACATTAACCTAGTGGATTGGTTGCGTCAGTGGGCGAAGACTGAAGAGGAGAAAGAAGAGGTTTACCTACGTGGATTTTTAGGGAAGATGCTCTTTAGTGGAGAAGAAGCCCTAAAAAAATGCACCGTCCTCTCAGGAGGGGAAAAAGTACGCTGCATGCTCTCGCGCATGATGATGATGCGGGCCAATGTAGTGATGCTCGATGAGCCGACTAACCACCTTGATTTGGAGTCCATTACAGCCTTTAACAATTCATTGAAGAATTTCAAGGGCACTGTGCTGTTAACGACCCATGATCACGAATTTGCCCAAACTGTCGGAAATAGAATAGTGGAACTCACGCCAAAAGGGGTCATCGATCGCTATATGAGCTTTGACGAGTATATGAGTGATGCCAAGATCAAGACGCTGCGTCAGTCTATGTACGGGATTAAGTCGTGATCTCGTTGGTGAATATTTGGCGATAAGCCCGCGATTTACTCCTCAAACTTTTGGGCGACTTCAAGTGCTTGAGGATACTGATCCTCACGGACAAACAATTGGACTTGGTCTAAAATGCCTCCTCCAAAGCCAGCCATAGCGCCGCTTTGCATATCATTGCGCATTACAGGACTAATGCCCAAATCATTGAGTTCGGCTGTTATAGCGCCCGCTACTAGTGATGGGCCTGTAAAAATGCGTTTCATACTCATAATACAGTTAGTGGTTTGTTTGCCGCGGGCATAAACCCAAGGAAAAGCTTTAATTATTATCGCAAGACCGCTTCGAATTCACGAGTGAATGCTTCTTGTAACTTGCGCATTATTTTGTCAATCTGTTTGTCGGTCAAGGTCTTATGTTCATCCTGAAGGGTAAAGGAAAGCGCATAGCTCTTTTTACCCTCAGGAATATTTTTACCCGTATAAACATCAAATAGAGAGACTTCACGCAGTAACTGCTTTTCGGTGTTTAAGGCCGTTTGTTTTAACTGATCAAATGTAATTTGCTTGTCGAGCAATAAAGCTAAATCGCGCTTTACTTTTGGGAATTTTGCAATTGGCTTCACTTTTATACTCTGCTGCGCAATCGATGATTTAATGGCAGCCCAATTAAACTCAGCGTAAAGTACCGGCAATTCAACCTCAAATGCTTTGCACAATTTCTGTTGAATAACACCAAAGTGCACTAGAGCATTTTTGCCATTATAGGCCGTAAGTCCCTCTTGCCAAAGTGATTGGGTGCAGTTTTCCTCTGAACTCACATCAATCCCAAGGCTCAGTAGTAGTTGGTGAACGCTACTTTTAAGCTCAAAAAAACTAATCGATTCAGCTTTTGATTGCCAGTGTTCGTCATGTGACTTGCCAGCGAGGCCTAGTACTAAGGTGTCGTACTCTTGAAAGGAGCCATCGCTGTGGCGATAGGTCTTGCCAAATTCAAAAACGCGGAGACCACCTACTTTTCTGTTGAGATTAAAGGCGATAGATTGTAATATTCCAAAAACCATGGATTGACGCATAACTCCGAGGTCTTGGCTCAATGGATTAAGTAGTGATACGTCCTGGTTTGGGTCTAAGTCTGAAATAAGACCGGAATTTGTTTGGGCAGTGAGTGAATTATTGAGAATTTCAAAATAACCTTGTCCAATGAGCTGTTGTGCCAAACGATTCTGCAGCTGAAAATCTTCTCGGTGCCCTAGCGTAGCTATCGAGGCATTGAGCTTTGAGTTAAAATCTATGTTGTTATAGCCATACACCCTGAGAATTTCCTCTATTACGTCGGCCTCACGGGTAACATCATTACGGTAGGCCGGAATGGTCATCCCGAGACTCGTCTCGGTAACATTATTGATTTTAATGTCTAGAGAGGTTAAAATGGCTTTTATGGTTTCTTTGGGGAGTACCTGACCAATGACCTTTGCCGCTGTCTCGTAATTCAATACCACTTGGTGATCTTTGATCTTTTTAGGGTATATATCTGTAATATCGCTTGAAATATGACCCCCAGCCAATTCTGTAATCATAATGGCAGCCCGCATTAGGGCGTATTCTACACTATTGGGATCAATTCCACGTTCAAAACGAAACGAGGCATCGGTACTGAGTCCATGACGTTTGGCGGTCTTGCGCACTGTTACTGGGTCGAAATAGGCGCTCTCTAAGAAAATTGATCGGGTATCTTGGGTTACCCCAGACTCTAATCCGCCAAAAACACCGGCAATACACATGGGCTGCTTAGCATTACAAATCATAAGGTCTTCTTTATGCAGTTTTCGCGTAACTCCATCTAATGTGGTAAACTCAGTATCCTGAGACACTGTTTTAACCACGACTTTATTCCCCGTAATTTTAGCGGCATCAAAAGCGTGCAGCGGTTGCCCAAGTTCATGAAGAATGTAATTTGTAACGTCGACCACATTGTTGATGGGTTTAACGCCTATAGCGGTCAATCGATGTTTCAACCAATCGGGTGAAGGGCCTACTTTAATTTCACTTATGGTCACCCCAGCATAGCGTGGCGCGCGCAATTGATCTTGGACTTCTACCTCTATTTTGAGCGAGCGCTTATCGACGTGAAAACTACTGGTAGAGGGGGTTATGAGTTCTAGGGCTACTCCTTTTTGCAATAACCCGGCTTTTAAATCTCTTGCGACACCCCAATGACTCATGGCATCAGCCCGATTTGGGGTGAGTCCTATTTCAAAAAGTTCGTCTTTTGTTACAGGAATTAATTGTGACAGGGGCGTACCAGGTGTTGGATTCCCGTCAAGGACCATAATGCCATCATGGTTATCTCCAAGGCCGAGCTCATCTTCAGCACAAATCATGCCTTCACTGGCCTCGCCGCGAATTTTACTCTTTTTAATTGACCACTGGGTTCCGTCAGGGGCATAAAGTGTAGTGCCTACTGTGGCTACGGCTACGTACTGACCTACAGCGACATTTGGGGCGCCACAAACTATAGCACTGGGGCTTTCAAGACCGATATCTACAGTGGTGCATTTAAGCCTATCTGCATTGGGGTGGGGTATGCAGCTCAAAACTTTTCCAACCACTATGCCGTCAAGATCACCGAGAACTGAGCTGTATGGCTCGACACCCTCGACTTCAAGACCTAAATCTGTGAGCAGCTCTGCGGTTTGATCTGCCGGCCAATCGAGTCGTAAAAATTGTTTTATCCAGTTGTATGAAATGGTCATCTTCTGTGTTTAAAGCAGCAAAGATAGGATTATGCTTGTTTTTGTTAAAACCAATCTCGAGTAAATTAAGAGATATGATGCCAAATATTCTTAAACTTAAAAATAGCGGCTAAAGTATGGCGTACCCCTGAGTTCTCTGCCTTATTGAGATCTGGATCCTCGCGCAGTACCTCTTGGGCATAAGAGCGTGCCAGTTTTAAGGTTTCTGCGTCCTTGACAATATCGGCGATTTTAAGTTGTAAAATGCCACTTTGTTGTGTACCCATAAGGTCTCCAGGGCCACGTAGGCGCAAATCTGCCTCGGAAATTTCAAAACCATCATTCGTGGCTACCATAGTCTGCAAACGCTCTCGCGCATCATCCGATAGCTTATTTCCAGACATCAAAATACAGTAACTTTGATCGGCGCCGCGACCTACTCTTCCGCGCAGTTGGTGCAATTGACTGAGGCCGAATCGTTCGGCACTTTCGATTACCATTACACTGGCATTAGGAACATTGACTCCTACTTCAATAACAGTAGTGGCGACCATGATTTGGGTTTGACCAGAGGCAAATCGCTGCATTTCAAAGTCTTTATCGGCTGATTTCATTTGTCCGTGTACAATCGAAACCTGATATTTTGGATTGGGAAACTCTCTTACGATGCTTTCATAGCCGTCCATAAGGTCTTTGTAATCCAATGCCTGTGATTCTTGGATCAGGGGATAAACGATATATACTTGCCGTCCTTTGGCGATCTCTTGGCGGATAAATCCAAAAACTTTAAGCCGATTATTGTCAAAGCGATGTACTGTTTTGATGGGTTTTCTTCCTGGGGGTAGGGTGTCTATGACACTGATATCTAAATCGCCGTAAAGGCTCATAGCTAAGGTCCGAGGAATAGGTGTTGCGGTCATCACCAACACGTTTGGTGGGAACTCATTTTTATGCCACAATTTACTGCGTTGAGCCACCCCAAATCGATGCTGCTCGTCGATTATGGCTAGCCCCAAATTTTTAAATACAACACGATTCTCCAGTAGAGCATGAGTCCCTACCAAAATTTGAAGTTCTCCGCTTTTTAACGCCTCCAAAAGCTCTTTTCTATCTGAAGTTTTAGTTGAACCAGTCAATAATGATATACTGATATTCAGTTTATTACAGTATTCAAGTAATCCATTGTAGTGTTGGACTGACAAAATTTCAGTTGGGGCTAAAATACAGGCTTGAAATCCATTATCCAGGGCCAGTAAAACACTCATAAAGGCCACAATTGTTTTCCCCGAACCGACATCTCCTTGTAATAGGCGATTCATTTGAGCACTAGCGCCTAAATCATGGCGAATTTCCTTAATCACATGTTTTTGAGCTTGTGTTAATTCAAAGGGGAGATGCTGTTCAAAAAATGAATTAAAAAGAGCACCTACCTGGGTAAATTGATAGCCTTTAATTTTCTTCTTATGAATCAGGTTTTTGCGCAGCAGCTGAAGTTGTATAAAGAACAACTCCTCAAATTTTAATCTAAATTGAGCTCTGGCCAACGCGTTATGATCTGTAGGAAAATGAATTTGGACCAGCGCCTCGCGCTGACCCATCAATTTTAAGCGTTCCTGAATAGATTCTGGTAAAGGATCTTGATTGCTTCCCAGGTGTTCCTGAATGAGTTGGGCCGTAAGCTGATTCATCAGGCGATTACTCAGACCGCTTTTACTTAATTTTTCGGTAGAAGGATACAGTGGCTGAAGGGCCGTGCGCAATTGCTGTTCATGCTCGGACTTTAGCTCTAGTTCAGGGTGGGCCATCGAAAACCGACCCTTGAATTGAGTCAATCGGCCAAAAGCCACAAGGGGAACACCGGTTTTAAGCGATTGCTTGATCCATTTATGCCCTCGAAACCAGACCAATTCCATGGTGCCGGTATCATCACTAAACTCAGCCACCAGCCGTTTGCCTCGCTTTTGCTCCACTAAACTAACATGGGTGATGGTCCCTATTATTTGTACTTCGGATCCAGTATCGACTAGTTGACCAATTTTATGATATTGGGTACGGTCTATGTAGCGATTGGGAAAAAGATGAAGGAGGTCTTGAAAGGTATGGATGGAGAGTTCTTGGCGCAGCAGAGTGGCGCGTCCTGGGCCAACGCCTTTTAGATATTCAATGGGGGTTTGTAGGACATTGCTGCTCATTAACCGCTCTTTACCACATTTGGGCGACCTCGGCCTTTAGATAATCTAGGGCCAGGATCATATCATCAACTTCATTTTCGTTTTGCGCCACTAGGGCAGTGCGCAAGGCACTGACCTCGGGCCAATGGTTTTGGCCTGCTGCACGTAATTTTAAACATGTTTTATTTTTTGCCATTACAATAAGATCCCAACATTCTGCACTGAGGTAAATTTGCTGACTTACATTGTGGTCAAATTCTTGTTCGATAGTTTGGATCAGTGTCTGGATGTATTCTTGTGGCTCCTGAGCTCCTGGAACACAGCGCAATACCAATTTACTCAGGCTATTACGCGTCAAAAATAAAGTGAGGCGCTCATAGGCCTGTAATCGGGTACTCAAGCTTTCTTTGGCCTGCAAACGACGCAGTTCAAAATGCCGTTTTTTTTGTTCTTGTGCCGCTTGATGTTTCATCACATAGAGCGCCCCAATGGCCACGAGCAGGCCTGGCACTAGATAAAACAAAAAATCCATAAGCTCATTCATAAATTATTTTTTTACCCCAGGAACAGTTAAAACACCATTCACATTAAGACCTATAGATGTTTATGGGCAAAATAGAGACAAGCACCCGTTAAACAATAGGTCAGTCATTAATTTTGATTTAAATAATCCAGAGCAACTTGAGTCATCGCCTTTACCCCCAGGGCCATTCCAGAGTCTTCTACTCGAAAGTCTGGTGTGTGGTGAGGATATGGTTCTGTATTACCCGGTTCCATACCCCCTAAAAAGAAGAAAAACCCGGGGATTAGCTCTTGATAATAAGAAAAATCCTCACCCCCTGTTGAGGCAACAGTAGTTTTGACATTCTCCTTACCTGCAACGGCCTCTAGAGAAGGGACCATTTGGGCTGTTAGTGCTGGATCATTATAGGTTACTACGGTATTATTTTGCCACTCAATTTCTGCGCTACCATTATAGGCTCTGGCAATATCACTTGCCATTTCATTCATTCTACGCATGATTTGCGCTCGCATCTTTGGATTTAAGGTCCGTACCGTACCGATGAGTTCTGCGCTCTCGGGGATGATATTAAAACGAACACCGGCACTAACTTTTCCCACCGTGATCACGGCGGCTTCATCAACTAGGGCTGCCTCGCGGCTAATTATGGTTTGAAAACCATCAATAATTTTAGCGGCGATCAAAATAGGATCAACCCCATTCCATGGCTCTGAACCATGTGTTCCTTTTCCCGAAATATTGACCACAAAGCGTTCAACAGCCGCCATAGCTCCCCCAGATTTATAATGGATGTTTCCTACAGGCACTCCTGATTTGATATGCAGTCCAAAAATAGCATCTACTGCGGGGTTTTGTAATACACCATCCTTGATCATGAGTTTTGCTCCTCCTTCTTCTCCTGGAGGTGGTCCTTCCTCGGCAGGCTGGAATACAAATTTTACCGTGCCTTTTATTTTATCCTTGTGTTGGCTTAGGACTTCAGCCACACCCATTAAAATAGCGATATGGGTATCGTGCCCGCAAGCATGCATGACTCCTGTGGGCGTGCCCAAAAAAGTAGTAGTCTCAACGCTTTTATAGGGCAAATCATTGCGCTCGGTGACGGGTAAGGCGTCAATATCAGCACGAAGTGCCACGACTTTACCGGGTTGATCCCCGTGTAGCAAACCGATAACTCCAGTTTTCGCTACCCCAGTGCGCACTTCTAATCCAAGAGATTCGAGGTGGGCAGCAATTTTTTCGGCTGTGCGAAACTCACGGTTTGAAATCTCGGGATGTTGATGAAAATCATGGCGCCAATCGATCACCTTAGACTGAACAGCATCGATAGATTCTGATAATTCTTTGGGCATTTGCGCTAGTAAACTCGCGCTGCTAAAAAAGCAAGTAGCAATCCATGTTTTAAGGAAAGGAGTTCTCATCTAAGGTCTTTATTTTAGATTTTTGTAAGGATTAAATATAGCCCTTTTCTCCTTGGACTGCAAGTGGAGTAAATGTTTATAAATTATGAAATTTCACCTATGTCTGCTGCCTCATTTTCCCTATTTTCGAGCCTTTAAGCACAGTACAAAAGGCTATTGGAAAATTATCTAGCGCAACTTAACGAGGCTCAAAAAGCTCCAGTCATTCAAAAAGACGGGGCTATGATTGTTATTGCTGGTGCAGGTTCTGGAAAGACCCGTGTTTTAACCTACCGCATTGCCTATCTCATGCAGCAGGGGGTTGATCCTTTTAATATTTTGGCGTTGACCTTTACCAATAAGGCTGCTCGAGAGATGAAAGAACGGATTGCTGCTATCGTGGGTAACAGCGAGGCGAAAAATCTTTGGATGGGTACCTTTCACAGTGTTTTTGCCAAAATTCTTCGGGTGGAGGCTGAGCGCCTGGGGTATCCCTCAAACTTCACCATTTATGACACCCAAGACAGCCAAAGTGTGATCCGCTCGCTGATTAAGGACATGAACTTAGATAAGGATGTCTATAAATACAAGCAAGTTTATAGCCGTATTTCGAGTTATAAAAACAGCTTAATCACAGTAAAAGCCTATAACAACAATCCTGAACTGCAAGAGGCCGATGCTATGGCGCGCATGCCGCAAATGGGGGCGCTTTATAAAAATTATGTAGAGCGTTGCTTCAAGGCTGGAGCCATGGATTTTGATGATTTGTTGCTTAAGACTAATGAATTGCTTACGCGTTTCCCGGAAGTTTTAGCCAAGTATCAGCAGCGTTTTCGATACATACTGGTTGATGAGTATCAAGATACTAACCACAGTCAATACCTTATTGTACGGGCGCTTAGCGATCGTTTTCAAAATATCTGTGTGGTAGGGGATGACGCCCAAAGCATCTATGCGTTCCGCGGGGCGAACATCAATAACATTTTAAACTTCCAAAAGGATTACGACAATGTTCAGGTTTATCGTTTGGAGCAAAACTATCGATCAACTAAGACCATAGTCAATGCAGCGAACAATGTCATTGAACAAAATCAAAATCGACTGGACAAAGAGGTTTGGACCCACAACGACGCTGGCGATAAAATTGGGGTACACCGCAGCATAACCGACGGGGACGAAGGACGATTCGTGGCCAATATGATCTACGACACTGTGATGAATCAGCACAGACCCTATGATGATTTTGCTGTGCTTTATCGCACGAACGCACAATCACGCTCTATAGAAGATGCTCTGCGCAAAAAAGATATTCCTTACCGAATTTATGGGGGGTTGAGTTTTTACCAGCGCAAAGAAATAAAAGATGTGATTGCCTATTTGCGCCTCATCCTGAATCCAAAAGATGAAGAGGCCTTAAAACGAGTTATCAATTATCCCGGGCGCGGTATTGGAGATACTACGGTGAGTAAATTGGTTGTAGCCGCGGATCATCACGGAGTTTCAATATTTGAGGTTTTAACCCAGCTAGAGGCGCTTAATTTTAACGTAAATGCAGGAATTCGCACCAAGCTAGACAATTTCGCCACGATGATTCAAAGTTTCCAAGTCTTGAATCAGCAATACAATGCGTTTGAAATTGCGGAATATGTGGTGCGGCATACAGGACTTTATCGAGAAATTAAAAAAGACGGCACCCCAGAGGGGATTGCGCGACTAGAAAATATCGAGGAATTGCTCAATGGGATCAAGGATTTTGTTGAGGGCCAAAGAGAATTAGCCGATACCACAGGCAGTTTGGCGGAATTTCTTGAAGATGTGGCTCTTATTACCGATTTAGATCAGGAAAAAGAGCCTGGACAAAAGGTTTCACTTATGACGGTCCACTTAGCCAAGGGTTTGGAGTTTCCTGTGGTGAGTATTGTGGGTATGGAG
The DNA here is from genome assembly GCA_038153605.1 of Flavobacteriaceae bacterium. GTDB lineage: Bacteria > Bacteroidota > Bacteroidia > Flavobacteriales > Flavobacteriaceae > BACL21. Next base: position 88,237 of record JAYOYS010000003.1, read on the forward strand.
GAGGATCTCTTTCCCAGTATGCTCAGTATGAATTCTAGGGCTGAACTAGAGGAGGAGCGGCGACTTTTTTATGTGGCGTTAACCCGAGCCAAAGAAAAGGCGTATTTGACCTATGCCCAGAGCCGCTATCGATGGGGTAAACTCATAGATGCGGAACCTAGTCGATTCATCGAAGAAATTGATGAAAAGTATTTGGATTTACTCACGCCTAAACCCTCAGAGCGTTACCGCACTTTTGTCGATCCTGATGTTTTTGATGATCATGACTACAGCCAGATTCGTTTGCGCGGTAAAGGTTCTAGTGACAATAGCTCAGGTCAACCATCACAAAGCCGATATTCTGGATTTTCGGGAAATAGCCCAGGAAAATCAGCAAAATCAAAACCTGAAACCCCGCGTTTTGCGCCACCTTCAAACTTGAAGAAGTTAAAATCGCTCAGTCCAGATATAGCCAAATCAGACAGCACTGCCGATGCAGCGGCTTTATCTGAACTAAAGGTAGGCACGCGCGTAGGACATATGCGCTTTGGTCAAGGGACTATTGTTTCTTTAGAGGGACAGGGTCCAGATATGAAGGCAGAAATCGAATTTGATACTGCGGGGATAAAGAAATTATTATTGCGTTTTGCCAAACTTTCGTTAATCTAATTGCAATATGGCAGAACTTCTGCGTATTTATAATGATCCGCCAAACCCTAAAGCCATTCAGCGTGTTGTAAACTGCCTAAAAAATGGAGGCATTGTTATTTTTCCCAGTGATACGGTTTATGCCATGGGCTGTGCAGCCTATGATAAAAAAGCAGTGGAGCGTTTACGCATGATTGACGGACGTAAAAAGGCAGAGGCCCCCATGAGTTTTATTTGTCGTGATCTAAGTCAGGTCAGTCAACTGACCAAACCTTTAGACCAGCCTGTTTTTAAACTCCTGAAAAGAGCTTTTCCTGGGCCTTATACCTTTATTTTGCCCGGAGGAAATGACTTGCCCAATACTTTTAAAAAACGAAAAGAAGTCGGGGTGCGTATTCCCAATAACACCATTATTCAGGCGATAATCGAGGGCTTGGGAGCGCCCATGGTTTCCCGTTCTATAAAAGATCAAGATTTGATATTGGAATACACCACTGATCCAGAACTCATCCATGAACATTGGCAGTACAAGGTCGATATGGTCATCGATGGGGGCATCGGGGGCAATGTGGCTTCCACGGTAGTTGATTTAACCCAGGACCCGCCCGTAACTCTGCGTGAAGGATTGGGATCTTTGGAGATCCTCTAAATTCGATATTCTTTCAGAAAAGCCGAATGATCAGAGCAGCCCGATGATCAGACCGGTCCGATGATCTGAGCAATCAGTAAAAGACAAAAAAACACCAGCAATTGCTGGTGTTTTATTAAAATATCTTCTATTCAGTTAGGTCTATTGTCCTTCGAAAGTACTCAGTGCATCAGACCATAAAAACGGCTTAATTGCCTTGAGCGGAAAGATTTTCAAGCTCGTCCTCAACCATTTTATAGAACTGATCAATTTTGGGCAGTACATAAATCTTAGTACGACGGTTGATCGCTCTGTTTGCTGGCGTGTCATTGGCTACAAGAGGATTGTACTCTGCGCGACCTGCTGCAATAAGTTGACTCGGTTTTACCCCTAGGGTTTGCAATTCACGCACAATAGCAGTAGAACGCTTGACACTCAAATCCCAGTTGTCGATAAGGGGTCCGTTACTGTAAGGGACATCATCAGTATGACCTTCTATAAGGGCCTCAAAGTCAGGTTTTCCATTGATTACGATGGCCACCTTGGCTAAAATTTCTTTAGCGCGCTCGGTTACATTATAACTTCCGCTTTTAAAGAGCATTTTATCCGATAAAGAAATAAATACAACACCCTTTTCTACATTGATTTCAATATCCTTGTCATCTAATCCAACTTCTTTTTTCAAACTAGAAACGATAGCCAAGGATACACTGTCCTTCTTGTTCAGGGCATCCTGCAGGCGGTTGATTTTTAAATCTCTTTCTTTAAGGCTTTCCAAAGATTTCTCAAGGTTGGTCGCCCCAGTTTGGGTCAAAATGGTCAAATCTTTTGAACTTTCGATCAAATCTTGTTTGTCTTTTTTAAGTTCAGCGATACGCTCCTCATATGAGGCAATACGCACTTTAGAGGTCGCTTGCTCTGCTTCACAGGCATTGAGCTTGACTGTGGCGGTATTCAATAAATCTTGTGTTCTTTTCTGTTTTGCTTGTAATTCTGTAAACTGTTTTTTGGTTACGCAGGATCCCATCACAAGTCCAGCGCCCAGTAATAAAAACAAATGTTTTGTCGTCATAGTGGTAGGATTAAGTTGATTCAAAATTAATAATTAATGCCCATTCTAGGTAGGCCTTAACAATTATTTATACACAGGTTATAAAGGCTTTTTTGGCTGATTAAAGCTGACTAAAATAACGGCGGTTTTTAAAGAATCTTGCGTAGAGAATTGATGAAATGTGCGCGTATTTTAACCTATTTGCCCATTTTTTACGCTTTTTCAGGTAATTAGGGAGCAATCGGTAAAAGCTTATATGTGCCTTGATAATGGCCAAAGTATGTTTTGGTCTACCTTGTAATAAAAAGACAACACCAGCGAGACCGTCAAGTATGAGCCTGTAAACTACAATAAAAAGTATCCTTGCTCCAGCCACATTTTTGACGAGCACCAAAAGTGAATTTCGAAAATTTAGAAATGTTTTTTTGGGATGAGCGCTCTTTAGGGTTCCGCCGCCTTTGTGATAAACACTGGAGTCTGTGATGCACCGCACTTGCCCGCCTTGAGCTTTTAGTCGCCAACACAAATCGATTTCTTCTTGGTGAGCAAACAAATCTTCATCAAACCCGTCTACACACTCAAAGGCCTCTGAACGCAAGGCTAAGCAAGCCCCGCTTGCCCAAAAAATATCCTTCTGATCATCGTACTGTCCGTGATCTTGTTCTAGTACATTTAAAATTCGTCCACGACAAAAAGGATAACCAAAGGCATCAATATAACCCCCTGCAGCTCCGGCGTATTCAAAGCGTTGTAAGTCACCTAGGTCTTTAATCTTGGGTTGAGCGGCGACCAAATCGGGATTTTTTTGAAAGGCCGACACGATAGGAGTCAACCAGTTTTGAACCACTTTAATGTCGTTGTTTAGCAATACATAGAGCTGGTATGGATCACCGTTTTGCTCGGACTCAAGCGCATTGAGCTGGGCAATGGCTCTGTTATAGCCCCCCGCATAACCCAGATTTTTTTCCAGGGCTATTGTTTTAACTTCGGGATAATGAATGTCGAGCCATGATAATGAAGCATCGCTGGATCCATTATCGGCCACTACAATATCTGCTTGTTGGCTATAACGCAGCAGTGGCGCCATGAATTCTTGCATCAAGGCCAGACCATTGTAGTTTAATACGATTATCGCGGTTTTCACTTTTGCAATTTAGCCCGAAATCACACAAATATCCTCATGATATTGCACAAAAATGGCGCAACCTTTACCTTTATCCAGAATCTAATTCATTCAGGTGCTTAAGGCCCCTTGATTAACTCTATTTTATGCCAGGATTTGAAGTATTTGGAGCTCATGAGCGGGCTCAAGTCAATGAAGTTTTAGAAACCGGAGTTTTGATGCGTTATGGTTTTGACGGGATGCGTCAAGGGCGTTTTAAGGCCCTAGAATTCGAGCAGGCCTTCGCAAAACGTCTGGGGGTGGCCCATTGTCAGTTGGTCTCCAGCGGAACCGCAGCGCTAACTGTGGCTCTTGCCAGTGCTGGAATTGGAGCGGGGGATGAGGTCATCATGCCGACTTTTACCTTTGTGGCGAGTTTTGAGTCTATTTTAATGCTCGGAGCAATTCCTGTTCTGGTGGATATTGATGATACTTTAACGCTAGATCCAAAGGCTGTTGCTGCAGCGGTTACTGATAAGACCAAAGCCGTTATGCCGGTGCATATGTGTGGATCTATGGCCGATCTAGATGCCTTAAAAGAAATTTGTCAAACCCATAATTTGATCCTTCTTGAGGATGCCTGTCAGGCTATCGGTGGCACCTATAAAGGTACAGCTCTGGGGGCCTATGGCGATTTGGGCTGTTTTTCGTTTGATTTTGTCAAGACCATCACCTGTGGTGAGGGGGGAGCGGTAATCACTAACAATGCAAAATATAAAGTCAACGCCGATCAATACCAAGACCACGGACACGACCATATAGGAATGGACCGTGGGGCAGAGACACACCCAACACTCGGCTATAATTTTCGTATTTCTGAATTGCATGCCGCTGTAGGACTCGGACAATTGGCGCGTTTTGACGAAATTTTAGACCGTCAAAAGGTCCATTACGACATCTTAGCTCAGGCTCTGGTTGATGTGCCCGGTGTGAGCTTTAGACGCGTGCCAGAAGGCGGGGTACAAAACCATTCATTTTTAAATATCTTTTTGCCGACGGACGAAAAAGCCGAGCAAGCGCAAAAAGCCTTGTCGGCCGCGGGTATAGACGCTTGTTTTTATTGGTTTAAAAATAATTGGCACTACATCAACGGATGGGAGCATTTAACTCAGGTTAAAAGTATTGCCCCAGTGAGCCCACAAATCGAAAAAAATCTGCTACAACTGAGCCACAAAGATTTCAGTCAAAGCGACCACTTTATGGGGCGTACTTTGAGCTTTTTAGTAAAGTTAGGTTGGGATCAGGCCACTTTAGCGCAGCGTGCGAAAGTCATGCGCGAAACATTACTTAGTCTTTAGCTCAGAGGGTTCAGCCTGTGATTTAATGGCCAGTGACCTGTATTAGTAGGGGAGGTAATCGGTAATTTCTAAACCGTAACCAATCATCCCTACGCGTTTACTTTGCTGGTGATTGGAAATCAATTTGATTTTGTGAATGCCTAAATCGTGTAGAATCTGAGCGCCAATACCAAAATCCTTGTTATCCATGGGCAGTTGAGGGGCTTTGACCACAGTTCCAGTGACCTGCATGGTCTTGAGTTGTGACAATCGCCCAAGAACATTTAAAGAAGGGTTGTTTTGGTTGATAAAGACCATTGCGCCTAGGCCCTGATCGTTGATCACTTGAAACATCGAATCCAGAGTTTGGTGCGCGTCTTGTGTGAGGGTGGCCAAAAGATCGTTATTGACCATTGAAGCATTAACGCGCACAGGAACCTCTGTATTTGCGTTCCAAGTTCCTTTAGTAAGCGCGATGTGTACTTGATTATTTGTGGTTTGCAAGTAGGCGCGAAGTCTGTAACGACCAAAACGCGTCTCTAACTCAAAGTCCTCTTTCTTCTCGATCAAAGAATCGTGCTCCATGCGGTAAGCCACAAGATCTTCGATAGAAACGAGTTTTAAGTTGAACTGTTTGGCCACGGCGACTAATTGGGGCAAACGAGCCATGCTGCCGTCCTCATTCATGATTTCCACTATGACGCCAGCCGGCTGAAATCCTGCCAGTCTGGCAAAATCAATAGCGGCTTCCGTATGACCTGTGCGACGCAGTACGCCACCTTCCTTGGCAATTAGTGGAAAAATATGCCCTGGGCGACTTAAATCTTGGGGTTTGGTCTGGGCATCGGTGAGTGCTTTAATGGTTTTGGCGCGATCCGAAGCAGAAATGCCTGTAGTTACTCCTGAGCCGCGTAAATCCACAGAAATGGTAAAAGCAGTCTCCATGGGATCAGTGTTGTTGCCTACCATCATCTCGAGTTGCAAGTTTCTACAACGCGATTCGGTTAGTGGAGCACAAATAAGCCCGCGACCATGGGTGGCCATAAAATTGATCATCTCTGGGGTGACACATTCGGCAGCGGCCAAAAAATCCCCTTCATTTTCACGATCTTGATCATCCACCACGATGATGACCTCGCCTCGCTTAATGGCTGCAATAGCGTCCTGAATAGAGTCCAAAACAATCTCTTGTTGGTTTGGATTTGAGTGCTGGGTCATGAGTCAATTTTCTAGGGTGGGTGCAAATATAGGGATTGGGCCTGACTATTTCTTTTTACGCCATTTAAAACGCTGAAAAAAGGCATCAAAATCAAATATGCCCTGATCGGTAGTCGCCCGATAGGTCAGCCAAATACTTAAGGGGAGCATGATAAAACTACTGATCCATGTGGCCATAAAGGGGTGCATGGTGCCATCTTCTGCACTGTTTTTGGCAAAAATCCCAATAAAGTGATAGGTTAAAAACAGCACAATGGCTATGACCATAGGTAGGCCCATGCCTCCTTTGCGTATAATGGCGCCCAGAGGAGCACCCACGAAAAATAGGATGATACAAGAAATGGCTAAGGCAAATTTTTCGTGCAAGGCGATTTCGTGCTTGTTTAAGGTTTTAATCAGCTGCTGATGGTTTTTCTTTTTTGAACCCAGAGCTTGTACAGAACTTCTCACATTATCCAAGGCGGTACCCGCAATGCGCACTTGTTGACGAATATCATAAAGATCAAGAACTGAATTAAACTCTTTTTTGTTTTTGATTTGTTTGTAGGTCGAATCGGCAAATTGCGTAAATCCGGTGCGGAAGTACATATTGCCCGTCATTTGGGCGATATCGTCACTAAATACATCGGATAAGCGATCGATTTCCGGAATCAGCTCACCCACGTTATACATGTTGTGGTTATTCAGGTTGTTCTCCTTATCGATATCGGTATCGTTAAGTTCAGTAAGATCGATATGAATGGTATAGGTCTCAAATGCACTTTTGGCAAAGGGTCTATTAATCCGTTCCTTAACCCCGTTACTGAGCTGAATGTCCTCGTAATAATGCCCGTTATTTAAGATCAGTGAAAGCGTATTTGAATCTTCGGCACTGGCTAATTCTCCCGATTCAGCCATAATTACCGTGGTGTTTTCGCTCGGGCTCTCTGGATTTTTTTTATGGATAATGACCTGTTTTAAATATTGGTCGCGATCACCATACTTTTCATCAACCTTTATATTGAAATCATCTCCTATAGAACTGAATTGTCCTGCCACTATGGCCATGGACGGGCTGACTTGGGCGATGTTTCGCCTGAGATTCTGCCATTTATATTCCGAATAAGGAATGACATTATTGGCAAAAACAAAAGCTACAGCTGAAAGCCCTAAAATAAATACCGCTAAACTGCGCATTGCGCGCTGTAGCGAAATTCCTGTGGATTTCATGGCGGCAAACTCATATTGCTCTGAGAGCGCACCAAATACCATTAAGGAAGTTACCAAGATAGTCAAAGGCAAGACTAAGGGGATGAGTTTGGGGGTAAAAAACCAAAGAAATTTTAGAATAATGGCAAAGGACAAATCCTTACCGGCGAGTTCCGAGATATACAGCCAGATGGTCTGAAGCACAAAGATGAACATCAAAATAATAAAGACGCTAAAAAACGTCTTTAAAAAACTGGTCAATATATAACGGTCAAGAATTTTCACTTAATCATTAGAGTGTATTGATGTAGTAGCCATCGTCTTGAAACTTATTGAGATCGACCTCAAATGCATCCTTGGCTAAGTTTTGATTTGGTGTAAAAGACTTTACGGTTAAAATAAACTGAGTGCCTTGGGCGTCAGTCTGGATTAGTTTGTAAATGTGATTTGTGGCCGTATCGATACCCAGGAGCATATGCTTGATTTCGGCCTTTGAATCAATAGGATAGAGCTTTATGTATTGGATATTTCTCCCTGCGACATTTTGTTTTATGTCCCAGGCATAAGTATAGCCTTCCTTGTAAAACGTCAGTAATTTGGACGGGGTAACGCTTTTGTCTTGATCGGGATCCATATCGCTTACCGTAATTTCCATATCATCAGGAGCGATAGTGTAGAGTTTATCTCCGTCATAAACGCGGGTCATGCCCATCATGCTCAGGCGATAGCGCTCACCACTAAGGAGGACATTACCCTGGGTTTTTTGATCGACCTGTTCTTTTTGATTGACCAAATTCCAGGTAAAATCGATTTCAATATTGTCATAGCTACTGACCTTTTTTGCTACCGCATCTAATAGAGCCTGGGCTTGTTGCGCGTCTTGGGCTAATGCCCGAACAGGAGTCAGTAAAATCAAAGCCAGACTTGAGCTATAAATCAGGAGTTTATTCTTGAGTTTCATTGTCTAATAATTTGTTTAGGGCCTCTAAATCAGGCACCAAAATTTGACGCGCCTTACTGCCTTCAAAAGGACCTACAATACCGGCGGCCTCGAGCTGATCAATAATACGCCCTGCTCGGTTGTAGCCTAGTTTTAATTTGCGCTGCAAAAGCGAAGCCGAACCTTGCTGAGCGATGACCAATACTTCGGCGGCATCCCGGAACAAGGCATCGCGCTCATCAATAGAAATATCAAGACTCGTGCCAGATTCTTCACCAACGTACTCAGGCAACAAGTGGGCGTCTGCATAAGCCTTTTGACCTCCGATATATTCAGTAATGTCGGCCACCTCTGGGGTGTCTAAAAAGGCGCACTGAAGGCGCACTAAATCATTGCCTTGAGTGTATAGCATATCTCCACGACCGATCAGCTGATCGGCACCAGAGGAATCCAAAATGGTTCTCGAGTCGATTTTACTGGTCACTCTAAAGGCAATACGCGCTGGGAAATTAGCTTTAATAATCCCGGTAATAACATTGACCGATGGACGTTGGGTGGCAATGATTAAATGTATCCCAATGGCACGCGCAAGTTGAGCCAAGCGCGCAATTGGGGTCTCCACCTCTTTGCCGGCGGTCATGATCAAATCAGCAAATTCATCAATTACTAGCACGATGTAAGGGAGATAGCGATGGCCGTCATGAGGGTTGAGTTTACGGGCCTTGAACTTCTCGTTATATTCTTTGATGTTGCGCACCATAGCATCCTTGAGCAGATCATAACGCTGATCCATCTCGATACAGAGGGAATTCAGGGTGTGGATGACTTTGGTGGTATCGGTAATGATGGCCTCTTCGGTATCAGGAAGTTTAGCCAAATAATGACGCTCGATTTTGTTAAATAGGGTAAGCTCTACCTTTTTCGGGTCTACCAAGACAAATTTGACCTCGGCCGGGTGTTTTTTATAGAGCAGTGAGGCTAAAATGGCATTGAGTCCCACCGATTTACCTTGACCTGTAGCTCCTGCCATAAGTAAGTGCGGCATTTTGGCCAGATCCACTACAAAAGTCTCGTTACTGATAGTTTTTCCTAGGGCTAAAGGCAATTCCATCTCTGCCTTTTGGAATTTAGGCGAGGCAATCACACTGCGCATGGAGACCATTTGCGGGGATTTGTTTGGGACTTCAATCCCAATAGTTCCTTTTCCTGGTATTGGCGCGATAATGCGAATACCTAGCGCAGAAAGCGAAAGGGCGATATCGTCTTCTAAGTTTTTGATTTTTGAAATGCGGATACCTGCGTCGGGTACTATTTCATAAAGGGTAACGGTTGGCCCAATGGTGGCTTTAATATTGGCAATACCGATAGAGTAATTGCTCAAAGTATCTATAATTCTTCGCTTGTATTCTTCAAGTTCTTGTTCGTCTATTGTGATCCCTTTGCCTCCTGAATAATCTTTTAGTAGTTCAATGGATGGAAACTTGAAGTTTTTAAGTTCGAGAGTAGGGTCAAAGGTGCCAAAATCTTGAACTAGTTGTTCGCTGGTGGTAAGTGGCACTTCTTCTTTGGCGGTTTCTATCTCCAAAGACACATCGTCTTCAGGGCTGAGTTTGGCGCTGGCGTTAGAATTTTTCTCGGACTGAGGTTGAGGCTCTGACTTGAATTCTTCTTCTGAGTTTTGAAAAGGTTCTTCGTTATGAGGTTCATCGACTGATGGGTCTTGGCTGTCAAAAGTTATGGTTTGGGGCTGCTCTAATTCAGTTTCTTCGTCATTACTGCTGCTAACCTCATTGATGGATTCAATAGAGCCGTTTGCTTGAGCGACAGCGTCTTTGATTTTGCGGGGTCTATTTTTAAACCACTGTATCAGACTATCTGGTGTCCATTTAAGCCTTACCACTAGATAAATAAGACCAGTAAAGCCCAAGAACAACCAAAGCCCAGTGGCCCCCATATAACCGATAAGGACATCACTGATTTCATAACCGACCACACCGCCGTACATGGGTTTACTGCTGACTAGAAATCCAAAGCATAAACTCAGCCATATCATGAGATAAAGCCCCCAAAACCAGAATTTTCTCAAGGGTCGTGTGGCTAAATTGAAGAATAAATACAGACCAGAGACTACAAATAATCCAGCCAATATAAAGGCTGCTAATCCAAACCCATTGTAGATAAAGACGTGTCCAAGGGTGTTTCCTAGGTGGCTTAAATAATTGTCTGCTGGGTTAGTGCGCTCAAAAGATCCTACCATACTTTGATCGCTCTGCCAGCTGACCATGTAAGAGGCAAAAGAAATATTTAAAGCAATACCAAATAAGCTTAAAAAACCACCCAGAAGCACTGATTGTTGACGGGACATGGTCCAAGTTTGAGTCTTAGCCTGTGTCTTAGTAGATTTTTTTTGCGCTTTTTTAAAAAACATGCCGTAGGTTGAGTATTTACAAATATACAAGGATAGCCTTCAGTATACAAGGCAGGAGTCAATTAAAGAGCCCCAGTTTTTGACCGTAAATTATAACAGCAACAACAATAGAAATCATTGCTGCAATACTTACAAAACCTGCCGACATATCCTTGATGCGCCCTATTTTGGGGTCAAAATCAGGTTGTACCATATCACAGAGTCGCTCAATAGCTGTATTGATTCCCTCGGCCATAAGGACTAATCCTATAGCCAATGTTTGAACAGCCCAGGCCCAAGGTTCTATTTGACAATAAAAACCTAAAAACGTAGTAACCAGAACAACTGCAAGTTGTATCCGAAAGGCCCGTTCGCTCAGTAAAATCAGCATGCCGCGCAAAGCAACTTTTGTGGCTTGTAATACGCTTTGATTAGGTCTCATTTAGGATAAAGCATTAAGCGCATTATCAAAATCAGGCGCCTGACCTATTTCTGGAACTAATTCACTATAAACAATATTGTGCTCAGAATCTGTAACAATAACTGCTCGGGCATGTAAGCCTGCAAAAGCACCAGACTCAATCTCTACGCCATAATCACGCCCGAATTGTCCTGTTTTAAAGTCGCTTAACACCACGACATCATCTAGGCCATCGGCGGCACAAAACCGCGCTTGGGCAAAGGGTAAATCTCTCGAGATACAAAGTATAACCGTATCACTATGGCTACTGGCGTGCTGGTTAAAAGTGCGTACCGATGCGCTGCATACTCCGGTGTCCACACTGGGAAAAATATTTAAGACCAATTTCTTGCCAGAGTAATCGCTCAGACGCACTGTATTTAGCTCTTTAGTGATTAAATCAAATTCAGGACACTTGGTGCCGAGTGCTGGCAGATTGCCAATTGTTGTGGTGGGGGTGCCCCCGAGAGTTATACTTGCCATAGCTGTTTATTTTTTTATTTTATCATTTAATTTTTTTGTCCGTATCCGCCTTATACCGCTTACATTTCAAAACTAGGTGAATCATAAACGTTTCGATTTGAAGAACCTTATTTTGCCCCAGCAATTTGCCTGATTTTTATGCTAAATGCGGCAAATAACAGCGTCATAAACGGACTGATCCAATTGAATATTGCATATCCGGCATAGGATAGGGTGTCTACCCCAAGGACGCCACTTTGATAGGCGCCGCAAGTGTTCCATGGAATCAATGCCGAGGTCACCGTACCACTGTCTTCAAGGGTTCTAGATAAATTTTCTGGAGCGAGTCCTTTGTCCTTATAGGCTTTGGCATACATTTTTCCAGGCACTACTATGGCTAAATACTGATCACTGGCGGCAATATTTAGGGCCAAACAACTGGCAACCGTGCTGGCAAACAAACCAAAGGTAGTGTGAAATAGCTTGAGTAATGCCTCAGATATCCGCGATAAAGCCCCGATGGCCTCCATGATGCCGCCAAAAACCATGGCGCACATGATCAGCCAAATGGTCCCCAGCATGCCTGCCATACCTCCTGAGGTAAATAAATCGTTCAATGGAGCATAAGCCGTGGGAATTTCTATGGATACCGTAATGGCATTCATAATGCCTTTATATCCTGTTAATATATCTAAAGATTTTCCTCCACCAATTAAGGCTACTAACTCAGGTTGTGCCCATAACGCCGCTATAGCTGCTAGGATGGTCCCCGTAAAGAGCGCGATAAGTGGCGCCACTTTTTTTACAATCATAAAAATAACCAGAGCAGGGACCACAAACAGCCAAGGACTCACCATAAAGGCAGTATCAATAGCCGCAAGCATTTGGGTCGTTTGTGATTCTCCTTGCGGGTCAAGACTAAATCCCAATATACCAAAAAACAATAGGGTTATTGCAAAACTCGGCACCGTGGTATAGGTCATGTACTTGATGTGGGTAAACAAATCTGTTCCGGCCATGGCAGGGGCGAGATTCGTGGTGTCACTCATGGGCGAGAGTTTATCGCCAAAATAGGCCCCTGAGATCACTGCGCCAGCAGCCATGCCTGCATCAATCCCCAATGCGTTGGCAATACCAATCATGGCAATGCCCACGGTGGCCGAAGTCGTCCAGCTACTTCCGGTGGCAATTGAAATAATGGCACAAATAACCACAGTCGAAATCAAAAATATAGAAGGCTTTAACAGACTGAGCCCATAGTAAATCATGGTTGGGATAATGCCACTGAGCAACCAAGTACCCGCTAGGGCACCCACCATGAGTAAAATTAAAATAGCTCCTGTGGTGCTTTTCAGATTTTCAGCGACTTCATTAATCATATTATCAAATGAGACACCATTGTAAATGCCCACTACGGCAGCCACAGCACCGCCGACCAAAAGTAAAAACTGATTACTCCCGCTAAGGGCATCATCGCCAAAGGCGTAAATCACATTGATAAACAACAGTGCTACCAGGGCAATAACAGGAATTAGCGCCTGAATTATCGGTAATTTAACTCGGGTATTTTTTGATTTTTCTAAGGTGCTCATATGCGGAAATGTTGCTTGTGTAATGTTACGATTTTGCTGGTGACTTTGCAAATTATCAGTAGGATTCATGAATCATCACAAGGCTAATTTGTGTTGCAATTTATACTGCCGTTATTTTATCGTCAATGGCTCCCGCCAAATAATCTAGAACACCATGTTTTGTCGAATCACCATAAAAGTGCGGAGTCATTTTATTTTAACTTTAGGTATAATTATGTTTTGCCCTAGCACGAATTTATTAGGGCAGGTGGGCATAGGGACCACTGATCCGGATTCCAGTGCCATACTTGATTTATTTAGCACGGATAGAGGACTACTGCTGCCCAGAGTGCAGCTGAGTAATTTGAGCAAGGACGGTTTAAGTCCTGCCTTTGAGGCTCGAGAAGGTCTTGTGGTTTATCAAAAGACGGACAGTTCATTCGCGAGCCGGGGCCTTTATGTTTTTGATGGCAGCGCGTGGCGTGGTCTGTCCTTTAATCGGCCTGAGCACCAGCAGTGGCAGTGGAGTAGCTCGGGCCTGCATTACGGCTCTGGTGACGTGTATATAGGGGAGAGCGCAAGTACAAATAACAACCTATGGCTCAGTCGGCGTCTTTTAGACTGGGACAATAGCAATTATTTTTTAGATCCTGCAGCAGGTTCTGTTTTAAACGAGGTAAAACTCGACGCAGGATCGACTGCAGATGTGAGTCTTTACTTTGATTGTGAGGATACGGGATTTTTTGCCCCTGCTGATGGTGCGTTGGGATTTTCAGTGTATGGTCATTTGCGCTTGTTTTTAAACACCCAAGGACAATTGGGGATCAACACCTCAAGTCCCGAGGCCGATTTAGACCTTAATGGGAGCGTAAAACTCGGGCCAAATAGCAGTATCCTTCAAGGGGTAAAGCGATTTTCTCGGGTTTATGAAATTCCCTTATATTGGATCGATAACACTATGGAAATGACCTTAGATGATTTGGAATTAGCCGCATTAAATATTCCAATCTCGGCTTTTATTCAAGTTCAAATGTGTAACGCGCCAAATCGACAACTTTGGATTTCAAAACAAGGAATCGATCAAAACGGGTTTTATGTTACTATCGCAGGTATTGACTCGAGTGCACTTGGGCAGAATTTTACCCTAGATTTTTTGGCCTTGTTTTAATGAAGTCCAGCTTGATTTTTCAGGACAAAACACCTACCTCTACCATGCACTGGTGCATCATTTTATAAGTGCGCTCGATATCGTTATCCAGTCCTATGGAAAAACGGATCAGTCCATCGGTAAGTCCCATTTGGGCTTGCTCTTCTAGAGGGATTTCCGAGGATGTAGAACTTCCTGGAGCACTAAATAATGTTTTATAAAACCCAAGACTCACTGCGAGATAGCCTAGATTGCGCTCTTGCATGAGTTCCATGAGTTTATTGGCTGTATCTAGGTCTCCGGCATCGATGGTGAGCATACCGCCATAACCATATTCTGGGTTCATCATGCGGCTGAATAGCTCATGACTTGGATGGCTTTTGAGTCCGGGATAAACAGTCTTCAAGCCATCAGCTTCAAATTTTTGCGCGAGATACATAGCATTGTGGCTGTGTTGTTTGATGCGGATATGTAGGGTTCTGAGGTTTTTTAAAATGGAGGCAGCGCGCAGGCTGTCCATACTGGCGCCTAGAAGCATACAGGCCCCATCATTGACATTGCGGAGCTGATCGATTAATTCTTGACTGCCACAAATAACTCCGCCCATGGTGTCGCTGCTCCCATTGATAAATTTGGTCAAACTGTGCAAGACGATATCCGCTCCGAGCTGATGTGGAGCAATGCTTAGCGGAGCAAAAGTGTTGTCGACCATAAGCACAAGATTGTGTTTTTCGGCCAGCTCGGCTAATGCAGTGATATCAGCTACCTCCAGTAGTGGGTTGCTGACACTTTCACAGTATAAAACTTTAGTGCTTGGGGTAATGGCAGCGGCAACCGCCTCGAGATTTGTGATGTCCACAAAGCTGGTTTCTATGCCAAAACGCGGAGTAAAGTTTTTCAAAAAGGCATAGGTTCCTCCGTAAATAGTGCGGCTGGAAACAATATGATCCCCTGCACCACAATATTGGAGTAAGGCTGGAGTAATGGCACCCATTCCTGTAGCGGCCACCGTGGCGGTCTGTGTGCCTTCCATGGCGGCTAAGGCTTGTCCGAGATAAAGGTTAGACGGCGTACTATGGCGCGAATATAAATAACATCCCTCGGCGTTGCCTTCAAAGGTGTCAAACATGGTTTTTGCCGATAAAAAGGTATAGGTCGAAGAATCTGAGATACTGGGATTTACTCCGCCAAACTCGCCAAAATATTGCAAGTCTTGAATATGGTTTGCTGGATCAAAAGACATAGTATAGGTTTTTATCAAATTTATATATGACATTGTAAAAAGTCAATATAAACTCATTTTTACAGAAAATTTTTATTTAATATTATATATTTATTGTAATTATTTCTAAATTTTTAATTTTGAGGCATTAAACACAGAATATTTTTTAGTTATGACTTTGGATACTATTGATTTTATTCTACTTGAAGCCCTTCAGACCGACAGCAAGCAAACCCATAAACAACTCGCCCTAAAGACTGATCTTTCTGTTACGGCAGTGCACGAGCGCATTAAAAAACTCGAGCGCAATGGGGTAATCAAACATTACGTTGCCCTGCTTGACCCTGAACAAATTAATTTGGGTTTTATGGTATTCTGTCATGTGAAGTTGGTACAACATGCCAAATCATCCTTGACCGCCTTTGAGGACGATATAAAGGCCTTGTCGGAAGTAGTAGAATGTTTTCATGTTTCTGGATCCTATGACTATTTACTCAAGGTCATGGTGCGCGACATGGTGCATTTTCGATCGTTTTTAGTGAACAAGCTCACCAGTTTAAAATCCATTGCGAGTACCGAAAGTTCCTTTGTAATTACTCAGATACAAAACACCACCAAGCTCATGCCTGCTTAGGTATTTTTATGGCACAAAATTTCTTGTATGAGCATTGGCTTTTGCTAAGCAGTGTCGTAACTTTGCCCCACAAAAATTAAATCACAATACAATGATTAATTACGATGTAGTGGTGATCGGTTCTGGTCCTGGAGGTTATGTTTCGGCTATACGATGTGCACAATTAGGCATGAAAACTGCTTTGGTTGAAAAATACGAGACTTTAGGCGGTACTTGTCTCAATGTCGGCTGTATCCCGAGTAAGGCACTTTTGGATTCCTCTCACCACTTTGAAGACACTCAAAAACACCTGGAAGAGCATGGTATCGAAGTTCAAGGTCCCGTGACTTTGAATTTGGCCAAAATGATGGAACGCAAATCAGGGGTGGTGTCTCAAACCACCAAAGGCATCGATTTTCTCATGGATAAAAATAAAATCGACGTGCTCCACGGTGTGGGTGAATTTGAGGATCAAAACACACTAACGGTACAAGGCAAAGAGAAACAAACCCTAACCGCTAAACACTTTATTATTGCCACCGGCAGTAAGCCAGCGAGTCTTCCTTTTATTAAGATCGATAAAAAACGCGTAATTACCTCGACCGAGGCCCTCTCCATGACCGAAGTGCCTAAGCATTTGGTGATCATCGGGGGCGGAGTTATCGGTTTAGAACTAGGACAGGTTTACCGCAGACTCGGTGCTGAGGTTTCGGTAGTTGAATATATGGATCGAATTATTCCGACCATGGATGGGGCACAAAGTAAAGAACTCACCAAAGTGCTCAAAAAGCAAGGAGTGAAGTTTTTCTTATCCCATCAAGTTCAGGGGGTGGCTGCTAACAAGAATGAGGTGACCATTACGGCTTTAGATAAAAAAGGGCAAGAGGTTCAGTTTACCGGAGACTACTGTCTGGTGAGTGTAGGACGTAAACCTTTCACCGAAGGTCTTGGACTAGAAAAAGCGGGTGTTGCCGTTAATGAACGTGGCCAAATCCAGGTCAATGATCACTTACAAACCAATATTGGTCATATCTATGCCATCGGTGATGTGGTGCGCGGGGCGATGCTCGCCCACAAAGCCGAAGAAGAGGGCGTGATGGTGGCAGAACTCATTGCAGGTCAAAAGCCGCACATTAACTACAACTTAATTCCTGGCGTGGTTTACACTTGGCCAGAAGTAGCCTCAGTAGGTCAAACTGAAGAACAGCTCATTGCCGCAGGAGTCGCCTATAAAAGCGGTCAATTTCCGATGCGCGCTCTAGGACGATCTCGTGCCAGTGGCGATGTGGATGGTTTTGTCAAAATCCTCAGTGATGCACAGACCGATGAACTCCTTGGGGTTCATATGGTTGGGGCGAGGGTTGCCGATTTAATTGCCGAGGCCGTAACGGCCATGGAATTTAGAGCGAGCGCCGAGGATCTTGCCCGAATGAGTCATGCGCATCCTACTTATGCTGAGGCGGTCAAAGAGGCAGCTTTGGCAGCCACAGAAAACAGACCATTGCATATTTAAACCGTGGTTCAGCGCGAGCGCTTTAGTTGTGAATTTTCTCAGGGCCAAAAGCTCAAAACGGCTTTGTTTGCTTTTGCTCAAACTCGCAATAAACAGCCAACTGAGCTTATCAGTAAAAACCCCAAGCATGCTCTAAATCAGTCTGGGAATTCTCAGTCTACTTTATTTTTAGAGTCTCACCATCATGAGGATCTCTATGGCTCTTTTGATGCGCTTTTAGCACTAAATCCCATAAATGAACTGAGAATTGAGTTTTCGACCCACGGGGATTGGCATAGACTCAGCAAATGGCAAAACGCTCAAAAAGATTGGTGCTTTGGTCATTTAGCCTATGATTTTAAAAATGCCGAAGAAAATCTTCAGTCACAAAATCCAGACGGGATTGGTTTTCCGGAGGCCTATTTTTTTGTTCCTGAGCGTCTTTTTATGGTTCAGGATAAGTCCTTGACAGGACTATATCATAGGGATCACGCTCAGTGTTGGCCAGAAGATTTGCGGCAAATTCAAATCATCTACGACAGCTTGTTGGCTAACAGTGATGAAATTAAGGCCGATAATGACCATAAAACAAGCAACTATAAATCTGGTGTAGAGATCAAAGGGCGTTGGAGTTTTGAGCAATACCGAGAGAAATTCTTGCAGATTCAAAAGCATATACAGCGGGGCGATATTTATGAGACGAATTTTTGTCAGGAATTCTATCACGATCAGGCTGAGCTCGAGCCCTACGATCTCTTTGAACGCTTAAACAATCATTCGAAAGCGCCATTTTCGGCCTTTTACAAGCTTGATGACCGCTACGCTTTATGCGCCTCTCCTGAGCGCTATTTGAATAAAAAAGGGAAGGCCCTTGTGTCACAGCCGATCAAAGGGACGTTAAAACGCTTGAGTGATTCAGATTTAGATAAAAAAGCCGTGGTTAGTTTTATGGAAAACCCCAAAGAGCGCCGAGAAAATATTATGATTACGGATTTGGTGCGCAATGATCTCTCCAAAGTGGCCGCGCGTGATTCCGTAAAAGTTCAGGAATTATGTGCGTTAAAATCTTATGCTCATGTCCATCAGTTGGTCACCACGATAACGGCGGAGTTAAAGGATGGCTTTGATGCCGTTGAAGCCCTGAAAGCAACTTTTCCAATGGGGAGCATGACGGGTGTTCCTAAGATCAGAGCTTTACAGCTGATGGATGATTTTGAGAACCACAAAAGAGGACTCTACAGCGGGACCATAGGCTATTTTACCCCAGAAGGTGATTTTGATTTTAATGTGGTGATCCGAACACTTTTGTACAACGCCACCACTAAGTATCTGAGTCTGAGTGTTGGCGGGGCTTTGACTAGTAGTGCCAATGCCCAAGATGAGTATCAAGAATGTCTGTTAAAAGCAGAGGCATTACGCTCTGTGCTCAGTCGCGGATAATCCTTATTTTAGAGCCCACGCTCTAAGCGCGTTTAAGGTTTCTAAACCCAGAGTAATTAAATTAGGGCTGACGTCAAAAAAATGAACCAATCTTTTGCTGCACATTGTGAACATGAATTCAGTTGGGACCCCAACCGACCGCTGGTTTTAGCTTGCAGCGGGGGATTAGACAGTGTCGTCTTAGTGCATCTGATGCATACTTATCATGGTAATTTGATTTTGGTCCATATGAACTATGGTCTGCGCGGCGATGAAAGTGATCAAGATGAGGCCTTTGTCACCGCACTGGGCGCAGAACTCGGTTATGAAGTAGTGGTTGAGCGTGTGGCACCTGAAATAGTCAAAGATCAGCCCAGGGTATCGCTTCAGATGAAAGCTCGAGAATTGCGCTATGCTTTTTTCGAGCATGTTATGCTCACGCGAAAGGCACAAGGGGTGCTTACGGCCCATCATGCCGATGATAATTTAGAAACTTTTTTAATCAACTTTTCTCGGGGCACAGGACTCAAAGGACTCACAGGAATTAAGGCCCAGGGTTCTGGCTTATTTAGACCCTTACTGCCTTTTAAACGCGAGGAGATTTTGGCTTACGCGCAAAAAAATGGATACACTTGGCGCGAAGATCGTTCTAATCAAAGCGACGACTATCAGCGCAATATCATTCGCCATCATATCAGTCCTGGTTTTAATAAACTCGAGCGCCCTTGGGATAAAAGTTTAGCGCAAACTCAGGATTATTTAAATCAGGCGCAGTCTCTTTTACAGGATTATCTCGATCAGATTGCAGCACAGGTCATCACGACCACCGAGGATGGGCTTTGTTTGGATTTAATACTATTACGGTCTTACCCAAACAATAATCTCATTTTAAGCGCTTTAGGCCGGGAATACGGTCTCAAAGAAGGGCAGGATATTGGTCAGCTTGCTAAGGCTCAGAGCGGGGCTCGGCTTTATACGCAGACGCACCAGCTGCTCAAGGATCGCGATGTAATTTTGATCAATCCTATTGATGATTCAGAGGTTGTTGTTCTGGCGGATCAGGAAAAAAAAGCACAGCGCTCCGAAGTTCAAAACGAATCACCAGAGCAATGGCTCATTGCCGATCAAGGCCAGGGGCAAAATACACCCGTTCAATTCACCTTTACACCAGTGGATTCTCTAGGGGAATCAGGGCCTGATGTGATTTATGTCCCCACCGAGTTGCTCGAATTTCCCTTGAAATTGCGCAGATTGCAAACAGGAGATGTTTTTCACCCTTTTGGTGGTCCAGGAAAAAAGAAAATAAGTAAGTTTTTTAAGGATGAACGATTATCTTTAGTCCGCAAAAATAAAATCTGGCTTTTGCAGTGCGGTGATCGCATTATGTGGGTGGTCGGTTTGCGGGCAGATGAGCGCTTTCGTGTTCCTGATTCGTGTAAGGCCATCACAAAGATTAGTTGGCGCTCAGCAGAGTAACCTAATTAAAAACTAAGGCAGCGTTTGGCCGATATATTGAGCAACAAACAACCAAAAAGAATAACTAAATAACCATGAGATTAGGACTTCTATTTATTCTGAGTTTTTTGACAATTCACACTTTTGTGCATGCTCAGGAATTTATCAATCCCGTACAATGGTCTGTTTCAGTTGTGCCAACCGATAAGGGGCATGAACTGATCATGACTGCTAAAATTGATCAGGGATGGCACCTTTACAGCCAAACCCAATTTGGTGATGAATTTGAAGGCCCCATCCGCACTGAATTTTATTACAATGCTTCAGATTCAACTTATGTACTGCAAGGTCCGACCCAGGAACCCGAGGTAACCCCAGTTTACGATCCAGTTTTTGAGCTTGATGTTATTTATTTTGAAGAAGAGGTTAGTTTTGTGCAGCCCATAAAAATTATAAACGCCCAAGGAAATACGCTAACCGCTGAGGTTTATTACTCGGTTTGCGATGCGGAGAAATGCTTGCCACCAGATACCAAAACCTTTACACTCAATCTGGCTACCCTTGGTTTGGTTAAAGAGGAGCTCGTACTTACAGAGCGCGATATGCTATTGTCCGAGGCCTTAAAACTCGATTTAAAAGGGGCCGAAAACTATACCCCAGAACAGGAAGAGGAGCAGGGACTGGGCACCATTTTCTTTTTAGGCTTTATCGGAGGTTTATTGGCGCTACTCACTCCGTGTGTGTTCCCAATGATTCCCCTTACAGTATCGTTTTTTACCAAAAGTGCTCAAAATAAGGCTACAGGTACCATCAAGGCCATTACCTATGGGGCCTTTATCTTTTTGATTTATGTACTACTGAGTATTCCGTTTCATTTATTGGATTCTGTACAACCTGAAATCTTAAACAACATCTCGACTAATGTTTATCTCAATGTGGCGTTTTTTGTGATTTTTATTGCTTTTGCCTTTTCGTTTTTTGGGTATTACGAGTTAACTCTGCCCCAGAGTTGGAGTGCCAAAATGGACGACAAAGCCAATCAGGTAGGCGGATATATCGGGATCTTTTTTATGGCCCTAACTTTAGCCATCGTTTCTTTTTCTTGTACTGGGCCGATTTTAGGCTCCCTTTTAGGGGGCTCACTCACCAGCGATGGTGGGGCTATTCAGCTCACTGCCGGTATGGGTGGATTTGGTTTGGCATTGGCCCTGCCATTTGCGCTTTTTGCCCTGTTTCCGAACTGGCTTAACGCCTTGCCAAAGAGCGGGGGATGGCTTAACACAGTTAAAGTGGTCTTAGGATTTTTAGAAGTGGCCTTGGCCTTTAAATTCTTGTCTAATGCGGATTTAGTAGAGCATTGGGGGCTGATCAAACGAGAGCTCTTTATCGGGATCTGGATGGTCTGTGCGGCAGGGATCGCCCTTTATCTTTTTGGCTTCATCCGTTTTCCACACGATGGGCCAAAGGGTCAAAAAATAGCCAAAGGCAATTGGGTCTTTGGGATTTTGAGTGTCGCAGCATTTATCTATTTAGCGCCCGGGCTCACCAATACCCCTGCGGCGAACCTTAAACTCTTGAGCGGATTTCCACCGCCCTTGTTTTACAGTTATTACGACAAAGGCACCAGTGCTCCGCTGGGACTTGAGGCCTATAAAGATTTTGATCAAGGTATGGCTGCCGCAAAAGCCTCGGGCAAACCTCTTATGATTGATTTTACAGGCTGGGCCTGTGTGAATTGTCGTAAAATGGAAGAGCAGGTGTGGAGCACCCCTGAGGTATTTGAATTAATCTCTCAGGATTATGTATTGGTATCCCTTTACGTAGACGATCGCAAGGCCCTTGACCCAGAGCAGCAGTTCAGTTATGCTCAGCCAAATGGCCGCATAAAACAACTGAAAACCGTGGGAGATAAATGGGCGACTTTCCAGACCATAAACTTTAAAAACAACTCGCAGCCTTATTATATCCTGATCGACCAGGATCTTAATTTACTCAATAAACCTGTGGGCTACACCCCAGATGTTGATGAATATGCCCAGTGGCTTCGCGAAGGTTTGGAGCAGTTCCAAAGTGCGGATTAAGGGGCTGAATAGTATGGATTTTTTTTGGTCAAAATATTGATCGGTAATCCGCGCATTGAATATGGCGTCCTTTAAGCCAATAAAGTCGCTTTATGGCAATTATTGAAGAAAGTAGTTAGCGAAAAGAATACATGAATAAGAGCAAACGACTTGGGGTAATTTTTGATTTAGACGGGGTGATAGTCGATACTGCCAAACACCATTTTGTAGCATGGCAACAACTCGCCCAGTCTCAGGGATGGAGTTTCACCTCAGAGGATAACGAGCAGCTCAAAGGCGTGAGCCGCGTCAGGAGCCTTGAACTGATTCTCCAATGGAATAAGGCGCAGATCACTCCAGAGCTTTTTGAGCAGCTTTTGATGGAAAAAAATGAGCGTTACTTGAATCTGATTCGCGATATGGACCCTTCAGAGCGGCTCCCTGACGTGCAGCGCGTTTTGCAGGTCTTTAGGGATAGCGGCTGTGGAATTGCACTGGGTTCGGCCAGCAAAAACGCGCGGCCAATTTTGGACAAAATTGAGCTCACGCCTTATTTCGACGTCATAGTAGACGGCACCAATGTCAGCAAGGCCAAACCTGATCCGGAGGTTTTTCTGCAGGCGGCAAATCAGCTGGGGATTGCCCCAGAAGATTGCGTAGTCTTTGAAGATGCGGTGGCCGGTATTCAGGCGGCTAAAGCCGCCGGCATGAGGGCCTTTGGTATAGGAGATCCCGAGAAACTGACTCAAGCAGAGCGGGTATTTAAAGATTTTACCCAGCTTGATAACACTTATATAGAACAACATATTATCGGTAGATGAACATCAATTATATACAAGCAGACCCTTGGTGTTTGATAGAACAAGGATTTGATCCAAAACATGTAGAGGCTTCTGAGAGTTTATTCTCTTTAGGCAATGGGGCTATGGGCCAGCGGGCTAATTTTGAGGAGCAGTACAGCGGTCAGACGTTTCAAGGCAGCTATATTGCTGGGGTTTATTATCCTGATAAAACCCGTGTGGGTTGGTGGAAAAATGGTTACCCTGAGTATTTTGCTAAGGTTTTAAATGCCCCTAATTGGATTGGTATTGATGTTTTTATCGATGGGACCCCCTTGGATTTAAATGCATTAGAAGTTCTAGAGTTTCAGCGCGTGCTGAACATGAAAACAGGACTTTATCAGCGTGATTTTACTGTAAAAATGCCGTCTGGAGCTAAGATTTCAGTAAAGGCTTGTCGCTTTTTGAGTTTTAAAACCCCGGAGCTGGGCGCCATTGACTACCAAATCACCTTATTAGAAGGTAAAGGATTGGTAAGCGCCCGATCAGAAAATGAATCCGAAAGTTCGGTTGAGATAAGCTTAAAACCCTTTGTCGACGCTGGAATAAAGAACCGGGACAGCAACTGGGACGATCCTTTTTGGGCGGTGACTGATTTAAGCCACCAGGGCAGTGCAGGCTTTATTCAGGCCCATACCCTGAAGACAGGGTTTGCCACCTGTACCTATATGGAGGCACATTTGACCCATGAAGGTGCGCCGGTATCCATGACTACTGCCCAGCAAGGGGATAAGCGCATCGAGTGCACGGGGACTGTGCGCCTTAAGTCAGGAGAAAGCCTTACTCTGACCAAATTTGGCGGCTATACCGTAGATCTTTACCACCCAAAAACTGAACTCGTCAAAGCTGCTAAGTCTCATCTGCAAATGGCCCGCAGGCAGGGCTTCGAGGCCTTGCTACAGGAGCAAGAGCAAGCTTGGGCCGAAGTCTGGCAGAGTGCCGATATCATCATAG
Organism: Flavobacteriaceae bacterium; assembly: GCA_038153605.1. GTDB lineage: Bacteria > Bacteroidota > Bacteroidia > Flavobacteriales > Flavobacteriaceae > BACL21. Next base: position 112,429 of record JAYOYS010000003.1, read on the forward strand.
ATGGCGATGTCCCTGCGCAGCAAGCTATACGTTTTAATATTTTTCAACTCAATCAGACCTATACCGGTCAAGACGCTCGTTTAAACATAGGACCGAAAGGCTTTACTGGTGAAAAATACGGGGGCAGTACTTATTGGGATACTGAGGCTTATTGTTTGCCTTTTTATATGGCCACAAAGAGTCAAGAAGTGGCCAGAAATCTGCTGACTTATCGCTACAAACAACTCGACAAGGCCATTGAAAATGCCGCTAAGCTCGGGTTTCACTCGGGTGCAGCACTTTATCCTATGGTGACCATGAACGGGGAGGAGTGCCACAATGAGTGGGAAATTACTTTTGAAGAGATTCACCGCAACGGGGCCATCGCTTATGCGATTTTTAATTACGAGCGCTACACTCAGGATCTGAGCTACATCCCAGAAATGGGACTCGAGGTTTTAATCGGCATTGCCCGATTTTGGGCCCAAAGAGCGAGTCTGAGCCCCGCTAAAGGTCAGTATGTGATCCTCGGGGTCACTGGACCCAATGAATACGAAAACAACGTCAACAATAACTGGTACACCAATTATATCGCCGCTTGGTGTCTGAATTACGCCGCCCAAATGAGTGAGCGCACCCAGCAAAACTCTGCCCAAGATTACAAGCGTATCGTCCAGAAAATAGGCCTCAATGCAGAAGAATTATCCCATTGGCAAGCCATAGCGGCAGATATGTATTATCCCTATCACAAAGATTTAGGGGTTTATTTGCAGCAAGATGGGTTTTTGGATAAAGATTTAACTCCCGTAGATCAATTGGCTAATGCAGAGCGCCCGATAAACCAGCACTGGTCTTGGGACCGCATTTTGCGCTCACCTTATATCAAACAGGCCGATGTTTTACAAGGTTTTTACTTTTTTGAAGATCAATTCGATCAAGAGAGTCTGTCGCGTCACTTTGATTTTTACGAGCCACTTACTGTGCATGAGTCCTCGCTTTCGCCCTGTGTACACAGTATACTGGCGGCCAAACTCGATAAAATGGATCAGGCTTACGCCTTTTATTTGCGTACTGCACGACTCGATTTAGACGACTACAATCACGAAGTGCACGAAGGCTGTCATATCACCTCTATGGCTGGGACTTGGATGAGCATAGTTGAAGGCTTTGGGGGGATGAGGGTCAAAGAAAACACCCTGAGTTTTAACCCAAAATTGCCTGAGGCTTGGCAAGGCTTTGCCTTTAAAATAAATTTTCGCCAAAGCGTTTTAAAGGTCACTGTGGGCCGAGAGAAAACCGAGATTACTCGTGAATCGGGGTCAGAGTGCAGAGTTTTACTCTTTGGAGAACCCATAAATGTTTAATCCTTCCTTTTTTAGTTTATAAAGGGATCTTAAAAATAAATTATGAAGCAAGTTGCTCAACTCAAATTAGCGCTTATTGCCTGGGGCCAAAAAGCGTTTGCGCTCATCGGGTTTTTCGCTCAGATCAAACCACTAGTGAGCGCAGTAGTTTTAATGTCCGCTGTACTTATGAGCTCGTGCCAAAATAAGGTCAAAGAAGCCTCATCAGATGAGTCTACTGCACAAACCCCTTATTTTAATTGGGAGGGCTCGACCATCTATTTTATGCTCACGGATCGTTTTAATAACGGAGACCTCACTAATGATGTGAATTTTGACCGCACGGAGCCTACAGGGGTATTACGCGGTTTTGAAGGTGGCGATTTGGCCGGAATCACTCAAAAAATAGAAGAGGGGTACTTTAATGAACTTGGGGTACACGCCCTTTGGATGACTCCTTTGGTAGAGCAAATTCATGCTGGTACAGACGAAGGTACCGGATTTACCTATGGCTATCACGGTTATTGGGCCAAAGACTGGACCGCTTTGGATCCAAATTTTGGGGCCATGGATGAGCTTAAGACTCTGGTCGACGCGGCGCACCGCAAGGGGATTCGCGTACTGCTCGACGCTGTGGTGAACCACCAGGGACCACAGACTGAGCTTGATGGCATTTGGCCTGAGGATTGGGTGCGCCGCGGGCCTACTTGTACTCATGATTCCTACGCAGGGGCTACCTCATGTAATTTAGTAGAGAACCTTCCGGATGTGCTCACCGAAAGCAACCAAGAAGTCGCTTTACCCCCGCAACTTGTGGCCAAGTGGCAAGAAGAGGGGCGTTTGGATGAAGAAATGGCCGAGCTCGATGCTTTTTTTGAGCGTACGGGTTATCCCAGAGCACCGCGTTTTTACATCATGAAGTGGCTCAGTGATTATGTGGGTGAATTGGGCGTTGACGGCTTTCGTGTGGATACGGCCAAACACACCGAGGCCAGTGTTTGGGAAGAGTTTCGCGTGATTTGCGACGCTGCTTTTGCCCAGTGGAAAAATGAGCATCCTGAGGCAGTTTTAGATGAGAGTCCTTTTTACCTAGTGGGTGAGGTTTATTCGTATGATATTCATCACCTCAAGGATTATGACTTTGGCGATCGCAGAGCAAACTTTTTTAACAACAGCTTTGATGCCTTAATTAATTTCCACATTAAGGGCACTCAAAATTTGAGCCTTGAGGAGTTATACAGTGACTACAGCAACATTCTAAATGGACCTATGGACGGTTATGGGACCCTTAATTTCATGAGCTCTCATGACGATGGTTCGCCTTTCGACAAAGAGAGAAAAAACCCCTACGAAACAGCAAGACGACTTCTTTTAGCGCCTGGGGCGGCCCAAATCTATTACGGGGACGAACTGGCCCGACCACTGATCATTGAGGGTACTCAAGGGGATGCGACCTTACGCTCGTTCATGAATTGGGCTGATCTTGAAAGCAAGGCAGAGACCCAAAAAATTCTCAGTTATTGGCAGCGCTTGGGACAATTTAGAGCAAGACACATGGCCATCGGGGCAGGGGTGCATCAACAGATTTCAGAAGCGCCTTATACATTTTCTCGCACACTTAATGACGGAGACCATCAAGACCGCGTGGTGGTCACAGTGTTCGGTGATGCAGATATTAAAATGGCGAAAGAGGGATTGCGCATCTTAGTTGGGGATGTTTTTGCCGAAGGCACTGAGGTTCATGATGCCTTTACGGGCCAAAGTTACATAGTGACCGATGGTGGAGTAACATTAAAGACTTTTGAAGACGTAGTCCTATTAGAACCAGCGCTATAGGGCTCTTATTTGTCCGTAAGAACCGTGGGCAAACGAAAACGTTATCGTTTGGTTATCGGTTTGTTATGTGGAAGGAAACATTTAATTTAGCGCGGCTTAACTAAAAAGCATGAAAAAAATAGCAGTCCTAACCAGTGGAGGCGATGCCCCAGGAATGAATGCCGCAATTCGCGCCGTAGTGCGGGCTTGCGCCTTCAATCAGCTGGAATGTGTGGGTGTTTTTCGCGGTCTTCAAGGTTTGATCGAAGGCGATTTTAAGGAGATGGGACCGCGCTCTGTAAAGAACATCATTAATCGAGGAGGAACGATTCTAAAGTCCGCTCGTTCCAAAGAATTTCGTACCCCAGAAGGGCGTGCAAAGGCTTACGAGCAGCTCCAAAAAGCTGGGGTGGATGCTCTAGTGGTGATCGGTGGTGATGGAACTTTTACCGGAGCCAGTGTGTTTATGTCTGAATACGACATGCCGATAGTGGGACTTCCTGGAACCATAGATAACGACATTAATGGAACCGACTATACCATTGGGTATGACACCGCTCTTAACACCGTGGTGGAGGCCATCGATAAAATCCGCGACACCGCAAACTCTCATAACCGACTTTTTTTGATTGAGGTGATGGGTCGTGACGCTGGAGATATCGCCCTTAATGCCGGTATCGGTGCCGGGGCAGAAGAAATTTTAATTCCCGAACAAAACTTAGGGCGTGAGCGCTTGGTAAATTCGCTAAAGCGCAGTAAGAAAAGCGGCAAGTCCAGTAGTATTGTCGTGGTTGCCGAAGGCGATCAAAGCGGTAAAAACATCTTTGAACTGGCCGAGTATGTCCGTGAGAATTTAGACGATTATGAAGTCAAAGTGACTGTATTAGGACACATACAGCGCGGGGGCTCCCCGAGTTGTTATGATCGTGTGCTAGCCAGCCGTCTAGGGGTTGGGGCTATAGATGCCTTGCTAAAAGGTGAGCGCGGTGTTATGATCGGCGTGGCAAATAATAAAGTAGTAAATGTGCCTTTTGATGAAGCAATCAAAGGCGATAATGAGATAGATTTAGATTTAATACGAGTAGCAGACATCACGTCTGTATAATTTCAAAAATTGACTATGACAAAAATTGGTATTAACGGTTTCGGCCGAATTGGTAGAATCGCCTTTAGAATTGCGGCAGCCAATGAAAATGTAGAAGTAGTAGGAATCAATGACCTACTTGATGTGGATCACCTGGCGTATTTGCTTAAATACGACTCAGTTCACGGAAAATTCAATGGCACGGTAGCCGTCGAGGACGGAAATCTTGTGGTGAACGGAAAAACCATCCGCATTACTGCCGAGCGCAATCCTGAGGATTTGAAGTGGGATGCTGTAGGTGCTGAAATCGTTATGGATTGTACGGGTATTTTTACCACTTTGGACAAAGCCAGCGGACACTTAAAGGCTGGAGCCCGTAAAGTCGTTATCTCTGCACCTTCTGCTGATGCGCCAATGTTTGTTATGGGGGTAAACCACCAAGATGTAAAGGCTACAGATACCATAGTGTCTAACGCCTCTTGTACCACAAATTGTTTAGCGCCATTGGCCAAAGTCATCGATGATGAATTTGGACTTGTCGAAGGTTTAATGACCACGGTACACGCTGCTACAGCGACTCAGTTTACGGTAGACGGGCCCTCCAGAAAAGACTTTAGAGGTGGACGAAGCGCTTTAAACAATATTATTCCAGCCTCTACAGGTGCCGCAAAAGCCGTAACCAAAGTTATTCCATCACTGGAAGGAAAACTAACCGGGATGGCTTTCCGCGTGCCTACAGCCGATGTCTCTGTGGTTGATCTTACAGTGCGTACCGAAAAATCTGCCACTTATCAGCAAATCAAAGATGCCTTTAAAAAGGCCGCTGAAGGGGCTTATGCTGGGGTGATCAGCTATACCGAAGATATGGTGGTTTCTCAGGATTACGTGAGTGACCCACATACTTGTAACTTTGATGCCGAAGCGGGAATTGCGCTAAATGACAATTTCTTCAAGCTAGTAGCCTGGTATGATAACGAATATGGTTACTCGGCAAAATTAGTTGAACTGGCGCAACACGTCGCAAAGCTCTAAGAAGAAATGACGCTTATAGCAGACGGCGGATCGACTAAATGCGATTGGATCCTGTTGGATTCGACCGGAGAGGTTTTGGTAAAAACACGCACGAGAGGATTGAATCCTGCTGTAGTGCCTTACGATGAGCTCATTGCGCGGATTTCAGAAAACGCTGATTTGGCGGGAATATTCCAAACTGTAGAAGTTTTGGACTTTTACGGTGCAGGAGCAGGGACTAAAACTCCAAATGAAACCTTAGGCAAGGCTCTAAAGTCGCTTTTTCCAAAGGCGGTCGTTACGGTAAACGAGGACTTACTCGCCGCGGTATACGCCGCGACTACTGAGCCAGGAATTGTTTGTATCTTAGGAACAGGCAGTAACAGTTGCTATTTTGACGGGGAAAA
>JAYOYS010000004.1:0-111158 GCA_038153605.1 Flavobacteriaceae bacterium
ACGGTAACGGTAGTGGACAACATAGATCCAACGATTACGGCTCCTTCTGCTGTTACGGTTAATGTTGATACTGGTTCCTGTACTGCATCTTTAGCCAACGTGAGCTTAGGAAGTGCCACCACTGCAGATAACTGTAGTGTTGCCAGTACTTCAAACAATGCTCCTGCGACCTTCCCAATAGGAGACACCACAGTGACCTGGACGGTAACTGACGGTTCAGGAAATACCGCCACAGCGACACAGACGGTAACGGTAGTGGACAACATAGATCCAACTGCTGTTTGTCAGGACATCACCATTGCTTTGGATGCTACGGGTAATGCCACAATAACGGGGGCTGACCTTGATAATGGCTCTACCGATAACTGTGGTGTCAGTAGTTTTACTGCAAGTACTACATCCTTTACTTCGGCCAATATTGGTGCGAACTCAGTGACCCTTACCGTGACTGATTCAAGTGGTAACACGGCTGTATGTACTGCTACTGTAACTGTTCAAGATAATATTTCACCGACTGCAGTTTGTCAAGACTTTACTGTTGCTTTGGATGCCATAGGTAATGCCACAATTCTCGCCTCAGATATTGACAATGGATCTACAGATAATATCGGTGTCACTTCCTTAAGTCTCGATATTTCGTCATTCACATGTGCTGACTTAGGCGATAATACAGTTACTTTGACCGTTGGTGATGCTGCTGGTAATACAAGTACTTGTCAAGCCACAGTAACAGTTGTGGATAATATTAATCCAAACGTAATCACTCAAAACATCACAGTTCAACTTGATGCAACGGGTAATGCTACGATCACTACGGCAGATATCAACAATGGTACTTCAGACAACTGTACGGTAGTTTCATTGACCCTAGATGTGAGCAGCTTTACCTGCGCCGATGTGGGTACTAACACCGTGACCTTGACTGCAGAAGATGAGAGCGGCAATACAGGATCTGCAACGGCTACCGTAACCGTAGAAGACAATATTGCCCCTACAGTTGTAACTCAAGACATCACTGTGAATCTAGATGCCATTGGTATGGCGAGTATTACTCCAGCAGATATCGATAATGGATCTAGCGATAACTGTACCATCGACACCTACTCACTCGACATCGACACTTTTGATTGTGCTGATGTTGGTGCTAATACCGTTACTTTATCTATTGTTGATGTCAATGGTAATTCTTCTCAGGCCACGGCAGTGGTGACTGTGGTAGATGTGACACCTCCGGTAATTGTGTGTGCCCCAGATGTGGTGACGATTATGGACCCAGGGGTATGCTATGCCGAGGTATTCTTTGCCGATGCGATTGCTCTTGACGAGTGTGGTATTGCCTCAGTTGTTCAGACGGCTGGTCCTGCCAGTGGAAGCTTATTTACTCAAGGGGAATCTACCATCGAGTATACCGCCACTGATGTAAATGGCAACACTACAGTGTGTTCGTTTACCATTACCATTCAAGACACTCAAATTCCCACCATTGCTAGTGCAGATGACATTGCGGTGTCTAACGACTTAGGAGTGTGTGGAGCCTTTGTAAATGTACCAGCACCAACCATTACCGATAACTGTTCACTGGATCCAGCCCCTGTTGTGGATGGTCCTGTGACACCACTCCTTGGTGCATTCCAGTTATTGGATACCCCAAGTACAGTTACTGGTCTTAGTAACTCAATCGGTGGTGATGTAACAGCTGTAGTGACCTATAATGGCGACTGGAGCTCTACGGTTGAGGATTTTGATCTTCGTGGCCCAGATGGATCTCAAGTATTCTTTAGGGACAACCAAGGGGTAGACTGCCCAGGAACTGACTTTGTAGATACATTTACCATTAGCGAGGCAACCTGGAATGGATGGATCGCCACCTACGGTAGTGATTTAACTTTTACCCTAATGGCCGATACAGCGGTTAACCCTGGTCTTTGTAATAGTAACTTCTACCAATTGTCCTTTACTTTAGGTAATGGTGCGTTACTGGTCAATGACTATAACGGAACTGCAGATGCTTCTGATGAGTACCCTGTAGGGACTACAGTAGTGACATGGACCTTTACAGATATCGGAGGTAACGTAGTGACCGATATACAAACAATCACTGTAACCGACGATGAGGCTCCAGAGATGATTTGTATTGGAGAGCCTGGAACATTTAGTGTAACCGAGGACTTTGAGGGATCAACTCTGCCAAATGGTTGGACAAATACTGCCTTGCGCGGTTCAGACCTTTGGTCTTTTGGTAGCCCACTTTATGTGGCGGGTCTAGGTCAAGGATTCCCTTCTAATGCAGCAGTCTTTGATGACGATGCAGCAGGATCAGGAACGGATAATGCCGTGGAACTTGCTTCACCAGTTTACAACATGAGCGGTGCGGCTTCAGCGACGCTTTCTTTTGACTATGCCTATAACTACCTAAGTCCGAATGAGTTCTTCTCAGTGGAGGTCTATGATGGTGCTCAGTGGGTTGAAATCTTAAGATTACTTGAAGATCACGCACCAACAAACACTGGAGCATTAGACATGCTGCCTTACGCTAATGATTCATTCCAAGTCCGTTTCACCTATGATGATGGTGGATCAGGTTGGAAATGGGGTGTTGGTATCGACAATTTCCAATTGGATTACGACATTCCTTCTACACCACTCACTATTGCTCTAGATGCTAATGGTAACGCGACACTTGATGTGAGCCAGTTATTGTTATCGGCTACCGATAACTGTGGTCCTGTAAGTGACAGTATTGGAGTGGGCGCAGTTCCCGGATCATTGAGCACCACTTTTGCTGATGGTAATGGTGGTTCAGACGGCGGTGCTGTTTATTTTGATGTTACTGCTACTGCAGATCTTACTGTAGAGAGTCTTCAAATGCACATCCAAGACCCAGGCACCTTTACTGTTGAGGTTTACGCTATAGAGGGAGACACCTATGTCGGTAATGAGACAAACGCTGGAGCTTGGACTTTGGTGAGCACCGGTACTGGTGAGTCGAACAGTTCAGGCACACCGTCAGATGTAACCCTAGACACAGCTTTGAGCTTAACTAATGGTTCAACTTATGCTATGGCCCTTGTTCTAGATGCGACGCACAGTCACCGTTACACCAATGGTGATGGCACTAACGAGAACTTCTCGGATGCTAACTTATCGATTAGTTTAGGAGCGGCGAGTAATGCGCCATTTACAGGAACTGTATTCAGTCCTCGTGTGTTTAATGGTACTATAAACTATTTTGTGGGCACCCCACCAAGTACCACAGTTGATTTTGACTGTTCTAACTTAGGAGACAATTTAATTGAGGTTACCGCCATCGATTCTGCTGGAAATGTTTCGACTTGTATCTCAACTGTAGAAGTTATTGATGTTACCGATCCAATTCTAGTATGTCAAGACGCTATAGTTAGTTTAGACGAAAACGGTATGGCTGAAGTGCTTCCTGAGTATTTCATCGACACAGACGCTTCATTTGATGCCTGTGGCATCACCATTACGGCGGTGGATGTGACTGATGTGACTTGTGCTGATATCGGTACCCCAATTACGGTTACTGTATTTGTGAGCGACGCCAGTGGCAATATTGCTTCTTGTCAAGCGACCATGACTGTGGTGGATGATATGGGACCACTTCTTATCGATTGTCCAGAAGACATGACGGTAGATCCAGGAGCTTTAGACTTATTCTATGAGCTTCCAGATTACACTGTGGATGTATCGGCTACCGATAATTGTACTGATCCTGTAGGGGTAATCAGCCAAGACCCACCAGCAGGCACCTTGCTGCCTGATGGCGTATACACCATCACCTTATCTGCAACAGACAATGAAGGTAATGTCGGGTCTTGTAGTTTTGAACTGACCGTAGAAAGCCAATTGGGTGTGGCCAGCAATCAGCTTAATGCCGGGGTTGAGATTTATCCTAACCCAGCGCGTAAGGTGATGAATATTGGTAACAGTACGGATATTCAACTAGAACGTGCATTGATCTATGATCTCAATGGTCGACTCATCCAAAATGTTGATTTATACAATATGGATCGTGAGGCCAGCATAAATGTGGCTAACCTTGCCTCTGGAGTGTACCTCGTGCAACTTGAAGCTCAGGGGGCTACAGCGATCAAGCGACTCATTAAGGAATAAAACGAGATTAGTTATTGTTCTTTAGTAAAAGGCCAGCTCATTGAGCTGGCCTTTTTAATTGAATTTGCGATATTTGAGGCAATCAAGTCATTAATCCATGAATGAGTTCGAGCTCTTTTTTGTCCTAGGCCATAAGCATGTCTTGGATATTGGGGCTTATGATCATATTTTATTTTTGGTTGCTTTGACTTTGTCTTATGATTTTGGTCAATGGAAACGGCTATTGGGTTTAGTAACATTATTTACACTGGGCCATACAGCATCTATTGTAGCGACCTTTTATGGTCATGTGCAAGCTCCTGCAGCTCTAATTGAGCTGCTTATACCCATAACAATTATTACTGCGGCTCTGCACAACTTGTGGAGTAGTATGCACAATAAAGCTCAAGGTTCTTTGGCCTTACTTTTAATAGTTACACTAGTTTTTGGCATCATACATGGGTTTGGTTTTGGCCGATACTTTATTCAAATTGCCCAAGGTGCTGGGGCACAAGGATTTGCGGCATTTGCACTCGGCATCGAATGGGCCCAATTAGTAGTGGTTTTGGCCGCACTAATTTTAAGTTTTATTGCTCAGCGCATTTTTGGTTTAGTGCGTAGAGACTGGATCATATTAATGTCAGGCATTATCATTGGACTGACCTTCCCTATGCTCCTAGATCGTATTTAAGACGAGAAATTCATTAATAGGTATTATCTTCGGCATTATGCAAGAAGAATCATCAAAACAGCAGAAATACGATAAAGCGTATCTAAAAATGGCGCTTGAATGGTCAAAGCTTTCTTATTGCAAGCGAAGACAAGTAGGGGCCTTAATTGTCAAGGATAAAATGATCATCAGTGATGGTTATAATGGGACCCCGACCGGTTTTGAGAATATCTGTGAGGACGAGGACAACAATACCAAGTGGTATGTCCTACACGCCGAGGCTAATGCCATCATGAAGGTCGCTTCTTCGACCCAAAGCTGTAAGGGGAGCACGCTTTATATAAGCATGTCTCCTTGTCAGCAGTGTAGTAAATTAATTCACCAAGCGGGTATAGTTCGGGTGGTTTATCATACCCAGTATAAAGACGATTCTGGATTATTATTTCTGAAAAAGGCGGGCATTACTGTAGACCACATTCCGAGCTTGGATTGATCCGGCTATAGGCGGATTAGCGACGGCCATGACGCTGCTTGACCCGCTCTGCTTGAATTAATATCAATACAAGAACAATCACACAGGCTGAGGCCAATATACCGATCAGGGCAATTTGACTGTCTCCCTGAAAAGGATCCTCGAAATCAATAATTGTAGCGTTATAAATGATTAACGCAAAGGCAATTGACAGGAGAATATATCTAAAGTACTTCATGATTTTTAGCTCAATTGAATAACTCTTGAATATTTGCTGTAAAAAGTTTTACTGCAATGGCCAAAAGGATCACCCCAAATACCTTTTGGATGATACCAATTCCATTTTTACCCAGGATGGCCTGAAGTTTTGAAGAAGTTTTCAAAACGGCGTATATAACAATCACATTGAGTATTATGGAAATAATGACACTCTCGATAGCAAATTCTGCCCTAAGCGAAAGTAGAGTCGTCAAGGTTCCTGGACCTGCCAGCATAGGAAAGGCCAGGGGAAAGACCGAAGCCATATCTGGAGAGCTGCCGTCATCTTTGAAGAGGGTAATGCCCAAGATCATTTCTAAGGCTATAAAAAATATGATAAATGAACCCGCTACAGCAAATTCATTGACGTTAATACCAATTAAATGAAGAATTTCCTCCCCCAGAAAAAGGAAAAATATCATGACAATTGCCGCGATGACGGAGGCTTTTTCACTGTGAATATGCCCTGCTTTTTTACGAAGACTGATAACAATAGGAATGTTGCCGACAATATCAATTACGGCAAAAAGGACCATGCTCGCGGTAAAAATTTCTTTAAAATTAAGGACCATGTTAGAAGTTTGGGGCAAAATTACACAAACAAATAATCCTTTATGAGGTTCCGCTCATTTAAATTGATATTATCTTTGGATCATGTTTCAAATCGGTAAGACATTAGTTTCAGAGGCCTTGATTGATCAAGAGTTTGTGTGCAATTTAAGTGCCTGTAAAGGGGCGTGCTGTGTGGAAGGAGAGGCGGGGGCCCCTTTGACCGCAGACGAAGCCCAATGGCTTGAGGATCATCTTGTAGAAATTGAGCCCTATTTGCCCGAAGCTGGAATAAATGCCATTAAAGAGCAAGGAGCATACATAAAATTGGAGACCGGTGAATTGGAAACGCCACTTGTTGATGGGAAAGAATGTGTTTTCACGCATTTTGCACCTGATGGCTCTGCTCATTGTGGTATAGAGCGGGCCCACAAAGCAGGCGCTGTAGATTTACGGAAACCCATATCCTGTCATCTTTATCCGGTGCGTGTTCAGGAATATTCTGAGTTTAGTGCTGTTAACTATCACAGATGGCCAATTTGCAGTGATGCTTGTGTTTTGGGGGCCTCATTAAAAGTCCCAGTATACCAATTTGTCAAAGACGCCCTCATCCGCAAATTTGGTGAGGACTGGTATCAGGAGCTAACTTTAGTTGCTGAGACCTACAAAGCTCAAAACGAAAATATCACCAGAAAATAGGACGATTTAATCAGGATTTCCATCGTTAATAACTTTTGTTTTCCGGGTATTTGGTCGTCATTTTTGGCCTGCAGAAATGGAGCTTATAAATCACAAAAAAAGGCCGAAAAATCAGGGTTTCAGCCTGATATCTTACCAGAATTTTGAAAACATCAACTTTTTCAATCTAAATTAATAAAAACCTGGAAATGAGTATATTACAAAACTTTTTAACAATTTTTTAGCGTCAAAAAATTCTGGGGTATGTTGAAAACTTTGTTAAAAAGAGATGATTAATTTTTCTGGCCTTCGCTCATATTTTTTCCATATTTGTTAGTCCCTAGTAATCACAAAAAAATTTAATTTTTAAAGAAGAGGACACATGAGCGCTGTTGAACCCATTTTAGCTGAAAACAAAGATAGATTCGTAATTTTCCCGATTAAGCACCATGATATTTGGGATTGGTATAAGAAGAGTGAAGCGAGTTTTTGGACAGCAGAAGAAATTGATCTACACCAAGATTTAACCGATTGGGCTGAAAAATTGAACGATGACGAGCGCTATTTTATCAAGCACATTTTAGCATTTTTTGCTGCCAGCGATGGTATCGTAAACGAAAACTTGGCGGAAAACTTTGTAAACGAAGTCCAGTATAGCGAGGCTAAATTCTTTTACGGTTTCCAGATCATGATGGAAAACATCCACAGTGAGACCTACTCACTTTTGATCGACACCTACGTAAAAGACGATAAGGAAAAAGATGTGTTGTTTAAGGCCATCGAAAACTTTCCCGCCATTAAGAAAAAGGCTGACTGGGCCTTGAAATGGATTGAAAGCCCGAGTTTCGCAGAGCGCTTAATCGCTTTTGCAGCTGTAGAGGGAATTTTCTTCTCTGGGGCATTTTGTTCAATTTTCTGGTTGAAAAAGCGCGGACTCATGCCAGGCTTGACGTTCTCAAACGAACTTATTTCACGTGATGAAGGCGTTCATTGTGATTTTGCGGTGCACTTGCACAATCATCACCTGATCAATAAAGTGCCTAAAGATCGCATTCGTGAAATCATCGTGGATGCCCTAAATATTGAGCGTGAATTTATCACGGAATCTTTGCCAATTAGTTTGATTGGTATGAATGCCAAGCTCATGACTCAATATCTTGAATTCGTTACAGATCGACTCCTAGTAGAACTCGGATGTGACAAAGAATACAACTCCAGTAACCCGTTCGACTTTATGGATATGATTTCGCTGCAGGGTAAAACAAACTTCTTTGAGAAGCGCGTTTCAGAATACCAAAAGGCTGGGGTGACCAACAAAGACAAGGAATCGAATAAAATCAGTTTCGACGCTGATTTTTAGTGAGGAGGCCGATTCGTTTTAGGACGAATCATTTGAATCATCTAAGACGCAGAGTGATCCAATTTAGGAAGGTCTCGGCGTCTACATTTTTGACGAAAGTCAACAACTAACTAAATATAAAATACATCTAGCACCATGAATGTAATTAAGAGAGACGGCCACAAAGAGCCCGTGATGTTTGACAAAATCACGGCGAGAATTAAAAAACTATGCTACGGTCTAAACGAATTGGTTGACCCAGTCAAGGTCGCCATGCGTGTGATTGAAGGCCTTTACGATGGAGTGACTACCAGCGAGTTGGATAACCTAGCGGCTGAGGTTGCTGCAACCATGACCGTTTCTCACCCAGATTATGCCATTTTGGCGGCACGAGTTTCGGTATCGAACTTGCATAAAAACACTAAGAAGTCTTTTTCTGAAGTGATGACAGACCTCTACGAGTATGTCAATCCACGTACCGGAAAGAAGGCACCACTCCTTAGCGATGAAGTCTATCAAGTGATTAAAGAAAATGCAGAGATGCTAGACTCTGCCATTATCTATAATCGTGACTTTAATTACGATTATTTTGGTTTCAAGACTTTGGAGCGCTCTTATTTACTCAAACTTAATGGACAAATAGTAGAGCGTCCGCAGCATATGCTCATGCGTGTTTCTGTCGGAATTCACCTCAACGATTTGGCGGCAGCCAAAGAAACCTATGAGTTGATGTCTAAAAAGTTCTTTACACACGCCACACCGACCTTATTCAATAGCGGTACGCCCAAGCCTCAGATGTCTTCATGCTTTCTGCTTACCATGAAAGATGACAGTATCGATGGGATCTATGACACCTTAAAACAAACGGCAAAAATTTCACAATCCGCTGGGGGTATTGGGCTAAGCATTCACAACATTCGCGCTACGGGATCTTATATTTCAGGGACTAATGGAACCTCAAACGGTATTGTCCCGATGTTGCGTGTATTCAACGACACAGCCCGTTACGTAGATCAAGGCGGTGGAAAGCGTAAAGGAAGTTTTGCCATTTATGTCGAGCCGTGGCATGCGGATATCTTTGATTTCCTAGATCTTAAAAAGAATCACGGTAAAGAAGAAATGCGTGCGCGCGATTTGTTCTACGCTATGTGGATCCCTGACTTGTTTATGAAGCGTGTCCAAGAAGACGGCACATGGACCTTGATGTGTCCCAATGAGTGCCCAGGGCTTTTTGACACCTATGGGGATGATTTCGAAAAACTTTACGAGCAATACGAGGCCGAAAACAAAGGGCGCAAAACCATCAAGGCTCGTGAACTTTGGGAGAAAATCCTCGAATCTCAGATTGAGACAGGAACGCCATATATGCTGTACAAGGATGCCGCAAACCGCAAGAGTAACCAAAAGAATTTAGGGACCATTCGCTCATCAAACCTTTGTACAGAGATTCTTGAGTACACCTCAGAAGACGAAGTGGCAGTTTGTAATTTGGCCTCTATCGCTCTACCGATGTTTGTTAAAAATGGCGCGTTCGATCATAAAGAGTTATTCCGTGTGACCAAGCGCGTGACCAAAAACCTCAACCGCGTAATCGATCGCAATTACTATCCAGTGATTGAAGCACAGAACTCAAACTTTAGACACCGTCCAGTGGGGCTTGGAGTACAAGGTTTAGCTGATACGTTTATCTTATTGCGCATGCCATTTACCAGTGATGAGGCGAAAAAGCTTAACCAAGAGATTTTTGAAACGCTATATTTTGCCGCTGTAACGGCTTCTATGGAAGAAGCTAAAGAAGACGGTGCTTACGAGTCATATAAAGGATCTCCGATTTCCGAAGGCTTGTTCCAGCACAATTTATGGAATATTAAAGATGAGGAACTCAGCGGACGCTGGGATTGGGCAAAGCTCAGAAAAGACGTCAAAAAGCACGGAGTGCGTAACTCACTGCTTGTAGCGCCGATGCCTACAGCTTCAACCTCTCAAATTTTAGGAAATAATGAAGCTTTTGAACCGTATACCTCAAATATTTATACACGTCGTGTACTCTCTGGTGAGTTTATCGTGGTGAACAAGCACCTACTGGAAGACCTTGTAAGTCTGGGTCTATGGAACGACACCCTCAAAGAGGAAATCATGCGTGCTAATGGTTCCATCCAGCACATAGAGGGGATTCCACAAGATTTGAAAGAGTTGTATAAGACCGTTTGGGAGTTGTCCATGAAAGACATCATCGATATGTCTCGTCACAGAGGTTACTTCATCGATCAGTCGCAATCCCTCAACTTGTTTATGGAGAACGCCAATATGGCTAAGCTTACTTCGATGCATTTCTACGCATGGCAAAGTGGCCTTAAAACCGGTATGTACTACCTGCGCACCAAGAGTGCTGTAGACGCCATTAAGTTTACCTTGAGTAACGAGGCCAAAAAGGAACCTGTAGCCGCGGCGACTTCAAAAGTAGAGGCTGTTTCAGCCGCTAGTGAAAAGCCACTGACTGCGGCAGAGCTGCGCGATATGTTGGCTCAAGGTCGAGATGCTGCGGAAAACGATGAGGACTGTTTAATGTGTGGCTCATAAGTGTTTGCCATCATTGGTTCCAAAAAAAAGCCCCGCACTCGCGGGGTTCTTTTTTTACTCGAAATACGAGATGTTCTGCTCGTATTATAAGTGACCATTCATAAAAGTAAAGGCTATTATTTGACGTTTTTGTTGTAAACCTGCATCAATTCACAAACCGCATCAATAAGATCTTTAGATTCAAGCAACACATTAAAATAGAGCGCTGTGTTTTTCGGGCTCGATTCTTCTTTACGGGTTAAAGTTACCTGATCATCGATTCGTTGTGAGACATTCTGACTTAAGGCTTCAAGTTCAGCTATAACTGTGCTGATAGCTTTCAAGTTGTTTTCATCAAACATACGTACGAGCTTGTTAAGGATAGCGCCAAATTCATGATCTACCTCCTGAAGGACTTTAACCTGATTAAAGCGCAATGATTTGTGGTTGTTGTGAATATGTTTAAAGCTCTTTTTCGTTATAAAGTCAAGTGATTGAGAAATATCCGTAAGATGGGTCAAAATTTGGATATAAAACTTACTGCCACGCAGACTAGTTTCTTCAAGATTTTTGATGAAATAAAACAAGTTGTTGCGTAAATCTTCAATTTCTTCACCCAATTTATCGACTCCTTTTTTACACTTTTTTAGCCCTTTTTCATCTTGTTTGGCTAAACCATGGATGACATTGCTATAGGTTTTCTGAGTGCGGGCAAATACATTAGCGATGTTTTGGGTACTTTCACTGATAATCCCTTGAACCGTTTTACTCGCTGTCTTTTTCAGCCCTTTTGGTGCGACTTTATCTGCACTACGCTTTTTGTGAAATAGATAGTTACGCACCAATAGAGCAATCGCCAAAATCAGTAAAACAGCGATTGCAACCCCGCCTCCTAAGAAAATTAAATAAGCCATAGTTCCTGCCACTACAAAGGCGATAAATGCAGTAAAGAACCATCCGCCGATCACATTGATGACCCCAGCAACACGGTAAACAGCGCTCTCACGGCCCCAAGCACGATCCGCTAAGGAGGTACCCATGGCAACCATAAAGGTCACATAAGTGGTTGATAAGGGTAACTTCATGGAGGTGGCGATAGAAATTAAAACACCGGCCACCATAAGGTTAATTGAAGCACGAATCATATCGAAGGCCGGTGCTTCAGGATCATCCTTAAGGGCAATAACCTCGGGTTTTTCAAAGCTTTGGTTCATTTTTGCCACAGCTCCTGAGGGGAGAACTTTAGTCATTAAGTTACCCAATTGCGTTCCTCCTTTGACCAATAAGCGCGAGAGCATATTGGGTTGAAATTTCTCGGCGCCTTCGCTTTGACGAGACAGCCCAATTTCGGTTTCTGTAACCGTTTTGGCCTTTTTTGAAAACCACAAAGTCAATACCATTACTCCACCGGCGATGAATAATAGAATGGGTTCTGCAGGAACTTTTTTGCTCAAAACGTCCATAGAAAATTCTGTGGCAGCAACTCCTGAAGCGGACCATGCTTCAAAAGAATGATAAGCTGCCATGGGAACTCCGATAAAGTTGACTAAATCATTTCCAGAGAAGGCCAAAGCCAAGCCAAAGGTTCCAATCGTAATCACTACAATAAGAATGCTTTTTTTGAAAATTTTCATGAATAAGTATGAAAATAAAGACCAAAACACAAAACCAACACCCAATATCATCCAAGTTTGGCTTGCCAAAATTTCTTTGAAAGAGTCGTAATATGGGGTCCCTTTAAGACCTTTGAAAAAGATAAAATAGGTAATTGCAGTTAGCGCGACACCTCCGAAGATTGCCCCGAAGTTTTTAATTTTTTGCTCATAATGGAAACTGAAAATCATACGAGATAGCCACTGTACTAATGCTCCCACAGAGAATGAAATAACAACTGAAAGCAATATTCCGCTGATAATTTCGGTCGCTTTTTTCGTGTTGATATAGGTGCCAAGATTCCCGAAGGATTGATCAGGGTCCATGCCGATTTTAATTAAAGCCATAATTACCGCAGCTCCGAGTAATTCGAACACTATGGATACTGTGGTCGAGGTAGGCATACCCAAGGTGTTGAAAAAGTCCAGAAGCAAAATATCCGTAATCATCACGGCCATAAATATGATCATGATTTCATTGAAGTAGAATTCTCCTGGCACAAAAATCCCTTTACGGGCGACTTCCATCATCCCACTCGAGAAAACGGCTCCAATAAAAATACCTAAACTCGCCACGATCATTATGGTTCTGAAGGAAATCGCTTTAGAGCCAATGGCTGAGTTCAAAAAGTTAACGGCATCATTACTGACACCCACTACAAGGTCTACCACAGCCAAAACAGCTAAGGCGATTAACATCATAAAATAAATCTGATCCATACTGAGTTAAATTGTTGAAACAAAGGTCGAATTAAATTAACAAATTACTGTTACTAAATTGTTATGTGTATGACTTAAAAATGAAGGTCAAATCCCAATCGAAACTCGATAAAATCTTCATTGCCATCCACTTGGCCGAAACTTAAATCACTTTGAATTTTGAGTTTGTGCCCCACTACATATTTTGAGGCCCCGGCGGTATATACAACCTCATTGCCTTTTCCGGTGACTGTACCATAGCTTATGCTTGAATGGCGCCCGGTGAGTTCAAAGTTATTCCTAAACAAATAGCTGGCTTGAACGTTAGTTGCGTTTCCTACCTGCACGATGCTCGCGGTTGAGCCATTACTATTTAGGGCCAGAGGTGCTGCTGCACTGCGATCGGCGTATTCGGCCATTAAGGCAAATCCGCGATATTTGACCATGGCATCCACAAAGATGGTTGTGATGTCTGTTTCAAATAGGCTGCCATCGTCTAAAACCATATAACTGCCCATATTGCTCCGATTTCTTACGGCATTTTGATTGAAATCATAAGTTGCAGCCAGCATTAGTTTAAAAGAAGATTCTCGTACTAGGTCGGCTTGAACATAATCCCCTTTTTTAGCAAAGGTGCCAAAAGGGAGGAGTTCTAAACGAGAGGTATATTGCAGCCCCCCTAGGTTTCCTTCGGTAACATTGCGGCCTTCTCCTTGAGAAAGCGCAATCTTCTCGCGCACGACCATATTGCCGATTTTATGTTTGTAACGCACTTGTATCCCCATGTCGCGGTCAATATTAAATCTACTGTTAAGTATTGATCGATCGATCAGCTGAAGATCTCCCGAGGAAATTACACGTTCGACATTACCGGGTAATTTAGTTTGACCAGCCCAAAGCTCGAATCCGGGAGCAAAATGCCACATCACTACGGCGTCTAAAATATATCGTGGGGTGTTTCGGTTGTACTGGTTGGCTCCTGAAATATCACGGTTAGAAAGTCCTAATTCCAACTTATATCTGAGTTTGGGACTGTAGGCCCATCCATCAAATTTAAATCGAGCACGTCGCACCAGAAAATTATATTCGGCATCACCGTAATTATTTCCATCGTGATTCCAAGCGGATTGAAATCTAGTCTGTATTCTAGGTGCAAATTTTACGGTGAAGCTGCTATCGGCTGCAGTAAAATTGATTAAACCTTTTCCAAAAGATTGTTCGTTTAAATACTGTGCATGAAGTGGAAAATAACACAGGAGAACGAGGCTAATAAGCCATGTTGATTGCAAGCGCATAAAAATCATTTTAAGTTTTTGTCACTGCAAAGAACTCCTTCTAATGTTAACTAAATGTTTCCAAATAGTTATTTGATTAATTTTCAAGACAAAATCATTTGAAGACAAAAAAAAAGGCCGCCCGAAGGCGGCCGACACATAAAAATCGAGTCGACAAAAACTTAATGATTTAATGTGCTAGTGTTTAAAACACATCCAAAGAAAGACTTTCTATTTAGTTATAATATCATGCGAATATTAAATAACTATTAATTAGAAATGTCAAATTGGATTGATGAAAAATTATTTTAAACAACTAGAAATCAGAATATTGCATTTATAATGTTAATTTAATGTTATGTAAACGTAAATTTTATGTAACAAATTCATTAAATTAGCATGAATTCAATAGTTATATTATGAAAGCAATCATTTTAACCGGATGTCTTTTATTTGGAACCACATTATGGGCTCAAGAAACACCAAAAAGAGAAAATATTAAAAATGGTTCTGTGGTGGAGTCCACGGTATATCATGACAATGGAAGTATAGCCCAAAAAGGGGCCTATAATCTTAACAATGAATTGCATGGCGCTTGGATAAGTTACGATGCCCAAGGCGCTATAACTGCTCAAGGAACTTATGCCCAAGGTAAAAGAGTCGGCACTTGGTATTTTTATAATATTGGGGAAATCAATCAAGTCCAGTATCAGGAAGGACGTGTCACCCAAGTGGATCGTTTAGCCAAAACAGACACTCGTGTGGTCAGTCAATTTGAATAAACTACATTATAACACAAAAAAAAGGGCCTCAATTGAGGCCCTTTTTCTTTACGCTGTTTTATGGTTTACACAACACAGCCAACTACACTTAAATTTATTTTATAATCCTGAAGTCCATCCAGAGGCCCAGCTTGGCGCAGCAGCACCATTTCCAGCGCCTGAGGTTGGTCCTTCTACCACAAAGCTTTGGTTGGCACCGATGTAGTCAGTTACCTCGAAACCAGCAGCTGGGTTGTCAAATTGCATTGGGTTGATGCTAAGGTCGCCGTTCTCGATGCGTACAGCGGCTTCTGCGTCTGTATCTTTTACTTTAACCCCGAGGTCAATGCCCTCAGTGTAGAAGTTGGTAATGGTAAAGTTTCCACCACCTTCTTTGAAGTAAAGTGCGCCTTCGGTAACAGGTCCCACCACAGTAATGTTGCTAAGTGTAGTTGTAGTTACAGGACTTGCATTTCCGTCATCACCGTTGTTTGATCCTTCGATACCGGCTTTTGCACCGTCTTTAATGTACCAGTAAGAACCGTTTCCTTGCCATCCGTCAGCGAAGTCGATAGAATCATCGCCACTGCCGATAGACACTAAGTAGTCTCCCGAAACTGTTCCACCGAAGAACTCGATGCCGTCGTCACCCCCTTGGTAAGACTGAACATATTCAAAGGTTGTTCCAGCACCAACACCGAAAAGTGAAACACCGTTAAACTCTTTATCGTTAGAGAAGGTTGCTCCAGTGTATTCTACACGTAAATAGCGAATAGATCCTGAGTTATCATTGGCGTTGCTGCCACCATAGGTCAAGTCAGCCACCTCAGAAGTCACATTTGATCCTTTATTTGTCGGCGCATCACCGCAAACCACCAGACCTCCCCAGTCTCCAGGAGCAGGGTTCGCAGAACCAGAGGTCATCACCACCGGCGCTGAAGAAGTTCCATTGATAAAGATTTGTGCCCCACGCTCTACAGCGATATAAGCAGAAGTTCCTCCGGTTGCAGAAATAACTGTTCCAGCAGGAATAGTTAAAGAAGCTCCTGAGCGCACGACATAGGCTCCAGCAAGCTCGTATCCGATTGTTGCATCTAGAGTGACATCGGTCGTCACATCTCCTTCAAGGATGTTGTCTACAGCACAAGGCGCACAAGCAGAGCCCCCACAGTCCACTCCGGTTTCATCACCGTTTTGGATGCCATCGTCACAAGTGGCCGCCTGTGGATCAGGCGTATTGCTGTCATCCTTGCTACATGCGTAAGTCAAAGCCAAAAGGGCCAAACCTAAACTTAATTTTAAAAAAGATAATTTCATTGTTTTTGATTTTAATTAATAACTGTTTGAATTGATTGATGAGTATTTAAAAAGTATAGTTGAGAGAAATTTTCAAATCATAACCCCGCTTGTACGAAAGTACCGTTGTGGCCACTTCCTGAATACGATCGCGGATTGGATTAACGTCTCCGTCTACCGCCTCCTGGAATCGCTCAATGCTTGGGTTTAAGAGGTTTTTAGCTGAAATACCTACGCTGAGCTGTTTAGTAAACTGTGCCTTGGCCACAAAGTCCAAAGACGGTACGCCCTTTTCGACAATATTTCCTTTTCCAAAGTTTCCTAAGGCAAAAATTCGATCAGAGAAATAGTTTCCTGCCAGGGTCAATTGGATGTTTTTATGCTCTTTAAAGTCTTTGTAAAAACTTAGGTCTGCATTAGCCACTAAATCTGAAGCTCCGGTAATTCCCGTGGATGAATAAGTTGGGTCAAAACTAAGACCAGACTGATCAAAGACCTTTTGACCATTGAGATCCTGATTGGTTTTCATATAGGCCAGGTTCAAACCAGCGCTGAGTTTTTGCGTATTGGTAAAGTCAGTATATTCTGATTCACGACTCATCAGCACCTTGCGCGATTCAATCTCGACCCCAATGGCTGTGGCTTGATCACCGGTATTGGCCCAGCTGATGTCATTAGCGGCCGATTGAATGGTGACGGTGTTGATTGGGTTTTGGATAATTTTGGCAAATAAACCTGCCGAAAGCAACTCCGAGTTAGACGGGAAGAGTTCCCATTTGGCATCAAAATTATAGTTTGTCGAGGCGGTCAAAAATGGATTACCAAAGTAATCTTGATTTACCTCTTGGAATAAGAATGGCGCGCGCTCCTTGTATTGTGGCAGGGTATAGGTTTTGCTCGCGGCGAACTTAAAGTTTTGATCTTCATTGATGACGTATTTCATCGAAAGCGCAGGCAATAGTTGGAATACATCTAAGCTGTTGCTGTCCCCATCTGGGTCTAGTGAGGTCGACCAGGCAATATCCTGATTGATTTGTTCCCCGCGTAATCCAACAATCATGGTGAATTTAGGATTGAACGTGTAGGTTAAGTTTGCATACCCAGCCAGGATGCTTTGGTTGCCTCCATAGGTTTGTGGATCCAAGGCATTGGTGACTTCAGCACTTCCCCTGAAGGTTTCTAGACGGAACAATCCGGCGTTTAAATTCTCTTGATTAAAATAAGCGTCTACATTATAGATGTCTTCGACTATAGGCTGTACAATTCCTGCCCCACGGATAATGCGGAAGTTAAATTGAGTAGCCGAAAAATCCACTTCTTTGTTGCGAGAGCTGAATCCAAGATCAAGTTTGCCGTCAAATTCGTCCTCATCGTTTTTGAAGAGCTTAATTGAAGTTTCAAACGCACTGGCGATTTCCTCTTCGTATAAATCGGCATAAAAACGGTGATTACTCGAGGCAGCAGAAACAAATTCAAAGGATTTAGGTCCGTCAGGCTCATCGAGATCCTGTGGGACCAAAGTCACTTGTCGGCGATTTGGCTCAGCACTTTGTAAGAAGCTATAAGATCCAGAGGCGCTTAGAGCGATGCGCTCATTGATCTCAAAATCTGCGTGCAACTGATTGACAATAAGGTTGGTATTTGTAAACACCCCGCGCTGAATAAATCCACCACCTTGAGAAGCATCATCATCCTTATCGATGACGCCGTAGTTCTCTAATTGCTGCTCGTTTGAGGTATTGAGCAGAAGCCCGCTGTAATTCAGGTTCAGGTTTTTGTGTTTGATGCCCAAATCACCCATCAAGGTTGTGTTGGTGCTGTACTGATAATCGATATAATCAAAGTCAGCATTGGGCACGCCGCTTACTTCTACACCACCGCGGGATATTCCTTCGCGATACTGAAATTGATTGCTATGCGCCCCAACTCCGAAAACGGTAAGTTTGGTATTATCGCCTAATTGGAAGCTGTCTCCACCTTGTAGGGTCAAGCCCAAGTTTGCGGGTGCGTTAGCCGCTTGGCGATCCCAGCTGGTGACGAAATTATAGTTATTGAGCGGGAAGGCGGGGTAATTGATGTCGTAAAACCCAAAGTTATCTGGACCGTCGGTACGATAGAACTGATCTTGAGTTTGAGTGATGGTATTAAATCCTGAATCCATACTCACCGAAATGACGCCATCGGCCATCGCATTTTTAGAATCGATGTTGATATTGGCCCCAGCAAAATCAGCATATTGCTGTGGGTTAAAGGTTTTGTCAATACCAATATTCTCAACGATGTCCGTGCTGAAGATACTCAGGTTGATGTTTTTTCGCGCAGGATTGTCTGAGGGCAATGGCAGACCATTTAAAGTCGTTACATTATAGCGATCACCTAGTCCACGCACAAACACATTACCCGAGCCTTCTTGTTTTGAAATTCCAGTCACTTTAGACACGGCGGTTGCCGCATCACCCACCCCTTTTCGCGAAAGTTCTTGGGCTCCGATAGCGGTCTTTTGGGTTACCGCGTTTTTTTGTTCCAATAAAAGGGCGACTTCACTTTCTTTTCGGACTGTTGTCGTAATCACAACCTCTTCAAGGGTAGCGGCGCTCGCACCCATGGGCACATTAACGGTGGTAACTTTATCCTCTTCTACGATAATGTCTGCGATTTCCACTGTTTCGTACCCTACAAAGCTGTAGACAATAGTATAGGCTCCCACAGGCAGATCTTCTAGGGCATATAGCCCATCGAAATCCGAAGTAGTTCCTTTATTTTCTCCTTTAATGATTACGTTTGCAAAAGCCAATGGTTCATTGTTGAATTCTTTATCGGTCAACAGGCCGACGATAGACCCTGTTGTTTGCCCAACAGCAGCCAATGACATTACACTTAATAATGTCGTTAGTAATAATTTTCTCATGATGTGTTTTAAATACTCGCTGCAAAGATGACCCCTGAATGTAACCTTGAGGTTATGGACAAATTATGATTGTATCACATAAAGGTTACCTCAACGTTATGTAATGCCCAGAAGTAATATCTTGGCTTACGATTCTTAAATGGCTCAAAAAAACTATCTTGGGGGGGTATAATTCATGAATATAAAAGACACATGATGACCTGGGAACAGTTGATGTCGCTCAAAAGACAGGGCGATCAGCACAAGCGACTGCGTATTGAACAAGACGAAACCCGTTTGGGTTTTGAGGTGGATTACGATCGCATTATTTTTTCGTCCCATTTTAGAAGTCTGCAGGATAAGACACAAGTGATTCCATTATCAAAGAATTCATTTGTGCACACGCGCTTGACCCATAGCCTTGAAGTTTCGGTCGTCGGGCGCTCTTTAGGCCGTTCTGTGGGACGCGCACTTTTAGCACGACACCCCCACCTCTCTTCTATTCATGGGTATCAACCCAATGATTTTGGTGCTGTGGTGGCCGCTGCCGCTTTGGCCCATGATATCGGAAACCCTCCTTTTGGCCATAGTGGTGAAAAAGCGATTGGCGATTTTTTTAAGACTGGGCCAGGCAGACAATATGCCTCTGATATGACCCCTCTTGAGTATCAAGATTTATGTGATTTTGAGGGAAATGCGAACGGTTTTAAAATGCTTACCCAAACGCGTGATGGGGTCGAGGGAGGCTTGCGATTGTCTTACGCGACTTTGGGGGCTTTTATGAAGTATCCCAAGGGCTCATTACCCAAAAAACCAACCGCCCATTGTGCCGATAAGAAATATGGATATTTTTCTGAAGATTGTGCCTTTTTTGAGGAAGTGGCCAAAGAATTAGGCTTAATTAAATTAGATTCAGGTCGGTTTACCCGTCATCCTTTGGCCTATTTGGTTGAAGCAGCCGATGATATCTGTTATACCATTATCGATTTTGAGGATGGTATAAATCTGGGTTGGATCACGGAAGATGTAGCCCTTGAATTTTTATTGCGTTTAGTCAAGGACAGCATACAAACTGAGAAATATAGTAATCTCAGTAAGTCATCCGATCGACTCGCTTATTTGCGTTCGCTAGCTATTAGTCGCCTCATTCAGGAGGCTTCTGAACTCTTTTTAACCAAAGAGGATTTACTGCTCTCGGGAAAATTGGAGCAGTCCATTATGACTCAAAGCCAGTTTAAGGCGCAAATCAATGATATTCTAAAAGCGAGTAAGGAACGTATTTATGAGCATCCTGAGGTTTTGCGCAAAGAATTAGCCGGCCATAGAATGCTGACCGATATCCTATCGGCGTACATCCCCGCTGCACTGAATACTAAAAATCAGTCGCCCAGATTTTTTGATCAACTCCTAATACAAGAATCAGGACTGGAAATTGACTCGCAAAGCACTGTTTATGAGGTGCTATTGGAGGTAAGTCACTTTGTTTCTCGCCTTACAGACAGCAATGCTTTGGCCTTGAGCAGTCGTTTGAGCGGAAAGGTTGTGTGAATTTAACTTAAGCGACACATTTTTTAAAACACAAAAGTGTATCTTAGGCATTCGATAAAAAAAACATCAATGAAAAAATTATTACTTGTATTCTTAGGGGGGCTTATGAGCATGAATGTGGCTCTAGCCCAGGATGATTTAGTGATCATCAAAGACTATCTATCACAACAACGAAGTGCTCTGAACTTGACTCAAGAAGATATCAACACACCGGTGCTGAAATCGACAAGCTATTCAAAGAGTATGCGTGTTCAAATGGCCTATGTAAATCAGGCTTTAGAAGGGATTGAAGTGCATAATTCGACTTCGCGCTTTGCAATTAAGGATCAGCAGGTTTACTCTGCACGTCTTGGATTTGTTTCTGATTTGGCTAGTAAAATTAATGCTACCTCTCCTTCAATCGGAGCTCAGACTGCCGTTCTAAAGGCCGCTCAGTCCTTTGGCTTGAGTGCGGGTAATATTGTAGAGCTCTCTGCTCAAGGAAACAATTATGTGTTCCGTGCTGCAGAAATGTCTCAAAATGATGTGCCAGTACAATTGGTTTTTCAAAAAACACAAGACGAGCAATATCGTCTGGCTTGGGACTTAAGTATTTATCTTTTGGACGCGACCCATTATTACAGCGTCCGTGTTGACGCTCAAAACGGAGCCATCCTGGACACACATGATTGGGTATTGCATTGTGATTTTGGTCAAGGCAAT
Organism: Flavobacteriaceae bacterium; assembly: GCA_038153605.1. GTDB lineage: Bacteria > Bacteroidota > Bacteroidia > Flavobacteriales > Flavobacteriaceae > BACL21. Next base: position 21,458 of record JAYOYS010000004.1, read on the forward strand.
CACGACCACAAAACAGGAGAAAGTGTTTTATTTCAATCTGAAAGCACTGCTTTTGCGCCAGCAGCAGGAACCGCTGGGTATCGTGTATTCCCGATTCCTTATAGCAGTCCGATTGATGGGTCCGATGAATTTGTTTTTGAAGAGGATGCGGTTGATTTAGCGTCATCGCCATTTGGATGGCACGATACAGATGGGGTAGCGGGTGCAGAATACACTTACACTCGAGGCAATAATGTCTATGCCCAAGAAGACATTGATGGAAACAATGGCACTGGCGTTTCACCAGAAGGGGGCGCTGGTTTGACCTTTGATTTTCCCTATAATTTACCACAAGATCCTGCGAATTTTACAGACGCAGCTACAGTGAACTTGTTCTATTGGAACAACTTGATACATGACTTTGCTTATCAGTACGGCTTCGACGAGGAGAGTGGAAACTTCCAGGAAAACCAGTACGGCAATCCCGGAAATGGTTCTGATTCTGTAAACGCTGATGCTCAAGATGGCTCAGGGACCAATAACGCCAACTTTGCAACGCCGCCAGATGGAGGCAATCCACGCATGCAAATGTTTATTTGGACCAGCAGTTCAGGGCCGATTAATTTATTGACGATCAATAATGGACCTTTGGCTGGAGTTTATCCAGGGGTGCCTGCAAACTTTGGTGGACCCATGCCAATACCGCCACTCACTGAAGACTTAGTGGTGATCGAAGATGATAACTCTGGGGGAACTTCCACCGATCCAAATGATGGTTGTGACACCATAGTTAATGGTGCAGACCTGAACGGAAAAATTGTGGTGATTCGCCGTGGGGAGTGTGAATTTGGTTTTAAAGCTCTAGCGGCACAAAACGAAGGCGCTGTTGCTGTAATCATGGTGAATAACGTTCCTGGAGACCCGGTAATCATGGCTCCTGGAGCCGTGGGAGCTTCAGTGACTATTCCGTTATTCATGGTAACCGACGTGATCGGCGAGCCTATCATTACTGAATTGAATGCTGGAAACCCGGTTAATGGAACCATCGATGGTGGTGCAGTACCACCATCAGTGGATGGAGACTTAGACAATGAAATCATTGCCCATGAGTACGCCCATGGTATTTCTAACCGCCTTACTGGAGGCCCTGTAAATACGAGTTGTTTGGGTAATGCCGAGCAAATGGGAGAGGGATGGAGCGATTACCTAGGGCTTATCATGACCATGCAAACCGGAGATCAGCGTGGCGATGTTCGCGGTTTGGCAGCCTATGCTTCAGGGAATCCAAATGGAATTCGTGAAGCGCCTTACAGCACAGATTTTTCGGTGAATGATTACACCTACCAAGATACTAACGCAAACGTGTCTCAACCGCACGGGATTGGCTTTGTTTGGGCCACCGCACTTTGGGAAATGACTTGGGATTTGATTGATCTTTACGGTTTTGATGCAGACTTGGTTTACGGAACCGGGGGTAACAACATTGCCTTCCAGCTAGTGATGGATGGGATGAAACTTCAAAATTGTTCTCCAGGGTTTATCGATGGGCGTGATGCGATTCTTGAGGCCGATGAGTTAACCCACGGAGGATTGCATCGCTGCTTGATTTGGGAAGCCTTTGCCCGTCGCGGGGTTGGATTTAGCGCCTCTCAGGGTAGTGCCTTTAATCGCGCTGATCAAACAGAAGCCTTTGACATCCCAGCAGATTGTAATCTTTCTACGGGAGATAATAACTATGACAATAACTTTAGTATTTACCCGAATCCAAATTATGGAGCCATCAACATTCACTCAAAAGTGGACGTAGGAAGTGCTCAAGTGTCTATTATAGATATCAATGGACGCACCGTTTGGTCACAAACCCTTGAATTGGGTAACCAAACACAAGTGGACGCCTCTATGCTCAGCAGTGGTATTTACTTGGTACGTATTCAGGGTAATAATTATACCCATACCAGTAAGTTGATTATGCGCTAAGCCGCGGATTTTGACTGAAGATTAAATTAAAAGTGCCCCAATTGGGGCACTTTTTTTATCCTGGATTCAAATGCTCAGCCCTATCACAGAATTAACCCAATGCAGACTTGATGCTGCTGGTAATAGCTAGAGTGGTAAGTCCGCAAAGTTCGTATAGCTCATTTGGTTTACCATGGGGTATGAACGTATCAGAAATACCATGGCTTTTCAAAGAGATACTGTAGCCATGTACCGCGATAAATTCACTAATAGCACTGGCTAGCCCTCCAGTTAAGCTGCCGTCTTCTACGGTGATTAAAGCCTTATGGGTTTGGCATATTTCATGTAATAATTTTTGGTCAAGCGGTTTCAAAAAGCGGATATCTACATGTGTTATGTCATCTTTATCGGAAAAATGGTCAAGAGCATCTGAGACAGTATCTGCCATGGTGCCTATACTCAATATTGCCACTGTCCTCCCTTTTTTCAGAATTTGTGCTTTACCGATTTCTATCGGTTCAAATGGGGTCTCCCAATCAATAACGAGCCCCCTGCCGCGGGGATATCTTATAGCGATGGGGTGTTGGAGCCCTTGTTGAGCGGTAAACATAATATTACGTAAAGCCCTGGCATCGCGAGGAGCATAAATAATTAGGTTTGGAATGGGTCTGAGTGAAGCTAAATCATAGACGCCATGATGTGTTGCCCCATCCTCCCCAACAATTCCTGCTCGGTCTAAGCAAAATATAACTGGTAAATTTTGCAAACAAACATCATGAATTACTTGGTCATAGGCCCGCTGAAAAAAGGTAGCATAAATCGCGCAAAAAACGACTTTTCCCTGGGTAGCCAATCCTGCCGCCAGAGTGACGGCATGTTGCTCTGCAATACCTACATCAATTGCTCGATCGGGAAAGGCCTCCATCATATAACGTAAAGAGGAGCCGGTAGGCATGGCGGGTGTTATACCAAAAATATTTTTATTCTCTCGAGCTAAGGCTACTAAAGTATGACCAAATACATCTTGATATTTCGGAGCCAATGGCTGATTATCTTGTACGATGCGTTCTCCTGTTTTAGGGTCAAATTGCCCCGGCGCATGATAAATAACTTGGTCCTGCTCGGCTTGTTTGAGCCCTTTACCCTTAATGGTGACCACATGGAGTACCTTGGGTCCTGAAATGGATTTCATTTGGGTCAATGCGTCAATGAGTTCTCTTAAATTGTGACCATTTACCGGCCCGCTATAGTTCATATTCAAAGCACGGAAAAGATTGTCTTGACTCGCCTCGGTATCAGTTTCTTTTTTTCTTGTCAAATATTCTTTAAACGCGCCCACACTGGGATCAATACCAATGGCATTGTCATTTAGTACAATCAATAGATTAGTTTTTGAAACCCCCGCATGGTTTAGGGCTTCAAAAGCCATTCCGCTGGCAATGCTGGCATCGCCAACTACAGCAATGTGCTGCCTGGCGATGTGCCCATCTTGAGTACTGGCCAAGGCCATTCCTAAGGCTGCTGAAATGGCTGTACTGCTATGCCCTACCCCAAAGGTGTCGTAAGGGCTTTCTTTTCGAGAAGGGAAGCCACTGAGTCCGCCGAGTTGACGATTCGAGTGAAATTCATCGCGTCTTCCCGTTAAAATCTTATGTCCGTAGGCTTGATGTCCTACATCCCAAATTAATAGATCATCTGGAGTGTTAAAAACATAATGCAGGGCTATGGTGAGTTCAATAACGCCCAGACTAGCGCCGAGGTGGCCTTCTTTAGTGGCAATAATATCGATAATAAAACGCCTTAGTTCTTCAGAGAGTCGAACCATTTCTTTTAGGTTCAACCCCTTCAGGTCCACCGGGGAATTAATCTGCTCTAAGATCGATTTATACATAAGTCAAAGATACGCTTATTCGTTTGTCTGCAGTGCCTTTGTCCTTTATTTGTACCTTTAAGGCATCCTGTATTAATCCTAAGGAATTACTCAAATTATGCTCGATCATGAATATTTTATGCGAAAGGCCTTAGAGCAGGCTCAGTGTGCCTTAGAGGCCGATGAAGTTCCTGTAGGGGCAGTAGTGGTGGCTCAGGGGCGTATCATAGCTCGCGCCTTCAATAGGACTCAGGCCCTAAACGATGTCACGGCTCATGCAGAAATGCAAGCCATCACCTCCGCAGCTCATTTTATAGGGGGTAAATATCTCCACCAGTGCACTTTGTACGTTACTCTGGAGCCCTGTCAAATGTGCGCAGGGGCGCTATTTTGGAGTCAAATATCAGAGGTGGTTTACGGCGCAAGTGACCCTAAGCGCGGATATTTGGCTTTGGGCACCCAAATGCATCCGAAAACTGCGGTCTTTTCTGGCGTTTTAGCGGACCAATGCGCGGATTTGCTTGATGATTTTTTTAAAGTAAAAAGACGAGGCTCGGCTGACTAGCGAGACCTTCAGCCATGGTGTTTCCATTTTTAAAATCTTTAGGGGCACAAAAAAACCCCGAGTAATTGCTCGAGGTTGATGTGGTTTCGGTATGTTGTAGACATTAATCGTGTAAAAGACGAACTCTTCCGGCTACCATGCCTTTTCTTCCTTCTTGTTCCTCGTATTCCACTTTGTCGCCTTCATTAAGGGCTTCTCCATTCAATCCTGTGACATGTACAAAAATATCTTTACCAGTGTCATTGTTGGTGATAAATCCGTATCCCTTTGATTCGTTAAAAAACTTAACTGTTCCTTCCATAGCAATAATTAAAAAAATATTAAATAAGTTCACAAAGGTAATCTATTTATGTTCTCAAAGTTTAATTCTATGTAAAATTTTTTGAAAATCAATTAATTACGAGTTAATATTGGGTAATAATCGACTAATTATTTGCTGATCTGAAGATTATCTTAAGCGGAGTTTACTTATCGCGCTTAAAACGATTCATTTGCTGGATATTCTCTTTGGTCAGCATATAGTTCTGAATTGAGCGGTTTTTCCAACGATGATAAATAAACAAGGGCATCCAAACAAAAAATAGGCCTGCGATGCCGCCGCCAATAAGTTTTTCGGCCAAAGGATTCCCGCTGCCTTGAATATAAAGTCCACAGGAAACGCTGGCGACAATAAGGATGAAAATAATGTAGAGGACATATTTCATGAGGCTCCAGAAAAATCAATGAGTTTACGACGATACACGGTAAGCAGTTTAGATTTTGATACAAAACCATGATAGACACCAGAGCGGACCACGGGTAAATTCCAAGCCCCGGTATCTTGAAATTTTTTCATGACCTCCGTCATGCGGTCCTTGTCGAGTTCCACCACACTTAAGGGGTCTTGCATTAAATCACGAGCACTGATCTCCTGATACAAATGCCGTTCAAACATTACTGGCCTTAGGTCGTCTAATAAAATGATGCCTAATAGTTGTCCACTTTCTGGAGTGACCACTGGAAAAATATTTCGATTAGATTTGACAATACCTTTGGAGACAATTTCCCCTAAATTCATTTGGGGTTCAAGGGCAATAAAATTCCGTTCAACCACAGATTCTAAATCCATAAGTGTGAGTACTGCGTGGTCCTTGTTGTGCGTTATGAGTTCACCTTTGCGGCCTAGTTCCATGGTGTAAACTGAATGGGGATGAACATATTTTGTTATTGAGTAGGCCACAGCCGCGGTGATCATCAGCGGGATAAAAAGGGCATAACCTCCAGTGAGCTCAGCAATTAAAAATATGGCAGTCAGCGGGGCGTGTAACACACCCGCCATGAGTCCGGCCATCCCGACTAAAGTAAAGTTGCTAATTGAAATATTGTCAGAATCAAAACCTAGAGTGCGCAAGATTATAGCTACCGTGTACCCCATGATGCTGCCCATAAACAAAGTAGGGGCAAAAATTCCGCCGACCCCGCCTGCCCCGAAGGTCAATGCACTGGCAATTATTTTAAAGAGAACCAGACCAACTAATAAGCCAATTGTGATATAAATATGCTCTGTAGAGGCATTAAAAAGATTGTTTTCTAGGGCTAAATTAGCGTTGCCTTGAACCAAATTATTGATCACATCAAAACCTTCCCCATAGAGTGGGGGAATACAATAAACCAAAACCCCGATTAGGGTCCCTCCGACAAGCATCCGGTACCATTTATTGGGGATGGCGTCAAACTTCTTTTGAATCCACTCGTAAGTATTGGTGAAGTAAATAGAAACCAATCCTGCCACCACGGCTAAAATCAAATAAAAAGGAATATCCCCGATACTGAAGGCATCCACCACGGTAAAGGGCAATAAAATATCATTGCCAAAGAAAAAATAAGAGGTAATAATAGCGGTTACTGAGGCGAGCAGCAAAGGAACCAAAGACATTAAAGTAAGATCTAAGCTAAAGACTTCAACAGCAAAAATAATGGCTGCAATGGGTGCTTTAAAGATAGAAGACATGGCGCCAGCCGCAGCACAACCGATCAGAAGTGTACGCGTGGCTTGGTTTAGGTGTAGTAGCCGCGCCAGATTAGAGCTTAAAGCAGCCCCTGTAGCCACCGTTGGCCCCTCTAGCCCAACAGAGCCTCCAAAACCCACGGTAATCGGTGCAGCGATAAGGCTGCCAAACATTTGAAAGCGTCGCATGACCCCTTTTTTCTTTGAGATGGCGTAAAGCGTCGAAGGAATTCCATGACTCACTGTATGCCTGAGAATGTAGCGCATGAATAAGGCCGTTATCAGTACCCCGAGTAAAGGAAAAACAAAGTAAAAGGCACTATGATAATTGCTGATTAATCGCCCTTCGAGCAAGAACTGAATCAGATAGGTAAGGTTTTTAATCAGTACAGCCCCTAGCCCAGAAAGAAGCCCGACCACCATACTGAGCATCAGGACAAATTGCTTTTGTGAAATGTGTTTGATTCTCCAGATCAGGAACTTGGTAAGCAAAGATTTTTTTGAGGTTCCCATGGGGCGACGTGCAAAATTCGATTATTGCTTTAGATCAATGCTTAGATTGAGTTCCTCGAGCTGGGCCTGGTCAATGGTTGCTGGGGCATCAATCATCACATCGCGTCCCGCATTATTTTTTGGGAATGCAATAAAATCTCTAATGGTTTCTTGCCCCCCAAGAATGGCCACCAGTCGATCTAAACCAAAAGCGATACCTCCGTGCGGCGGCGCCCCATATTGAAAGGCGTCCATCAAGAACCCAAACTGAGCTTTAGCCTCTTCAGGGGTAAAGCCCAAATAGTCAAACATTTTACTTTGAATGTCTTTATCGTGGATACGAATAGATCCGCCACCAATTTCATTGCCATTAAGCACCAAATCATAGGCGTTTGCTTTTACCGCTGCAGGATCCGTTTTTAAAAGTTCCATTTGACCTGGTTTGGGTGAGGTAAATGGATGGTGCATGGCATGATAGCGCTGGGTTTCTTCATCCCATTCGAGCAGCGGGAAATCCACAACCCAAAGCGGGGCAAATTCATTGGGACGACGCAAGCCTAATCTCCCTGCGAGTTCCATACGCAATGCACTGAGTTGACCACGCACTTTATCCTTAGGCCCAGAGAGGACACAGATTAAATCTCCTGGCTTGGCTCCTGTTGTTTGGGCCCACTGAGCTAGGTCTTCTTGGGTATAGAATTTATCGACACTTGATTTGTAAGTACCATCTTCGGCAACACGACAGTACACCATACCCATGGCGCCGATTTGCGGTCTTTTTACCCAATCGATAAGCGCATCAATTTCTTTTCGTGAATAAGCATTACCTCCAGGGACCGCAATACCCACTATGAGTTCAGCACTGTTAAAAACGCCGAAATCACGATGCTGGGTACAGTGGTTTAATTCCCCAAATTCCATTCCAAAACGGATGTCCGGTTTGTCGTTACCGTAGCGTTCCATGGCCTGGTCATATGTCATGCGCGGAAATTTAGCCACCTCAACCCCAACAATTTCTTTCAACAAGTGACGGGTCAAACCTTCAAAGGCATTGAGCACATCTTCTTGGGTGACAAAAGCCATTTCGCAGTCAATTTGAGTGAACTCAGGCTGGCGATCGGCACGTAGGTCTTCATCTCTAAAACATTTTACAATCTGAAAGTAGCGGTCCATACCCCCGACCATCAATAATTGTTTGAAGGTTTGAGGAGATTGAGGCAAGGCGTAAAACTGCCCTGGATTCATTCGGCTAGGCACCACAAAATCGCGGGCTCCTTCTGGGGTTGATTTAATTAAATAGGGAGTTTCTACTTCGATGAAGTTTTGTGCCGATAAATAATTGCGTACGGCCATGCTCACTTTGTGGCGGAACATGAGGTTTTCACGCACAGGTTTGCGACGGATATCCAAATAACGGTATTTCATGCGTAAATCTTCTCCTCCATCGGTTTGATCCTCTATCGTAAAAGGAGGGGTTAAAGCACTGTTAAGCAAGGTGAGTTCACTGACCAATATTTCAATTGCCCCAGTAGCCATATTTGGATTTTTGGACTCCCGTTCGATTACAGTTCCGCGCACTTGAATAACAAACTCACGCCCAAGTTTTTTAGCCAATTCTATGGTTTTGGGATCGGTGCGTTCGGCATCAAAAATGAGTTGAGTAATGCCATAGCGATCTCTGAGGTCGACCCAAATCATAAATCCTTTATCTCTAATCTTTTGAATCCATCCCGAAAGGACTACCTCTTGACCCAATTCTTGAAGACTAAGGGCTCCGTTATTGTGCGTTCTGTACATAATTATTTAATGAGCGACAAAGTTAATAAGAACCATGTGAATTGTTTTTGCTCTGAGAAACAAAATCATAATGTGTCGATGGCGGCATTGCGGGCTGAATGTTTACCAAACCAAGTCAAGAGTTTGCCTTTGAATTGATGAACCATCAAAAATAACACAGGGACAATAATCAATGTCAAGAATGTGGCGACAAGCAGACCGTAGATTACGGCCCAGGCCAATGGCCCCCAGAAAATTACATTATCCCCTCCAAAATAGATTTTAGGATCGAAGGCGTTAAATAGCGAGAAAAAGTCCATGTTAAAGCCTACGGCCAAAGGAATAAGCCCCAGTACAGTGGTTATTGCGGTCAGTAATACTGGGCGCAGACGCGCTTTACCAGCTTGTATGATTAAATCGTGAAAAACAGCCTCTGGGATTAACTGAGCGTGCTCTATATTGTGTTTTTGCTGGTATCGATCAATCAGCAGCTGGGTATAATCCAACAGTACAACACCATTGTTAACCACGATTCCTGCCAGAGAAATTATTCCCACCATGGTCATCATAATGACAAAGGAGGCCCCAGTAATCAGAATACCACCGAAAACACCAATGAAACTCAAAAAGATAGCCAGCATGATGATGGTCGGCTTTGAAATAGAACTAAACTGGAAAATAAGTAAGAACATAATCAGGCCTAGTCCGGTAAAAAAGGCACCCATCAAAAAGGCCATCTGCTTGTTTTGTTCCTCTATTTGCCCGGTATAATCTATGGAAACACCTTGAGGCAATTGCTCAAAATTATCCATTTGACTCTGAATCTGACTCACGATGGCGCCAGCATCGGTAAACCCTGCCGCTAAAGCCGAGTATACTGTAACCACGCGTTTGCCATCTCTGTGTTTTATGGCACTAAACGAAGAAGTATTGCGTCTTTGGGTCACCGCACTTAAGGGGATGTCTTTTAGTCGTCCTGTGGCCTGATCACGGAAAGTGATATTTTGATCAAAAAGAGCACTCTTGGTTTCTCTTTGCTCTTGCTCAAAACGAACATTAATGTCATAATCCTCACCGTCTTGTTTGTAAATACCCGCTTTTTCTCCAAAAACGGCACGGCGCAGTTGTTGACCGACTTGTCCAGCAGCCACGCCTAGCCCCCCAGCTTTTTCACGATCAACAAAAATCTCCATAGCGGGTTTGCCCTTATTGACATCAATTTTTAACTCGTCAATACCTGGAATATTTTTTTGATTGATGAAATTGCGCATGAGTTCCGCTGTAGCGATCAGTTCATCGTAGTCATTTCCTTCAAGTTCAATATTGATGGGATAGCCAGCAGGAGGGCCAGTGGGATCTTTTTCAACCGAAATAGACACTCCGGGATAACGGCCTTTTAGTCGCTCCTGTATGCGCTTGCGCAAGACCTCTGAATCTTGGCCCTGACGGAATTTGAATTCGTGCATGGTAGCTGTTATTTTTCCGCGATGTGGCATTTCAGCGGTATTACCTGCATCGGTCTGCGGATTACCAGCGCCTTCACCCACTTGAGAAACTGCCGCCTCGACTAAGACATTTTTACCGGTCTGTGCATCGCGGTATATAGGATCATTAATGATGTCATAGACCTGATTTTCTATATCCAGTGTTATGGCATTTGTTTTTTCTATATCCGTGCCTTGTGGGTATTCGATATAGATAATGATTTGATTGGGTTTGTTGTCCGGAAAGAATTCCACGCTGGTGCGTTGGCTGCCGATTGATGCGCCAAAGAGGCCAAAAACGACAAACAACAAAATAAATGTGGTGCCAAAAAACAAGGCTGGACGATAGCCACCAAGGGCGAATTTCAAGAAATTTTTATACTTGTTTTCCAGCCATGGAAGGGCACGTCTTTGAAAATTATTGGCCCAACGTTTTATGCCGTATTTATAGGCCCAAAATAAACCTACGGTAAAAATCATAACACTGCCCAAGCCGCGCACGTCCCCACCAAAAATTAAAATCAAAAGTCCTGGTCCTCCTAAAATTGCCGTTAGGCGAATCAGACTTTTTCTTTTAATGATGCGGTTATCTGTTTCCATAAATTGAGAAACCAGCATGGAGTTCATAAAAATTGCCACAAATAATGATGAGCCGAGAACTACAGAAAGGGTGATAGGAAAGAAAATCATGAATTCACCCATAACCCCAGGCCATAGTCCTAAGGGAATGAAGGCGGCTACTGTGGTAAGGGTTGAAATAATAATTGGGAAAGCAATTTCTCCAATACCCTGTTTTGCAGCACGTACCCGAGACAAGCCCTCTTCTTCCATCAAACGATAGACGTTTTCTACCACAACAATACCGTTATCCACGAGCATTCCGAGTCCCATAATGAGCCCAAAGAGGATCATGGTATTCATGGTATACCCAAGAATTTGGAGCACCATAAAGCTCATAAACATGGACATGGGGATGGCAAATCCTACAAAAAGTGCATTGCGAAAGCCAAGAAAAAACATTAAAACAGTGACCACCAAAATCACCCCAAAAATGATATTGTTAACCAAGTCATCTACCTGATTTATGGTTTTAGCAGATTGGTCATTAGCAATACTGATCTCTAGATCTTGAGGAAATACTTCGGCCTGGGCTTTTTCAATAATGGCTTCGACTTTTTGGGCCGCCTCCACCATGTTTTTACCGGCGCGTTTTTTAACGTCAAGCATTACAACATTGGCCCCTAATTCACGCGCGTAAGTCGTGGTTTCTTTTTCCTTAAAGTTAACTTGCGCGATATCACTTAGGTAAACCACCCCGCCTTGGGTTTTTACCACAAACCTTTCGAGCGCATTGGGCTGATTGATTTCTCCGATAATACGCAGAGAACGGCGCTGTCCACTGGCGATAAGATTACCTGCCGACATGGTCATATTACCATTTCGAATAGCGCCCAAAATATCGTCAAAACTCACTTGAGCTGCCATCATTTTGTAAATGTCCACGGCAATTTCAACTTCTAGTTCTTGAGCTCCGCGAATATCTACCTTTTTAATTTCAGGCAAGTCTTCAATGGCTTCCTCGAGATACTCTCCAAACTCTTTGAGTTTTTGGGTTGGATAGTCTCCTTTTATGTTGATATTACTGATGGGCGCTTCTTCAGAAAAGTTTAGATCGAAAACATTGGGCTCAACTTTTGCCCCATTGAAGGTAGGCCAGTCCTCACTACTTTTTTCACTTTCGACCTCATCCTTAACTCTTTGTTTAGCCGCTTCAACAGCAATGGTTTCGTCAAATTCTACGGTGATAATCCCGTAATCCTCTTGGGCAGTGGCCACGATTTCAACCACACTACTCAAGTTTTTCAGGCGATCTTCTAGCGGATCTATAATCAGACGCTCAATATCCTCGGCAGTATTTCCTGGGTAGGGAGCGCTGATGTATATTTTTGTCTCTTTTATCTCTGGGAAAGTTTCACGAGGCATATCGTAATACGCCTTGCCGCCCAGGATTAAGATTACGGCAATAAGCACATAAATAATGGTCTTGTGGTCAATGGCCCAAGACGCTAGGGCGAATTCTTTATTGAGATTTTTATTTGATTTACTCATGAGTTATAGTCTTGAGAATTGAAATGGGTTGCCCGTCTTTAACACTGCGGGCGCCTTCTGCCACAACAGTGTCGCCTGCCTGAACACCTTCAAGGATCTCTACAAAATCGCCTTCGGTTTTACCAGTAACAACGATGCGCTTTTCTGCTCGAGATTGGCCTTGATTTGCATCGTAGACCGTGGTATAAACATATTGGGCTCCAGCTGCATTTTCTGAAAGGACTGATTGAGGCACTAATAGTGCCTGATTATTGGTGTAATCGTTTATGTGAATTTGAGCCGTTAGGTTTGGTTTGATCTGCGCATTATTATTAGGTAAATCAACCTCTATGCTAAAAGTGCGGTTGTCAGGATTGATATAGCGCCCCACGCTGCGCACTGTAGAGGCGATCTCGAGATTTAATACAGGAAAGTTGACCATTACTTTTTTTCCAGGAGTGACCTCCTTTAGATAAGCCTCTGGCACACTAGCTTTCAGGTACATGTTGCTGAGGTTTACCAGCCTAAATACTGGACTTACTCCGGCATTGACTACTGTACCCGCCTCGGCCAATACAGCATCAATAGTCCCATCAAAAGGAGCGACAATTTTACTTTTTTCTAATTGTTCTGCAACTTGTTGGGTTAAGCTACGCTGGGCCTCATACTGGGCTTTGGCTTGGAGGTACTGTATTTCACTACCAATATTTTGGCTCCAAAGTTTTTCTTGACGTTCAAAGGTTGTTTTAGCCAGGGCCTCTTGAACTTTGAGCTGATTGAGTTGTTGAGCCATCCCATTGTCATCCAAAGTGGCGAGTAGGGCGCCTTTTTTGACCTGATCCCCAACGGTCACATGCAGTTTTTGAAGTTGCCCTGAAAATTGAGGATAGAGCACTATGTTTTGCTTGGTGGCCACATCTCCTTGAACCTGAAGAAAATGTTCGAACACCTCAGGCGAAACTACCATAGTGGTTACTAAAGACAATTTCTCGCTCTGATCTAATTGCCCAATGGCGCGATCCAAGGCAGCTAAATCTTGGGTAAGCGCCTGGTGTTGATCGCCTACAGCCGCGCGTTTGGTGCGGAGCTGGTCCAAATCATTAGTGGCAATGACCTCGGCTACGGATTGTGTTTTCTCTTGACAGCTGATAAGGCTCAAGCTCGTCAAAAGCGAAAGGAGGATATATTTTTTCATGGTAATGGATTAAAATGTTGGGGGATTGATGAATGTTTCAAGGGCAGTTTTGGCGTTGAGCAAAGCCAAAAGTGAGGTGTAATAATTTTGTTGTGCTCTGTAGTATTGGGCTTGTGCTTGATATAAATCAAAGCTGCTGGCAATACCTTGGTCAAATTTGATTTCATTTTTCTGAGCGACACGCTCAGCTAGATTCAGGCTGCGAGAGGCGTTGTTGTAATTGTCCTTAGAAAGGTTAAAGTCGCTTAAGCTGTTTTCAAAGGCAATCTGCGTCGCCTGTTTGGTCTGAACAAATTCGGTTTTTGCTTGATCCCAGGCGATTCTGGCCTGGCTGCTTCGGGCGCTGCGGAATCCACTACTAAAGATAGGCACTTGCATGCGAAGGCCCACAACAGAAGACTGAAACCACTGTTGACTGTTATCGGTAAAGGTAAAATCATTACTAAATGCCTGAGTACTATAATTCATAAAAGCTGAAAAACTGGGCAGGGCGCGACTGCGTTCTAGTTGCCATTCCAGCCGGCGTTGCTCTGTATAATTCTCAGCAATCCGGACATCAATTTGTTTTTGTAGATCCAAAGAAAACTCAGGATCAAGTTCTTCACTCGCACGCAAAACAAGTGTATTGAGATCGTCGATCAAGTTGAGGTCAGTGCCTAAAGGCAGCCCTAGGGTAGCGCGCAGCAAATTATAAGCCAACGATTGACTCCGCTTGGCGTTATCTAAATAACCTTTCACTTCGAGTAAGGTGATTTCGAGTTGCTCTAAGGATTCAAGTTCTGTAAGGCCATTTTTGTAGACGATTTGTAGTTCATCGTAAGACTTTTTTAGGGTGTTATAATTATTGTCAAATACCGAAACGAGTGCATTGGACATCAGGGCACTTCCATAGGCGTTGACCACGCTTTTTTCTACTTCGATGAGCGTTTTTTCATAAGCATTTTTTGAAAAATCGAGAAAAGTTTTTGCGGCTTGCAGCCCTACGAGGTAACTGCCGTCAAAAATTAATTGTTCCAAGGTAGCCTGTGCGGTGGCGTTTTGCTCGGTGCCAAATACCACTGGAGTAAAAGTGCCAGAGGCCCCTCCAGCGATTTCTCCTGGAATTAAGGTTACAGGTTGCTTAATATTGTTGTTGTAGCTTACCGATCCATTGATTTGGGGTAAGCCTGTAGCGGCAGTCTCCCATTTTTTCTTCAAGGCACGCGTCACTTCTCGTCGGGCATTGACACTGGCATAACTGCTGTCTTGGGCGAGTGTGATCGCTTGCTCAAGACTAAGAGAGTAGGTCCTGTTTTGAGCCTCTGCAGGGGCGAAATAAAATCCAATTAGGACCAGAAATATATATTTTTTCATAAGGTATTTTGATCGGTGTATTTATTGAGTAATGCCAAACCTTTTTTAGTTACGATACCGCGCAGGTGATAATCTAAATAGGATTCGATAAGGTGAATTTTTGGAAATTCGGTAATGGGAAAAATCGAATCGTCTTTAATCCCGGTCATACCGATAAAATAAATACGGGCGACAAATTCGATATTGACGTTATCGCGGTAGAGGCCTTGTTCAACGCCGCGTTTGAGGTTATTGATAGTAATGTTGTGAATCAGCTCGAAGTTGTTGCCTTGGATTTGCTCAAAAATTTCAGGATAATACTTTTGAAGTTGGAACTGTGGTGACGATTTTTCGTCCTTGAGTTGAAGTGAGACAAACTTTTTGATCTCGTAAAGTTCTTCTATAGGGTTGAGCTGTCTTTGGCATATAGCATCAATCCCTTTGGTGACAATAGTGTAAATAGATTCCGTGACTGAGCGCACGAGCTCGGTCTTATTCTCAAAACAACTGTAGATGGTTTTTTTGGACATGGACAATTCTCTGGCGATATCATCCATGGTTATGCTCTTAAAACCAAAGTTTAAAAAGAGCTCTCCAGCCTTGGCAATTATTTTCTCTTTCACAGCGCGCAAATGTAATCAAGAAAACTTTAAATACCCTAAAAGTTTCCATAGTTTACAAAAATTTAACAATACGCATTAAAATCCCCTAAAACAGTAGCTTTGGCGGCATAATAAATCCTGCCAGAGCCCTTATTAACCCTAAATTTTCAATTCTGATCGACTGTGACACGTGATGATAATGTATTTTAGCAAAAAAATAGCGCATGCAGCACATCGGGGTTTATAAAGAGGCAATTGATCGCGCCTTGGCCGAACAAAATTTACCACAATCACCACAGCGATTGTATGGCCCGATTAATTACATTTTATCGCTAGGAGGCAAGCGCTTGCGTCCCGTATTGACCTTAATGGCTTGTGATTGCTTTGGGGGAGATCCGCACAAGGCGGTTCCGGCGGCTTTGGCTGTGGAATTATTCCACAATTTTTCATTAATTCACGATGATATTATGGATCAGGCTCCTCTGCGCCGAGGCCATCAAACGGTGCACCATAAGTGGGATCTCAACACAGGTATTCTATCGGGAGACGCGCTTTTGATCTTAGCCTATCGCTATTTTGAGTCTTACCCTCCAGAAGTATTTAGCGCCTTATCTCAATTGTTCAGTCAGACCGCAATTGAGGTCTGTGAAGGGCAGCAGTATGATATGGATTTTGAAGAACTTCAAGTCGTGGAAAAGGAGGAATACCTCCAAATGATTAATTATAAAACCGCAGTACTTGTCGGGGCGGCAATAAAAATGGGTGCTATCGTAGCACAGGCAGATCATACCCAACAAGATTTGATTTATGAGTTTGGGCGCAGTCTCGGCGTGGCCTTTCAATTACAAGACGATTATTTAGATGCCTTTGGTGACCCAAAAGTCTTTGGTAAACAAGTAGGCGGTGACATCATCAGCGGCAAAAAGACTTATTTGTATATCACAGCATTGGAAAGAGGTGATGCGCATCAGCGCGCGTCTCTTTTGTCTTTATATAGCGACAAAGAAATTAAAGCCGATGAAAAAGTAAATCAGGTGAAATCTTTGTTTGAGGCTACGGGAGCTACAGGAGCTATTCAGGAGTCTATTCAAAAACATACTCAGCATGCTTTTGATCAACTGTATCAGACGAATTTATCCGATCCGGCAAAAGCCCATTTAGCGGATTTTGGTCGGGTACTAATGAGCCGCAACGTCTAAAATTTTCTTCGACTTTAGGCTTAATTCAAGTTGTTTTATCGGGGTTAGAATTATGCACTTAAGCCCTGCTTCAATTGTTGATTTATTGTATTTTTGCAACGTCAGAATTAAAAACCAAAGCAGGATTCTAACTTATGGATCGATTTTCATTTCTCAATGCAGTACATCCTTCGTATATCGCTGAGCTTTACGATAAATATCTGCAGACTCCTGACTTAGTAGAGCCGAGCTGGAAAGCTTTTTTTCAGGGCTTTGATTTTGCCATAGAGCACGGATCGCTTGAGGCCCTGGGTGTTGAAACTCAGAATGCCATAAATCCTCAAGTCCTCAAAGAATTTCAGGTCATCAAATTAATCGACGCCTATCGTACGCGCGGCCATTTGTTTACCAAGACTAATCCTGTTCGCGAACGCAGACATTACAAACCAACACTGGCTTTGGAGAATTTTGGTTTATCTCAAGAGGATATTGATCAAGACTTTGAGGCGGGCAGTATTTTGGGCACTGGCAAAACTAGCCTGCGCAATATTTGTCATCACCTAGATCAAATTTATTGCGATTCCATCGGGGTTGAATACATGTACATTCGAAATCCTGAAGAGATCCAGTGGATTCAAAATTGGCTCAATGTAAACGATAACCACCCCAAGTTTTCACCTGAGGAAAAAAAGCATATTCTGAATAAACTCAACCAAGCGATTTCTTTTGAGGGCTTTTTGCATTCTAAATACGTCGGACAAAAGCGATTTTCGATAGAGGGGGTAGACGCTATAATTCCCGGACTCGACACCCTGATTGAACAAGGGGCAGAACAGGGCGTAACCCAATTTGTCGTAGGGATGGCGCATCGTGGGCGACTCAATGTCCTAGCGAATATTTTCGGTAAATCGGCTGAAGCGATTTTTAGTGAATTTGACAGTAAAGAATACGCCGAAGATGATCTTTTTGATGGTGATGTAAAATACCATATGGGTTGGACCAGCTTTAGGGAGACCGATGGTGGAAAACAGATACGGATGGATTTAGCGCCCAATCCATCACACCTAGAGGCAGTAGATGCCGTGGTCGAGGGGATTAGTCGCGCTAAAATTGATGGGCCACTCGGTGGAGACGCTTCAAAAATTTTACCTATTTTGATTCACGGCGATGCTGCAGTCGCTGGTCAGGGAGTGGTTTATGAGGTCATTCAAATGGCTCAACTCGATGGTTATAAAACTGGCGGAACGATTCATATTGTAGCCAATAATCAGGTAGGCTTTACGACAAACTATTTAGACGCGCGTTCTTCGACTTATTGTACAGATATCGGAAAAGTAACTTTATCTCCAGTACTTCATGTCAATGCCGATGATGCAGAGGCTGTTTGTCATGCCTTTAAATTTGCTTTAGACTTCAGAATGACCTTTGGTCGTGATGTTTTTATTGATGTGCTCGGTTATAGAAAATACGGTCATAATGAGGGTGATGAACCGCGATTTACCCAGCCGAGTTTATACAAAGCTATCGGTCGCCACAAGAACCCAAGGGATCTTTATGCGGATCAACTTTTAGCAGAAGGAGTTATCGATTCGAATTACGTTCCCAGTTTGGAGCAAACTTATAAAGATGCCCTTGAAGAGGATTTAGCGGCTTCGAGAAGAAAGGACAAAACTGTTGTCACCGAGATTCTCGCCGATGACTGGAGTGATTACAAACTGGCCACCGCAGAAGATATTTTGGCCCCGGTCGATACTCGTTTTCCTCAAAAAGATTTAGATGCTTTGGCGGCAGGGATTACCGAATTGCCCAAAGACAAAAAATTCATCAAAAAAATCCAGCGCATTATTCAAGATAGAAATCAGCGCTATTTTCAGGATAATACTTTGGATTGGGCTATGGGCGAGCTTTTGGCCTACGCCACTTTAATGAAAGAAGGATTCAATGTGCGTATCTCAGGTCAAGATGTTGAGCGCGGAACATTTTCTCATAGACACGCCATCAAGAAAACTGAGGACGATTCGGAAGAAATTAACCTGCACAACACCCTGGGGCTACCGGGCCATATGGACATTTTTAACTCCTTACTTTCGGAGTATGCTGTGGTCGGTTTTGATTATGGGTATGCTATGGCTGCACCCAAAACACTAACCATATGGGAGGCCCAATTTGGGGACTTTTCAAACGGCGCTCAGATCATGCTAGACCAGTATATCTCTGCTGCTGAGAGTAAATGGAAAATCCAAAATGGATTGGTGATGTTGTTGCCGCACGGTTATGAAGGCCAAGGTTCCGAGCATTCAAGTGCGCGTATGGAGCGTTATTTGCAGTTGTGCTCCCGCCAAAATATGGTGGTGGCCGACGTGACCACACCGGCAAACTTTTTCCACTTGTTGCGCCGTCAAATGAAGTGGAATTTCAGAAAACCGCTGATTGTATTTACTCCAAAGAGTCTGTTGCGTCATCCAGATGTAGTTTCCAACAGAGAGTCCTTGGCTCAGGGGCACTTTATGCCGGTCATGGACGACCAGCACTCAGACAAACAAAAAGTGAAATCTCTGGTATTCTGTACCGGGAAGTTTTATTACGACATGGTCCAGCGTCGCCAAGAAAATGGCCGCGATGATGTGGCCCTAGTTCGATTAGAACAATTGTTTCCGTTGCCAGTGACCGAGATTGAGCAGGTCATTGCCGCCTATCCTAATGTCCACGATTATGTTTGGGCACAGGAAGAACCCGCTAATATGGGGGCTTGGGGCTTTATGCTCATGAATTTTAAATCTGTGCCTCTGCGTTTGGCCTCGAGAAATGTACACAGTTCCCCAGCAGCGGGAAGCAGTGCACGCTCAAAAGCGCGTCATAAAAAAGTTTTAGACAGTGTCTTTGACACACCCAATACACCATAAGTAACCGTTGTATTATGTTAGAAATGAAAGTGCCCTCTCCGGGCGAATCGATTACAGAAGTTGAAATTGCCCAGTGGCTCGTTGCCGATGGTGATTACGTCGAAAAAGATCAGGCTATTGCTGAGGTCGATAGCGACAAAGCAACTTTGGAACTACCGGCTGAAGCCAGCGGAGTCATAACCCTCAAGGCCGAGGAAGGTGATGCTGTTGCTGTAGGTCAAGTAGTATGTTTAATTGACACTGAGGCTGACCGTCCAGAGGGAGTAGCAGCCCCAAAAGCTACAAGTCCCGCACAAAATACTGCTGGTTCAGCACCCAAGGCTGCAGTTCCTGCGCCGGAGAAAACGGTGAGTTATGCCATGGGAACGCCTTCTCCATCGGCCAAAAAGTTGATGGACGAAAAAGGGCTCACTGCGGATCAAATCAAAGGCACTGGGCGCGATGGCCGTATCTTAAAAGAAGATGTGGTCAAAGGCGCTCCGGCAATGGGAAGCTCAACCTCCGAAAATCGCGGATCGAGTAGTCAAAAGTTATCTATGCTGCGTAGAAAAGTGGCCGAGCGTTTGGTTTCTGCTAAAAACGAAACAGCCATGCTTACGACCTTTAATGAGGTGGACATGAGCGCTATTTTTGCCTTGCGTAACGAGTACAAGGATGCCTTTAAAGCCAAGCATGATGTCGGTTTAGGATTTATGTCATTTTTCACTTTGGCTGTGGTGCGTGCTTTGGACTTATTCCCAGATGTTAATTCAATGATTGATGGGGATCACAAAGTAACCTATGATTACAAGGATATTTCTATCGCCGTTTCAGGACCAAAAGGCTTGATGGTTCCTGTGATACGTAACGCTGAGGAATTGAGTTTCCGTGGGGTTGAGGCTGAGGTTAAACGATTGGCCTTAAGAGCCCGCGATGGTCAAATAACTGTAGATGAAATGACTGGAGGGACTTTCACTATTTCTAACGGAGGGGTTTTCGGCAGTATGCTTTCGACACCAATCATTAATCCTCCTCAATCCGGTATCTTAGGAATGCACAATATAGTGGAGCGTCCTGTGGTGAAAGACGGCGCGGTGGCTATAGCCCCTGTGATGTATGTCGCCCTCAGTTATGACCACCGCATTATAGACGGACGTGAATCTGTAGGATTTTTGGTCGCTGTAAAAGAAGCTCTAGAAGATCCGACCCAGCACTTGATGCACGGAGACATTAAAAAGGCGCTAGAGTTGTGATCGACACCCATACCCATCTTTATCTTCCTGAGTTTGATCAGGATATTGATGGGGTAATTGAGCGTGCTTTGGCTCTTGGTGTTCAAGAGTTTTACCTGCCTGCTATCGATTCTTCTACCACCCAGGCCATGTATGCCCTGGAAAAGCGTTATCCTGAGCGGATGCACCTCATGATGGGATTGCACCCAATCTCGGTTCAAGAGAATTTCCACCAAGAACTCGATCACGTTTATCAAGAATTAAACCGACGCTCTTTTAGCGCGGTAGGCGAAATTGGCATCGATTTATATTGGGAAACCAAGACACTGCCTTGGCAGCAAGAGGCTTTTGCTCAGCAGATCAAGTGGGCTCAAGAATTTGATTTACCTATTGTTATCCATTGTCGGGAATCATTTGATGAAATTTTTCAGGTGTTGGATTCAGTGCAAGGTCCAATGCCTAAAGGCATCTTTCATTGCTTTACAGGAACCCTCGAGCAAGCACAACACATTATTGGTTTGGGGCTGTCGCTGGGAATCGGGGGTGTAGCCACCTTTAAAAATGGAAAAATTGATCAGTTTTTGGCCCAAATCCCCATCGAGCATATTGTCTTGGAGACCGATAGTCCATATTTAGCCCCCGCACCTTTTCGCGGAAAACGCAATGAAAGTAGTTATCTTTATCATGTTGCTCAGCGAGTTTCTGGTATTTATGATTGTCCATTGACTCAGGTTGATCAGATAACATCTGCAAATGCGCACGCCATTTTTAAGTCATGAAAAAGCCACATATTTTATTGATTTATACAGGAGGCACCATCGGGATGATTCGCGATTTTTCTTCAGGTGCCTTGAAAGCTTTTGATTTTGATCAGCTACTCAAACAAATTCCTGAGCTCAATCTTCTGGAATGTACCATAGAGACTATTTCGTTTGCTGACCCTCAAGACAGTTCTAACTTAAACCCGTCGCACTGGGGTCTTATGGCCGAGATCGTTGATTCGCATTATGCCCAAGCCGATGGTTTTGTTCTACTGCATGGCAGTGACACCATGGCTTATTCGGCCTCAGCGTTAAGTTTTATGCTACAAGGCCTTAAAAAGCCTGTCATCCTTACAGGATCCCAATTGCCAATTGGAGACTTGCGCACCGATGCCAAAGAAAATTTGATTACCGCCATTCAATTGGCGGCAATGACTCAGCACGGTCTGCCACAAATTCAAGAAGTCTGTATTTATTTTGAGTATAAATTATATCGTGGCAACAGAACCACCAAAATCAATGCAGAGCACTTCCAAGCGTTTGCCTCATTCAATCATCCGCCTTTAGCGGAAAGCGGCGTACATTTAAGCCTAGCGCAAGAACTCCTTTGGCGAAGCGCACAGACAGAATTTGATGTGCACTATGCCATGGATCGTCCTGTTGTTTTGATCAAAATTTTCCCGGGACTTTCGGCAAACATACTCGATCACATACTCAATGCCCCACATATTGAAGGGGTGGTGATTGAAACTTTTGGCAGTGGTAATTTACCCAACGATTCAGAATTCTTGGCGCCCATAGAGCAGATCATCACCAGGGGCATTCCCGTAATTAATGTTACCCAGTGTTCTGGCGGTTCGGTGGAACAGGGACTCTATGAAACTTCTCAAGGCCTGAAATCTATGGGGGTTATTTCAGGGGGAGACATGACGACAGAGGCGGCGCTCGCTAAATTGATGTATCTGATCAGTTTTGATAAAGGCAGTGATTTTGTCCGCGACCAATTTTCTTTATCTCTAGTCGGAGAAATCACGGTTTAATATTAAAATCTTTTATTTAGACCGCTTTGTTTCTCTTTGATGATCTAAGCCCTCAGCGATCAAATCCGAGATAATTCAACCTCTTGGCTTGGCCTGCGTCATTTTTTTGCGATATTTGCGCCCCTGAATTGTATTATTCAGTATTAGAGAGGTGGCCGAGTGGTCGAAGGCGCACGCCTGGAAAGTGTGTATACGCCAAAAGCGTATCGAGGGTTCGAATCCCTTCCTCTCTGCTAAAGGTTCTATAATATATGTCGAGCGTGAGCCTTCACGTTTTGTCTATGGAAAAATTAAAATACTTCGGTTTTTCAATGAGCTGCTTCGCTTTATTATTCAAGTTGATGTCCTGGCAGTTTGCCCAATATCTTTTGGTTCTGGGTCTAGGGTCTTTGGGAGTCTATTTTATCTGGCGCATTTTTGACCGATAAAGAGCAACCATTGTGACAGCGTCTCACCCATTATTCCCGACTTGAGTAAAAAACCTTTTGTTCTACAGAGCGCCAAAGCAATAAAGACGCTACGGTATTGTGCGGACGCCAACTTTGTATCAAGCGATCCAAATCGTGATCACTTAGCGGATCTAAATTGTAGTTTTTTTTGACACTGTTGATCAAGGCTAAGTCCCCTTTGGAGAAAATGTCGGGTTCCCCAAGGATAAAAATCAAAAACATCTCGATCGTCCATTTACCCACACCTTTTATTTGAATGAGGGATTTACTGATTTCTTGTGGTGTCATCAAAGTATAATCTGGAGACTTTTCAATAAAATGCCTGTAAATATTTTTAATGTATTCGACTTTTCTTCTGGAAAGCCCAGCCGATTGGATCAAATCGTTATCCAGACTCAGGATTTCATTGTGAGATAATCCCTCAATAATGGCTAAAAATCTCTGTTTTATAGTAAAGGCGGCCTTAAAACTAACTTGCTGTTCAACAACCAACAGCGCCAAAGCTTTGGCATGATCTGTTTCAAATCGGTCTGCAATAGTAATGACTTGGCCGAATTCTCGCCCAAGAAAATGCATTACAGGGTCGCGTTTAAGTGCCTCAAGGGCTTTATTTATTTGTGAAGCATTCATTTACAATAGAGTATCTATGAATTAGTCAAAGTCATTGCTTGATGACCAAAATTGACTGCAGTTTTTCTGGCTGGGTTAAGTTATGGTTAAATTTTTAAAATAGTTATGTCAGCCATTAATTCTAGGCCTTTAGGGATAAAGGTAGTGGGCCAAAATCCATAAGGTAACCTTTGTCTAGAAACTAAATATTTTTATATCTTTAGAGCCTTAAAAATTAAAAAACTAATCATCAAACTTTTAAGTCGATAGCAATGAAAAAACTATTTTCTATTCTCGCAATTGCCGCTTTGGTTTTTGTCGGTACAAACAATGTGCAAGCTACTCCTGCAAAGGCACTTACTACTAATATTTCTATGGTCAGCGCAACCGCAGGTACTCTTTTAGCACAAGAAGAGGCAGCTCCAGCGCAATCGGAGAGCTTTCACCAAGAATTGAAACAGCGTTTCATCGAAGGAGGTCCAGGATTTATGGGGATCGTATTGTTGTGTTTGATCTTGGGATTGGCAATTGCCATCGAGCGCATCATCTATTTAAATTTATCAACGACTAACACGGCTAAATTGGCCTCAAGCGTTGAAGAAGCTTTAAAGAGCGGCGGTGTAGCAGCAGCTAAAGAAGTTTGTCGTGACACTAAAGGTCCAGTTGCTTCTATTTACTACCAAGGTCTTGACCGCGCAGACGAGAGTGTAGAAGCAGCTGAAAAAGCTGTAGTGGCTTATGGTGGTGTTCAAATGGGACAATTAGAGAAAAACGTTTCTTGGATTTCATTGTTTATCGCTTTAGCCCCTATGCTCGGGTTCATGGGTACGGTAATCGGTATGATTCAGGCTTTCGATAAAATTCAAGCTGCGGGGGATATGAACCCTTCTCTTGTTGCTGGAGGTATTAAAGTTGCTCTTTTGACCACAGTATTTGGTCTTATCGTAGCGATCATTCTTCAGATTTTCTACAATTATATCGTAGCTAAAATTGACAGTATTGTAAACAACATGGAAGATGCGTCAATTACTCTTATCGATATGTTAGTAGCATACAAAAACAAAAAATAATCTAAAAGCTGAGCGAAAATGGGTTTACATAAAATTTTTAAAATCGTCGCAATGCTTTTGGGTCTTGCCGGAGTTGTCTTCTGGTTCTTATTGGTCTCAAAAGGAGACGAATATGTTAAAATGACCGGCGAAGGGGTTTCCCCAATGTTGTATACAGGTTACATTATCATGGCTATTGTAGTTTTAATGGTTCTGATGTTTGTAGTTTCTGGAGTACTCGCGGGAGACGTAAAGAAAACCTTAATGTCTGTCGGTGCATTTTTGGCAGTCATTGCGATTTCTTATGCTTTAGCCTCAGGCAGTGCGGAAGGATTGCCATTGGTAGACAATAAAGTAGTGTCAGAAAGTACTTCGCGCCTTGTGGGGACTGGTCTAATTGCCTTTTATATCCTTGCTGTACTCGCCATTGGTTCAATGGTATTCAGCGGGGTTAAAAAAGTTCAAACAAAATAATATGGGAAGAAGAGCCACACCAGAAGTTAATGCTGGGTCTATGGCAGACATTGCCTTCCTTTTGCTTATTTTCTTTCTGGTAACCACTACCATTGAGAAAGACAAGGGAATCGCACGTCAGTTGCCGCCGCCAATTGAAGAAGAATTAGATGTTGTGATAAAGCAGAAAAACTTGTTTATCGTTAACGTTAATAAAAACGATCAACTCTTGGTGGAGGATGAACTAATGGAGTTAAAAGACTTGCGTCAAGCGGCTATCGACTTTCTTGACAATGGTGGTGCTCCTGCTGGATCTCCTGAATACTGTAACTATTGTAAAGGGAAGCGCTCTGCCGAGTCGTCTGACAACCCTCAGAAAGCAGTAATCTCGGTTCAGAATGACCGATTGACTTCTTATGAAATGTATATTTCAGTACAGAATGAGTTAGTAGCAGCCTATAATACCCTACGTAATCGGGAATCTCAGCGTTTGTTTGGTTGGGATTTTACTGAAATGAAGAAGGGCATTGATGAGGGGCAAATCACAGGGGATCGTCAGAATCTCATCGAGGAACAACTCAAACAAGTACAAGATTTAATTCCGCTTAAGCTTTCAGAGGCTGAGCCAAGAAAGTCAGGAAAATAAAAACTTAAGACATGTCAAAATTTAAAAAGAAAAAAAGTGGTGACTTACCCGCGATTTCCACAGCATCCTTGCCGGATATCGTCTTTATGTTATTGTTCTTTTTCATGGTAGTTACGGTGTTGCGTGACAGTAATCTATTGGTCATGCAGCGTCTTCCAAAGGGAGACCAAGTAGAAAAGCTCCAAAAAGACCGTTCTGTATTCATCTTCGCTGGGAAACCAGGGCCTGGATATGAAAAGTACGGTAAGGAGGCCAAAATCCAGATAGGAGATAAATACATGGACGTAGGTAATATCAAATTTGCCTTGGAAGAGTATCGTCGTAAGTTGCGTCCAGAACTACAGGACAAGATTATGATCGCTTTAAAGGTGGATGGAGAAACAAATACGGGTTTAGTTTCAGACATCAAACAAGAATTGCGTGAGCAGAATCTGTTAAAGTTGATTTATATCACGACCCCTGGTAATGCATTAGAATCTTATTAGAGATTGAGTATATAATTGAAAAAAGCCTCTATACAGAGGCTTTTTTTGTCTACAAACAGCAGATCGATGAATACAATACGGCTTTTAGGACACCGCTGCGGATTATTCACTCATGCAGGTCTTAGGTATAAATTTTTATTGTTGTTTTTGTCGTTCAGTCCGCTCTCAGTGGCTCAAGAATCAGATCCTGTAAATATTGGCGATAGTGAATTTTATCGTGAGGATCAGTTTTATATTGCGCTTAGTTATGATTTACTGTCCGAGGTTCCTGATGCGGTGGCGACGCGCGGACTAATCGGCGGAGTTCAATTCGGATTTATTCGCGATTGGCCACTGACCTCCAAAGGGGATTGGTCATTGGGAACTGGTGTGGGCGTGGGTTATGATCGTTTAGGACAAAACATTATTGCTCAATCCACTCAAGGGGGAGATCCGATCTGGACCATCGAACAAAGCCCAAGTGCCGTTGAATCCAATAGTTTACAAATCACAGCTCTTGAGTTTCCCTTGGAAATACGCTGGCGTAGTTCTGATGCTCAGACTTATAAATTTTGGCGATTGTATGCCGGAGCAAAGTGGAGTCAACATTTAGGGGGGAAAACGGTTTTCGAAAGTTCCGAGGCCTCAGAAACAATTTCGGATCTGCCACAATTGCGCAAAGGAATTTGGTATGCCACCTTGGCTTTTGGGTATGGTATTTTTAATGCACAAGTGCAGTGGGGAATAACCCCACTATTCATCGATGTCCGCGACAGTGTGACCCAGCAATCCATAGGTCTTCGTCCTATTAAGCTTGGGATTATGTTTTATATACTTTAATACGAAGTATTATTCTATCAGTAGAATACAAACTGCGATAAGCTGGGTAAACATCCCCAAACAAAATCCAGTAAATAATTCATTCACGCTATGGGCTTTTATCCTATATCTAACCAAACCAACCCCAATTATTGCGATAATCACAGTAGTCATAAATAGCAACGGCCACAGAGAAAAATAACTTTGCTCAAAATAATATTCAACTAAGACTAGGTGCGTCAAGAGGCCAGTCACACCCATCATATGGAGGCTGCTTTTGTGCCCTTTAATCGCCATAATCAATGCCCCCAAAACACATAATGCCCCCCCGATGAAAAATGCAAGGAGCGTGCGAGAAATGCCCAAGAAAAATTGTTTGAATTCTGGAACAACCAAAGTAAAATACATCACTAGGCTCGACCAAAGTATTAGATTTATCCCCAGGGGCCATATGCGCTCTTGAACCTGAGTTAAATGGATGCTTTGAACGCGCTGTTGCTCATATAAAATTTTATAGATCATCAGAGGTGAGACAAGAAGTAGGAGTAAAATCATTAAAAAATTAATCCAATGGACATAATTTTCACTCTGTTCAGTTGTATTGGCCCAATAAAAGCCATAAGCATATAAAGGCATAAAAAGGGGATGCCCTAAATAATTGGCTGCAAAGTGTAGAAGTTTCATATGAGCGCTACCTCTTTAAGGTGTCAAAAAGCCTTTCTTAAACGCGCTACGGGGACATCAAGTTGTTCTCGATACTTGGCTACAGTTCTACGGGCAATGGGATAGCCTTTTTCCTTTAATACTTGCGCTAATTTATCATCTGTGAGTGGCCGCCGTTTATCTTCTTCTTCAATCATGCTGGCGAGAATTGTTTTTATTTCTCGAGTCGAGACGTCCTCACCTTGATCATTTTTCATGGATTCACTAAAGAACTCTTTGATCAATTTAGTGCCATAAGGCGTATCCACATATTTGCTGTTAGCCACTCGAGAAACTGTAGAAATATCCATCTCAATCTCATCGGCGATATCTTTTAGAATCATGGGTTTAAGTTGGCGCTCATCACCACTTAAAAAGTAATCTTTTTGTCGGTTCATGATAGCACTCATCGTGACATAAAGGGTATGTTGTCTTTGCTTTATGGCATCGATAAACCATTGTGCGGCGTCGAGTTTCTGCTTGATAAACAGAACCGCATCCTTTTGGGCTTTGGAGTGCTGTGCCGCTTCTTTATAACCTTTGAGCATTTCCGAATAACTCCGTGAAACATGCAGTTCAGGAGCATTACGGCCATTTAAGGATAATTCTAATGCCCCATCATTGATGCGGATAGAAAAGTCAGGAACCACGGTCTCGATTAGGCGATTTTGGCCTGAATAAGTGCTGCCTGGCTTGGGGTTAAGCACGGCAATTTCGTGTATGGCCTCTTTGAGTTGCTCCTCGTCCCATCCAAGGCGCTGTATGAGTTTGTCGAAGTGTTTTTTGGAGAAGGCATCAAAGTGATCTTGGATCATTACCAGAGCCATTTGGGCTGAGACCGAAGCGGTTTTACGCTCAAGCTGCAGTGATAGGCACTCTTGTAAATTACGCGCGCCGACTCCGGGGGGGTCTAATTCTTGAACCACCTGTAAAACTTCTAACAAGGTATCAGAGTCGGTATAAATATTTTGTGTGAACGCTAAATCATCGACTAAATCTTCAATACTTCTTCTCAGGTAACCGCTATCATCAAGTGATCCGATAAGAAATAAGGCCATTTGCATCTCTTGATCAGAAAGCTGATAAGTGTTTAGTTGCTCGGTTAGGAACTGATAAAATGAGGTTCCTGAGGCATAGGGCGTTTCACGCTCCTGATCATCGGCGCTATAGTTGTTCGCACTGAGCTTGTAGCTGGGGATTTCGTCGTCACTGAGATAATTATCGACATTGATGTCTGTCTCGATGATTTCTGTCCCTTCTTGGTCATAATTATCGAAGGCGTCGTCTTGAAAATCATCAGAATCGGATTGCTCTTTGCCGCCTTCTAATGCCGGGTTTTCTTCAAGTTCTTGGGCCACACGCTGCTCAAAAGCTTGAGTCGGCAACTGAATCAACTTCATGAGCTGAATCTGCTGAGGTGAAAGCTTCTGCGAGAGTTTTAATTGAAATTGCTGTTTGAGCATATCGTTATGGCATTACCTAAAGTTAAGAAAAATCAGTGTGGCTTTTGCCATTACTCAGTGTATAGCCAAATTCGTGCCAATTCTAAAAATGCGCGTTACCGGGTGTACGCGGATAAGGGATGACATCACGAATATTCCCCATTCCAGTAACAAATTGTACCAGACGCTCAAAGCCCAGTCCAAATCCACTGTGCACACAACTGCCAAATTTGCGCAGGTCAAGATACCAGTAGAGTTCCTCTGGGTCGATATCCATGGCCAACATTTTTTGTTTGAGCACATCATAGCGTTCCTCTCTTTGCGATCCTCCCACGATTTCACCGATGCCCGGAAACAATACATCCATAGCACGTACGGTTTTGCCGTCGTCATTCAGCCGCATATAAAATGCTTTAATTTTGGCTGGGTAATCGTAAAGAATAACAGGACACTCAAAGTGTTTTTCTACTAAGTAGCGCTCGTGTTCACTCTGTAGGTCAGCGCCCCACTGATCAATAGGATATTTAAACTTTTTCTTTTTGTTTGGCTTAGAGTTTTTCAAAATATCAATGGCCTCTGTATAGCTCACACGTATGAAATTTTGATCCAGCACAAATTGAAGTTTCTCTTTTAAAGGCATTGGACTGCGCTGATCTTCAGGTTTTGCCTTATCCTCTTCAATTAAGCGTTTTTCTAAAAAGTCGAGGTCATCAGAACAATGCTCTAGAGCATAACGCACAACGTACTTGATGAAATCCTCAGCCAGATCCATATTGTCGTGCAAATCGTTAAAAGCGACCTCTGGTTCAATCATCCAAAATTCAGCCAAGTGGCGTGAAGTATTTGAATTTTCTGCGCGAAATGTAGGCCCAAACGTATAAACCTTACCCAGACCCATAGCGTAGGTTTCTGCCTCGAGTTGACCGCTTACGGTTAAATGGGTTTCTTTACCAAAAAAATCTTGACCAAAGTCTACATCCCCCTCCTGGGTTTTGGGCGGATTTTCTGCAGAAAAATTACTGACTCGAAACATCTCTCCTGCACCCTCTGCATCACTGGCCGTAATGATTGGGGTGTGCATATAGTTGAATCCATTGTTTTGGAAATACTGATGTACCGCAAAGGCGAGTTTTGATCTCAGGCGCATTACCGCGCCAAAGGTATTGGTACGCACCCTTAGGTGGGCTTGTTCTCTCAGGGTCTCCAGGCTGTGTCTTTTAGGGCTGAGTATTGTTAATTTAACCTCTTCTGGATCGGCAACCCCTAGGATATCGATACTTTGAACTTGAATTTCTATGGCTTGGCCTTGACCTTGACTGGCCACAAGTGGACCGGAGATTTTTATTGCGGCACCTACAGTTATCGACTTGATGAGATTAGCGTCAAAAGATTTAAAATCCACGACACATTGAAGGTTGTGTATGGTTGATCCATCGTTTATTTGGATAAATCTATTGCTCCGAAATGCGCGCACCCAACCCGATACTGTTACGGGATTTATACTTGGGTCCATGGCCAAAATCTCAGAAATTACGTGCTCTTGCATGGGTATAATCGTTTGTCGCGATAAAGATAAATTATTTCTTTGGTCTGTCCTCGAATTCTTCTTGAGTGAGCGCCTTTACTTCTTCATCAGTAGTGGTCAAGATTTCCAAAGCAGGCTCCAATAGTGTTTGTTTATTCGCAATGCTGCGCTCTAGAGACAGCAACAAGGAGGGCAGTAGTAACAGGTTGGCGAGCATCGCAAATAAAAGCGTTATGGAAACTAGAGCCCCAAGGGCAATGGTTCCGCCGAATTCAGATATGGTAAATACTGAAAAACCAAAAAATAAGACAATGGAGGTATAGAACATACTTACGCCAGTTTCTCTCAGAGCCAAGAAGACCGATTTTTTAATTTTCCATCCGTGGGCCATAAGCTCTTGGCGGTATTTAGCCAAAAAATGGATGGTGTCATCGACCGAAATACCAAAAGCAATGCTAAATACCAAAATGGTAGAAGGTTTAATATCCACACCAATGAATCCCATGATGCCCGCCGTTACCAGCAGGGGTAGAATATTGGGAATTAGAGAAATAAGAATCATTTTCAGATTTCGGAACATCCAAGCCATGAACAGAGCAATCAAAAAGATGGCAAGAGACAAGGACAGCAGTAAATTATTGACTAAATATTTGGTCCCTTTTTCAAAAATAAAAGCCTTGCCGGTAATGGAAACATTGTAACGATCCTCAGGAAATATTTTGTTGATTTCACTGCGGATATCCTCTTCAATACGTTCAAATCGCTCGAGTTTGGTGTCTTTCAAAAATGCCGTTATGCGTGCATATTGCCCAGTAGTATCGACATAGCTCGACAGCAGATTAGTATTTTCTGCCCCGCTCTGGGCATAGGACAAAATAAAGGAGCGCTCTTGATTGTTTGGCAATTGAAAATATTCTGGGTTATTATTGTAATAAGCTTGTTTTGAATATTTCACCAAGTTGACTATGGAGATCGGTTGTGAGAGTTCTGGAATTTCATTGATGCCCTGCTGCAATTGATCCATGCGTTTGAGTGTGGCCAAATTCATCACCCCTTTTTTTCTTTTAGTATCGACCAAAATTTCCAGAGGCATAATTCCTTCGTATTCTTTTTCAAAGAACTTAATGTCCTCGTAAAAGTCCATACTCTTCGGCATATCTTCGATCAAACTACCAGAGAGCTTTATTTGAAATATGCCAATTATACTCGCGCAAAGCATGCTTATAGAAATGACATAAATCGCGATACGATGCTCGCGCACCATGCGTTCCGTCCAATTGACAAATCGACTGATCCAGCGCTTATTCAGGTGCTTTAAGTGCTTATACTTTGGCACTGCCATAAAGCTGTAAATAATCGGAATGATAAACAGGGATAAAAGAAATATAGCCACAATATTGATTGAAGCGACAATACCGAATTCCTTCAGCAACTTACTATTGGTCAAAATAAAAGTCGCAAAACCAGAGGCCGTGGTAAGATTAGTCATTAGTGTAGCATTACCCACTTTACTGATTACTCTTTGCAGGGATTTAGCCTGATTGCCATGGCGCTTTATTTCTTGTTGATATTTGTTGATCAAAAAGATACAATTTGGGATCCCAATCACGATAATCAGTGGGGGAATAAGCGCCGTCAAGACGGTAATTTCGTAGTGCATCAAGCCCAAAAATCCAAAGGACCACATCACCCCAATCAAAACCGTAACTAGAGATATAAATGTGGCTCTATACGAGCGAAAGAAGAAGAAAAAAATCAGCGAGGTAATCAGCATGGCCGCCCCGATAAATAAACCAATCTCGTCGATAATGTTTTTTGAGTTCAGCGTTCGGATATAGGGCATACCCGAGGTGTGTACCTGAATATTAGTTTGGGCCTCAAAAGCCTCAATTTTTGGGATGAGGTCACTGATAATAAAGTCTCTACGGGTAAAAGTATTGACAATACTCTTATCTAGGTACAGGGCTGTGCGGACAGAGTTTTTGGAAGGGTTATAAATGAGGCCCTCGTAAAACGGGAGCTTATTAAAGAGCTCATGCTTGTAACGCGCCATGGTATTGCGCGTGAATAAGGTGTCGTCAATAAAGGGAACCAGTTCAAATTCCTGAGCATTCTTCTTTTTTTGTAGCTTTTTTAAATCGCCTACAGAAAGGCTGAGTTCTACCTCATCAAACCCTTGCAATTCCTGAGAGAGTTTCATCCAGGCATTGAAGTTTTCAGGAGTGAATAAAGAACTGTCTTTTACGCCTAAAACTATGAGATTGCCTTCCTCACCGAAAATATCTAAAAATTGTTGGTATTCGACGTTGTATGGGTGGTCATCGGGCAGCAAGTTGGCTTCGGTATAGGTAAATCGCATGTGTTGCCATTGTGAGGCCATGAATATAGTGACCAGTACAATTCCCGCTAATATACCGATGCGATTACGTAAGATAAAACGCGCTACAGCGCTCCAAAATCCTATACTGAAGAGTTTTTCCAAAGGCTTTGTTTGACCAGCGCAAAGGTATAAAAATCAAATCCATTCACCTTGATTGAGGAGACGTTAAAATTATGACAAAAAAATGGGCGGCCCGCAGGGCCGCCCATAATATGACTGAGGTATAATTAGATTACCTGGAGGGCTTTTGCTGCGCTAAAAGCGAAACGGCTCAAAAACCCCCGAAGGGAATTATTCATTGACAATAATAAACTCAGAGCGACGATTTTTTTCGTGATCTTCTTCACTACAATTGTCACCACAATCCACTACAGGTTGATCCTCACCAAAACCTTGACCACTGATGCGCATAGCATCAATGCCCTGGTCAATGACGTACTGTACTGTCGCTTGGGCACGACGATCAGATAGAGCCCGGTTATAATCCGCATCCCCTTGGGTATCCGAATGACTTTCTACACGAACCACCAATTTTGGATATTTTTTCATGATTTCAACTAAACGATCCAATTCAAATGCAGCTTGCGGTTTGATATCACTTTTGTTGTAATCAAATAAGATAGTTTCTAGTTCGATTTTATCGTCTACAATAATGGCCTCAACAGGCTTTAACTTTAAGGTCTTGTTCATGCTAGCATTTCCACTAGGGTCAATATCGATAGTCTCTGGTTCAAAACCGGCATACTGTGCCGAAACTGTTAGTGCGCTATTACAGGCACCCATCAGTTGGCCCGTTCCGGCTTCAGAAGTCTGAATCGTACTGAGACGATCTGAACTACCGTCTCCTAGACTAACACGCGCGCCAAAAAGAGGTTCATCTGTATAAGCGTTTACGACAAGTACGTCAATAATTACATCACACGGTGGTACTTTTGGCGTGACTTGATAAATGTCATCCATGCCCTTTCCCCCTTCGCGATTAGAGGATACGAAACCAGATTCTGTTTCAGGATTAAAGACAAAGGCGAAATCATCACCAGTGCTGTTTGCACCATTGCCAAGGTTTTGTACCTCACCAAAGCCACCATTTTGCGCTTCAGCTTTAAAAACATCAAGTCCCCCCAAGCCCATGTGTCCGTTACTGGCAAAATATAGTGTTCCGTTACTGTCCAACGATGGGAATAATTCTTTACCTGAGGTATTAATGCCCGCTCCAAGGTTCTCTGGAGTCCCAAAACTTCCATCTTCATTGACAGACACTTTGTAAAGGTCAGAAGCACCATAACCGCCGGGCATATCACTTGCGAAATAAAGCGTTTTCCCATCTGGGCTCAATGCAGGATGGCCTACGGAGTATTCGGAATTATTAAAAGGAACGGTATAGACTCCTTTCCAACCGCCATCGACGAGCTCAGAGTAATACAAGTTGATTTGATTCACTCCATTTTCATCTTTCACGTATTTGCCATCTAAATAGTCGTTGCGATCAAAATACAAACGCTTTCCATCTGCAGACAGAGCTACACCACTTTCATGGTATTTTGTATTCACATCACCTTCAAGGATTTTGGCATTTTTTATGGTGTTCCCAACAAGCTCGGCCTTATAGACATCCAAAAATGGCTGGTCATCCCAGTGATATTTTTTTCTTGTGGTATTGCGCGATGAAGTGAAATAAAAGTCTTTACCCACCAAAGTTCCACCAAATTCAGAGTATTCAGTATTGATGTCGCTGAGATTTTTGGCGTCAAAAGCCGGAAAGGCTTCAAGCATTTGCGCAATGGCCATAGGATT
Organism: Flavobacteriaceae bacterium; assembly: GCA_038153605.1. Taxonomy (GTDB): domain Bacteria; phylum Bacteroidota; class Bacteroidia; order Flavobacteriales; family Flavobacteriaceae; genus BACL21. The sequence goes on from JAYOYS010000004.1 coordinate 56,209, forward strand.
CTCCTTAAAGGCTTGCGCGCGCGGATCCTCTGGTTTTGCGGCAGCAAATTGATTCATATACATATCGTGCTCGCTCAAATTCCCACTCGCTTTAAGCACTTGAGCATAGGTGTAAAATACTTCAGGGTTGACTTTACGCCCTTTTACCACGCGCTTGAAATAAGTTGCAGCACCTTTAAGGTCATTAATCTGATAATAGCAATAGCCTAATTGTTCGAAGACATAGCGACTTCCTTTACCTCGTTTTAAGAGCTTAAGGTAGGCATCGGTAGCATCAGCATATGCCATACGCTGGTATAGTTCATCCGCCTTTTTGGTGTCTTTATCTTGTGCCGACCCTATGACAAAGGTCAAACAAAGTAGTAGAGTGATAATATTTTTCATTTTAATGGAATTAAAATTTAGCATTAGAAGTAGCGCGGAGAACGCAGTGTTTTTGGATTAGAGATCAGGTCAAAAGTAATGACTACTTCGTGAGAGGCCGAAGCGACAGCGCTCAGTTCACTCATCACGTGGTCATATGCATATCCGATACGCAGAAATGGTGCTACTTGAAAGCCTAAAAGTCCGCTAAATGAATCTTCTGTTCTATAAGAAGTTCCGATTTCAAACCTTTCCATGAATAGGGCGTTAAGATTCAAATCAATAGAAGTAGGCGCCCCAAAGGCTGATTTAATCATGGTTGATGGTTTCAATTTAATATTGTCATTGACTTGAAAGACATAACCGGCCGTAACAAAGTAGTGATTGACTTCGCTACCGTATTGCAATCCATTTTCATCTAAATGCACGCTGTTAAGCATATTGGGCATCGATAAACCAAAATAATAGTTGTCACTGTAAAGAAAAGCACCTGCTCCTATATTAGGGTAAGTGTTGTTAATGTCAACAGCAAAAAATGGATCATTTGGGTCTTGAATATCAAGGCTGGCCAGTCCCACATCGTGGAAGGTTGCCCCTGCTTTGAGTCCAAGTGCTAATTTCAATTGTTCCCCCATTTGCAAAGTGTAGGAGAAATCGACCATTACGTTTGTTTCTTTAACGGGACCTAATTCATCTTTTATTGCAGAAAGACCCAAACCAACTTTATCATTCACTGGCGAGTGGCCGGAGAGTGTAAAGGTTGTTGGTGCGCCCTCAAGGCCCGACCATTGTTTGCGAAATAAAGTCGTAACCGACAAGGATTCTTTGAGTCCTGCGTATGCCGGATTCACCACATTCATGTTATACATGTATTGGGTGTACTGCGGATCTTGCTGAGCCGATGCGGTCAGGCTGATCAGGAGTATTGCGATGGCTAATTTTTTCATTATGCTTGGTTGTTATTTCTTATTGAATTTTGATTAGTTGGCCGCTTGATTAACATAAACCCAGCCCGTGACCACTTCACCGTATTCGGCATTGGCTTCCGCAAATTTGATCACGTAATAATAGGTTCCTGTAATGACGTCACTTCCGTCTTTGTCGACTCCACAGAACTCATTGATGTAATTGTCCTGGCTAAATACATTGCTGCCATAACGATTGTAGATGTCTACGCTGAATGCGCCAAAGCGATCCGCAATAAATTCTAAATCAAAACAATCATTCAGGTCGTCTCCATTTGGCGAGATTCCTTGTGGAATAACGCAGTTGAATTGAGTTACTGTAATGCTTTGACTGTTGCTGCAATCACCTTCGGAAAGGGTCACTGTAAAGGTGCGCGGATCATTACCGCCCGTCTGGGTTCCCCAATCAATGATATACGTGCTGCCAGTCCCGACAACTTCGCCATTTTCCCTCCATTGGAAACTACCGACACTACTGCTTGTGGTTGCCACTAAGGTTTGTTTCAAGGACCCAGCGTCTGGAAGACATTCTTCGGTTACAGTTAGATCTAACTCAGGGCCTACGATCACTGTTTGCTCCCCTGCGCAGTCACCTACACTCACAATAGCTGTATAATTTCCGGCTGCAGTTGGGTTGTAGGTTGCTTGGTCAGCGCCAGCAATCTGTTCGCCATCGAGTAGCCAAACAAAGCTCACATCGCTTGGATCATAGTTATCTGGTGTGGCATCTAAGATGGTGTCAGGTCCGGCACAAGTATCTCCTCCTAAATCAATCACAGGTTGCTCATAACGCACCGCCACAAAGCCAATAGTTGTGGCATCACAAGGCTCTAAAGCTACCGTGACTGAGTAGCCTCCTTCGGCCATAGGCATGAACATCGGATCTGTACTCAAGACATTGCCTTGTGCATCAGCCCATGAGTAAGACACAAAATTCAAATCAATATTTGGATTCTGTGGTGTGGCGTCCAATTCTGGGAATGGATCGCCTTCACACACACTCACCACTGAGGGGATACCGATATCAAAATTAACCGCTGGATTGACCACTAGGTCGAAATCAACGATGGCAAAACAGGTCGGTTCTAAAGCTTTTTCAACACGCACAAACACCGTTTCTGGGTTTGAAGTATTAGTGTATGCTGCTGGGAAAGCGATGGCATTTAGGTTCACTTCTGCCTCTAATTGACTCAAGTGGAAAGTGATATTGAAGTTGTTTGGTGATTGACCATTCAATACTTCTGGGATTACCGAGGTCAGGTCAAAAACACCTTGACCACTTCCAGTTGTATCACAAGTGCCTAAATCTCCAGGAGTGACAATCTCGGGGGTGCTATTAACATAAGAAAGGGTTATATCATCAATAGCTAGATCGTTACCACAACCTCCTGGAGCGTTGTTGATCAGTACAAGTTGTACATCATTATTGGCTCCAGTGTTGAAGAAAATAAAGAACTCTTGCCAATCAGGATCTGGACCGTTTGGAATATCACCCGTAACGGTTTCCTCTAAAATATTGCCCATCATGTCTTCGATGCGGAAACGCACATTAGAGGGAACACTATTTCCTTGACAGATAAATGTATCGGTGTCATAGACTGTAGTGATCCATGCGCTAAATGAATAATCAGTATTAGCGTTTAGTGCAATTGTACGGCGATAAAATTCACCTACAGGAATATCTGCATTGACAAAAAGCATACGCCCGTTTGTGTCTCCTTCAGTATGATCCTCCATGCCTTGATGCCAGCCTGAATTGAATCCTGTCGAAGTATTGCTGATAGAGTATTCGCCATCTTCGATTTGGCCTCCTGAATAGCAGGTGTAAGTGGTTGTTGCTCCATTCAAATTACAAGACAAGCCAGTACCTGTTCCAAAGGTCTCTTGAAAATCGATATCCTCGCACTGAGGCTCAATAGTACAAGGGCTGGTTAAAAACACAACTTCCACGCTCTCGATTACGGTACAGCCATTGCCTTCAATCTCCACAGTGTAAATGCCTGAAGTAGTCACAGCAAGACTTTGTGTGGTGGCTCCAGTATTCCAAAGGAAGGTCGCCTCACTTGCCGAAATACCATCAAGCTCTGCAAAAAGGGTCACAGTTGGGGTGTCACAAACCACTTGGTCTGGACCTAAATCTGCTGTAAATCCAGCATTAGATGAAGGGGTAACCACAACATCATCAGTAATGATCTCTGTGGTCCCCCCTGGGGTTTCAAAAATTGATACTGCGGTATAGGTAGTTTCTACTTGTGGGCAAACGGTAATGGCCAAGTCATTGCCAATAACAGTCCCTGTTTCGTCACGCCATTCAAAGCTAAAACTCGTGCTGGGAGCACCATTGGGCACAAAACGCCAGGTTTCGTTGGTGGCCTCCCAAAAGCCCGTATTGCGGGTAAGTGGAACACTGTACTCATTGATATTATTACCCATAAGTCCCACGGCTGCGAGCCCGTCATTCCAATCAGGACAAGCAGGTTTATCGATGAGGTTCACATCGATTACGTTTAAAGATTCATAAAGTAAAATCTGTTGAGTAGTAAAAAAGGTGCTACAGCTGCTACCAAAATGCGGCATTTCAAATACGTTCATCACGAAAATACGGTAAGGGGCATCTCCTGTGACATAATAATTCATGCGCGCTGGATCTGGGTCAATAGCAGGGTTCAGATCATGGAAGGCACCATAAATAGTGTTCAGGGGAAAGTTTGGCTGAGTATTTGGAATTAGATCAGTCGGGTCAATAGACCAGCCGTTGTATTGATCTGCCAAAGAAAGATCGAAACTAATTTGACCGTTCGCCCCCATGACCAAAGAATTATAGGTATTACCAAAGTATTCGAAATCAAAGCCCATTGGGATGACTTGGCTCCACCGGTCATCAATTAGAAGATTGGTCGGGGTCCCACCCGTAAGTGGTGGCAAGTCGCAAAAGGGTCCTTGAATTTGATAAGAGGTTGTCCCTTGGCCAGGAATAGCCAAAAGTTCGGCTTCTAAATCTACACAAGGTCCTGAACATTCGGTAGACACATCTTCACCTGCATCCAGTAATGAACAGGTTCCTTCGGCGATACAAAAGAAGGTAAGCGAAGGACTTTCGAGAACACAGTTTGGATCACTGTCATTGGCCACGGTTAGAGTAACGTTCGTTAATGATGGATAAGGACCAAATAGATAAGTCCCAAGACTTGTAATGGTCTGTGCAGGCCCACCTTGATTATCTGTCACTAAATAGGACAGACCGGTGCCCATGTCGGTAAAATCGGCCGAAACAAAAAATTGATTGTTTGTTTCACAATCACCCACCGTATCAAAGTTTACCGTTGGATTAGTACAAGTGCTGCAATAAACATCAAAATCCCAAGGGGTATAACCACTACTTTGACAAGAGATACTTCCGTCCGATTGAATGATTACAGTAAGACTATCGCCTGAGGAGGTATAAGTTAGTCCTGCGAGGTTTCCTCCATTGCCATAAGGCGTTGCGGCATTTAAGTCAGTCACCCCATCTGAGTCTAAGATGATGACTTCGTCAAAACTTACTTCGACTTGACCGGCGTTAAAGTAGACAATCAGAGGTAAACCGTTATTGCTTTGGAAAGCAAACTGTGTGTTGTCATTGTTGCCGTAGCAGTAAGTCGTATTCACCGGACCTGCGGAACAATCCACGTTTTGCGCCTGAGTCATTAAACTCGCTGACCAGATTAAAGTAAAGGCCAAGAGTGATTTCTTCCAACGAAGAGATGATGATGTATTCATTGTAAAAATGATTGGTGGTTATATTGTCTAAAGTAGGCATTTTTGATAAAATATTTAAGGATTGCGGCGTTTTTAGACCAAAAGCAAGATTTAAGTGCTCAACACATCAAAATTGATTAAAAAACCCTTTGTTTAACTCATGATTTTTTAATGAACGCAGCGGCTTACACTGCCTAATTGTTTTTACCTTTGAACAGCGCAAAAAACTATGCTCGAAAAACAAGAAGCTCAATACGAAAATGTCATTTTGGTAGGCTTAATAACCAAAGACCAAGATGAGGTTAAATCAGCCGAGTATTTGGATGAATTGTCATTTTTAGCCTTTACTGCTGGAGGTGAAGTGTTACGGAGATTTACTCAGAAATTGGAAGTTCCTAATCCAAAGACTTTTATTGGCACAGGAAAAATGGAGGAGGTCAAAAGCTACATTGATGAGCATGACATCAGTACCGCCATTTTTGATGATGAACTCAGCCCAGCCCAACAAAAAAATATCGAAAAGATTCTACAGGTAAAAATCATCGATAGAACTAACCTTATCTTGGATATTTTCGCTCAAAGAGCCACAACATCCTACGCAAGAACTCAGGTGGAATTGGCTCAATACGAATATTTACTGCCTCGATTAGCGGGTATGTGGACCCACTTAGAGCGACAAAGAGGGGGGATCGGTATGCGTGGACCAGGGGAGACCGAAATAGAAACGGATCGCCGTATTGTTCGTGATCGGATCGCACTTTTGAAGAAAAAGATTAAATCCATCGACCGGCAGATGGGCGTACAAAGAAGCAATCGAGGTGCTTTGGTGCGTGTGGCCCTAGTGGGGTACACAAATGTGGGCAAATCTACTTTAATGAATGTGATCAGTAAAAGTGAGGTCTTTGCTGAAAATAAACTGTTTGCCACTTTAGACACCACGGTTCGCAAGGTAGTCATCGGAAATTTACCTTTTTTACTCAGTGATACGGTAGGGTTTATTCGCAAGTTGCCTACACAACTTGTGGAATCCTTCAAGAGTACCCTAGATGAGGTTCGTGAAGCAGATCTCCTACTGCACGTGGTGGATATCGCTCATCCATCTTTTGAGGATCACGTCAATTCTGTCAATCAAATTCTCGACGAAATAGATAGTAAAGACAAGCCGACCTTGATGGTGTTTAACAAAATAGATGCTTACAGACCAGAACCTTTAGATCCAGAAGATTTAACCCAAATAAAAAGCAGTCAGCATTACAGTATAGAGGAATGGAAAAAGACATGGATGGCCCGCACTAATGGCGATGCATTGTTTATTTCAGCTTTGGAGAAGGAAAATCTAGCTGAATTTCGAAAAGTAGTCTACGACAAAGTCCGTGAGATCCATATCACACGATTTCCCTACAACAATTTTTTATACCCCGAGGAGTTTTACGAGTAGCCCTTACTTTAAAACTTAAAGGTCACCCCAACACCCAAGGCTTGTCTTATTTGAAAGCCCTGAATGGCATTATCGTCGTATATGGCTTGTAAGGTAATATTTGTGGTGAGTAGGTTATTGACGCGCATGGTCAAATTTGCCGTATAGTCGATATCAATATTTTTTGGCTTGTCCAAATAGTTTGAGTAAAGCCCCAAAATATTTTCGAGCTCGACATTGGGTAATAATTCAATTTTGGCATAGCTATTAATCGCCATCCCGAGCTCCGAACGCGTTGTTTCCCCCGCCAAAACCCCAAAATACTTGTCGTTGTTGTCTAGCCTATTTCTCGGGTCATCCGGATTGGTAAACTGGCTAGAGACGACGATTAATTTTGCTGTGGACGGGGCAATATTCACTTTGAGATTGTCATTTCTTTTCCACAAGAGACCGGGCCCTGCCAAAAAGTAAGCCGGTGAAAAGAATTTTGAGTTGCGCACATCACTGCTGATCTTTACCGAGACGCCATTGATGATTTCTGTTCTTTCACTCGCCTCAAAACCAGAATCAAATTGTGTTTTGAAATTGAACATCCCAGAGTAAAACCACTTTGTACTTTTAATCTTTTTGCCTATCACAGAGATGACTTCGAGCCGGTCATTGGTTTTCTGCAAATTGTCTTTAGTTTGAATTTTTGCGGCACCGTACTCCGCGGTTATTTTGGTATCCCAATTAACCCCATTTTTATTATAATTCAGATTGTAGTTAAGGTTGATATTTCCCGAAACATTGCTCACCCCACCGGCTTGCCACTTTTTGTTAAAAGAGGATTGATTAAAAAGCACTGTGGTGACGGCACTTTCGGTCCATACTGTTTCAACTTGTTCTGGTTGACTTTGCTTGTCCTCGGTTTCTTGACCCTGGGCAGACGCTGAGCTGATCGCCATGACCCAAATAATGATCAAAGCCCTAAAGGTAAATTCGTATAATGAAGCTCCAGAATTGGTTTTACTGGAATTGCTGAAATTCATAGGGGTTAGTTTTTGACAGTTGTTTAGGATTTATACAAAGGTACAAATGAACAGGCCTCCCCAAACATCAACTTTTTTACTACAGGAGTGAGTCGCTGAGCTAAGAGTGTATATGCCGCAGGAGGAATTTTCTCGTCAGAACACCCCTTGAGCAGTACACGACCTCCTTGGTATTGAGTCAAATCAAGTTGCGCTATATGATCCGACCAATAAACGAGATTAAATGCCTCAAGGCTACCGACTAAAACTTTTTCCGCCGAATCTGCGAGTTTAGCGGCCACTAACTGATAAGCCCAGGCAGGTAGAATAGCCTCTGTACTGCAATAAACGCGTACATAGGTATTTTTAAAAACAACAGGATTAAGGTTTTCGATTTGTATTCTAAAATCTTTTTCTCGTAAGATTAAGCCCTGTTCTAGAAATTGAGCTAAATCCAGTTCAGCTGCAAGAGGTGAGGGAGGATACTCCGCCAAGTCAATATTAATAAGCGCACTTGTGGCTACACGATTGACAATGGGCTGCTGACTCATAACATTCCTAAAGCTAATTTGGCTTCTTCACTCATGAGATCCTGACTCCATGGTGGGTCAAAAGTAATTTCCACTTCGGCGTCTTTGACCAGGGAAATACTTTTGATTTTTTCTTCAACTTCCAAAGGCAAGGTCTCAGCTACGGGGCAGTTTGGGGTGGTTAGGGTCATGAGAATTTTGACCTCAGCATCCTCATTGACCAATACATCATATATCAGCCCCAGTTCATAAATATCTACTGGGATTTCTGGGTCAAAAATGGTCTTGAGTACCTTGACTATTTTATCACCTAATTCTTCTGTATTCAATCCGTCTTGGCTCATATTTTTTATGCGTTGTTTTGAGCGGCAAATGCCGTAGCGTATAATTTCATTTGTTTGATCATAGCCACAAGTCCATTAGCTCGTGTAGGTGAAAGATGATCACTCAGGCCAATTTCATTGATAAAATCAGTAGGCGCATTGACTATTTCTTGGGCTGGCAATCCAGAAAAAGCCCGGATAAGCACACTGACTATACCCTTAGTGATAATGGCATCGCTATCTGCTGAAAAGTAAACGCAGCCATCTTTCTGTTCTGCCTTAAGCCAAACTTTACTTTGGCATCCCTTGATGATATGTTGATCTGTTTTGAATTCCTCCTGAATCAGTGGAAGCGTCTTTCCCAATCCGATCAGATGCTCATACTTATCCATCCAGTCATCAAACAAAGCAAACTCATCGATTATTTCTTGTTGCGCTTCTAAATTCATTGCCCCGGTTTTTTTACAGCAATAATGGCAGCCTGCGGCCCATCTGTATACAAAGATAGAGTATCTCCTTTGTGCTGCCAACCCATAGGCTGACCAAGAATCTTTAAAAATTTGAACTCAATTGCCATCACAGGGTCACTACAATACATTTTTGTGGTCATGATTGATTCCAGGGTGAAATTATTGGAATTGGCTTCAGGTTGAACCATGGTCCCACTGTAATCATTACAGCCAGTATTGCCAGAAATTCGATTCTGGGTCAAATCAAAATTTAGTGTAGGATGGCCCTCAAAAATCGGAGTTTGTTCAATCTGGACAACTTTATACCATCCAGAAGGCTGGGTTGATGCGGTGCTCCCAATTGATTTGGCCCCGCCGCAGCTGTTCAAGACCACCGAGAAAGTTACTACTCCAAAAAAGAAAAGGATACCTGTGATGAGATTTTTCCTTGGACCAATTTGATTCAAAATATTGGATGATGCTATCATATTTAATTTATTGGAGCATATTAACAGCTCTTTGAACTCCTTTGACTAAGGTATCAATTTCTTCTTTTGTGTTGTAAAAGGCAAATGAGGCACGCACCGTACCTGGAATTCCGTAAAAATCCATTACTGGTTGGGCGCAATGCTGTCCGGTACGAACGGCAATCCCCATTTGATCTAACAAGGTCCCCACATCATAAGGATGAAGTCCCTGTATATTGAATGAAATTACAGCGGTTTTCTGGAGGACATCACCATAAATTACGAGCCCGTGAATTTGTTTAAGCTCCTGAGTCGCGTAAGTCAAAAGTTCATCTTCGTAAGCTGCAATCTCCTCTAGGCCAATAGAATTTAAGTACTCAATGGCGGCCCCAAAGCCTATACCCCCAGAAATATTAGGGGTGCCGGCCTCAAATTTATGGGGCAATCCGGCATAAGTTGTCCCTTCAAAGTAGACCTCTTTTATCATTTCTCCTCCGCCTTGATAGGGAGGCAAGGCTTCTAGCAGTTCTTTTTTACCATAAAGCATACCCACACCGGTAGGTCCGCACATTTTGTGCGCAGAGGTAGTGTAATAATCGACATCAAGAGCGTTTACATCAATCCTTATATGACAGCTTGCTTGAGCGCCGTCAATTAAAACTTTGGCACCGTATTCATGAGCGGTCTCAATAATTTCTTCAATTGGATTTATGGTCCCTAAAGCATTAGAAACGTGATTGATTACAACTAATTTGGTTCTTGAACCAAGCATTCCTTTGAAAGCATTGATTTGTAGCTGTCCGTTTTTATCAATGGGCAACACTTTCAAAATGGCACCGGTTAATTCACAGGCCATTTGCCAAGGAACAATATTTGAATGATGTTCCGCTTGGCCCACAATTATTTCATCACCTGGCTTTAATATGCTACGATAGCCATGAGCAACAATATTGATGCTGTGGGTCGTGCCGGAAGTAAAGATTATTTCTTGGCGAAAACGGGCATTGAAAAAGCGTTGTACCTCTTCGCGTGCCTGTTCGTAGGCGTCGGTTGCTTCTTGAGAAAGCGCATGTACTCCTCTGTGGATATTGGCGTTTTGAAAGCTGTAGTAATGAACCAGTGCATCGATAACCGCCTGTGGCTTTTGACTTGTAGCCGCGTTGTCAAAATAAATCAAAGGCTTATTGTGGACTTGCCGGAGCAAAATCGGAAAATCAGCTCTTATTTTTTCAATATTAAAGCTCACAATGGTTATAAATCAAACCCAATTTGCACATTCATTTTAAGTGCAATAAGTTTATTAATTCGTTTTTTAAGCTCAGGAATAAGCACACTTTCTAATACATTATTGGCAAAAGCATACATCAATAAAGCCTTGGCTTCTTTTTCAGCAATACCCCGAGCACGCATGTAGAACAAAGCATCTTGGTCTAGCTGTCCAATGGTACACCCATGAGAACATTTCACGTCATCAGCAAAAATTTCGAGCTGAGGCTTGGAGTTTATTGTGGCTTTATCGCTGACCAAAATATTGTTATTTTGTTGGAAAGCATCGAGCTTCTGTGCTTCTTTTTCCACGTAGATTTTACCATTGAATACTCCCACAGCACGATCGTCATAAACCCCCTTATAGTCTTGATGACTTGTGCAATTTGGGGCGATGTGGTGCACTAGGGTATTGTGGTCTACATGTTGGTTGTCTTCAATCAGTGTAATGCCTTTCATCACCGAAGAAGCATATTCTCCGTGCTGGTAAAAATTCAAGTTATTTCTGATCAATTTACCTCCAAAAGAGAAGGTGTGCACTGAAGCTATTGAGTCGCGCTCTTGTTTAATAAAAGTATTGTCAATCAGGGAAGCTTCTTTTTGATCATTTTGAATTTTATAATAATCCACATGAGCGCGTGCCCCTAAGAAAATTTCAGTAACTGAATTCGTCAGCACTGAGTTGGTTGATAAGGATTGGTGGCGCTCGATAATTTGAACATGCGCATTCTCTTCAACCACAATGAGATTTCTTGGTTGTAACATCAAATCTGTTTCCCCTCCAGTATAAAAATTTATAATTTCAACTGGTTTCTCAACTTCTTTGTGCTTGGGAATATAGATGTAAGCTCCCTCGCGGGCAAAAGCAGTATTGAGGCAACTCAAACCGTCATCTGGAGCAACCTTATTAAAATAATTTTCAATGATCGGACGGTATTTATCTTTGCTCAAGGCTGCAGAAAGCAGGCATACATCCACGCCATCGTGGGTGGTCTGCGACAAAAAGGAACTATATTTTCCGTCTACAAAGACGACTTTATAAGTATCGATGTCATGTAAAAAATACTTGCGGACCTCTTTGAATTCCAAGGCATTTTCCTGCTTGGGAAAAATGCTCAATTCGTTTTTCAAGTGCGCCTTAAGTGAGGTATATTTCCAAGCTTCAGTCTTTTTCGTCGGGAATCCTTTTAGCTCAAAGGTCTTGATTGCTGCATTGCGAATCTCATATATCGGACCATGGCTGTCGATAAAGTCATCAACAGCCAAAAAAGAGGAAATAAACTTTTCTTTGAGTTCCATGAGATTAATTGAGTTCTTCTTTAATCCAATCGTAACCTTTTGATTCTAGTTCTAAGGCCAATTCTTTAGTTCCAGATTTAACTATTTTACCATCCATGAGTACATGCACAAAATCAGGGACGATATAATCAAGCAGTCTTTGGTAATGGGTAATCACAATAACAGCATTGTCCTTGTTGCGCAATTTATTAACCCCGTTCGCTACAATCTTAAGGGCATCGATATCCAGACCTGAATCGGTCTCATCGAGGATGGCTAATTTCGGGTCAAGCATAGCCATTTGAAAAATTTCATTTCGTTTTTTCTCCCCACCGGAAAAGCCTTCATTGAGCGAACGCGAGAGGAATTTTCTATCAATATCTAAAAGCTCGGAAACTTCTTTAATCTTTTTAAGCATTTCGCCGGCGGGCATGTCTTCAAGTCCCTGTGCCTTGCGCGTCTGGTTAATGGCAGTTTTGATGAAATTCGTCACCGTTACCCCAGGAATTTCTACCGGGTATTGAAAGGATAAAAATACTCCTTTGTGTGCTCGTTCTTCTGCCGCTAGGTCCGCCAAATCTTCTCCATCAAGCATGATTTGACCATCGGTCACTTCAAAGTCTTCTTTTCCTGCAATGATAGAGGCGAAGGTACTTTTTCCAGCACCATTAGGCCCCATGATTGCATGAATCTCTCCAGGATTGACCTCTAAATTAATTCCCTTTAAAATATCTTTATCTTCCACGCCGGCGTGGAGGTTCTTAATTGCTAACATCAGTTTTCTTTTGATCTTGAATTTTAATATCGACTGCAGCAGGTTGATCACCTACGCTCACAATTTCTTTAATTGTGAGCATTTGTTCCCAAACCTCTTGACCCTGATCAAGGGCAGGGTTGCGTGAAACAGTTCCGCGCACCATAACCGGGACCATGTCGTAAACATCTTGTTTTACCTCGGCAACGCGATCGCCGAGTTCTTTGGCCATATCATCCATGGCCACGGCATAAATAAAAGAGCCTCCTTTGAGTACGGCACCTTCTGGAGAATAGTAATACTCGCCGGCAATAGTCGCCCCCATGTTTTCCGCGACGGCGCCTTCTTGCTTTACTTTTTTGGTTGAGTTATTTTGACAGCTCGTGGCTAATAAAGCGGTACAAAGTAGGATTCCTAAAGCAATTTTTGTATTCATGTTTTTGTGATTATTAAAGTCTTAAATGATCTATCATTAAAAATTAGCCGACAGAGCCCTCGAGACTGATTTCGAGAAGTTTCTGGGCTTCAACTGCAAATTCCATGGGCAGTTTATTCAAAACCTCCTTGCTAAATCCATTGACAATTAAAGCGATGGCCTTTTCAGTATCAATTCCACGTTGGTTACAATAAAAGATTTGGTCTTCACCAATTTTACTGGTGGTAGCCTCGTGTTCCACTTGGGCTGTTTTGTTATCGACCTCGATGTATGGAAAGGTATGCGCCCCACATAAATTTCCCATGAGTAAGGAGTCGCACTGCGAAAAATTACGGGCATTGGTGGCACGCGGATGTATTTTAACCAGTCCTCGGTAACTGTTTTGAGACTTCCCGGCTGAAATCCCTTTTGAGATAATGGTACTGCGGGTATTTTTACCTAAGTGCACCATTTTTGTCCCGGTATCGGCTTGTTGGTGGTTGTTAGTGACCGCAATCGAATAGAATTCACCGATTGAATGATCTCCTTTTAGGATACAACTTGGGTATTTCCAGGTTACGGCACTTCCAGTTTCTACTTGTGTCCAAGAAATTTTGGCGCCCGTCTCACAAAGACCGCGCTTAGTAACGAAGTTAAATACACCACCTTTACCATTTTTATCCCCTGGGAACCAGTTTTGAACTGTTGAGTATTTTATCTCTGCGCCGTCTAAGGCAATAAGCTCTACTACGGCGGCATGCAATTGATTTTCATCTCTTGTCGGCGCTGTACAGCCTTCGAGATAACTTACATAACTGTCCTGATCTGCAATAACCAAGGTGCGCTCAAACTGACCCGTTCCCGCTTGATTGATGCGAAAGTAGGTAGAGAGCTCCATAGGGCAACGCACGCCTTTTGGTATATAACAAAATGAACCATCACTAAATACTGCACTATTTAGTGCTGCGTAGAAGTTGTCGCGCTGTGGGACCACACTGCCTATATATTTGCGTACCAATTCAGGATGCTCCTTGATGGCCTCGGAAATAGAGCAAAAGATAATGCCTTTTTCGGCTAAGGTTTCTTTAAAGGTTGTGGCTACAGAGACAGAGTCCATAACAATATCTACGGCAACTCCGGCCAATTTCTTTTGCTCGTCTAGTGAAATCCCGAGCTTGTTAAAGGTCTCCAAGAGCTCAGGATCAACCTCATCAATGCTGTTGTATTTGGCTTTTTTCGAAGGCGCTGAATAATAAGAAATATTTTGAAAGTCCGGCTTGTTGTATTGTACATTCGCCCATTCAGGCTCTGTCATATCAGCCCAAATTTTGAAAGCTTCAAGACGCCACTGAGTCATCCATTCAGGCTCTTCCTTTTTTTGAGAGATGGCACGAACCACATCTTCATTGAGCCCTACCGCAAAGGTTTCAGATTCTATATCGGTATAGAATCCATACTCGTATTCCTTAGTTTCGAGTTCCTTTTTTAAATCATCTTCTGTAAACTTTCCCATAGCATTTTTGGTCCTTACAGCGCAAAACTCTCACCGCAGCCACATGTCCTACTAGCATTGGGATTGTTAAAAACAAATCCTTTGCCATTGAGTCCTCCGCTGTATTCAAGAGTCGTTCCCACTAGATATAAAAAACTTTTTTTGTCTACAACAATACGCACGCCGTTGTCTTCAAAAATTTGGTCCTGCTCTTGAGCATTTTTGTCGAATTTTAAATCATATGACAAGCCCGAGCATCCACCACTTTTAACCCCAACGCGCACATAGTCGTTTTGCGGGTCAAAACCGTCGCTCTGCATCAGCTGAGCAATTTGTGATTTAGCGTGTTCACTGACTTTGATCATCAATATAGATTTATTCTAAATTACGGCAAATATAGGGCAAATCGGTTGTTTGACCATAGTTACGAGACAATTTAAAATTATCCCACCATAGAGGCTTTCAATATCTGGGAGGCCAAAATAATACTGAGCAGAAGACCCCTTTTGGGTTTTGAATATGAACTACTTACAGATTGTCGTTGTCCTTAGTCGGGCTGGTACTCTGAATCTGTTGTAAATGAGGGGTCAGACAGACTCATTAAAAAAGCTTTGAGGTCAGACTTCTCTTCGGGGCTAAGGCCAACTCCACCCTCCGATATTTTTTTTAGAAGTGGAGAAACAGTCTCTGAATATACAAGCCCTTCGCTGTAATGATCGATAACCTCATCTAGTGTGTTGAATCGGCCATCGTGCATGTATGGGGCTGTAAAGGCAAGATTTCTCAATGAGGGGGTTCTAAAGAGCCCATCATCACGGGGATCACCCGTTACGGCGCCAAGTCCCCGGTCAGCAAAGAACTCGTCAAGACCATTATTGTGAAAGCGGTTATCGGTCCAAAGTGGGTTCATTGGATTGCCGTGGCAGTGAAAACAGTCGCCCCGGGTTTCATCTAAAAATATATTCATGCCGCGCTCTTCGGCCTCAGACAAATCTTCTTGGCCGTTAAGGTAGCGATCAAATTTTGAATTACCACTGATTAAAGTGCGCACGAATTGAGCTATGGCTTTAGAGACGTTGACAGAGTCTATGCTTGTACTGCCAAAAGCCGCATCAAAGAGTTCAGGGTATGTTCCAGAATTTTGAAGGGCTGTCACGGCGTTGGGCCATGTATTGGCCATTTCTAGCGGGTTGGTAACAGGCTCAAAAATTTGGTCTTCTAAAGTCGCCGCACTACCGTCCCAATTAAAAGGTCCTCGGCGGTTCCATGCAAGATTCAAAAGGGGCATGGAGTTACGGATACCTAAAGAGCCATTTATCCCCACGCTAAATTGATTAGGATCTGAAAAGCTGCCACTTTGCAGGTGACAACTGGCACAAGATTGAGTATTATTCGCCGATAGAATAGGGTCGTAAAATAAGGCCTTACCCAAAGCAATCCCTTCGACCGTTAGTGGGTTATCACGTGGGATTTCAGGGGGGAGAATGGAACTTTCAAAAAATGGAGGAATATCGAGCTCAGCAGGTGTGGCCGTATAGGTGGATGTATCATCCCCAATACAGGCCGTTGCCGCTAAGATCAATATTCCGTAAATTCCATTTTTCAGCTTCATTTCTAACTTCCTTCTAGATTTTTAAAGCTTAATTTCCACGGCTAAACACGCCAGCTGCTCCATTTTCACTCATGAGAATCTGGGCGTCAAAATTCGACATTAGCATACTGTATAGCTCATATAGGTTCCAAGTATGGGGATTTTTAAACCACTCGGCAACGTTCATTTGCACTTCGATATTGGTGCCTTCCTCAATCAGAACATCCCCAAGGTCAACGGTAAAGGAGGTATCCTGAAGTGTGATAGGGCTCGTGCTGTTGTCGTTAGCGCGAATAGCGTGGTAGGCGAATCCAACTTCAGATTCTGGCACGGTTTGGGTGTTGAGGTATTTGCCCTCGAGCTTCATATAATGATATCCTCCACCCATCATCATAGGCACAATCCATACCCCGCCATCAGCCGAATTCAAATCAGGGTAGTCCCCAGCGTTGTCTTCGTCATCAAAACCAAAAGTAAAGCTCACATTATAGGTGCCCTCTTGAATCACGACATCTGGGGTAAAGCTCAAATTTAAGCCTTCACGTGCATCGACTAAATTGTAATCCCCTGCACTAAAGCTATTGCCCTGAGCATCGGTAAAAGTGATATCTGAGATCAGGTAGACTAACTTTGAAATCGTCAGAGACTCCCCGCGTTCATTGACATATGGAGTGTTCTCATAATCGGCATTTTCGATGGGCACACCATCCCAATTATGGGTAAAACTAAGTCTTGGGCTAACCTCGGCCAGAGGGGTGTCGTCATTGTCTTTACAGCCATTAAATATTAGGGCTGAGGTGAGTAATAAAACTGCGATTTTTGAGGCCATTAATTTCATATTACAGTTATACGGGTTGTTTTTAAATATTGTTTTAATCGAATTATTGCGTCAATCAGCATTACTTATGGCTAATCAGTCAATTTTATAAATTAAGATGTCTTTATAACCAAGGTTTTGTATGATGTCGCCATCACTGCTTTCCGTATTGCCAACTACCAAGAGCGCACCGTCTGTCCCTTGGGCCACATCTTCAGAGAAATCTAAGGAGGATCCGCCAATGGCTACTTCAAATTGAATTTCTCCAGAGGCATTAACCACAAAAGTCCAAGCGTCGTTTTCACCATTATTGACTGTGACATCGCCGTCATTGCTGCGCGAAGATCCCGTTATGCAATAGAGATTTTCGTTCATGCGTAATAGTGCTTTCCCAGAATCAAACATGCTCCCTCCGAGGCTTTTTTGCCACAAAAGATTACCCTGAGGGTCAATTTCAATAAGCCAAACATCGGCATTACCAAAATTGATATTGACATCGAGGTTATTACTGCGCGCATCTCCCACAATCATAAAATTGCCTTCTGTAGTCAGGGCAATATCGTAGGCGATATCTATTTCACTGCCTCCAAAAGATCGGGTCCATTGTAAGGCGCCTTGGGCGCTCAGTTTTACGGCCCAATAATCGTAGCTGCCTCTACTGTCTGTTATGTCAAAGTCATCACTTTCTGAGGCGCCAATAAGAATAAAGCCACCGTCATTAGCTTGTACTAGGTTATAGCTTCTGTCATTGTTGCTTCCGCCATAATAGCGTTTCCAAAAAAACTGACCGTCAGCATCGAGTTTGATACCCCAATACTCGCCGACACCATGTAAAGATCCTGAGGTAGAGCGGTCTTCATTGCCTTGGCCTTCGCTGGCCGAAACATCGAAGAATCCCGTGACCATAAGATCGCCCTCACGAGTTTCAATAATGTTTTGTGCTTGATCGCTCCCAGGATAGCCAAAATTTTGACACCAGATTTCGTTGCCTTGAGCGTCAACCTTTAAGATATAATAGTCATGAAAACCCCCGTTACTGCCTGTAAAACAATTATCGCTTCGGCTGTAACCAGCTATGACATAGCCCCCATCACTCGTTTTAGTGATTCCTGTGGCGAGTTCATCGTCATCACCCCCGTAAACTTTGGTCCAATCTACGCCGCCATCAGAGCGAACACGCATCAGGAAATAATCGGCATCCGTAGATGATTTTAAGCCAGCAAAATGTCCGTCGTTACTGTAAGTAGACCCCACCACCATAAAGGCTCCGTCATCTGTGGTGACTACTGCAGTAGCTTGATCAATACCGCTCCCTCCAAAATTTTCTACCCAAGCTAAAGTTCCGTTAAATTGTGCAGGAGGATCGGTAATAATGGGTGTTTCGGAGTCTGATTTACAACCCATCACCAATCCTAAAATCAAAAGTGAGATCAATGATGATGTTTGCAGCAGTTTCATGAACTTTCCAAAATGAATAAAATAGACTTAGACGAAAATTTACTCTATAACGAGTTTTTGACTCTGAGTATTATTAACGGTCAGCAAATACACCCCAGAATTCAAGGAGCTGATATCTAAGTTAACTTCTTGTCGGTCAAAACGATCTGTGGCTAGGACCTCTTGGCCCAGTAGATTGTAAACAACAATGGAATTAATTGGTGTATTCGAACTGCGCAGTGTGACAAATTCTTTTGCAGGATTAGGACTCATGGTAAAGGTGCTGATTGACTGATCTTCCAATCCAAAATTTTCTGATTTAACCAAAGTAAATCCGCCTTCTCCTGAAATCACAATATTACCACTGGCGAAAAATGGATAAACATTCCAAGTTCCATTAAAATTTACATTGTCATTTGCAGGAAAAGTGTCAAAATAGCCAATCTCAGTCATTTGTTGAATGGCGATATTAGAGATATCAATGACCCGCATTCCCCCACTGTAGTTGGCCAAGTAATAGCGGTTCCCTTTTACATAACCGTTGTGGTCGATAGAAGCGATATTCCCGAAGTATTGAAAAAAGTAGGCCGGGGCATCAAGGTCTCGCACATCGGCAATAATAGTACGTGTATTAAACCCAAAAGCATTTTCATCGAGCTCATCTCCAATTAATAGGAAGCTTTGATCTTCAGTAAGCCAGCTTTGATGGGTGTAATCTACACTCCCATAATTAATGGTTGAAATCAGCTGTGGATTGTTTTTATTGGTGACGTCCACGATGACCACTTCATTTTCGTTACTGCCAAAATAAATCTCTCTTCCTTGATGATCTGGATCCGGACCGTCATAAACTACGACTTGAGCATCATGAGTATAACCACTGCCTGAATAACCACCGGCTGCAGTCGGATTTAAAGGATTTGAAATATTGATGAAATGGGCCCCGCCACTGAAGGTAGTTGTCCCTACCGCATAAGCGAATCCGGTTTCTTCGTTAATAACAATGTTATGGGCATTGCCGAATTGACCGTAATGGGCGTCTTCAGTAAAGGTCTGAGGTGGATTGGCGACGTTACGCAAACGAGTCAAATCAAAAACTTGCATTCCATGTCCCCCGGCTTCACTCACTACAAAAGCGTAGTTGTTATAAACTTTGATATCACGCCAGATACTGGGCGAGGTATGGGTTGGCAATTTTCCCAAATAGACGACATTAACAGGATCTGAGATGTCAATAAACGCTGTCCCGTTATCCAATCCTACTAAAGCGTATTCTTTGCCTGTTGTAGGGTCGGTCCAGCCCCATGAATCATTGCCATCGCCAGCATCCATTTGAGCCAGAAATAATTTGGATTGCATGAAGTAGCCATTACAAGGATAGCTAAAAGAAACACCTCCTTCACACGGAAATTGGGCCAACATGGTGGCAGAGGCAAACAAAGCTAGGATAAGGTTAATTTTTTTCATAAGGAAAATATTGGTCGTTGTTAGTTAGCGTACAATTAATTTCTTTGAGGCAATTTCGTTTATAGTAACAAAATAAATGCCTGTAGGTAATCCAGAGACATCAAAGTTTGCCCCTTCTTCTGTGATTGAAAATCCAAGGTCAATTTGTTTTCCTGAAATAGAATAGAGTTGAATTTGATTTATTGTTCCATTTGAAGAATTCAAGCGAACAAAATCACGTGCAGGATTTGGACTCATGGTCAATCCTTGAGCAAAGAAGTCATTGACACCTAATTCTTCTACGGTCAAGATGAAGCTACAGCTATTGGTGTTTCCCGATGGATCGGTGGCGACAAAGACCACATTGTAGGTTCCGAAAGTTACCTGAGCCCCTGAGGGAGGGGACTGAGTTAAGCTTACGACATCACAATTGTCTGCCGCAGTAACCCCCATGGCCAAATAATTGGGAATTGTAAAGAAAACACTTCCAGGTTCAGGATTACCAGTCATGTCACCCGGACACTGAATAGAAGGGGGGGCGTTATCAACCACAGTGACTTCTGTGGTACAGGTGGCGGTATTACCAGCCACATCTGAAACGGTCAAGGTTACGGTGATAGGAGTCCCTACGTCGGCACAATTAAAAATATTTGGACTAACCGAGGTCGAGTAAAATCCGCTGTTGTCGCTCGATCCTCCATCAACATTACTCCCTGTTATTGTGACATTTCCGGCAGTGTCTAAAACGGCAGTATAGGGGGCGCAGACCGCTACCGGCGGAGTGGTATCTGTGCCACTCACCGAGGCGCGCACCATAAAGAAGCCGTTGTTGATGTCGTTGATGTTTATGTTTCCGCTACTGAAAAAGGGATAAACATTCCAGACTCCATTAAAGTTAGTGTTGTTATTACTGGTATAGGTGTCGAAATATCCGGACTCATTTAAACTACCTGGTGTAGCAATACCACTGATGTCAATCACACGCATTCCCGCCGTATAACTCGACAGGTAATACTTATTGCCACGCACGTATCCATTGTGATCAATTGCTGCTGTTGTTCCAAAATACTCATCGTGAAACACGGGATTGTCTAGGTCTAAATAGTCCGCAATAATTGACCGGGTATTGAATCCGAAACTGCTTTCATCTAGTTCATCCCCTATAATGAAGTAACGCTGATTCTCGGTCAACCATCCTTGATGGGTGTAATTAACATTACTGTAATTAAAGTCAGCTATGAGTTGTGGATTGGCTTTGTTGGTGACATTGACAATCACTGCGCGGTCTTCATTATTCCCAAAATAAATTTCCTGTCCTTGATAATCTGCATCGGGGCCATTGTAAATGACCACTTGAGCGTCATGGGTATAGCCACTTCCAGAATATCCACCTTCATCTACCGGATTTAAGGGGTCTTGAATATTGATAAAGTGTGCGCCACCGCTATAGGTATTGGCCCCAACAGCGTAAGCATAACCTGTAGATTCGTTAACGACAATATTGTGGGCACTTCCAAAACCTGCAAAATGTGCATCCTCAGTAAAGGTCTGCGGTGGATTGCTGACATTGCGCAAACGTGTCAGATCAAAAACTTGCATTCCATGACCGCTGGCTTCACTAACCACAAAAGCGTGGTTGTTGTACACTTTGATATCGCGCCAAGTACTGGACTGGGTGTGTGTCGGTAGTTTCCCCAAATAGATCGGATTAACAGGGTCACTTGTATCGACAAAGGCAGTTCCATTGTTTAGACCAACCAAAGAATATTCTTTACCTGTTTGAGGATCTGTCCAACCCCAAGAATCATTTGCTGAGCCGGCCCCAAATGTGGATAAGGGAATGTGTGACAATAAATCGTAACCATTACAGGGGTAACCGCCTGCCGCACCTCCGGAACAAGGCTGGGCAATGGCCGCTATAGACATGAATATGAATATAAAGCTTAGGGTCGTGTAAATGCGCATTTTGATTATTATAAGTTGAGTAAAAAATTATTTGCGGGTAAAACTAATCATTTAATGTTAAGAATAGTGTTAAGACCCAATGATAAATATCAGTAAGTACCCCATCGATAGCGTCATTGAGCGAGGTATTCCCTAACTTTGTGGTAAATTTTATACCCAATGTTTGGCCCAAAAGAAGAATCGCGCACCCCTTTATCGAATATAGGGGAATTCCCTTTAATAAATCATCTCACCTCAGCATTTAAAATACACCATAAGGAAACCCTATTGGGAGTAGGAGATGATTCGGCTCTAATTAAAACCCCATCGGGGTATCATCAGGTGATCAGTACAGATTTATTGCTAGAAAACATACATTTTGATTTGGCCTATATGCCGCTAAAACACTTGGGCTATAAATCGGTAATAGTCAACATTAGTGACCTCTGTGCCATGAATGCAGAGCCCAAACAAATCACAGTGTCTATTGCTGTTTCGAATCGTTTCCCCCTCGAGGCATTAGAAGAGTTGTACGCAGGGATTGCTGCGGCATGTAATGCCTACAAAGTCGATTTGATCGGCGGAGACACTACCTCATCTACAACAGGTCTTATCATCAGTATTACTGCTATTGGGCTGGCCAAACCCGCGAATACTGTTCGACGCAGTGGCGCAAAAGAAAACGATTTACTCGTGGTCTCGGGAGACCTTGGAGCTGCTTACCTTGGACTCCAAGTTTTAGAACGTGAAAAACAGGTTTTTAAGGTGAACCCCAATAGTCAACCTGATTTAAGTCCTTACACCTATTTGGTAGAGCGACAGTTAAAGCCTGAAGCAAGATGGGACGTGATCAAACTTTTTAAAGACTTGGGGATAATGCCTACCTCAATGATTGATATTAGTGATGGTTTGTCCTCCGAAACTATTCATTTGACCAAGGCTTCAAAACTCGGTGCGGTGGTATATGAAGAGCATCTTCCACTCGATCCACAAGTAATTAGTACCTGCGAGGAATTTAATATGGACAGCACCACCATTGCCCTAAACGGTGGAGAGGATTATGAGTTACTCTTTACAATAGATCAAAAAGACTATCCGGCGCTCAAAGGCAACCCTAATTTCACCATTATTGGGCACATGACCCACGAGCGAGAAGGGGTACATTTGATGACCCGGGCCCAAACGAAAATCCCATTAATCGCTCGCGGATGGGATCCGCTCGCTGCCCAAGACCCTCAAGATTAACTCAGGAGCCTCTAGCCAGCCCATATGGCTGCCAGGATAAGTGTGCAAATTGGCCCGGGTTTGCTGCGCCATGAGTTGACTTAAAGACAACGGAAATAAGGGGTCTTTGGTGCCCGCAATTATATGCTTGCTACCATGATACGCGCCAAGGGTTTCTCGATGGTCGTCACGGATACTCATAGCCTCAATACTCCGAATGACTGCGGCTTTAGGACTGCTCAAGGCACGCTTGGTGAGTTGCTCAATATCGCTTGCGAAGCCTTGTAACTGCTCGGGCAAAAACAAGCCTTTTATGGCCATTTTAATATAGGCCTCTTTATGGCGCGACACTAGTGATATACTGCGTTTGCGCTCCACAAGGCGTTCGGGGCTGTCTTGATAGACATTGCCATTAACGCAGATAAATGCTTCAGGTGAAACACGGGCTAAATTCAACCACGCCAAACCGATATAAACCCCCATAGAGTGTCCTATAATACTAAACTCTTCTAAGCATAATTGTTGGCGTAGCTCCTCTAGAGCGCCAGCTAAAATTTCA
Organism: Flavobacteriaceae bacterium; assembly: GCA_038153605.1. Taxonomy (GTDB): domain Bacteria; phylum Bacteroidota; class Bacteroidia; order Flavobacteriales; family Flavobacteriaceae; genus BACL21. The sequence goes on from JAYOYS010000004.1 coordinate 79,694, forward strand.
AGTCGTTCGGGAAATTCTGCTTGCTTATTTTTTCCGAAGCCCGGAAAATCAATTTGGATACAGCGGTATTGACGGCTTAGTTTGTTCACAAGCGCGTCCCAGATTTGGCCATCTTCTAAAAAACCGTGCAATAAAAATACGGCTGGTCCTTGTCCTTTAATCTGGTAGTGCAGCACAGCTGAGGATTGTTCAAATAAATTAGTGGTTCATCAGAGCCTCGATTTCATCGGCTTCAATAGGGATATCCCTCATAAGATTTATGGGATCTCCATGTGCCTGGACTACCACATCGTCCTCAAGTCGGATGCCAAAACCTTCCTCGGGTAGATATATTCCAGGCTCTACAGTAAATACCATGTTTGCGGTTATCGGCTCAAAGAGTAAACCATAGTCATGGGTATCTAGACCCATATGATGACTGGTCCCATGCATAAAGTACTTTTTATAAGCCGGTTGCTCTGGATTTTCGTTTTGTACGTCGGCTTTGTCTAGCAGGCCTAAATCCAATAGGGCACTGGTCATCAGCTTGCCGACTTCCACATGATAAGCTTTCCAATAGGCTCCTGGCACCAGCATTTTGGTCGCATCATTTTTGACCTTTAAAACCGCATTATACACGGCTTTTTGACGTTTGGTGAATCGACCATTTACGGGAATAGTTCGCGTCATATCACTGCTGTAATTGGCATATTCAGCCCCCACATCCAGCAGCAGTAAGTCACCGTCCTTACACTGCTTGTTGTTCTCTATATAATGAAGGACATTATTGCTTGCCCCACTGGCAATTATAGGAGTATAAGCAAAGCCTTTGGAGCGATTGCTGATGAACTCATGAATGAATTCCGCCTCAATTTCATATTCCCAGACCCCAGGTTGCACCATGCCCAAAATACGGCGAAATCCTTTATTAGTAATACCGCAGGCATGCTGGATGAGGTCGATTTCAATTTGATGTTTTACCCCACGAAGACTTTGTAATATTGGATTGCTTTTCGCCCAGCTGTGCGCTGGAAATTTCTTTTTGGTTTGCTCGATAAAGCGATCCTCGCGCGTCTGAGTTTGAACCGATTGACGGTAGTGTTCGTTTGTGTTAAAATAAATCGTATTGGCTTGGGTCATGAGTTGAAAAAAGACCCGATCAAAAGCATCCAACCAATAAACCGTTTTGATGCCACTTGTGGCCAAAGCATCTTCTTTGGTCAATTTAGCCCCCTCCCAAACCGCTATATGGTCATTGGTTTCTCTGAGAAAGAGAACTTCGCGATGTTCTGGCTCCGCCGCATCTGGGAATAATAGTAAAATACTTTCTTCTTGATCGACCCCGCTGAGATAAAAAATATCACGGTGTTGCTCAAAAGGCAAAAGAGTATCGGCGCTGACCGGATACTGATCGTTGCTATTAAACACGGCAATACTTTTTGGCGCCATTTGGGCAATAAAATTTTTGCGGTTGGATTCAAAAAGGCTTTTGTCTATGCGATTGTATTTCATGAGTCGGCAATATTAATCCTGTCAAAAATAGACAAAATACTCTCTTTTCTGAGGTACGCTAGAGATAAATTAACGCTATTAATTTACTGCAAAAGCGCATTTTTAAGTAGATTAGCAACACTCAAAAATTTATTTCTATGAGACAATTTTCCGTTTTATTGTGTGCATTATTAGGGTTCGCCTCAGCTTTGGGGCAAAGCCCAGCAACTTCCGCTCTAGATATTCAACAAGCCTTGATACAAAAGCAGTCTATGCGTGAGCAATCTTTGGTCAAGAATTTGGCCTGGCGTAATGTTGGCCCCACTATAATGAGTGGTCGTGTGGTTGATTTAGCGGTAAATCCTGCAGATCCGACTGAGTTTTATGTCGGTTACGCCAGCGGAGGGGTGTGGTATACCAAAAATAACGGAACCAGTTTTGATGCAGTTTTGGACAGCAGCATGACTCAAAATGTCGGGTCTTTGGCTGTAGATTGGCAAAATGATATTATTTGGGTAGGAACAGGCGAGGTCAATGCGTCTCGATCGTCTTATGCCGGTATAGGCCTTTTGAAGTCTGAAGATCACGGTAAAAGTTGGCAATCCATGGGTCTTGTTGATGGGCACCATATCAGTAGAATATTATTGGATCCAAACGACCCAAATCACTTAGTGGTGGGTGTTGTAGGGCACCTTTATTCTGAAAACACAATGCGCGGGGTATACAAAACCACAGATGGTGGAAAATCATGGCAGCAAACCTTATTTGTAGGGAATGATACTGGTGTTATTGAGATGGTCGCTCAGCCTGGCAGCCCAGAGGTGATTTACGCCTCAACTTGGCAAAAGGACCGCAAAGCCTGGCACTTTGAGGGTAGTGGTGCCAAAAGTGGCATTTACAAAAGCACTGATTCTGGAGACACTTGGCAGTTAATAACTACCGCAGAGAGCGGTTTCCCTACAGGTCAGGGAGTTGGTAGAATTGGGATTGCCGTATATGATGAAAATATACTTTATGCCATAGTGGACAATCAAGGCCACAGACCTCAGTCCATCTCAGAGCGTCAAGGCCTTCAAGCTGAGGATTTTCAGACCATGACCCAGCAAGGTTTTGCCCAACTCTCGGATAAAGACCTCGAAGACTTTTTACGTCAAAATGGGTTTCAAAAAGAGTACACCCCAGCCTCTGTAAAAAAAATGGTGGCCAAAGGAACTATTACCCCAGTGGCCTTAAAGGATTATTTATACGATTCAAATGCCCAATTATTTGACACACCTGTAATCGGGGCTGAGGTATACCGCAGCGATGACGGCGGTAAATCATGGGTCAAAACGCACAAAGGCTTTCTAGATAATCTTTATTATTCATATGGTTATTATTTTGGAAAAATCCACGTAAGTCCAAAAGAGGCCAATACCATTTATATTTATGGTGTACCTCTGCTGAGCTCAGATGACGGGGGGCAAACTTTCAGAAGTTTAGATGCCCCGAACATGCATGGCGACCACCACGCTTTGTGGATTAATCCAAATCGTCCGGATCATCTGATCAATGGTAACGACGGAGGACTCAATATTAGCTACGATAACGGGGCGCATTGGATCAAGTGCAATACCCCTGCGGTCGGTCAGTTTTATGCAGTGGCTGTGGACCATTTGGCTCCATATAATGTGTATGGAGGATTGCAGGATAACGGAGTTTGGAAAGGTTCTAGTAAGACCGTAGAAAGTGTCCGTTGGCATCAGTCGGGTCAATACCCCTATACCATGATTATGGGTGGGGATGGAATGCAAGTGGCCGTCGACAATAGAGACCACAATATCGTTTTTACGGGCTACCAATTCGGTAATTACTACCGATTGGATTTGGCTTCAGACCAGCAGACCTATATTCAGCCCAAGCACAGTCTTGGGGAGCGTCCTTATCGTTTTAACTGGCAAACTCCTATTCTTTTGAGCACACACAATCAGGACATTTTATACCTAGGAAGTCAGAGGCTACATCGCAGTTTTGATCAGGGGGATACCTGGACTGCGATCTCGGGAGATTTGACTCAAGGTCCCAAACAAGGTAATGTGGCCTATGGGACCCTAACTACCATAAGTGAATCCCCTTTTGATTTTAACACTCTAGTTACAGGAAGTGACGATGGTTTGATTTCATTAACACGAGATTCCGGAGTGAGTTGGACGTCTATCGGCAGCGATTTACCGCAAGATTTATGGGTGAGCCGAGTCGTGGCCTCTACACACGAAGCTTCTAGAATCTATGTTACTTTAAATGGTTATCGCTGGGATGATTTCACGCCTTATGTTTATGTGAGTGAAGATTTTGGTAAGTCTTGGAATTCCTTGAGTCAAGGACTGCCCTTGGGTTCAGTGAACGTAATTCGCGAGGATCCGACTCAGCCAGACTTATTGTACTTAGGCACGGACGATGGAATTTACATGAGTTTTGATCGCGGACAGAACTGGGCCCTTTTTGACGGAGGCCTTCCTAAAGTCGCCTGTCATGATTTAGTGGTTCAGGAATCGGCTTCAGAGCTCGTAGCCGGAACCCATGGTCGCTCGATATATATTGCTGACCTAAACCCACTACAGAAGTACTCAGCGCAGGGGGCCAAGGATCTTTTTGTAATCACACCCAATAAGATACGCTATTCTAATCGTTGGGGTCAGGCCTACAGTGAATGGGCCGAACCGCGAATGCCTGAGTTAGGCCTTGAATTTTTTAGCCCATCACAGGGCCAGGCAAAAATTAGTTTAAAGGGATCTGGTAAAAATGCGATTTGGGAAAAAACCATCGCTGTGACCCAAGGTTACAATTATTGGTCATACGACTTAACCTTGAAATCAGATGAGTTGAAGTCTTTCAAAAAAGCAACAGGCGAAAGTATTGAGCCCAACGAAGGGGCATTTATGTTTTTGTCTAAAGGGAATTATTCACTAGAGGTTTCGCTGGGCGGCAAGTCGCGCTCAGTGCCCCTGATCATAGAATAAAAATCCTTTTAAGGAGCTTTTTATAAGGTTAAAACTGAAGTCTTTTCGGGCTGTTGGCGAACCTGACCTAAAGTTACCGAAAACCTCAGCCAAAGTTTGTGAATCATGGCTTTGGGTATTACTTTTGTCTACCTAAATGAAAAAGAAGATATGAGCCTACTTTCCTCTTCAGTGATGCGCAAGTTTGCTATGGCCCTATCGGGTCTGTTTTTGGTGGTTTTTCTCGCCCAGCATTTTGTCATAAACATTACTTCGGTACTCGCCCCTGAGGTGTTCAATCAATGGTCTCATTTTATGGGGACCAATGGTTTAGTTCAGGGTGTTTTGCAACCCATTTTAATATTTGGGGTGGTGTTCCATTTTATTATGGGGTTTGTATTGGAAATACAAAATCGTCGTGCTCGGGCAGTGCGTTATGTTACCTATAAAGGAGGGGCCTCTGCGAGTTGGGCTTCCCGCAATATGATCATCTCTGGAGCTGTAGTTTTGGCTTTTTTGGGGCTTCATTTTTATGATTTTTGGTGGCCTGAAATCATGCATAAATACATAGAATCTCATCCAGAGGATCCAACGCGCTATTACGCCGAAACGGTTCATAAATTTGAAAACCCTGTACGCGTAGGGCTTTATGCTACGGCATTTGTCCTTTTGTCCTTGCATCTTTGGCATGGCTTCGCCTCCTCTTTCCAAAGCGTAGGATTTGACAACAAATACGCCAAAGGACTTAAAGGCTTCACGAAATTTTTTGCGGTATTCATTCCGCTGGGCTTTTTATTTATAGCCCTATTTCATCATTTAAATCCAATCGCACACTAAACGCCTGATACATGTCATTAGACTCAAAAATCCCTCAGGGACCGATAGCTGAAAAGTGGACTAAACACAAGACTTCGATTGATTTAGTCAACCCCGCAAACAAGAGAAATATCGATGTTATCGTCGTGGGCACAGGACTTGCAGGAGGGAGCGCAGCAGCCTCCTTGGCAGAACTCGGATATAATGTTAAAACCTTTTGTTATCAAGATTCTCCGCGTCGGGCGCACTCTATTGCGGCTCAAGGAGGAATCAATGCTGCCAAAAATTATCAAGGGGATGGAGACTCTACTTATCGCCTATTTTATGACACCATAAAAGGGGGCGATTACCGATCTAGAGAAGCCAATGTGCATCGACTTGCTGAAGTCTCGGGGAATATCATTGACCAATGTGTGGCTCAAGGGGTGCCTTTCGCGCGTGAATATGGAGGACTTCTAGACAATCGTTCTTTTGGGGGCGTTTTAGTTTCACGCACCTTTTACGCCAAAGGTCAAACTGGGCAGCAACTTTTGCTCGGGGCTTATTCGGCGATGAACCGACAGATTAATCGCGGAAAAATCAAGCCGTTTAATCGACATGAAATGCTCGACTTGGTTATTGTCGATGGTAAGGCTAGAGGAATCATTGCACGTAATTTGGTAACCGGTGAATTAGAACGCCATTCAGCCCACGCCGTGGTTATCGCTTCGGGAGGTTATGGCAATGTCTTTTTCTTATCGACCAATGCCATGGGCAGTAATGTGACCGCGGCATGGAAAATTCACAAGCGAGGGGCGCATTTTGCTAACCCTTGTTACACGCAAATCCATCCGACCTGTATACCGGTTTCTGGGGATCATCAGTCAAAATTGACCTTGATGTCTGAATCTTTGCGAAACGATGGGCGTATATGGGTTCCCGCTAAGTTAGAGGACGCAAAAGCTATCCGTGAAGGGCGTTTAAAACCAACCCAGATTAAAGAGGAAGACCGGGACTATTTCTTAGAGCGTCGTTATCCGTCTTTTGGGAATTTAGTGCCGAGGGATGTGGCATCACGCGCCGCCAAAGAGCGCTGTGACGCAGGACACGGCGTAAATAAAACCGGTGAGGCGGTCTATCTTGATTTTCAATCGGCTATAATGCGTTATGGTAAAGAACAAGCCGTTATTCGTCACTTACACGACGCCTCTGATGATGACATTCGCGAATTAGGTGAAGCTGAGGTTGAAGCAAAATACGGTAACCTTTTTCAGATGTACGAGAAGATAGTCGATCAAAATCCATATAAAACGCCGATGATGATTTACCCTGCGGTACATTACACAATGGGGGGTGTTTGGGTGGATTATAATTTGATGACGACCATACCTGGATGTTATGCGGCGGGTGAAGCTAATTTTAGTGACCACGGGGCTAACCGTCTTGGGGCCAGTGCCCTAATGCAAGGATTAGCCGACGGATATTTTGTCCTACCCTACACCATAGGAGACTATTTATCTGATGATATAAGAACAGGGTCTATTCCGACAGATTCCCCTGAATTTGAGACTGCAGAAAAGCAAGTACAACAGACCATTGACAAACTGCTCGCAAACAAAGGATCAAAGCCCGTAGATTACTTCCACAAGCGCTTAGGTAAAATCATGTGGAACAAATGCGGTATGTCCCGAAACGAAAAAGAACTAAAAGAGGCCATAGCAGAAATTAAAGCACTTCGTGAGGAATTCTGGGCCGAAGTACGCGTGCCTGGAACGGCTCATGAGCTGAATCAAGAACTCGAAAAAGCCATGCGTGTGGCAGATTTCCTTGAACTCGGGGAGTTATTTGCCAAAGATGCCCTACACCGCAATGAGTCTTGTGGTGGACACTTTAGAGAGGAATATCAGACCCCAGATGGAGAAGCCTTGCGGGATGATGAAAACTTTATGTATGTAGCCGCTTGGGAGTACAAAGGAGAACCGGCCGATGCAGTACTGCACAAAGAGCCTTTGGCTTATGAAAATATTCAAGTAAAAACACGATCATACAAATAGACTATGAAGCTTACACTGAAAATTTGGAGACAGAAGAATGCCCAGGATAAAGGTCGCATGGTCACCTATCCCATTGATGGCATTGATGGAGATATGTCCTTTTTGGAAATGCTCGATGTATTAAACAATAATCTTGTATCGAATGGAGAAGAACCTGTAGTATTCGATCACGATTGTCGTGAGGGTATTTGCGGTTCCTGTTCATTGCAAATCAATGGAGAGCCTCATGGTCCTGACCGCTTGATTACCACTTGTCAACTGCATATGCGTAAGTTCAATGATGGGGATACTATCGTCATAGAACCTTTCCGTGCCAAGGCCTTTCCTGTGATCAAAGATCTTATGGTCGATCGCAGTGCTTTTGATCGCATTCAGCAAGCAGGGGGATTTATTTCGGTAAATACCTCTGGCAATACCATTGATGCTAACGCGATTCCCATCCCAAAAAGTGATGCTGATAGTGCTTTTAATGCTGCGGCTTGTATCGGTTGTGGGGCTTGTGTAGCGGCTTGTAAAAATGCGAGCGCCATGCTCTTTACCTCGGCCAAAGTGAGTCAATATGCCCTTTTACCTCAAGGGCGCGTAGAGGCTACTCAGCGCGTATTGAACATGGTAGCCCAAATGGATGAAGAAGGATTTGGTAATTGTACCAACACTGGTGCTTGTGAAATCGAGTGTCCAAAAGGAATTTCTCTTGAGAATATCGCTCGATTAAATCGAGAGTTGTTGAGCGCCCAGTTAAAGGGTTAAAAAGGTCAAGGGTTAAGGCTTTAACTGATTTAAGTCATACTGCTCATTGAGACTCCAATTCGCCCGAATATCTAAAAGCCCAGGCAGGTAGTACACTGTTTCGGGCTGTATTTTTTTGTCGTAATCTCCGGTATCCCAAACTTCATTTTCATTGCAATCCAGAGTTAAGCGGACTCTGTATTTGTCTGGATTGATATAATCGAAATACACACTTGCACCATTGGATTCTCGTCGCCAGGCTTGAGCTACAGGATTTTGTTTAGTGTCCACTAGCTCAATGAGTATCGGACAGTCCAGGGCGCCATTAAAATTTAGATTGATAGTCCCATAATCTGAAAGAGGCTTGGTCTTAAAGGTGTATTGGAGGGTGTCATGGGTTTGCATAAAAAAGTCTTGTAACGCCTCTGGTAATAAAGTGATTTGATAGCGATTTTCATCTTTAATATCAAAGGCCAAAGTCAGTGTATTGCGTAAACTATCCAACCGAGTACTGAGTGGAATGACCGTGGAGTCTTTATCCATAAGCTGGATTTTGTCCAAACTAATTTGTCGAATTGGGGTGTTGGCTGTAAAACGTATGCTGTCTTTGGGCGAAAATACCCCACGCGTAATAGGATTGACTTTTAAGGAATCGGGATAGAGGTCTTTTAGACGAATGGCCAGACTATCGCGGCCAAAGATTGTCTCGGCGGCAAACCATAATGTATCCTTTTTCTCCAGGTCAAAAGCAGGAGTGAACCAATAGTTTAGTGAATCTACTTTTTCAGTTTCGGTCCAAGTAAAGCGAAAATCTGAATCTAGATCAAATAAGGGGGTAATGCCTCGATTTTTGCGGAATCCATTGTAACCAAAAACAATGCGATTTTTACCGGCATGTGCCCCCCGCGTCCAAGTGAAATCTTGTTCCTCGGCAAAAAGATACAATGGACTGATACTGTCTCCTGGCAAGGTAATCGGTTGTTGTTTAAAGGCGATTTGATCCGTCTGCATCTCGAAGGTATAATTATTTTGCTCCTCTTTAAGAGCTACAACATAGTACTGTCCTTCTTTTAAATTGGTCAAAGAAAATTTCCCATCTTTAGCTCGAGCGGTGCCCACATAGCGTGGTTTGATACTGTAAATTGTGCTGTCGGTCATTTGATCAGCAGGATAGAGCATTACCGTCACAGGGCCATCGAGTTCCGGTTTATCAGCTGAGCGTACCTGACCACTCAGGCGTAAACTGTCTAAATAAGTCCCTGTAGAAAAGACATATTTGAACTCTGGGAGTATGTTTTCTTCGTTATTGTCCACGATGCTATTGCCAAAATGCAGCACATAGGTGGTCTGACCTTGAAGTGTATCTAAAAAAACAACTTTAAGCGTCTTTGAAGAGGTTTGCGGACTCAGTATCGGGTCATATTTTAAAGGAGGGGATACGATCAGCTCTTCTTTAACTTTTTTGAGCTTAATGAATTCGTCAAAATCAATTTCAATAGTTTGCCCGGAAAAATCCACCGAGTAATTCTCGGGTATGAACGATTTTACCATTGGGGCCAGCGTATCTTTTGGCCCACCCGTTGGAGACCCTTTTTTGGCACAGCCCGCCAAAAAAATCAGTACTATTAAGGTGAAAAATAAAGGTCTTATCGGTGCATTCATTAGGTCAAAAGTAAGTAAACTTTCTCAAGCGATTGCGATACTGGCACAACTTAGTGAGACCCCAAGTTCGTTGGTCAATATTCTGCCACAGGCCTCTATTGTGGCCCCTATAGTGATTACATCATCCACCAGAAGGAGATGAATTGTCCGGCATGAATCTTTGCCACATTGATTTTCAGAACTCACAAATTCGTCAATTGATTGACGTTGCTTAGATTCCAAAGCTTTTGAATTAAAAAGTATCTTTTTGATTATGTCCTGGTGGGACCCATTTAAGGCAAATGAATTTTTTTTGGCCCATCGATCCCAGCGCCCCAATTTGGCTTGAGTATCACTCATTTCGGTTTTAATGAGCAGCGTTTCTATAAACGGTATCGCCATAGCTTCAGCCATAGCTCGTCCAAAAACAGCAGCTTGGTTATAGCCCCTAAGACGTAATTTTTTGGGATGCATAGGTACGGGCACTACTGCGGAAATATGGCGATAACGCTCGATGGCTTTGAGTTCTTGGCCCAGCCAAGTGCCTAGCCAATATCCAATATTTTTATTTCCGCAATACTTGAGGGCATGAATTAACTTTTGGGCTAATCCTTTTTTGTCATAATGCAATAAAGCAGTCCCTTGATCCAGGGCTAAGATCCCGTAGAACTTGTCGACAATACTCTGGTTATTATATTTATGGTAGTGGGTCAGTGGCAACGCATTTCTGCATTTTGGACAGAGTATTATTTTGGGCTGATCCAAAACGTGCCCACATCCGGGACAATGCTTGGGAAATAAAATATTTAGCATACCTTTAATCACACTAAATGTGACAAACCATTAGGCCCAATATTTAATTTGGACTGATGTATAAAGGGAGTCTCTATGAATAACGACAATCAGGCAAAAAATTTTAAGCGCATCATAATTATTTTGGTGATCCTTTTATTTGGCCTAGGGGGATATACTTTTGTTTTGTATAAAGAGAGTCAAGCAAATCAACAGAATCTTCTAGAACAAAAAATGGCCATTTCACAAGAGTTGGGGGAACTTAAAAACACCTACGATACTCTATTGAAAGACTATAAACTTCAAGATCAAGCCCTTGTAGAAGCAAGAAGTAGAATTGCCCAGCTCATGGATTCGGTTGAATCGGCCAAGCCCAGTATGGCGATCATTAAGCGATATCGCATAGAAATTACCCGTTTGAAAGAAGAGCGAACCATGCTTTTTGCGCGTGCAGACAGTTTGATTCGCGTTACTCAAAGTCTTTCACAAAAAGTAGACAGTACTCAGGTTGTTTTAGATCAAGCACGCATTGAAAGTGATGATCTGCGTTTAAAAAATGAAGACTTAGAAAGAGTCCTTGAAAAAGGAGCGCGCCTGCAGATTGTGGACTTTCTGAGCAATGCAGTTATCGTGCGCCGCAGTGGTAAAATTGTTGACACAAAGCGAGCCAGTCGCGCCGATAAAATTCGGGCGTGTTTTATCATTACGCCAAATACGGTTGCCGAGCCTGGGCCGCGCGATTTATATCTGCAAGTAATTAATCCCAAAAACAATTTAATTGGGAATAGGATGACTTTGGCCTTAGGGGCACAATCACTTTATTACAGTGCTGCAACACAGGTGGATTTTCAGCAAGAAGAAGTTGATGTCTGCATTATGGTTGGTGCTAAGGAAGATGATTTGCTTCCGGGGCGTTATGTGCTCAACCTTTATCAAGATACAACGCGCTTAGGGACCACGACCATGTATCTAAAATAAGTCTCGAAAAAATAGCCTCTTCGGGGATTGAATTGCCGTGGGTTTTATATTTTTGCGCCATGTCACAACAAGAAGATTTGTTTAAAAAAGTTGTTGCTCACGCTAAGGAGTACGGCTTTATTTTTGCCTCTAGCGAAATATATGATGGTCTTAGTGCCGTATACGATTATGGTCAAAATGGTTCAGCCCTAAAAAATAATATACGTCAATATTGGTGGCGCAGTATGGTGCAGTTACACCAAAACATCGTGGGTGTTGATGCGGCTATATTGATGCATCCCACCACATGGAAAGCCTCTGGACACGTTGATGCTTTTAACGACCCCCTGATTGACAATAAAGATTCTAAGAAGCGCTATCGGGCCGATGTACTGATTGAAGATTTTGCTGAGAAACTTGAGCAAAAGGCTCAAAAGGAAATCGCCAAAGCCGAAAAACGATTTGGTGAGCAATTTGATTTGGCCCAATTTGAAGCAACCAATGAACGCGTATTGCGTTATCGGCAGGAGCAAAAAGCAATTCTATCCAGAATGGCACAATCTCTGGAAAATGAGGATTTAGCCGACGTTAAAGCTTTGATTGAAGAGTTGGAAATAGCTGATCCAGAAACGGGTTCTAAAAATTGGACCGACGTGCGTCAGTTTAATCTGATGTTTGGCACAAAATTAGGGGCTAGTGCTGATTCAGCGATGGATCTTTACCTAAGACCTGAAACGGCTCAGGGTATTTTTGTGAACTATCTGAATGTACAGAAAACAGGAAGGATGAAAATTCCATTTGGGATTGCACAAACCGGAAAGGCCTTCAGAAATGAAATCGTAGCGCGTCAATTTATCTTCCGTATGCGGGAATTCGAGCAAATGGAAATGCAGTTTTTTGTGCGACCAGGCCAAGAAATGCAGTGGTATGAATATTGGAAACAGACCCGTTTGAAATGGCATTTGTCTTTGGGTATGGGTGCTGAGAATTATCGCTTTCACGATCATGAGAAATTGGCTCATTACGCTAACGCGGCCGCAGACATTGAATTCAATTTTCCATTTGGCTTTAAAGAATTGGAAGGAATTCATTCAAGAACGGATTTTGACCTAAAACAACACGAGTCTTTTTCAGGAAAAAAACTCCAGTATTTTGACCCAGAACTTGGGGAGTCTTATGTGCCTTACGTAGTTGAGACCTCTATAGGATTAGACCGCATGTTTTTGGCTGTGCTAAGTCATACTTTGAAAGAAGAAGACCTTGGTGATGGATCAAGCCGTACGGTACTGAAATTACCTTCAATTTTGGCACCGGTTAAAGCTGCAGTATTGCCCTTGGTTAAGAAGGATGGACTGCCAGAACTCGCCCAAGAGATTGTTGATGACTTGAAATGGGTTATGCCCGTCACTTATGACGAAAAAGATGCTGTAGGGCGACGTTATCGCAGACAGGACGCTGTAGGAACTCCCTATTGTATCACCGTAGATCATCAATCTTTGGAGGATAGAACCGTAACCATACGTCATCGAGACAGCATGGAGCAAGAGCGAATTGCGATTACTGAATTAAGCCAAAAAATGCAGGAGTCGATCTCCTTTAAGTATTGGCTGAACTCAACTTTTGCGTAAAGCGATATCCTGAATCCAAACAGGGTTTGCCTCTGGGCAACGATTCATGCGCCGCATTCCTGAGAATAAAACCCAGACTTGTGTGTTGGCCTTTTGAAATTCCTTCGGTAGGTTAACGGGGTCCAGTAATCCACTGGGTTCATTGTCAATTTCTAGGAACCACCTGCAAGATTCTTCCTCATACGGGGTATTTTCGTCTGAGACCGCGATGTCTCCTGTCTCTGTTTTAGTGCTGCCCAAAACTATTTGTCCAGCAATATGTTCTGGACTGGGTTGTGGACTAATTGAGCTCGGGTCTTTTATTTGATCGGTGTTTGACGAGGCTTCAGAGGAATTCGCCATAGACGCCCTGCATCCAGCAAGTACGATTGGAAATAATACAAAGTAAAAAAGAATAATGGGCGCGATGTTTTTCATAATGTTCAATGCGTTTTATTGAGCGGTATATCGTAAAGGCACTCTAGAATTGCTATAAAAGTCAAATGCCTTTTTTGTAACGTTTTGAAGTTCTGTAATTATCCTATAGAATCGTTAAATTTTAACACATTACTAAGAATTTCCATAAATAGAGTGTATTTTTAGGCTCTTTTTTGAAACAATTAACCCTAAAATTAACATCATGAATTTCAAGAACTATTTTTTGATGTTTTGTGTGGCTTTTTTGAGCATCAATTTATCTGCTCAAGAAGAATCGCAAAACCAAGCACAAGGAGTGTCAGATTTTGGTGAATCATTGCCTATGTATTATGTGCCTTCTTTGGCTTCTCGCAGTCACTTAATTCCAGCGGAATACACCGAAGAAGAGGCTCGTGACCGTCGTTCCATTCGCAACAAAGTAGTGATCGGAAAGGAAAAGCAAGACACAGATGATTATTATGTTTTGAATCGTCACGAAACTGAGCAAAGTATTCGCGTGATGCCTCCTTCAATTGTATTTGATGCCTACTCATCAGGGTCTCAGCCCACGGATCCTTCTATGGCTATTGGCTTGGATCATGTCTTTGTGGTGTACAATACTGGGTACCGAATTTTTGATAAATCAGGGACTGCTTTAACAGGACAGCTTGCTGTAACGAATATTTTTTCTGGTGGGGGATGTTGTGACTTAACGGCCTCTTATGATACCGCCGCGAATCGCTGGGTCATCAGTTACCTATTTGGTAATGGAAACGTCCAAGTTGCTGTATCCGATGGGCCAGACCCAATTAACAATGGTTGGTATGTTTATACTTACACGGGGGTAAACGATTACCAAAAACTTTCAGTTTGGAGCGATGGCTATTATATCACTGCGAATGTTGGTACCCGTCGCGTATGGGCTTTGGAGCGTGATGAAATGCTTGCAGGAAGTACCACTGCGAGTTTTCAAACCTTTACACTTACTGGGATTCAAACTTCAGGATTCTTCAGTCCTCAAGCATTAAATGTCAGTGATGGAACCATGCCAGCTGCTGGTGGGGCGACCATCGTTTACCTACAAGATGATGCTTGGGCTGGAGTCAGTCAAGACCATATCAAATTTTGGACCATCGATGTAGATTGGGCGACACCGTCGAACTCTACCATTTCTGCTCCTACACAAATTAATACCACCCCTTTTATATCAGTTTTTGACGGGGGTAGTTTTTCAAACTTGACGCAACCTAACAATGGAGTGGCAATTGATGCGCTTCAGGCGACGATCATGAACCAAGCACAGTTTAGAAAATTTGCCACTCACAACAGTGCCGTTTTCAACTTCGTAGTAGATGCTGACGCAACTGGCGGAGAATTAGCCGCGGTACGTTGGTATGAATTCCGTCAGGCAGGGGATAACCAGCCTTGGACATTATTTCAAGAAGGAACCTACACGGCTCCAGACGGTCGACATGCATGGCATGCGAGTATGATCATGGATGGTGCTGGAAATATTGGTATGGGTTATACTTCTATGTCTGGCCCGACCACCCCAGATGTGGTTCGCGTGAGTTCATACTACACTGGTCGTTTTGACGGGGATGCTCCTGGAGTGATGACCGTGGCTGAGGAATTAATCGCCAATGGAAATGCAAACATTCCTGGTCTACGTTATGGAGATTACAGCAAAATCGATATTGATCCTGCTGATGATGCAACTTTCTGGTTCATTAATGAATACATGAACAGCGGACGTAAAGGGGTTGTTGGGGTCTTCCAACTCGAGCCAAACACGACTGTAGATGACATTGGGGTGACGAGTATCACTTCACCGGTAAATGGTCCATTGACCAGTACTGAAGATATTGTAATCAATATCAAAAACTTTGGAATCAACGATATAGTTGACCCTGAGGTTCAGTACACGATCGATGGGGGAACTCCAGTTGTTGAAACATTTACGGGGATCTTAGCTGCCGGGGCAACAGAAAGCTATACTTTCTCAACGCCTGCTGATCTTTCTGTTCAAAATCAAATTTACACCATAGCTTCACGGACTAACTTTGCGCCCGATTCAAACCCGGCGAACGACGAGGCGACCAAAACGGTTCAAAACTCTATCATCTATTGTAACCCGAACTTGGATTGTTCCTTTGGTGACGGATTTACATTAGTTGCTGTAGAGCAAATTAACAACCCTTCAGCTTGTGAAGGTTATGGAGATTTCACAAACCAAGTGGCAAGTTTTTCTGCAGGCCAAACCTATCAAGTAACCTTCACTACTGGTTATGGTGATCAGCACATTAAAGGTTGGATTGACTTTAACGATGATGGAAACTTTGCGACGAATGAAATCGTGGTTCAGAATTTCGTCATTGCTCCCGGTCAAGCAGCGGGTACTTACACAGAAACAACAAATCTTGTGATTCCAGCTGGGGTTCAAAGTGGTATTCACAGAATGCGCTTTAAGTCAAACTGGCAAGCAGAAGTTCCTGCTGATGCTTGTGAGATCACTAACTATGGAGAGACAGAAGACTATTCGGCAGATGTGGATGGCGTATTAGGTATAACTCAAGCGGCTATTAGCAATGCTGAGTTGATTGTGACTTCTGGTCCAAACAATCAATTTGACATTGCATTGGTGACGAGCTATGAGGACCGTGCATCAATCGGAATTTACAATGTATTGGGTCAGTTGTTGGCGTTTAACTACATTGAGAAAGAAGGCGATCGTTTTAACTACGCCTTAGATATGTCTTATGCTGCATCTGGTGTTTACATCATCAAAATGGGAGACATTTCTTCAAATATCTACAAGACAGCCAAGATTATTGTAAAATAATCAAAAGCCTAAATTATAAAAATGGGCCGTCGAAAGACGGCCCATTTTTTTTGCAAGAACTTCCTCTTTTTACAAGTCGCCCACTATATTTTAGAAGATGCCCTTTACATTTAATAACAGGCCCTTTTTTAGAAAAACGCCCGCAATTGCATTGATCCTGTATGGATGGTGTTGCTATCGGGACTTTGGCGACCGAAATAAGAAAGATTTAAATCTAAAAAACTATTGATCCGTTTTTGCCATAAAAGATTCCATGTATAATTCTCTCCGGGCTGCAGCCCCTCGAGCATGAGATAAGCGACAGAGGAATAAGGTGACCCGTCAAATTCATTGTTGATGGCATTGATTTCCGCGGTCAGGGACATTTTATCAGCCTTAGCCAAGGTAAACGAGAGACCGATATTGTTTTGAGTTAGTTGCTCATTATCACCCATTTTATTCTCTTTTTGGGCGTGTGACCAATGGAGATTAACTCGAGAATTTTCTCCCCAGAAATAGCTCAATTTTGGTTTTATCCCACGGTGGAGTAGACTAAAGTTACGCTGGCTGAAGTTTTCTGAACTTGTATTGCGTTTATTTTGCTCCGCGGTAATATGGGCTAAAAATTGCTCTTTTATTTTATGATCAAAGGTTAACTGATGCTGTTCCAAAGTCGTTTGTTGTAAGCCCAGCGCCACGAGTTGGTTGTTTTTATTGCGTTGATAAATATACGCGGTGGTATAGTGCTGACGATTTCGATTAAAAAAAAGAGCTTGTTTTAAATTGAATTGAAGCGCACGATCTTGTTCATTATTGCCGCTAAATGGGTTGATAAAGATTAAATCAGTTTTGGCAGTACTTCGATCAACCATTAGGGAGGTTTGACTGTAAAAATGGGATAAGATCCCCTTAAATCCTGGTTCGTTGCCCCAAGAGGAAAATTGCCAGGTCATGAGCTGTGTCACGGCACTGCGCTGAATATCGATAAATGTCTGATTAGGTAGTAATAGTCGCACAAAAGCGGCTTGGTCTTGAAATTGGGCGATTTCAAACTCATCTAAATCCTGAATTCCATCCTCATTATAGTCGATCCAAGTATAGGTGCCTTGGCCGGGTTCCACGGCAACATAAGTAAACTCTTGTTGCGGAAGTTTTCCATTATTGGCCTCAACATTTGAGGACAAACGCAATCGGTCCTCCCAAAGACTTTGCGAAAAACTAAGGCGTAGGTTAAGCGATTTCTGATCTTCTTGTGTCGAGTTTGCGGTGGTAAGATTTCGGTACTGAGTAAAGCCTGATAATTTTGTTTTTGAGGTGTTGATCAGCTGGGCTTTGGCAAACACATCTCGGGCGATCCCCACACGGCTCAAGATACCCGAAACTAAGCTATCAGTATCGCGATAGCGCCAGCCTAACTCTGTAAAGACTCCGGTGCTGTCTCCCACACCTACCGCGGTTTCATAAGCGATAAATTTTTGGCTCAGTACTGTGAGCTGATCCAGACTGTCTTTTACACGATTATCTTCGGTTAAAAATTTAGCGCGTATCCATCCTTTCTCTGCTGAGAGTCCCAAAGATTGATGGGCTCTTAGAAATGAACTCTTTCCTGAAGACGCCTCGGTGCTGAGTTGACTTAGCTGTCCCTGATATTGCCATTTTTTTCCTTGAAGTGCGCTGTTGAGATTATGTTTTTGCCCCGTATAGTCTCCTAATGTTTTCAATTGATCAAATTGATAAGTCGCCTGTCCCAGTTTTTGGTTTTGCCACTGAGTCCCGACTGAACTCAGAGTCTGGTCACGTATAATTTGATTTAGGGGTAAGTTCCAATCTCGATTAAATTCTACTTGATATAAAACTTCAGGACTGCGATAATTTTTATCCACAGTGTTCAAGTCAACAAAGCCACTGATGAGCCAAGTACTATCGCGTTTGACCAAAACTTGTCGGGCACTCAGTAGCCCAGCATAACCCACATTATTTTGGTCATCAATTGTGCTATATCTGTTTAAGTCATTGTCACTGGCACTAAATTCTGCCTTAATTTGAGTTTTTTGTTGATCATACTGAATATAGGCGCCTGCGAGTTGAAGCTTTTGGGCAGGGGTAAGTCTAATGACCGGGCTATAAGACCCTTGAGGCACACCGTCGATAGGGGGCACGTAGACAAATATTTTATTGATGCTGGTTTGACTTTCAATGATATAATCTCCTTGATTGGGGCCCAATAGCGTAAATCGCACTTGATAAAGCTCGTCTTCAGGATTGTTTGAAAACACAAAAATGGTTTGCCCGGCCACCACCTCCTTCTTGTAAAGGATTTGATTCTCAGAATAGGCAGCTAATTGCTCAGAAGGGGCTAATAAAGCTTGAGGGTCATCTCCGGCGGTCTTTAAAACCACCTGTTGGGCAGGAGTAAAATTTTGTTGTAAGGGCTGATTTTTATCATCTTGTTCTGTGTATAAATAGGCACCAACAGTCAGATGTTCGCTTTCGTATTGTCCTCCTGCATTGGCGATAAAACGCGTATAATTTCTTTCGGTAATCTGATACTCTGCCGTAATCCGCATGTTGCTATTAATCGGATAGGTGGGGTTAAAGCGTATTTCACCAGCATTATAATCGATAATATAATCTGCGTTTTCTCCCCGCTCCAGCAGCACGCCATTGACATAAATCCGCTCACTACCGGAAATCATCAGGATTAGGGCTTCTCCATTAGCCCCCAGAAGTTTATAGGGCCCTTGATTGCCTTCTTGTGCTTGAATAATCGAACGTTTAAATACCCCACGCACTAAACCAGCGGCAGCAAACATTTGAGTTTCACTCCCGTCACCGTGATCTATTTGCCATGCCCCATGCATGCCTTGAATTTTTTTGGTGAATTGTCCAAAAAAAGTTTTGCGATTAATAAGGTCCACATCCCCCGCCCGCAGCTGCCAGCGGTCTGCTTCTAAGGCGATAAAAAGTTGATCAAATTCTTCAAGGCCTTGGGTATAACCTCCGTTTTCACCTGGTAAATTACTGTCTTGTAGAGAAGCAGTAATTTGAACTTTATCGCTCAGGGCTCCTGTAATTTGTAAATCAAGTTGACTGTTGACCACAGCGTTTTGATTGTTGCCTACGGTCAGACCACGGACAATACTCCCCTGAGCGTTGAGTCCAGAAAATGGGTTTTTATCTCGATTAAAATTATTCTCGCCCATGCGATAGATTTTACCGATTTGATTTTGGGCCGGGAGCACTAGTTTCGGATCAAGAGCGCTATAGGTTTTGGTTAAATAATTGGGGTAGCGCAAGTAACGAATTTCAACGGAGTCTTTTGCCTTCACTAGCTCCGGGTCGAGCAAAAGTTTAGCCTTTGAATACTGCACAGAATAACGGCTGCTGTCGAGTTGAGTTTTATCCATATGCCAAACACTGAAATGACGTGGATTGACCGAAATAGAATCAAAAGTTATGGTGTCAGAGACTTTGACTTTTATGCTTCGTCCAGACCAGTAATTTTCATCTTGGGCCATGGCTTTGGTAGCGGACCACATCCAAAGCGTGATCAGCAGAAAAACTACGGGGAATAACTTTGTCTTCAATGCCATAAATACACAACAAGTCTCATTGGGTAAACTAAATCCGTCTTGAATTATTTTGTTGATTGTTTTTTGAAAATTGAACAGCAGCTTATTAGGGTAAATATACGGGCTTATTTAATTTAGTGCACAGTGATGTTTTACCCATAAAATCAATTGTTTTGAAAATAATCTCCTACAATGTGAACGGTATCCGAGCCGCTATGAATAAAGGTCTTTTACAGTGGTTACAGCAGGCAAATCCGGATGTGTTTTGTATTCAAGAAACAAAGGCCATGAAAGAACAAGTGGAACTCGATCTGATTGAACAAGCCGGCTATCCATATCATTATTGGTTCAGCGCACAAAAAAAAGGCTATAGCGGGGTGGCAATTTTCTGTAAAAAAGAGCCCGATCATGTGGCTTATGGTACGGGGATCAACTATATGGATGCTGAGGGGCGCAACTTACGCGTGGATTACCCTGGGGTGTCTATCATGAGCCTGTATTTGCCTAGTGGGACCAATGATGATCGCTTAGACTTTAAGTTTCAATACATGGATGACTTTTTGGACTACGTTACGGATTTACGTCGTGCCTATCCTAATCTCGTTATTTGTGGGGATTACAATATTTGTCATCATGCCATCGACATTCATGATCCTATACGCAATGCTAAAGTTTCCGGCTTTCTACCGCGTGAACGTGAGTGGCTTGAAGCCTTCGTTCAATCAGGTTTTGTCGATAGTTTCCGTTTTTTAAATAAAGAGCCCGGTCAATACACTTGGTGGAGTTATCGGGCCAATGCCCGCGCAAACAATAAGGGTTGGCGTATTGATTACAATATGGTGGCCGAGCCATTAAAGGATCAAATAAAGCGGGCCATAATTCTACCTCAAGCCAATCACAGCGATCATTGCCCCCATATGGTTGAGTTGGCGGTGTAGTGTGTTCGATTGGCCTTGCTCCGCGATACTGCAACTAATGTATTTAAGAGATAAAGAGGCTTTGAACATGAATCCGGCCTAAATAAATAAATGTTGGACCAGGTCATGCACCTTGCCGACTTGCACTACATGTATTTTGGTGTTTTTAGGGACTTTGCTGTGTTTGGCCACAATAATTTGAGTAAAACCGAGCTTTTCTGCCTCCAAAATGCGCTGTTCCAAACGACTTACTGGACGCACTTCTCCAGCCAAACCTACTTCTCCAGCGAAACAACTGCTGCGCATAAGCGGCATATCGTTATTTGAGGAGAGAACCGCGGCCACTACGGCAAGATCCAAGGCTGGATCATCGACTTGAATGCCTCCTGTAATGTTTAAGAATACATCTTTAGCGCCCAGTTTAAAACCAACGCGTTTTTCAAGCACCGCCAAGATCATATTGAGTCTTTTGAGATTATAACCTGTGGCAGAGCGCTGAGGTGTTCCGTATACAGCACTGCTTACAAGGGCTTGAATCTCGATCATTAGAGGACGCATCCCTTCAAGTGTTGCCGCGATAGCGGTGCCACTCAGGGGTTCATCGGTTTTAGAAATAAGCAGTTCTGATGGATTAGTTACCGCGCGCAGGCCTTCGCCGAGCATTTCATAAATCCCGAGTTCATTGGTACTGCCAAATCGATTTTTGTGCGCGCGCAAAATGCGATAGACATGGTGCCTATCGCCCTCAAATTGCAGAACAGTGTCCACCATATGTTCCAAGATTTTGGGCCCAGCAATATGACCGTCTTTGGTGATATGACCAATAAGGACTACCGGAGTTTGTGTGGATTTTGCATATTTAATCAATTCTGCAGTAGCGGTTCTGATTTGCGAAATACTTCCAGACCCACTATCGATTTGATTGGACTGCAGCGTTTGAATGGAATCGATCACCACAACCTCTGGTTGCTGCTCCACGGCGTGATGCAGAATATTTTGGGTTTGGGTTTCGGTGAGGATGAGACACTGACCTTTATTTTTCCCCAAACGATCTGCACGCATTTTGATTTGCTGAGCACTTTCTTCTCCAGACACGTAAAGGGTTTTGTAAGGCCATCGAAGGCCTACCTGCAACATTAGGGTGCTTTTGCCTATACCCGGTTCTCCACCTAATAGGGTAAGTGAACCTGGAACTAATCCGCCGCCTAATACACGATCGAGTTCTGAGTCATGAGTTGATTTACGGGGGGTGTCACTAGTAGTAATGGCCTCTATAGGCTGAGGTTGTGCCACCCTCGAAGAAGTTCCTGCAGATTGTTCCCAGGCTGCAGGTACTTGACTGCTGATCACTTCTTCGACAATAGTATTCCAAGATTTACATGAATTGCATTGCCCCTGCCATTTGGCAAAGGAGCTTCCGCAGTTCTGGCAAAAAAAACTTGTTTTGGTTTTGGCCATTAGTATCCGAAATCATATTTAATTTGATCCGCCTTGTCGAGCATCAAATCCACAGTGATAAAGTCAACTTCTTCCTTGTCAAATCCACCTTGAAAAGTACGCATGGCACGTTTTGGGTCGCCAATTTCCTCATAATAGCGCCCCATATAATAATCCCCCAAAATCAAATCTGGATATTGGCGGGTGGCCAGAGTAGCAATCTCTCTGAGGGATTCCCATTGCTTGAGCTTTTCACATGCTGTGGCCGACGCGATAAAGTCGTTGATTCTGATGGGGTTATTGATGCCAAAAAGATTGGCAATGGTTTGATATTTATCCAATAGATAAAGATGGACAGGAGTTTCCAATTTCAGCATTACCTCATTAAATTCTTGTTTTGAAATAGGTCGGTATACTGAAAATATTTTTTCTAGTGCAGAGGGGATGGCTCGGGCCACTAAGGAATAATGCGTGGCCCCCTCAAAATTGTCGAAATAATAATTGAATTGTTCGGATTTTAAGCTACTGAGTGAGGTATTGAGTTCTTGAGCCACGAGTTGCAAGTCTTGAATGTCATCGGTACCCGTAGCGAGGTAGTAAAAAAGCTTTTGAGAAATATTAGGGATTCGTTTGGGCAGTCGATCGTCCATCATCGGAGCCAAATCTGGGCTCAGGGCAATGTAGCCATTGAAGAGCGGGGGATCCTTAAACAAGTAGTAATTAATATAACTAGCCGTCAGATCGTGACCTACGGCGATAATGAATTTTGCGGTACGGAAATTCGCATCGATAAATGGAACCAGCTCGAGGCCGATAAATTCAAAAAAATCAGCACCTTTATCGGCAGGCATAAAGTTTGTGTCATCATAAAAACAATCGTCATAACGACTATCGCCCTGCATAATTCCCACGACCAAGGCTTCAGGCATATCTTCCCAGTAGCCAAAGTAATCTACGTTTCCTGCCACAGGCTCAAAAAGATAATTGGCGTCTAAGACTATGACAATAGGATAGGACTTATCGGTATTGGTCTCGTAATCCCGAGGCAGCTGAATTTTTAAGCGCCTTGTTTCGCCCAGTCTATAGGAGGAAAATTCTTCATAAATAACTTTAGACTGTCCCCAACTTGGGCTTAGCATTACAAAGGTTAAAAACAGAAGGAAATAAGATTTCATTGGCGGAAATTTTCAATCAGAAAGATAGTAAAATTATACCACCTGCTTCTGCAACGAACTCCAGTGAATTCTTACTTTTTGTTCACAATGGGAAGTCCGATAAGAGCAACAAGGCCAAAAAAGATTATCGAAACGATATTCGCCGTCCAAATGAGCCAACCAAAGGCATTTCCCAGAGGCAAATCAATCCCAAAAAGACCCATAATCCCCGCAACAGCTAGCGGATAATAGCCAATTCCGCTGTTGGTAAAGGCAAAGGTAAAACTCCCGACCACAAAGGTGATGATGATGACTTCCCAACCAATGTGACTTGTGTCGGTTAAGGCCAAAGTGGCGGCATAAAAGGAGGCCACGTATAGTCCCCAAATAAGGAGGCTCTCAAAAATGAATAGAACTGGAGCCTGGATTTTTCTGATGCTCAACATGCCTTGAATTAGTCCTGAAATAAACCCCCTAATCCGCGAGGCGAGCTTATGTTTTGAATGTTTAATCCAAACAACAAATAATATCAGAATTGTCCCTATAAACACGAGTGTCCAAAGCAATTTGTAAAGTGGAATCACACCGCTGATATAGCCTATAAGCACAGTGTAATTCATCATAATGGCCAGACCAAAGAAGAACAATAAAAACAATAAATCGATGAGGCGCTCAGTAATGATCGTCCCCAGACCATGTTCCATAGGGGTATTTTCGTATTGGTTTAAGGTTACCGCACGCGAAATCTCCCCACTTTTTGGAATAAAAAGGTTCATAAAATAAGCAATGCAAACGGCGAAAAAACTGTTGTGCCATTTTGGGTGATGTCCCAAAGGGGTCAGCAGTAAATGCCAGCGATGGGTGCGTAGAATATGACTGCTGAGCGAAAGCAAAACCGACAACAGAAGGAAATAAAAATTGGCCTCTGTAAAATGTCGCTTCATCTCACTCCACTGCTCTGGTGTGAATTTCTGATAGAAGTACCAAACCAGAAGAACCCCCAGTAAAACGGGGACAACTATTTTGAGTAAGGAGATAATTTTTGATTTCACAAATCAGCTAATTTAAATGCCTAGCGCAACAAATTAGTCGCTTCGTCTGGAAAAACAATGGCGGGAGAAAAGACTTTAGCCTCTTCCGGACTCATCATGGCATAAGTCATTAAAATCAAAACATCACCCACTGATACCAGGCGGGCTGCGGCGCCATTAAGCGTGATTTCACCACTTTTTCGCGGACCGGGAATCACATAAGTTTCAAGACGATTACCATTGGTGTTGTTAACCACTTGGATTTTTTCTCCTGGGACAATATTGGCGGCGTCCATAAGATCTTCATCAATGGTAATGCTCCCGATATAATTCAGATCGGCTCCGGTTACTTTAACGCGATGAATTTTGGATTTTACAACATGGATCAGCATGGGGCCAAAGGTATTAATTTAGTTCAAGATTATCGATCAGCCGCACCCCGCCGAGATGTGCAGCGATAAATGCGCGATACTTTTTCTGAGGTTCTTTGGTCAGGGTTGGTACAAGTGATTCAACATCAGCGATTTCAAAATACTCCAGTTCAAATTCAGGACGCTTTTCAAAGGTGGCGGCCACATTCTTTTTAATGGCCTGAAAATCATCTCTGCCAAAGCGCTTACACGCCTGATTCAGGACTTGTGATATAAGCAAGGCTTGTTCGAGCTGTTTTTCATTTAGGCGCTGATTGCGCGAACTCAAAGCGAGTCCTTCATGGCTTCTCGCAATGGAACAAGGCACAATTACGGTATCCCGTTGCTCTAGTTTAACCAGGGTTTCTATGATGCGCAATTGCTGGTAATCCTTTTCTCCAAAGTAAGCGTAGTCTGGAGTAACGGCATCAAAGAGTAAAGAAACGACTGTGGCGACACCGCTGAAATGACCCGGTCTGTGTTGTCCTTCCATAAACTTCTCAAGGTCACCAAAATCGAAATGGCGCGCGGATACCTCCGGACCATATATTTGCTCCGCGGAAGGCGCAAAGACAATAATATCCCGGCCTAATGTGCTAAGCTCGGTGATGTCCTGATTCAAATTTCTAGGATATTTTACCAGATCTTCTGTATTGTTGAACTGAGTTGGATTGACAAAAATGCTTACCACTGTTAAATCACATTCCTTGAGGGATTTGGCTACAAGGGATAAATGCCCCAAATGTAAAGCGCCCATCGTGGGGACTAATCCAATGCTCTTTTGGCCCATTTTAGCAGGTCCTAAAATCGCTTGTAATTCTTCCTTGGTGTGAAGTATTGTCATCGCGTAGAAATCGAGCAAAATTAAGATATTCACAGCAATCTGCATAAATTTTCGTAATTTTGCATCCTCAGAGCAGTTACGGAAAATTTTTAGTGTTTTATGAAAGATAAAAGAGTCTTGTATGTGTCTTCCGAGGTGGTTCCTTACCTCCCCGAGACTGAGATTTCTTCGATGTCGTTTGAGGCCCCAAGAGCGGTCAACAATAACAATGGTCAGATCCGCATTTTTATGCCTCGTTATGGTAATATCAATGAGCGTCGTCACCAATTGCATGAAGTGATTCGCCTTTCGGGGATGAATCTTGTGATTAACGACATGGATATGCCCCTGATCATCAAAGTGGCCTCGATTCCAAAGGAGCGCATGCAGGTTTATTTTATTGATAATGACGACTATTTCAAGCGCAAAGCAACTTATGCAGATGAAAATGGAGCGCTTTTTGAAGACAACGACGAACGGGCTTTATTTTTTGCCAAAGGAGTTGTGGAGACAGTAAAAAAACTCAATTGGGGTCCAGATATCATACATGTGCATGGTTGGTTAGCCTCTTTACTGCCGCTCTATTTAAGAACCTATTACGGCAATGAACCCCTATTTGATGGTTGTAAAATAGTGACCTCACTTTACAGTCAAGGTTTCGATGGCACACTCAATGAAAGCTTGTCCAAAAAAATCAGCTTTGACGGTATCGATAATAAACAATATGCTCATTTAGATACTCCGAGTTATCTCAACATAATGAAAACTGCTATTGATCATTCTGATGCAGTAATTGAAGGTTCCCCCGATTTATCTGATGAATTGACGGCTTACCTCAAAAAAGCCACGTGCCCTGTGTTAAACTTTCACAATAAAGATGAGTTTTCTCAGGCTTATATCGATTTTTACAAATCAAAAGTCTTAGGAGCTTAGGCTCATTAATTTTATGAACGTGAGACAGCGCATTCCTCATTTTGTTTGGGTTATATTGGTAATTATAGGCTTCGCTTCCTGTGATGAAAACTTTACCAATCTCGACACTGATTTAATTGATCAAAATTATACTACGCCGGATACCGTGTTTTCTGTGCGTGCCTACAGTCGATTTGTAGGGCCAGTCCAGACCAATAATCAATTGAGTTATAAATTGGGTTACTATAACGACCCATTATTTGGTCCACACTCTGCAGACTTTTTGACCCAGCTTGTGCTGTCCTCAAATAATCCCGCTTTTTCGGTTGACACCCTAAATCCGGTTCTTGAAAAAGTCATTTTGACTTTGCCGTATTACAGCACATCAGATACAGATGACGAAGGGAATGCCGTATTTGACTTGGATTCTGTCTTTGGCAGTGATCCCATAAAGCTATCCATCTATGAGTCGAATTATTTTTTGCGTGATTTTGACCCATCGACAGGCTTTGCCGATCCGCAGCAGTATTTTTCGAATCAACGTCAATTATTTGAAGGTCAATTGGGTGAATTACTGGTTGAGGTTCCAGAATTTGTAGCCAGTGATTTAGTCAATGAGTTTATCATTGAAGATTTAGATACATTGAGTTTTAATCCCGGAATCAATCTAGAGCTCCCCCTTGAATTTTTTCAAGAAAAAATTTGGGATCAACAAAACCAGGAGGTATTGCTGAACAACAATAATTTCAAGGATTATTTTCGCGGTATTTACCTCAAGGCAGAACCCGTGAATGGTAGTGGTCATCAAACTATTTTCGATCCTACCGAAGGAAAAATAACCCTTTATTACTCTGCAGAGACCTCTACCTTTGACGATTCTGGGAATCAGTCTACAAATGACGACGGAGAGATTATTCGAGAGGTTTTCTCTTTCGACCTCAACTTTTCTGCCATTAAAGTTAATGTCTTTGACCATCAATGGCCTGCTGAAATTACATCAGATATTGAGGCCGGCGACTCTATTCAGGGGGCGGAAACATTATATGTCGACGGTAATGACGGAATTGCCACCATTATAGAATTATTTGGCAACGACGATAATCAAAATGGTTTAGATGATCTTCAAGAACTGCGCGATGAGGGTTGGCTAGTCAATGAAGCCAATTTGATTTTTTATGTCGATCAAGATAAAATCAGTAGTCCGAGCCAAGAACCCGAACGCTTAATGGTTTTCGACACCAAGAACAGCGCAATTTTGGCGGATTATTCTATTGACTTAACCTCAAACCTTCCCCCAATTGACGCCATTACGAATCATTTGGGACGATTGGTTCGCGGCAGTGACGATCGCGGTGAATATTATAAAATAAAGTTGACGGCACATGTGAGTAATCTGATCAATAGAGATTCTACCAATGTGTCTTTAGGTTTAGTGGTTACTCAAAACGTCTCGTATGTCGGTTTCTTTGATATGGAAACACCGCTGCTCGAAAGTGGCTTTGATCGTATCCCAGGCGGGACTATAGTTGCCCCTCAAGGCACAGCATTGCACGGAAATCTCGCCACGGATCCAGAAAAAAGACTGCGTTTAGAGTTGTATTACACCAAGCCCGAGTAAAAGGCTGTATTGTAATAGACTTGAGGTAACCAAAATTTAATGTTAATTGCAATAGGTTGCAGAAATATGCACCTATTGATTAATTTAGCCCCATATGTGTGGAATAGTCGGTTATATCGGAAGCAAGGAAGCCTACCCTATTGTCCTTAATGGTCTTAAGCGATTAGAGTATCGCGGTTATGACAGTGCAGGAATTGCGCTTTACGACGGAACAAAAACTCATTTGTGTAAAACCAAAGGAAAGGTCAGTTCTTTGGCTGAAAAGTTTTCAGCACAAGGGGTGCCAGATGCTCAAATCGGAATTGGCCATACGCGATGGGCAACCCACGGAGTGCCCAATGATGTAAACTCTCACCCACACACCTCAAATAGTGGGGATCTAGTTTTGGTCCATAATGGCATAATTGAAAACTACGCTGCACTAAAGACCGTGCTGCAGCAGCGTGGTTATGTATTTCATAGCGATACCGATACTGAAGTTTTGGTCAACCTCATCGAGGAGGTTAAAAAAACCAATAAAGTAAAACTGGGTAAGGCTGTACAGCTGGCCCTTCAAGAAGTAGAGGGGGCTTATGCCATTGCTGTCTTTGACCAGTCTAAGCCTAACGAAATTGTGGTGGCCAAGCTAGGAAGTCCTTTGGCCATTGGCGTAGGAGAAAATGAATTTTTTATCGCTAGTGACGCCACACCATTTATTGAATTTACCAACCAAGCCATCTATCTCGAAGATCACGAGATGGCTGTTTTGCGCCTTGGTCGTGAAGTTCGTGTGCGCGATTTAAAAGAAGACTTGCGTCTGGACTCCCAGATTCAGGAGCTGAGTTTGAGTGTAGAACAAATCGAAAAAGGGGGCTATGACCACTTTATGCTCAAAGAAATCTACGAACAGCCTCGCGCTATTTTAGACACTTTTCGCGGACGACTTTTGCCGGAGGAAGGGATCATTAAGCTTAGCGGCCTGGATAATCATTTGGCACGATTTACCGGTGCTGACCGGATCATTATCGTAGCTTGTGGAACCTCATGGCACGCAGGACTGGTAGCAGAATACATTTTTGAGGAGTGGGCACGCATTCCTGTAGAAGTTGAATACGCCTCAGAATTCAGATACCGAAACCCGATCATTACCAAAAAAGATGTGGTCATCGCCATCTCTCAAAGTGGGGAAACGGCCGATACACTTGCAGCCATCAAACTGGCCAAAAGCCAAGGAGCACTAGTCTATGGGGTTTGTAATGTGGCTGGTTCATCGATCGCTCGAGAAACTGATGCAGGAAGTTATACCCATGCTGGCCCAGAAATCGGGGTAGCCTCGACTAAGGCGTTTACTACGCAAATCACAATTTTGACCTTAATGGCTTTGAAATTGGCCAAAGAAAAAGGTTCGATTTCTGAATCGGTTTACCGTCAGCATCTTTATGAACTTGAGCAGATTCCAGATTTAGTGACCCAGGCCCTAGAAAGCGATGCAGTGATCAAAAAAATCGCTAACAATATGGTCATGGCCCAAAATGCGCTTTACCTTGGGCGTGGGGTTAATTTCCCAGTGGCCCTCGAAGGAGCCCTGAAGCTTAAAGAAATTTCCTATATACACGCAGAAGGTTATCCCGCTGCTGAGATGAAACACGGCCCGATTGCCCTTATCGATGTACAAATGCCTGTAGTGGTTGTGGCGGTTAACAGCAACCACTACGATAAAGTCGTGAGCAATATTGAAGAGATCAAAGCCCGTAAAGGACGAATTATCGCTGTAGTTACCAAAGGAGATACCGTTATTAAGGCCTTGGCAGATTACGTGATTGAGGTTCCTAAAACGACAGAGGCTTCCTCACCTCTGGTGACTACCATTCCGCTTCAGCTGCTCTCGTATCACATTGCTGTGATGCTCGGACGTAATGTGGACCAGCCCCGTAATCTCGCCAAGTCGGTTACAGTGGAGTAAATTACAATTCTTTGTAAAAGTGAAAGCCTAAAATCTTGAAGCCTTGCGTAAAGTAAAATTTATGCGATCGCGAATTGTTTAGGTAAGTATTGAGCTCCATAGTCCTGCACTCTTGCTCGCGAGACCATTGCTCCATAAGCTCAATAAATCGAGTGCCATATCCTTTTGATTGATACTTGCTGGCGACAATTACATTGTCTATTTCAAGTTGTTTTCCGGAATAATGTCGAATTGTAATCCATCCACTAGAGATTCCCATCAAGTTATCGCCTTGAAAAAGGCCAAAACAACGATAGTTTGAAAGCTTAAACATTTCTTTCTGATTCTCTATTATGGTGCGTGCGCTTAGCTCCGGATTTAGCTCCTGAACTAAAGGGAGAATGCGATCAATATCCTCAGTATTTAGTCGCTGTAAAATCATCATATACAGTTATAGAATTCAACTTAAAAATAGTTATAATTAATGGTTCTCTCGTCACTGAACCTCAGTACAAATGAGGTTAGCGAAGGTTCTCAGTGAATTTTATCAGGTAAAAAAAATAGCTTTAAGTCAATAATAATGGTATATTTCATCTAAAGTGAAAAATGAGAACAATGAAACTATATGTATCGCTTGTACTTTTGCTTGGTCTATGGTCTGTTCAGGCACAAGTCAAAAATATCGAAGGCATTGACTTTCCTGAAAAGTTGTCCATCAGTGGGGCCGAGTTGGGCCTTAATGGGGGCGGACTCCGCGAGAAATTAGGATTTTTGGACCTGTATGTCGGGGCATTGTATTTACCCCAGAAAAGCAGGGATGCGGATAAGATTATCCTAGGCGATACTCCTATGGCGATTCGCATTGTGATAGCCTCTGGCCTGGTCACGCGAGATCGTTTTATCGAGGCTTTAGAAGAAGGCTTTGACAATACATCGGTGGGGAAATATTCCCAAAAGACATCCAAAGCTTTAAAGAATTTCTCTCGGATGCCTTTGAGCCAAATGACGAAATATTGCTGAGTTATCGTCCTGATAAGGGTACAATACTTTTTAAAAATGGAGAAGTCCGGGGCAGTTTTACTGGCCTGCCTTTCAAGCAAGCACTTTTTGCTATTTGGCTTGGGGAAAATCCTGCTCAAAACAGCATGAAACAGCAGATGCTAGGGCTATAGCCTGGGCCACCCCAGCAGCATCAAGACTTTCTTTAAAAGAATCACAAACAATCAGCACCCTTTTGCTCACAGTACTCAATTAGACATGGCCCTTGCCATGGCAATAAAGTTACAAAATACGCCTCAGTCAGAACTATTGCTTTTTGGGGGGAGAAATCCTGTATGATTGATTATTTTTAACGCATGAATAAAGTCATACATCTTATCTCTGGGCCGCGTAATATTTCGACAGCTTTG